>NYTH01000050.1 GCA_002683405.1 Salinisphaeraceae bacterium | reverse complement strand
GAGTTCCATTTTTCGTCACGCAAGGCGCGCCGACGAGTCATAGCCGTAGCTATGGCGAGGAGGTGCAACGCCGCATGGCGGAAAATGGGGCCGGTATAAGCGCTAGACAGTGTGGCGCACTACACTAGACTGCGCGGCCCGGACGCTGCGGACATCTCGGGCATACAGCCCGCGCGGCGCCACGCAATCATCACGCCACCTACTCTTCGCCGGAACCGTCATGTTGCTCAGCCTTGCCAGTGTTGTTGCCGGACTGGTCCTGCTGGTCTTCAGCGCGGATCGCTTCGTGGTGGGCGCCGCGGCGATTGCCCGGCATTTCGGCGTACCCACCCTGCTGGTGGGCCTGACCCTCGTGGGCATTGGCACGTCGCTACCGGAAATGGTCGTGGCCATCGTGGCGGCGCTGCAGGGCAAGGCCGACCTGGCCATCGGCAACGTGGTGGGCTCGAACATCGCCAACATCTCGCTGGTTTTGGGCTGCGCCGCCGTGCTGGCGCCGGTCGCGGTGGGCCAGGGCCTGATGCGGCGCGAGCTGCCGCTGCTGGTCCTGGTCAGCGTTGGCATCCTGCTCATGGCGCTGGATGGGCAGCTGTCCGTGCTGGACGGCGTGCTCATGCTGGCCGGGCTGGCGGGCGTGCTGTTCATCATCGCCCGCGCCGCGCTGCGCGGCGAGGACGATCCGGTCACCGCGGAGCTCGAAATCCCCGAGGGAATCGGCCTGAAAGGGGCTTGGATCAGCCTACTTATCGGGCTGGTTCTGCTCCCCGTCAGCTCGCAGATGCTGGTCTGGGGCGCATCGAACATCGCCTATGCCCTGGGCGTCAGCGAGCTTGTGGTCGGCCTGACCATCGTCGCAGTGGGCACCAGCCTGCCGGAACTGGCCACCGCCATCGCCGCCGTGGCCAAGCGCGAGCACGATCTGGTGCTCGGCAACGTGGTGGGCTCCAATCTGTTCAACCTGCTGGCGGTTCTGCCGGTTCCGGCGCTGCTTGCCCCCGGCTGGGTCAGCCGCGATCTGCTGCTGCGTGACCTGCCCGTCATGCTGGGCCTGACGCTGGCGCTGGTGGCGCTCTGCGCCCTGCCCGCCCGCCACGTGGGCCGGCTGGCGGGCGCGGCGCTGCTGGTCGTGTTCGTGATCTACGAGGGCGCGCTCTACGTCACCAGCGTCGGCCAATAGCGCCGCAGCGCCCTGGTTGCTAGCAATAAACAGGCCGTATTGCCGATAACAGCATGAACAAGGGCCGACATGAGGTTATGCTGGCCGCATGCAGGAATCCGTGACACAGCACCGCGCGACTGGCGACTCGGCCACGCTTGGCAACGCGCCGCTCATCGAGCAGGGGCGCCGGGTGCTGCGTATCGAGGCGCAGGCCATTGCCGACCTGGAACGACGCATCGACAACCGCTTTGCAGACGCCTGCCGGCAGCTATATGCCTGCCGGGGCCGGGTGGTGGTGACCGGGATGGGCAAGTCGGGTCACGTGGGCGGCAAGATTGCCGCAACGCTGGCCTCCACCGGTACGCCCGCGTTTTTCGTGCACCCCGGCGAGGCCAGCCACGGCGATCTGGGCATGATTACCGCCGGCGACGTCCTGCTCGCCCTGTCGAACTCCGGTGAAACCGCGGAAGTGCTCACGATCCTGCCGCTGGTCAAGCGCCTGGGCGTACCGCTGATTGCCCTGACCGGCCGACCCGACTCCACGCTGGCCCGCCTGGCCGACGTGCATCTGGACGTGAGCGTGCCGGCTGAAGCCTGCCCGCTCGACCTCGCGCCTACAGCCAGCACCACCGCCAGTCTGGCCATGGGGGATGCGCTGGCAATTGCGCTGCTGGAAGCGCGCGAATTCACCGCCGAGGACTTTGCGCGCGCCCATCCCGGCGGCGCACTCGGCCGCCGGTTGCTGCTGCGACTGTCCGATCTGATGCACACGGGCGAGGCCCTGCCGGTCGTCACCGAGCAGGCCCGTCTGCGCGACGCGCTGCTCGAAATGACGGCCAAGCAGCTGGGCATGACCGGCGTTGCCGATGCAAACGGCCAACTCACCGGCCTGTTTACCGATGGCGATCTGCGTCGGGCGCTGGACCAGGGCGCCAACGTCGACAGCCCGGTGACCGAGGTCATGACCGCCTCGCCCCTGACCGGCCGGGCCGACATGCTCGCCGCCGAGGCGCTGCGCATCATGGAGCAGCGCAAGATTAACGGCCTGTTCGTGCTGGATGATCAGGGTCGCGCGATCGGCGCGCTCAACATGCACGACCTGCTGCGCGCAGGCGTGCTGTAGCCTTTTTTTGTTCCGGAGCCTTTCAAGACCATGCCACTCGCGCCCCAGCAACTGACCGAACTCGCCAGCCGCATCGAGCTGGTGGTATTCGACGTGGACGGCGTCATGACCGACGGCCGGCTTTATCTCGGCCCCGAAGGCACCGAATTCAAGACCATGCACGTGCGCGACGGGCTGGGTCTGAAACGGCTGCAGGCCATGGGCATCACGCCGGCCGTCATCAGCGGCCGCCCCAGCCGACCGGTAGAGGATCGCCTGCTCGCGCTGGGCCTGCAGTACATCTACATGGCGGTCGACGACAAGCGACCCGCCTTCAGCGAACTGTGCGAGACGCTGGGCGTGGCGCCCACCGCAGCGGCGGTCATGGGCGATGACCTGCCGGATCTGCAGATCATGGAAACCGCCGGGCTGGCGCTGGCGGTCCCCGACGCCGTCGACGAGGTGCTGGCGGCGGCCGACTGGGTAAGCCAGCGGGCGGGCGGCCACGGCGCGGTGCGCGAAGCCTGCGACATGCTTATCAGCGCCCGGGAGGCGGCCCGCTGATGCGGACCGCCCTGAGTGTCCTGCTGCTGGCGCTGGTGGCGATGGCCGTCCTGCATTACGGCAGCCTGGGCGAGCGCATGCTGCCGCGCGTCGATCTGCCCGAAAACAGCGACTACTACCTGCGGCGCGCCACGGTCAGGCAGATGAACCCGCAGGGCCTGCTCGCCTACCGGATGGACGTCACCGAATCGCTGCATTTTCCCGACGACACCTCGGAGCTTACCGACATTGACGTACACTACATGGGCGGCAGCGACGCGGATGACGCGGCGGCCTCGGGCGAATGGATTCTGCACGCCGATCACGGCCACGTGCCGCCCGGGCAGGAGGAAATCCTGCTGCGCGACAACGTCAGCGCGACCATGCGCCGCGACGATGGCGACAACGTGAAGATCGAAACCGATGAAGCCTGGATCCGGCCCAATCGCAACCGGATCGAGACCGAATCCCGCGTCACCGCGCGCAGTGGCGCCCGCACCGCCCAGGGCACCGGCATGACGGTTTTCCTGGAAGATGACCGTCTGAAATTGCACAACGATGTAAGCGTGCGCTATGAACCCTGAACGCCTCCGCCCGATACCGGCGGGCCGATTCTGGGCGGCCGCCCTGGTCGCCGCCGGCCTGCTGACAAGCTCTCCGCTGCTGGCGCAGCGCAGTGGCAACGGTGAAGCGGCCGCGGCCGAGCGTGACCGGCCCACGGCGAGCTACCCGATCAACATCGAGGCCGACGAGGCCGAGTACTCCCAGCGCACCGGCGTGAGCGTCTACCGCGGCCGGGTTTTCCTGGAACAGGGCGGACTGGAGCTGCGGGGCAAACAGCTGACCATCAGCCGCAACACCGACTCGGGCGCCATCGAAGCGGTGCTGACGGGCGCGCCGGCCACCCTGCGCAAGCCGCCGGACGAGAACTCCGAAAGCCTGGTCACCGGCCACGCCGACCGCATGGAGTACCGATCCAGCAAGGCGGTGATCGTGCTGACCGGCAAGGCACTGGTGGAGCGCGGCGGTGACGTGATCAGCGGCGAAACCATCCGCCACCACATCAACACCGCCACCACCCAGGCCGAAAGCGCGCCGGACGGCGATCGCGTACGCATCACCATCCAGCCCGAATCCGACGCCGGCAGCCAGCCGCCTGCCGCCGATCTGCCCGCGGCCGAGCCGCGCTGACGCGCATGGACCCGACAAAGACAAAGACGCTGCGCGCCGAAGGCCTGTGCAAGCGCTACCGCGGCCGTGACCGCTGGGTGGTGGAGAACGTGTCGCTGAAAGTCCGCAGCGGCGAAGTCGTCGGCCTGCTCGGGCCGAACGGCGCCGGCAAGACCACGTCGTTCTACATGATTGTTGGTCTGGTGCAGCCGGATGCCGGTCAGATATTCCTCGGCGACGAGAATCTGACGCGGCTGCCCATGCATGCCCGCGCCCGGCTGGGGGTGGGCTATCTGCCGCAGGAGGCGTCGGTATTCCGCAAGCTGAGCGTGAGCGACAACATCATGGCGATTCTGCAGGTCCGCAAGGATTTGCGACCGCGCGAGCGTGAGGCGCGGCTGAGCAGCCTGCTCGACGAGCTGCACATCAACCACATCGCCGACGCCAAGGGCATCAATCTGTCCGGCGGCGAGCGCCGGCGCGTGGAAATTGCGCGCGCCCTGGCGGCCGAACCCAGCTTCATCCTGCTGGATGAACCGTTTGCCGGTATTGATCCGATCTCCATAGGCGATATCCGCAGCATCGTGCGCCACCTTCAGGATCGCGGCATCGGCGTGCTCATTACCGATCACAACGTGCGCGAAACCCTGGGAATCTGCGAGCACGCCTACATATTGAGCGAAGGCAGCGTCATCGCGGCAGGTAACCGCGAGGACGTACTGGCCGACGAAAAGGTCCGCAAGGTATATCTGGGCGAGGATTTCCGCCTGTGAGACGAAGCCGCCGCCCTACTGACGAACGCGAGGAGGCCCAGTGAAACAATCACTGTCCCTCAAGATAGGGCAGTCGCTGACCATGACCCCGGCGCTGCAGCAGGCCATCCGCATGCTGCAGCTCTCCACGCTCGACCTGCATACCGAAATCCAGCAGGCGCTCGAGAGCAACCTCATGCTGGAGGTCGAAGACGGCGAAACGCCCGCGCCCGAACAGCAGCAGGACAGCGCCGACGACAAGCGCGGCCGCGACGAGGACATCCCCGAGAATCTGCCGGTCGACGCCGACTGGGACGACATCTACCAGAGCGCGCCGCCCAAGGGCGAGCGCAGCAGCGCCGACGAGGACGCGCTGCACGACTACCGCCAGGCCAACATGCACGAGGCGCCCGACCTGCGCGAGCACCTGTCGTGGCAGGCCGGGCTGCAGCCGTTTTCACCCGACCAGGCCCGGGCGGCCGCCTACATCGTCGACGCCATCGACGAGCACGGCTATCTGCGCGAGTGGGATGAACTGGCGCAGCGACTGCTTGAAGAAACCGCGCTGGACCGCGACGGCCTGGAGGACGTGCTCGCCTGCATTCAGGAGTTCGACCCGCCTGGCGTGGCGGCCCGCGACCTGCGCGAGTGCCT
Source organism: Salinisphaeraceae bacterium (assembly GCA_002683405.1). GTDB lineage: Bacteria > Pseudomonadota > Gammaproteobacteria > Nevskiales > Salinisphaeraceae. The sequence goes on along the minus strand of NYTH01000050.1, from coordinate 93,921 downwards.
CACCCTCCAGCTGGGCCAGCTCGACGACGACACCCCGGGCCTGAACGACGCTGAACGCCTGGTCGCCGAGGATCAGCTGGCGTTGCTCGCCAACGGCGATCGGGCCGCCCTGCTGCGCTGGCTCGGCAGCGATGACGGCGAGCGGCTGGACGCGATGATCGCGGCCATCCAGCAGCTTCAGCCGCATCCGGGCGAAAGCTTTTCCGACCACGAATCCCAGTACGTGGTCCCCGAGGTGTTCGTGGCGCGGCAGCAGGGCCGCTGGACGGTGTCGCTCAATCCGGATATTGCGCCGCGCATCCGGATCAATCCGGAATACCTGGCGCTGGTCAAGCGGGCCGACCGCAGCGAGGACCAGTCCACCCTGCGCGAGCACCTGCAGGAAGCCCGTTTTTTTCTCAACAGCCTGAAAAGCCGGAACGAGACCCTGTTGCAGGTCGCACAATGTATAGTGGAGGAACAGCGCGCCTTCCTGGAGTATGGCGAAGAAGCGATGAAACCGTTGGTGCTGCGTGATATTTCCGACCAACTCGGGGTCCACGAGTCCACCGTGTCGCGCGCGACCGCCAACAAGTTCATGCAGACGCCCCGCGGCCTGTTCGAGCTGAAGTATTTCTTCTCCAGCCGCGTCTCCACCACCGATGGCGGCACCTGTTCCGCCACCGCCATTCAGGCCATGATCAAACGCATGGTCGCCGCCGAACCCCCTGCCAAACCCCTGTCGGACAGCAAGCTGGCCAGCATGCTGCTGGACGAGGGCATCAAGGTGGCGCGACGTACCATCGCCAAATACCGCGAGGGGTTGGGTATTGCCCCCTCGCACGAGCGTAGGGAGCGGGCCTGATGCCCCGGCCTGCGCCTTGGTGTACTGCCGGGCGCGGGTCGCCCGGTTGTGCACCGGTAGTCGCCGCGGGATCCGCTCGCGGCGAGTCAGCAATCCTGCCAAATAGGAGTGCACTATGAACTTGAATATCTCGGGTCATCACATGGACATGACGGATGCGCTGCGCAACTACGTCAGCTCCAAGCTGGAGCGGGTTGAGCGGCATTTCGATCACGTCATCGACGCGGAAGTGGTGCTGGAAGTCAGCAAGCTGCTGCGAAAGGCCGAGGCGACTGTCCACCTGAGCGGCCGAACCGTGCATGCGGAAGCCGAGCACGAGGACATGTACGCCGCGATCGACGCCATGGTGGACAAGCTCGACCGGCAAACCCGCAAGTTCAAGGAAAAAATCACCGACCACCACAATCGCGAAGCGCTCCGCATGAATGCGGCCGCCGCGCCACAGTAAGCCGACCGGCAGCGGTCCCGGCCTCGCCGGGACCGTTTTTTTTGCCCCCTGCATTCGCCGACCGATCGCCTATGAACATCACCGAAATAGTCACCGCCGATCGCATGCGCGTCCTGGACGACGTGGCCAGCAAGAAGCGCGCGCTGGAACGCCTGTCCGAGCTGCTCGGGGAAGGCACGCCCTACGTCACCGAAAACGAGATTTTCACGGCGCTGGTCGGCCGCGAAAAGCTCGGCAGTACCGGCATCGGCCACGGCGTGGCCATTCCGCACGGCCGGCTCAAGGGCGTGGAGGAATGCGTGGGCGCGATGATTCGTCTGGAGCAGCCGGTGGATTTTGGCGCCACCGACGACGCGCCGGTCGATATTCTTTTCGGGCTGATCGTCCCCGAAAAGTCCACCGAAGAGCATCTGGAACTGCTGCGCGCACTGGCGGAAATGTTTTCGGCGCCTGATTGTCTGCAGGCGTTGCGCCAGGCCGGTGACGGCGAGGCCCTGCTGGCGCAGGTCAGCCGTCGGGCCGGTTCCACAGGCGACTGACGCCCGCCGTCGTGTCCGAACCGAACACAGCACCGGCCACCGGCGATGCGGCCCCGACGATTCACGGCGTGCTGCTGCTGGTTCACGAAACCGGTGTCCTGCTGACCGGCGCGCCGGGCGCCGGCAAGAGCGAGCTGGCGCTGGAAATGGTCCGCCGCGGGCACGCGCTCGTGGCCGACGACGCCCCACTGCTGACCCGCGGCGCCGCGGCCAGGGTGACCGGCCGCTGCGCCCCGCTGCTGGCGGGCCTGTTGGAGGTGCGGGGCCTTGGCGTGCTCGACATGACCGCCCTGTTCGGCGCGCAGGCCATCCGGCCGCAGGCGCCGCTGGCACTCGTCGTGCACTTGCTCGACGCGCCCGCACCGGCCGCCGCCGGCCGCCTGTTCGATGCCCGCGGCGGCTACCAGATTCAGGGCGTGACGCTGCCGCGCTACTGCATTTACACACAGCGCAGTGTCTGCCCGGCCACGCGGCTGGAAGCGCTGTGCCTGGCCGAGCGGCAGCGCCGACAGGGCCACGACGCCGAACAGGTTCTGCATGACCGCCTGGCCCGCAGGCTCGACCGGGATGCCGCGTGCGTCTGATCATCGTCAGCGGCCTGGCCGGCTCGGGCAAATCCGTGGCCCTGCACATGCTCGAGGATCTGGGCTACTACTGTATCGACAATCTGCCGCTCAGCCTGCTGCGGGAGGTCACGGCCGACACGCTGCGCGAGCAACATCACGATTTCGAACGCATGGCGGTGGGTGTGGACGCGCGCGCCGGCGGCCGCGATATCGCGGCCTTTCCCGCCCACGTCGAGAGCCTCAAGGCGGCGGGAATCGACGTGCAGGTGATCTTTCTCGAGGCCCAGGCCGACATCATCCTCACCCGCTATGCCGAGACCCGGCGCAAGCATCCGCTGACCGACGAGCGCACGCCGCTCACCGAAGCCATCGCCGCCGACCGCGCCCTGCTCAAGCCGATTGCCGAGCAGGCCGATCTGGTGCTGGACACCAGTCAAACCAATATCCATCAGCTGCGTGAGCTGATTCGCACCCGGGTCGAGGCCAGCAGCGACGGCGGGCTGTCTATCCTCCTGCAGTCCTTCGGCTTCAAGCACGGCGTCCCGGACGCGGTGGACTTCGTGTTCGACGTGCGCTGCCTGCCCAATCCCCACTGGATTCCCGAGCTGCGCGCCCACAGCGGGCTGGAACAACCGGTCATCGATCATCTGGCGGGGCAGCCGGCCGTCCAGCAGATGTACGAGGACATTGGCGGCTTTCTGGATCGCTGGCTGCCGCAGTTCGCGCGCGAGAACCGGGCCTACATCACCATTGCGATCGGCTGCACGGGCGGGCGCCACCGGTCGGTCTATCTTGTGGAGCGGCTGGCCGGGCGACTGCGACGGCATTACGACAAGACCCTGGTCCGGCACACGGAGCTGCCATGATCGGCGTACTGCTGATCACCCATGGCGAAATGGGGCGCCACCTCGTGGACACGGCCCGCGGCATGCTCGACCGCCTGAGTCTGCCCACCGGCATCATCGCGATTGATCGTGAGGATGAGCCCGAGCAGCGGCTGGACGAGGCGCGTCGGCTCGCGGCCCGGCTGGATGCCGGCGACGGCGTCCTCCTGCTCACCGATGCCTTCGGCTCCACACCCAGCAACGTGGCCAACCGCGTGGCCGCAAGCGGCCCGCGACGGGTGGTCACGGGCGTGAATCTGCCGATGCTCATTCGTATCTACAACTACCCCGAACTGGGTCTGAGCGACATGGTCGCCAGCGCCGTGGAGGCCGGGCGCCAGGGCGTGCTGGCCTGCGAAACGAAAGACGATGGGCGAGCCGACCATGCCTGAACGCGACATCGGCATCGTCAACAAGCTCGGTCTGCATGCGCGGGCGGCTGCGCGCTTCGTCAAAACGGCGTCGGCGTTCGAAGCCGACATCCGCGTGCGCAAGGACGGCCGCGAGGTGAGCGGCAAGTCCATCATGGGCGTGATGATGCTGGCTGCGGCGCGCGGCAGCCGCATTACGGTCACGGCGCAGGGACCGGACGCCGAAGCGGCGCTGGACGCCCTGGAAACCCTCATCGGCGACCGATTCGGCGAGGACAGCTGATGGTGGGCCCGGCATGACGCTCTGGCTGGCCGGCATCGGCGTGTCGCGCGGCGTGGCCATCGGCCCGGCGCATCGCGTGCATCCCGCTGACCTGGATATTCCCGAGTTCACGCTCGAGCCCGACGCCGTGGAAGCGGAGGTCGCGCGCTTCGAGCAGGCGCTGGCCCAGGCGCGCGGGCAGCTGACCGACGTCAGCCGCCAGATTCCGGGCAACGCCCCCGACGAAATCGCTGCCTTCATCGAAACCCATCTGCTGATGATGCAGGACAGCAGCCTGGCAGACCGGGTGCCTGCGCTGATTCGCGAGCAGCGGCTCAATGCCGAATGGGCTCTCAAGCGCCAGCAGGACCATCTGATATCGGTGTTCGAGCAGATGGACGACGACTACCTGCGTGCCCGGCGCGATGATGTGCGCCACGTCGCGGCGCGCATTCAGCGCATCCTGCTCAAGGAGGAACGGGTCATCGCCCCGCGTGGCCAGAAGGGCCGCCTGCGGCCGATCATCGTGGCCGACGACATCACGCCGGCCGACATCATCCTGATGCATCAGCAGGGCGTCGCGGCGTTCGTGACCGAACACGGCGGGCCGCTGTCGCATACGGCGATTCTGGCCCGCAGCCTGCGCGTCCCCATGATCGTGGGCCTGCACGGGGCACGGCGTCTGCTGGCCGACGAGGAAACCCTGATCGTGGATGGCGACGCCGGGCACGCGCTGGCCGACGCCAGCCAGAGCGCACTGGCGTTCTACCGGCACCGACAGCGACGCGACCGCCGCTATCGCCGCATGCTCAGTCAGCTGCGCGACGAGCCCGCCATCTCGGCCGATGGCGTGCGGGTTCGCCTGCTGGCCAACGTGGAGCTGCCGGATGACAGCGCCGAGGCGGTCTCGGTGGGCGCCGAGGGCATCGGCCTGTACCGCACGGAGTTTCTCTACATGAATCGCGGCGACATGCCCGGCGAGGACGAGCAGCTGTCCGCCTATCGGCGCGTGCTGCAGACGGTGGCCGGGCCGGTCACCATCCGCACGCTCGATCTGGGCGCCGACAAGACGGCGGCGTCGGTACGGCAGCAGGCTCAGGCCACCAATCCGGCTCTGGGCCTGCGGGCAATCCGCTTCTGCCTGAAGGAACCGGACATGTTTCGCGTTCAGCTTCGCGCGCTGCTGCGGGCGTCGGTCGACGGCGACCTGCGGATCATGATCCCCATGATCTCGAATGTGCAGGAGCTGCAGCAGACCCGGCGCCTGCTCGAACAGGCCAAGTCGGAACTGCGCAGCGAAGGTCACGCGTTCAACAACGCGGTGGCACTGGGCGCGATGATCGAGGTGCCGGCTGCCGCACTGGCCGCCCCCCAACTGGCCCGCCATGCGGATTTCTTTTCGCTGGGCACAAATGACCTGATCCAGTACACACTGGCCATGGACCGGGTCGACGACGAAATCAGCTATCTGTACGACCCCCTCCACCCGGCCGTGCTGCGGCTGATACAGACCACAATCGACGCCGGCCGCGCCGCCGGCATTCCGGTTTCGCTCTGCGGCGAAATGGGGTCGGACCAGCGCTACGCGGCGCTGCTGCTCGGCCTGGGCTTGACCGAATTCTCCATGCATCCGGCCAACATCCCCGAAATCAAGCGCCTGGTGATGCAAAGCCGCGTCGGCGAACTGCGCCGGCGCGTGGCTGACATTCTCGCGGGCGACGATCCGGCGACCTATCGAGCGCAACTGGCCGAGCTGCAGGCAAGCCACTGATTCGGCTGGCGCGACGCCGCGCCTCGGGTACAATGAACGGCGCGTCAGTACGGTGGCCGCCACGCCCCTGCAAAGCCCCGGGCGGGCCACGCGGACGGCAGCCGCCGCGTCATTCACCCCAGCCGGAGCGACAGCCAACGGGCCAGCCATGAGTGAAGCCGCGGACAAGACTGACGACCAGAGCGAAGCGCGCCTGCAGTATCTGCACGAAGCGCTGGATTCCGGCCGCATGCGCCGGCTCAAACCCCTGCTTCATGCGCTGCATCCGGCCGAAACCGCGCTGCTGCTGGAAGCCATTCCGCACGCCAAGCGAGAAATCGTCTGGGGCCTGGTCCCCGATGACGACCATGGCGAGGTGCTGCTGCACGTCAACGACGAGGTTCGCTCCGAGCTGATCGAGGACCTCGACGACGAGGTGCTGCTGGCCGCCACGGAAGGCCTGGAAATCGATGACCTGGCCGACCTCATCGAGGATCTGCCGGAAACCGTCACGCAGCAGGTGCTGCGGTCCATGGACCTGCAGAACCGCGAGCGGCTGGAGTCCGTGCTGTCCTATCCGGCCGATTCTGCCGGCGGCCTGATGAACACCGACTCCGTGACGGTGCGCCCTGACGTGTCGCTCGACGTGGTACAGCGCTATCTGCGACAGCGCGGCACCCTGCCCGACCAGACCGAAACGCTGTTCGTGGTGAGCCGCTACGGGCGCTATCTGGGCATGCTGAGCCTGGCCAAGCTGGTCACGGTGGACCCCGAACGGGACGTGTCGGAAATCATGAACACCTCGGTGGAAGGCATTCAGGCGGATCTGCCTGCCAGCCAGGTCGCCAAACGCTTTCAGGACCTTGATCTGATCTCCGCGCCGGTTGTCGACGACAACGGCATGCTGGTCGGACGCATCACGATCGACGACGTCGTGGATGTGATCCGCGATGAAGCCGAGCACAGCATCATGTCCATGGCCGGCCTCGACGAAGAGGAGGACCTGTTCGCCCCCATCCCCCGCAGCGCCCGTCGGCGCGCCGTCTGGCTGGGCGCAAACCTGTGCACCGCGTTTCTCGCCTCCTGGGTGGTTGGTCTGTTCGAAGCCACGCTGGCGCAGGTCGTGGCGCTGGCGGTGCTCATGCCGATCGTGGCCTCCATGGGCGGCATCGGCGGCTCGCAGACGCTCACGCTGATGATCCGCGGCCTGGCGCTCGGGCAAATCGGCTACACCAACGCCCGCTCGTTGCTGTTCAAGGAAATATCCGTGGCGGTGATCAACGGGCTGCTCTGGGCCACGGTGGTGGGCATCGTGGCGATTGCCTGGTTCGGCAACCCGGTTCTGGGCGCTGTCATTGCCTCGGCGCTCATCATCAACCAGCTCACCGCCGCACTCGTGGGCGTCGGGCTGCCGCTGGCCATGCGGCGGCTGGGCATTGACCCGGCGCTGGCCGGATCGGTCGTGCTGACCACGGTGACCGACGTGGTGGGCTTCGCGTCCTTTCTTGGACTTGGTGCGCTCTTTCTGCTCTGATAATCAGCCACAACAACAGCAATAAAGCCTGAAACCGGGGGGCTGCTCGGGCCGACAATCGCCTTGAGGAGGCGCGATGCAGCAAACCGGCAGCACGCTCGGACCGGTCCGGCGGCAAATGCACTGGCTGGTCCCCATCCTGGCGGCCGTGCTGTGGACCATCAGCTGGCAGCACATCAGCCTGCAGCAGGAAGTGGGCGAGAGCTATTTCTTCGCGGAGGATGACCCGGCCTTCGTGGAGGCCGAACGCATCAAGGCGATCTTCCCGTCGCGTCCGGTGCTGGTCATCAACGCTGCCACCAGCCGGATCCGCTCGCCCGAATACATCCAGCGCGTGGCCGCGTTGACCGACGCGCTTGCCGCCAACCCGCAGATTCTCAATGTGCGCAGCATCACCTCCGGCCCGCAGGACATCGATGACGCCATCGACAGCCCGTTGTGGCGGCGCGTCCTCATCCCCGACCAGTTCGACTCCACCAACATCTTTGCCGTGGTCGAGCCCAACGACAAGCGCGACAACACGCGCCTCATGGCCGAAGTCGACGCGCTGGTGGCCCGCCTCGAGCAACCGGACTTCAAGCTGCGCGTGGCCGGCGCGCCCTACATCGTCGAGCAGGTCCGCAAGTTTCTGACCCGGGATTTTCACGTGTTCAGCGGCGCGGCGGCGCTGATTTTCGGCGCCATCATCCTGCTGCTGTTCCGATCCCCCAAGCTGCTGTTCGGCAGCCTGACCTGCTGCGGTATCGCCGTGATGGCGACACTGCTGATGCAGAGTGCGCTGAATATCCCGCTCGGGCTGCTAACGACCAACACCGTCACGGTCGTGTTCGTGCTGACGGCTTCGCACATCGTCTTCATGACCTTCAACTGGCGCCACATCGCGCGCGACGAGACCCTGCCGGACTACGCGGCCGCCGCGCGCAACCGCACCTTCATGGCCTCGTTCTGGTGCATGCTGACCACGCTGCTGGGCTTTGCCACGCTGCTGCTGGTTGATGCCAAGCCGCTGCGGGCGCTGGGCATCTGCGGCGCCATCGGCACCGCGGCCTCGCTGATCAGCGCCTACGCCCTGTACCCCATGTACCTGCGCTGGACCGACCCGCGGCCGCGCCCGCGCGCACCCGACAGCGCCGTGAACCGCTTCTGGCGACGCCCGCTGCTGCTGCCCGCCACGCTGTTCGCCCTGGCCTGTGTGGCGCTGGGCGTTGGGCTGCCGCAGGTGCAGACCGACCCCAGCCTGCTGGACTATTTCCGGCAGGGCTCGGAAATCCGCAACCGGCTGACCTTTGCCGACCAGCACGGCGGCAGCGCGCCGCTACAGTTCGTGGTGCGCCGCGACGTGGGCGGCGAACTCAACGACAGCGAAGCCTACGAGCGGCTCTGGTTTGCCCATCGCGCGCTCGAAGAGGACCCGGCCGTGGGCACCGTCGTCTCGCTGCCCCTGCTGATGGCAGAAGCCGATCGCCACCCGCTGTCCATGTTCATGACCTGGGAATGGCTGCTGCAGATCCTCGAATCCGACCGCTACGGCGGCGCCGCCCGCGGTTTCGTGACCGACGATCGCCGGCTCACGCGTTTCACGCTGGCCATGATCGAAAGCGAGCGAGACGAGTCGCGCAGCGTGATCATTGACCGACTGGAAGACATTCTCGCCCGGCACGGCTTCGAGACGGTTTACATCGGCGAAGCCTATTTCCTGCAGGCTGAACTGGCCGACCGGGTCGGCGAGAGCCTGATCACCGGGCTGGCCGGCCTGATGGCCGCGCTGGCCATCATCGCGCTGATTGTCGGCCGCTCACCCCGCGTGATTCTGGGGCTGCTGTTCTGCCTGACGCTGGTGCCGCTGGTCATCATCGGCGGCGACGGCCTGCTGGGCGTGCCGCTGGACATCATTTCCTCGCCGTCGGCCAACGTGTGCATCGGCCTGGCCATCGACATGATGATCCACCTGGTCGTGGCCATGCGCGTGGCCCGGCGCCAGACCGACAACCCCTGGCAGGCCTGGGTGCTGGCGCGCCAGGACCAGTGGCACGCGGTCGCCGGCGCGGCGCTGGTGGTCACGGCGGGCTTTTCCATCTTTGCGCTGTCGCAGTTCCCGCCCACGCAGCGTTTCGGGATATCGGTGGCGGTGGGCACGGCCGTGGCGGCCGTGGCCAGTCTGCTTGTGTTGCCGCTGATTGCGGCGTGGCGGCCGCGCGATGTGCGGGCGCTCGAGGCGCCGGAGCGCTCAGGCGCCGGCGATGGTCATCCGGTCGATGAGCAGCGAGGGTGACCGCACCAGCGAGAACGGGTCCACATCGTTGCCCAGCGCCACGATGCCCTTGAACATGGCCTGCAGACTGCTGGCGATGGTGATGTTCTCGACCGGGTAGGCGATTTCGCCGTTTTCCACCCAGAAGCCCGACGCGCCGCGCGAGTAGTCGCCGGTCATCAGGCTGACGCCCTGCCCCATCAGCTCGTTGACCAGCAGGCCGCGATCCATCTGACGGATCAGCCCCGGCAGATCCTGATCCCCCGGACTGACCGTCAGGTTGAAGACACCGCCGGCATTGCCGGTGGTCTGCAGACCCAGCCGCCGCGCGGAATAGCTGCTCAGCAAATAGCCGCCCAGCACGCCCTGGTCGACCAGATCACGATCCACGGTGGCCACACCTTCGGCATCGAAGCCGGCGCTACCGGCCCCCTTGAGCAGAAACGGCCGCTGGGCGAGACAGACCTGCGGCGAAAAGATCGTCTCGCCGACGCGATCCTTCAGAAAGGAGGCATCGCGGTACAGCAGGCCACCGCTGATGGCGCCCAGAAAATGCCCGAACAGGCTGCGCGCAAGCTGCGGCGGAAACAGCACCGGCGCGCGGGTGGTCGCCGGCGTGGTCGCGCCCATGCGCGCGACGGTCCGCTCCCCCGCCCGGCGACCCACCGCCTCCGGCTCGAGCAGATCGGCGGGAGCGCGCGCCTGGCTGTACCAGTAGTCTCGCTGCATCTGATCGTTGCTGCGCGCGATTACGGAGGTGCTGAAGGCATGCGTGCTGGCGCGCTGATGACCCATGAAGCCATGGCTATTGGCGTAGGCGGAAATGCCCTCACGCGTGTCCACTTCGGCACCGTCGCTGTTTTCGATACGCGTATCGACCGCCAGGGCGGCCGCTTCGCAGCGGCGCGCCACGTCAATGGCGTCATCCACCGGGAGCGTCCAGGGGTGCCACAGGTCGAGATCGGGCGACTCATCGGCCATCAGTTCGGCCGGTGCGAGGCCCGCCCACTCGTCCTCACCCGTCAGACGGGCAATGGACCAGGCCTGCTCGATGCAGCGCTGGATGGCAGCCTCGGACAGATCGGTGGTGCTGGCGCTGCCCTTGCGCTGACCGTTGTAAAGCGTCACGGCCAGGTCCCGGTCTCCCTGAAACTCCACCGACTCGACATCGCCGCGGCGCACGCGCACGCTCAACGCGCGACTCGCGTCGGCCGATGCCTCGGCGGCGGTGGCGCCCAGACGGCGGGCCTGCCCGAGTACGCGTTCAAGCGTTTCGTACAGACTGTCGGCATTCGGCAGGTCGGGGCGGCTAGTCTGGGCTGGGGCTTGGCTCATGGGCTTGCTGTTGGTGACGACGGCCGGCCCACGCGATGCCGCAGGGGCCGCCGAAAAGTGAAGGGGCAGTGGGCGAATGTACCTGCTCGATGACCTGCAAATCCACAGCCGCAGCGGTTTCACGTACAGTCCGCAGGATTGCGGCCTGATCCTGCCTGTCATGCGACTGACTCTCTCTGCCCGCCCCAAATCCGTTCGCGGCCTGCTGCTCGCCAGCTTCGGGCTGGTCGCGCTGCCGCTGGTGATCGCCATTGTTTACGGCGTGCACTATGTGGGCGAGCTCACCGAGCGCACCGAGCGTCTCGTCGAGCAGGGCGTGCAGGCCACGCGGCTGAGTCGCCAGCTGACCTCCGACCTCACTTCCATGGAGCGCAGCGCGCGGCAGTACGCGGTGCTGGGCAACGACGTGCTGCGCAACCGCTTTGCCGACCAGCACGCGGGCCTGCAGGCGCTGCTGGCGTCGCTCGCCGAACTGCAGCTGTCGGAGCTGCACGAGCGGAAGCTCGAGGAGCTCGCCGGGCTGGTCGACCAGATTCGGGAAGGCGTCATCGCCGACCCGTTCGAGCCGACCCGCATCGAGGCCGCAGCCGTCCGCTTTGAAAGCGTGCGCGGTCTGTCGCAGGAAATCACGGCGCTCGGCAATCGCTTCATCGATGCCGAACTGGATGCCATGGACCGCACATCGGCCGGCGCCCGCAATTTTCTGCTGCTGAACATTTTCGCGGTACTGCCGGCAGCGCTGCTGCTCATGCTGATCTTCACGGCGCTCATTTCCCGGCCCATTGCCCAGATCCGGCACGCCATCTCGCGCCTGGGCGAGGGACATTTCGACCAGCCGGTGGTGGTGAGCGCGCCGTCCGGGGAGCTGGACGCACTGGGCAGCCGCCTGGACTGGATGCGCCGCCGGCTGGCCGAACTCGAAGAGGAAAAAAATCAGTTTCTGCGCCAGATGTCGCACGAGCTCAAGACCCCGCTGGCCAGTATCCGGGAGGGCGTCGAGCTCATCCGTGACCGCAGCCTGGGACCGCTGACCGAGGCTCAGGCCGAAGTGGCGGATATCCTGCAGGCAAGCAGCCTGGAGTTGCTCTCGCTGATCGAGAACCTGCTCAATTTCGCCGCCTGGCAACAACATCGATCACAGCTGCAGCCCGCCCGATTCGACATGCGCGCGCTGGTGGCCGAGATCGTCAAGCGCCACCAGCTCACGATCGACCGGAAGAATCTGGCGATGATCCTGCCGGAAGCGTCGCTGACGGTGGTGGCCGATCGCGATCAGATGCGGCTGGTCCTGAGCAATCTTGTCGGAAACGCCGTAAAATTCTCGCCCGAGCGGGGCCGCATCACGGTCAGGTACAAGAGCCAGCGCGGCAAGCTGACTCTGACTGTCAGCGATGAGGGACCGGGTGTTCCGGCCGACGAGCGGGAACACATCTTTACGCCCTTCTATCAACCCGGTACGCCCACCAACGCCCACGTGCAGGGGACCGGTATCGGCCTGTCCGTGGTTCGCGAGGGCGTACGTGCTCACGGAGGCGACGTCGCGGTCGATAACACGTCGGAAGGCGGCGCCTGCTTCCGAATTGTCATGCCAGCCGAACAGGAAATGTAGACCATGCGACGCCCCGACCTTCCCCTTCTGTTCGGCACGGCCAGCCTGCTGCTGTCGCTTTCCGGCTGCCACCTCATGCAGGAACCCACGCTGGTCCTGGAAGAACCGTCGTCGACACAGACCCAGCCGCTCGCCGCGCCGCACGCAGCCGCGCTCAGCCGAATGTCGCCGGACGAACTGCAGGCCGAGTACGCGCGGGCCGACAAGCGCCACGCCAATCGCCCGAGCGTTGAAACCGGCTACGAGCTGGGCCTGGTCGTCGGCCAGTGGGGGCATGCGCACTTTTCCCCGGGCCGGGCGGCACAGTTGCTGGATGAGGCGGGTAGCCGAATGGCTACGGAAGGCGGCTGGTCGCCTGCCGACATTGCCTTTCTGGAGTTTCAGTCTGCGCAGCTACGCTACATCGATGCGCGTCTGGCGCTGCTGCGCGGCTCACGGCAGGAAAACGAGCAGATGCAGCAGCGGCTCAGGCAGGCGGAGGAGAAGTTGCGTGCAATTGCCGACATCGAAAGAAGTCTGACCGACTCGTCGGAAAGCGCGCGATAACAGGCTTTGGCGGCCGAGTTGGCCGGCAGCCCGCCCGCCAGGGCGCGAAGCTCGCCTGAACCGTAGTCATTCAACGACAATTTAATACTTGCCTTTCAATTGCTTGGAAAAGCGCTGCCGAACTGAGCGGTTGCGGGTACGCAATGGCAGGGCAAACCGGTTCGCACGCTCGGTAAACCGCCCGAACGCGGCGTCAAACCCTTGATCCGTCAGCGTTGGCACAGCGCGTGCACTGTATCCTTCACAAGCCGCTCATACGGCACAACAGTCAACAGTCCGCCTGCCTTCTGGTTCAAAAATATCGCAGGCGCGACACACCAGTTCGCCATGGTCGGGCCGGTCCCCCCGGTCCCCCTCGTACACCGAATCCGGCCCGACCATAGCGAAATTACCTCTCCCTCCTGCTCTGGACGCTGGCACTCCGTAATTCTGCGGATTTGCGCGTCAACGCGTCGTCGTGGACCCTTCGCCTTCTGGAAACAATACCGACACGGCCAGCATCAGCAAATTCCGTGCGGGTCAGTGACTTAACTGTCCCTTATTGGCAACAGAAAATATCTTTATACAGAGCCACTTGACCACGAACCATCAGGCCGATGGGTATAGAGGTCAGTTTCACAGATAAATCGGCGCCAAACCGGCTTATTTTTTTGTTTGGATGGCAGATTAATTTTTAAGCTATTGTTTTGTAAGATTTTCTATAACCTGGCATAGCTCCTGCAATATCACTAATCACAACGGGAAAGGCGGCTTTAGGCCCTGCGTCACATGTGACGACGCAACATGACCGAATGCTTTGATGCGCCGCTTTCTCGAACTTGTTGTTTGCGTGGTCCGCGGCTCCAACCCGGCCCCCCACCGAAAGCCGCGGGCCACGTGAACTTCAGGTAGTTCCGGAACGGATGCCGGAATACCAAGATGGTCGCGACCGGAATTCGCGGCGCGGGGTCGGCAGCAGGGATGTTGCCTCTCGCGCTCTCCGGTTACCGACCATCTTTTTTTTGCCTGCCGCGATCAGGATCAGCCGACGGCTGGCCCGCCTGCGAATCGCCAGGGCCACCTGTAAACCCGTCCTGTTGTCTCTGCCAGGGGACAGGCCCGGCCTTCGAATACCGCGGAATGGCTACCCGCCGTGACTGGCGCGGTCGGCCAGCGCATCCATCAGCATCTGATGAAAGCCGCCGAATCCGCCATTGCTCATGATGACGACGCGATCACCGGGACGGATGTGCTCTAGCGCGGTCTGCAGCAGATCGGGCAGCGTCCGCGCCGTGCGCCAGGCCACCGACGCCCTGGCCAGCACGGCGTTGGCGTCCCAGGCGAGATCGTCCGGGGCATACACCAGCGCCATATCCGCCGCCGCCAGCGAGTGAGCCAGCGCCGTGCCGTGCGTGCCCATGCGCATGGTGTTCGATCGCGGCTCTAGAATCGCGACGATGCGCCGACCGGCATCCTGCGCCCGCAGACCTGCCAGGCTGGTGGCGATGGCCGTCGGATGATGGGCGAAATCATCATAAACCGCGACGCCGTCAGGCACGCCGCGCAGCTCCATGCGGCGCCGCGGGCTGCGAAAGGCGGCCAGCGCCTCAAGCGCCACTTCGACGCTGACGCCCGCGTGCCGCGCCGCCAGAGTCGCGGCAAGCGCGTTGTCCAGGTTGTGCTGCCCCAGACAGGACCACTCCACCGCCGGCCAGGCATCGTCGCCGTCGTGCAGACAGAAACGGTCGCCGCCCGGTCGCAGGGCCTCGTGGCGCCAGCCTGCCGGGTCGTTGAAGCCCAGCGTCTGACTCCAGCAGCCCCGGGCCAGCACCTCTTCGAGATGGCGTTCCTGCTGGTTGAAAATCACCTGCCCGCTGGCCGGGACGGTGCGCAGCAGATGATGGAACTGGCGCTTGATGGCTTCGAGGTCGTCGAAGATATCGGCGTGGTCGTATTCAAGATTGTTCAGGACCAGCGTGCGCGGCCGGTAATGGACAAACTTCGAGCGCTTGTCGAAAAAGGCCGTGTCGTATTCGTCGGCCTCCACGACAAAAAAGTCGCTGCGACCGAAGCGCGCGGAGTGCTCGAAGTTGCCGGGCACGCCGCCAATCAGATAGCCCGGCGCCAGGCCAGCGAACTCGAGGATCCAGGCCAGCATCGACGCGGTGGTGGTCTTGCCGTGCGTCCCGGCGACCGCGAGCACCCAGCGCCCACGCAGCACGTTCTCGGCCAGCCACTGAGGCCCGGAGACATAGTCCAGTCCCTGGTCCAGCACGTACTCGACAGCGGGGTTACCGCGCGACAGCGCGTTGCCGATGATGACCTGATCGGGTCGCGGCTCGAACTGGGCGGGGTCGTAGCCCTCGTGCACGGCGATACCGGCGGCCTCGAGCTGCGTGCTCATGGGCGGATACAACCCCTGGTCGCTGCCGGTGACCTCATGCCCGGCCGCCCGACCAAGCAGCGCGATACCGCCCATGAAAGTGCCGCCAATACCGAGGATATGCACGTGCATGGCTATACACCCAGCCCGGACAGGGAAAACAGCATGAACACGAGGAACTCGAACAGCAGCGCCATGGCGATGCCGCCGGCCAGCCCCAGATCCAGGGCGTGCCGGTAGATATGACCGGACACGATCAGGCTCCAGATCACCCCGGCCAGATACGCCAGCACCACCGGCGCGGGCGGTGCGGCCGCGGTATCGGGGCTGCTGTTCATGGCCTCGACGAACGGCGCCAGGACCGTGGTCGGCCCCAGCAGCACCAGGACGATGACGATACCCACGCCGTACAGGGCCGACAGCGTCTGCACGAAGCGCTCGGGGCGCCCGCGCACGCGCAGCAGCCCGTGCACGAACAGGGCCAGCATCAATGTGGCGGCCAGCCCGTGCAGGATCGCGCTCCCGGGATCAGCCATGATCAACATCTGGCAGACGCTGAAAAAGCAGTAGCTGGCCCCCAGGAACCCAAGCGATTCCCATGCGGCCGGCAGGTCCTGTGGACCACGCCGCAGGAGCAGGATATCGATGACGATTTGCAGGTGCCGAAGAACCATCACGTTTGCGTCGCTGAGCCGGCCGGCATGATACCGGAACCCGCCTCGCCCGCGTTTGCGCGCGATGGCCCGCACCCGCAGACTCCGCGCTTCTCCAAACCCTTCAAGCAGCCTCATGCAGCCCGACCCCGTCAACCTGATCACCACAAACACCGCGCTGACCGACCTGGTGGAGCGGCTGGGCGCCGAGCCCTGGGTGGCCATGGATACCGAATTCATGCGCGAGCGCACCTACTACCCGCAGCTGTGCCTGATCCAGATCGCATCGGAGACCGAAATTGCCTGCGTGGATCCGCTGGCCGACATCGAACTCGACCTGCTCCGGCCACTGCTGCAATCGTCGTCCACCCTCAAGGTCTTCCACGCCGCATTCCAGGACATGGAAGCCCTGCTCCAGAGCTGCGGCTGCGTGCCGGCGCCCGTCTTCGACACCCAGATTGCCGCCACGCTGATCGGCCAGCCCGATCAGATGGGCTATGCCCGCCTGGTCCAGGCCATGCTGGGCGTGGAACTGGAGAAATCACATGCCCGCACCGACTGGGCGCGCCGACCGCTGGCGCCGGAAGAACTGCAGTACGCAGCGGACGACGTGCGCTATCTGGCGCGACTCTACCCGCTGCTGCGCGATGACCTGGCGGCCCGCGGCCGGCTGCGTTGGCTGACCGCCGAGTTCGAGGCAATGACCGACCCCGGGCGCTACGTGACCGAACCCGGCGATGCCTGGAAGCGCATCAAGGCCTGGAAGAAGCTCAAGCCGGCGCAGATCGGCGCCCTGCGCGCGCTGGCCGCCTGGCGCGAAACGCTGGCCATGGAGGCCGATCGGCCGCGCGGCTGGATCATCAAGGACGATGTGCTGGGCGACATCGCCCGGCGGCGGCCGCGCGACCTGGCTGCCCTGGGCCGAATCCGCGGGCTGGCGGACGCCACGCTGAACAAGCACGGCGACCGGCTGCTGGCGCTCGTGCGGGACGGCGCGAGCCAGCCGATTGATGCAACGCCGCCGCCGGCCAACCGGCTGTCGGCCGAACAGCAGGCGCTGGCCGATCTGCTCATGGCGGGTCTGCGGCTGCGCGCCGCGGCGGCCAGCATCAGCCCCAGCGCCATCGCCAGCCGCGGCGATGTGGAAAGAGTGGTGCTGGGGGAACGTGATCCGGCGCTGCTGCACGGCTGGCGCCGTGAAGCCGCCGGTGGATTCGTCGAGGATCTGCTCGCGGGCCGCACGCAACTGCAGGTGGTTGACGGCGAACTGCGCGCCGTCGAAGACGGATAGGCTAACGATCCAGCGCCTTGACGATGCGGTCGTAGATGGCCTGCATGTCGCCCGTGCCGTCCACGCTCACCAGCTTGCCCTGATCTTCGTAGTAGTTGATCAGCGGCTGGGTCTGGTTCGAGAACACCTGCAGCCGGTTGCGGATGACTTCTTCGGAATCATCGTCGCGACCGCGAGACAGCAGACGCTGGACGATTTCCTCGTCCTCGACCTCAAGATGAATGACCTGCTCAAGCGGCTGTTCAAGCCGCTCGAGCATGACGTCGAGCGACTCGGCCTGCTTGATGCTGCGCGGGAAGCCGTCAAGAATGAACCCGTCCTGCGCATCCGGCTGGGCCAGCCGCTCCCGGATCATTTCGATGACGACTTCGTCGGCCACGAGCTCGCCGGCGTCCATGGCGGCCTTCGCCTTCCGACCCAGCTCGGAGCCCTCGGCCACGGCGGCGCGGAGCAGATCCCCGGTGGAAATCTGCGGCACGGAAAAGGTGCCAACCAGTTTTTCTGCTTGCGTGCCCTTTCCGGTGCCCGGCGCACCAAACATCGCAATTCTCATGCTTGCCTCATCTATTGCGGGGATCGGACGACTCGCTCTGCCGTCGCAGGCCGCGAAAGCTAACCCGGCCCATGGGGCAAGTCAATTTTGAAGACCGCGTAAATTCAGTATCCTTTCGCGCTGTTTCCGC
This sequence comes from Salinisphaeraceae bacterium, assembly GCA_002683405.1. Classification (GTDB taxonomy): domain Bacteria; phylum Pseudomonadota; class Gammaproteobacteria; order Nevskiales; family Salinisphaeraceae. The sequence goes on along the minus strand of NYTH01000050.1, from coordinate 75,993 downwards.
CCCGTTCTCGGCCGGAAATCCTGTCCAACCATCCCGGGAAATTGAATTATGTCGGCCAGAAATGCCTTCTACGCGCAAAGTGGCGGTGTGACCGCTGTCATCAACGCCAGCGCCTGCGGCGTCATCGAAGCCGCGCGGGAACACCCCGACAAGATCGGCAAGGTCCTGGCCGGCCGGGACGGCATCATCGGGGCGCTGACCGAGGAACTGATTGACACCAGCGCCGAATCGGCGGCCACCATCGCGGCCCTGAAGCAAACGCCGGCAGGCGCCTTCGGCTCGGCGCGGTACAAGCTGAAAGGCCTGGACGAGAACCGGCGTGAATACGAGCGGCTGATCGAGGTGTTCAAGGCACACGACATCGGCTATTTCTTCTACAACGGCGGCGGCGACTCGGCCGACACCTGCCTGAAGGTCAGCCAGCTCTCGGAGAAGATGGGCTATCCCATCCAGGCCATCCATGTGCCCAAGACCATGGACAACGACCTGCCCTTTACCGACTGCTGTCCGGGCTTCGGCTCGGTGGCAAAGTACACGGCGGTGTCGATCCGCGAGGCCGGATTCGACCTGGCCAGCATGTGCAAGACCTCCACCAAGGTGTTCATCCTCGAGGTCATGGGCCGGCACGCGGGCTGGACCGCCGCCGCGGGCGGGCTGGCGGCCGAACGCGACGGCGACACGCCGCACGTGGTCCTGTTTCCCGAAATCGAGTTCGACCAGGCCGCCTTCCTGGCCCGCGTGGACGACTGCGTCAAGCGCTACGGCTACTGCACCATCGTGGCCTCCGAAGGCGTGCGTAACCCCGACGGCAGCTTCCTGGCCGACACCGGCAACACCGATGCCTTTGGCCACAAGCAGCTGGGCGGCGTGGCCCAGGTGCTGGCGCAGACCATCAAGAGCGAACTGGGGCACAAGTATCACTACGCCATCGCCGATTATCTGATGCGTGCGGCCCGGCATATCGCCTCGGCTACCGACCTGGAGCAGTCCTACGCCGTGGGACGGGCAGCCGTGGAATACGCCGTGGCCGGCAAATCCGGCGTCATGGTGACGATCGAACGCGAATCCGACGACCCCTATCGCTGGTCGCTGGGCGAAGCGCCGCTGGCGGACATCGCCAACGTGGAAAAGATGATGCCGCGGGATTTCATCACCGACGACGGCTTCCACATTACCGACAAGGCGCGCCGCTACCTGCTGCCGCTGATCGGAGGCGAGGACTACCCGCCCTACGCCAACGGCCTGCCGCAGTATGCGCAGATCAAGGGCCAGCTGGTCGATCGGAAAACCGGTACAGATTTCAAGGTCTAGCCCAGGCAGCCGGTAGGCCGGCCGCCGCGTTTCGCGCGGCCCGGCCAGTCCGCACGAGCCGCGTCCCGGCGGTCGCCGATAGCCGGGACGCGGCCCATCGACCACTGCAATCCGCGGCCGCGCCCGGTATACTTCATCCGCCTATCCGGATAACAGGATGAAGAACCTATGAGCCGTGGTTATCTGTTTACTTCGGAATCCGTTTCCGAAGGACATCCCGACAAACTCTGCGACGCGGTATCCGATGCCGTGCTCGACGCTCACCTCGAGCAGGATCCCATGGCCCGCGTGGCCTGCGAGACCGCCGCCAAGACCGGCATGGTCATGGTGTTTGGCGAAATCACGTCCAAAGCCAAGATCAACACCGAAAAACTGGTGCGCGACGCCGTGCGCGATATCGGCTACACCAGCTCGGAGATGGGTTTCGACGCCGACTCCTGCGCCGTCATGGACGTGCTGGGTCAGCAGAGCCCGGACATCAATCAGGGCGTGGATCGCCAGCGGCCCGAAGATCAGGGCGCCGGCGACCAGGGCCTGATGTTCGGCTACGCCTGCGACGAAACCGACGTGCTCATGCCCGCGCCGATTACCTATGCCCACCGCCTGGTGCGCAAGCACGCCGAGCTGCGCAAGTCCGGCACCGTCGACTGGCTGCGGCCGGACGCGAAGTCGCAGGTGACCTTCCGCTATGAAGACGGCAAGCCGGTAGCCATCGACGCCGTGGTGCTGTCCACCCAGCACGCCGAGTCCATCAGTCAGGACGATCTGAAAGACGGCGTGATGGAGCACATCATCAAGCCGGTACTGGGCGATCTGCTGTCCGACAAGCCGGTGGTGCACATCAACCCCACCGGCAAATTCGTGGTGGGCGGCCCGCTGGGCGACGCCGGTCTGACGGGCCGCAAGATCATCGTCGACACCTACGGCGGCATGGCCCGCCACGGCGGCGGCGCCTTCTCGGGCAAGGACCCGTCCAAGGTGGACCGCTCTGCCGCCTATGCGGCCCGTTACGTCGCCAAGAACGTGGTCGCGGCCGGCCTGGCCAGCAAATGCGAAATTCAGGTCAGTTACGCCATCGGCGTGGCCGAGCCCACATCCATCAGCGTGGATACCTTTGGCACCGGCCAGATCGACGACAGCAAGCTCACCAGCCTGATCCGCGAGCATTTCGACCTGCGCCCCTACGGCATTCTGAAAATGCTCGATCTGGCGCGGCCGATCTACAAGGCCACGGCCGCCTACGGTCATTTCGGTCGTAACGATGTCGATCTGCCCTGGGAAAAGACCGACCGCGCCGACGCGCTGGCGAGGGACGCCGGCATCGCTGCCGCCTGAGTTCAGGAAGAAACCACAGAGACGCAGAGGCACAGAGATTTTTGCCTCGCTCCTCCGCGTTCTCTGTGCCTCTGTGGCGCTTTCGCGCCTTTAGCAAGAATTTCAAGGAGTAACCGATGAGTGCACCTGCCGAAACACTGACCAACGACTACACCGTCGCCGACATTTCCCTGGCTCCCTGGGGCCGCAAGGAAATCCTGATCGCCGAGACCGAAATGCCCGGTCTGGTGTCGCTGCGCGACGAGTTCAAGGATCAGCCGCTCAAGGGCGCCCGCATTGCCGGCTCGCTGCACATGACCATTCAGACGGCCGTGCTGATCGAAACGCTGGTGGCGCTCGGCGCGGAAGTCCGCTGGGCTTCCTGCAACGTGTTCTCCACGCAGGATCACGCCGCAGCCGCCATCGCCGACAAGGGCATCCCCGTGTTCGCCTACAAGGGCGAGACCATGGACGAGTACTGGGAGTACTGTCATCGCATCATGGAATGGCATGACGGCGGCGTGCCGAACATGATTCTCGACGACGGCGGCGACGCCACCATGCTGCTGGTGCTGGGCACCAAGGCCGAGCAGGACGCCTCCGTGCTGGACAATGCCGGCAGCGACGAGGAAGTGGCGCTGTTCAAGTCGATCCGCAAGCGCCTGGACACACAGCCCGGCTACTACAGCAAGCGCAAGGAAGCCATCCAGGGCGTGACCGAGGAAACCACCACCGGCGTGCTGCGTCTCTACCAGATGCAGAAGAACAACACGCTGACCTTCCCGGCCATCAACGTGAACGACTCGGTCACCAAGTCCAAGTTCGACAACCTCTACGGCTGTCGCGAATCCCTGGTGGACGGCATCAAGCGCGCCACCGACGTGATGGTGGCCGGCAAGGTGGCCATCGTGGCCGGCTACGGCGACGTGGGCAAAGGCTCGGTGCAGTCGCTCAAGGGCCTGGGCGCCACCATCTGGGTGACCGAAATCGACCCCATCAACGCCCTGCAGGCGGCCATGGAAGGCTATCGCGTGGTCAACCTGGATGACCCCGGCGTGGTCGAGGCCGCCGATATCTTCGTGACCGCCACGGGCAACTTCCAGGTGCTCACCCACGATCATCTGGAGCGCATGAAGAACCAGGCCATCGTCTGCAACATCGGCCATTTCGACAACGAAATCGACGTCGCCTCGCTCAAGAATTACGAGTGGGAAAACATCAAGCCGCAGGTCGACCACATCATCTTCCCGAACGGCAAGCGCATCATCCTGCTGGCCGAAGGTCGTCTGGTGAACCTGGGCTGCGCGACCGGGCATCCGAGCTTCGTGATGTCCAACAGCTTCACCAACCAGGTGCTGGCGCAGATCGAGCTGTTCTGTCATGGCGAGAAGTACGGCAACGAGGTCTATGTGCTGCCCAAGCATCTCGACGAGAAGGTGGCCCGGCTGCATCTGGAACGCATCGGCGCCCGCCTGACCGAGCTGTCCGACAAACAGGCCGACTATATTGGCGTGCCCAAGGCCGGCCCCTACAAGCCGGACCACTACCGCTACTAGGCCGCGGCAGCCGGCCGAAACCAGCGGCGCCGGGCGGCCATCGCCCGGCGCCGCGTCTGTCTGGCGCGCAAGACAATGACACAACACCCGAACGCCTTCTCCTTCGAATTCTTTCCGCCCAAGGGCCCCAAGGGCGCGGACCGGCTTGGGCGGGTGCGCCGCGAGCTCGCGGCGCTGGGCCCCAAGTTCTTTTCGGTGACCTTCGGCGCCGGCGGCTCAACCCAGGCAGGCACCCGGGAAACCGTGGCCGCCACGCGACGGGAAACCGGTATTGCCACGGCCCCGCACCTGTCCTGCATCGGCACGACGCGCGCACGCATCCGCGACCTGCTGGAGGACTATGCCGCGCTCGGCGTGGACCGCATCGTGGCGCTGCGCGGCGATGTGGTCCCGGGCCAGACCGAAACCGGTGAGTTTGCCTACGCCAGCGAACTGGTCGCGTTCATTCGCGAGGCTTTTGGCGACCGCTTTCACGTCGAAGTGGCCGCCTACCCGGAATTTCATCCGGAAGCCCCCTCCCCCGAAGCCGACATCCGGCATTTCGTGACCAAGGTCAAGGCCGGCGCCGACTCCGCCATGACCCAGTATTTCTACAACGCCGACGCCTATTTCCACTTCGTTGACCAGCTGGAAAAAGCCGGCGTGGATATCCCGGTCGTGCCCGGGGTCATGCCGCTGGCCAATTTCCGGCAGGTCGCCCGCTTTTCGGAGCTGTGTGGGGCGGACATCCCGCGCTGGGTTCGGCTGAAGATGGACAGCCTGGCCGACGACCCGGCCGCGCAAACGGACTTCGCCGAGGAGGTCGTCAGCCGCCTGGCACAGCGACTGCTGGAAGCAGGCGCCCCCGGTCTGCACTTCTACACCCTTAATCAGGCACGGCCCGTTCAGGCCATATGGAAAAATCTGGCGCTGCCGATGCAGGACTGAACCGCTGATGAATGCCGCGATGACGCGGTTGGCAGGCGCTGCGTGACGCGTTAACTTCATCGCCTGCACCGGATCATGCCGTTTGCCGTTGCACCACTACCGCAGGGCAAACCGGTGGACGCGTGTCTCGGCACCTTGGGTTAGATTCGCACCATGAACGATCAGAAGATGCAGAGCATTCGCGCCGGGCGACATTCGCCCCGCGACGTGCTCGCACCGCAACATTTCTCCCGCTTCGTCGTCCGCTATCTGAGCGCGGGCGCGATTCTGGCGTACGTGGCGCTGGCCGAATCCACGCTGTCCGGCGTGCTGCCCACCAAGCTGGTGTTTCTGCTGATTGCGGCCTATGTGGCCACCGTGGCCATTCTGTCGGTCGCCATTCGCGACAATCCGGAGTCCACGAAGCTCTTCAAGATACTGATCGGCGTGGATCTCGTGACGCTGCTCGTCGGCCTACCCAGCGACCCGCTCATCAGCTGTCCGAGCATGGCGATACTCATACTGGTGGTGCTCGACGCCGGCTTCCGGAGCGAGGGCCGCATGTATCTGCCGGCGCTGGCGCTGGCGTCACTGACCGGGCTGATCGTCATCGGCCTGCGCGCCTGGGCGGTGGATCCCGGCTTTGCCTCGGGCGCCGCCTGGACGCTCGGCTTCTCCACGTTCATCAGCCTGTACGGCTATTCCCTGCTGGAGGGCCACCTGCAGCTACGCCAGCGCCTGAGCGTCTTCTCGCAGCTGGCCGACGACTCGGACGATCTGATCTTTACCGTACTGAGCCCCGATACCCATATCGGCGAGGCCAACAGCGCCACCCGGCTGCTGACCCACGACAGCGAGTCCAGCCTCGAATCGATATTCGCCGTGCGCAAGGCGCAGGCCAACCTGCTGGTGGACGAGGCCCTGCGCAAGGGACAGGCGGTGCGTCAGTGGCCGCTGGCGCACACCGGCGCCCTGATCGAAATCAAGGCGCGCCCGATGTTCACCGACGACGGCCTGCGGCGGCTGGCCTGCACCGGCCGCGACATCAGTTCGCATCATCAGCGGGCGGACAAGCTGCTGGAGCAATCGCGGTCGGATTCGCTCACCGGGCTGCCCAATCGGCGTGCTTTCGACGAGAAGCTGGAGCTGGAGTGGCGGCGCATGCGTCGCGAACAGACCCAGCTTGGCCTGATCATGCTCGATATCGACCATTTCAAGAAATACAACGACCGCTACGGCCACCCGGAAGGCGATCGCGCCATACAGGATGTGGCTGAGGTGGTGCGCGATACGCTGCGCCGGGCCGGCGACTTCGTGGCGCGCTATGGCGGTGAAGAGTTCGTGATCGTGTCGCCCATGTCCAGCCTGGCCGACGTCAAGGCGCTGGGAAACCGCCTGCTCAACGCCCTGGCCGAAAAGCAGATCCAGCATCCCGACAGCCCCACCGGCAGGCTGACGATGAGCGTGGGGGCGGCCTCGCTGCTGCCCACCTCGGAACAGGGGCCGGAGCGGCTGCTCGAACAGGCCGATTCGGCCCTGTACGACGCCAAGAAGAACGGCCGCAACCGCGTCGTGGTGGCCCGCGAAATCGACGCCGACATGTTCTCCGAGGACGATTTCCAGTACGGCGGCTAAGCCGCCCCAGGGCGGGTTAACACGCCCTAACGCTTGCGCAGCAGCGTCAGCCCGTCGGCCACCGGCAGCAGACTCAGATCGATTCGCTCATCACCCAGCCGGGCGGCATTGAATTGCTGGAGGGCCACCGTGCTGTTGTCGTCGACGTCTTCCAGAGCCACGCGGCCGTCCCAGAGGGTGTTGTCGACCACGATCAGACCACCGGGCCGCAGGAGCGTCATGCAGCGCTCGTAATAATCCTCGTAGCCGGCCTTGTCGGCATCGATGAAGGCAAAGTCGAAGCGGCCGGCGTGGCCGGCCCGGACCTCGGCGTCCAGGGTCTCCAGCGCCGGGGCAATGCGCAGATCAATCCGGTCGGCCAGACCGGCGCGCGCCCAGTAATCCCGGGCAATGGCGGTTGTTTCACCGTCGACATCGCAGGCCAGCAGACAGCCATCCGGCGGCAGCGCCATGGCGGTCCAAAGACTGCTGTAGCCCGTGAACACGCCGACCTCGATGGCGTTGCGCACGCCCATCAGACGGCACAGCAGATACATGAACTGGCCCTGCTCGGGCGCGATCTGCATGCGGGCATCGGACCGTTGCGCAGTTTCGCGTCGCAGCGATTCGAACAGCGCCGGTTCGCGCAGCGAAACGCCGCGCAGATACGATTGCAGTTCGTCGGTCAGCTGCAGCGTTTTTGTCGTCATGGAACACTCTCTGGAAAAATCATCGACACCCCGCCCACCCGCGGCGCGGCCCGTGCGCCTATTGCAGATCACGGATCTGCATCTGACGCGCAGCCCGGGCCGGCCGCTGGCCGGCTGGGATACCTGGGGCTGTCTGAAAACGATACTGGACGTCATCGCGCGTGACGAGCCCGTCGAGGCCGGTCTGCTGCTCACCGGCGATCTGGTACACGACGGCGAGAAGGCCGCCTACGAGCGCCTGCGCCTGCTGCTCGCGGATACCGGCAGACAGACGCACGTCCTCCCGGGCAATCATGATCATCCGGCCCGCATGGCGCGAGTCTTCAACCAGTCCTGGCCCGATGTGCGCGCGCTGGGTCCGCACTGGGCCCTGCATCTGCTGAATACCCACGACCCCGGCCGGGATGGCGGGCGGTTGGGCGCAACCGCCATCGCGCAACTGGGGCGGCCCGACCCAAACTCGCCTGCCCGATGGCAGCTGGCCGCCATGCACCATCCGCCCTTGCCCGTGGGCAGCGCGTGGCTGGATCGAATCGGTCTGGCCAATGCCGAGGCCTGTCTGGAGGCCTGCGCGCGCAATCCGCGGCTGAAGGGGCTCTTGTGCGGCCATGTCCATCAGGCAGCCGCGTACCGGCATGGCGGGCTGGAGATGTGGTGCACGCCGTCGACCCACCGTCAATTCGCCCGTCAGAGCAGGGATTTTGCGGAAGATACGGAGGCGCTTCCCGGGTATCGACGATTACTGCTGAACCCGGACGGCGGCCTCCACACCGAAGTGGTTCTGCTAGCAGAATGCAAGCGTCATTATCAAGCCGGGAAGAGCCCGTAGCGGGGCGCCTGTGGATAAAAATGTGCACAAATTTCGGATTGCGGAAACTACTGAGCCAGTTTCACCGTCATGGTGAGCGCTTCACACAGTTCATGAAACGATTTTTATATTCATAAAAACAATGATTTAGGTAATTTTCGAGCATAACCTGTAAATCCGGACAGTTTCCATGGACCGTGCCCGGCCAAGATCTGACCATGTGAATAAACCTAGTCGGCGGCAGCCCTTGAGCCAGATTCTGCTTCACCTGTTTTCGCTAACCACATGGCATTGAAGGGAAAACGCCGCTTGTTCACAGGTTTTGTGGATAACTTTGTGGACAGACCTGTTTCGCGGCGCGTCTAGCGACCTTCAATCAAGGCTTTGCCCACTTCGGACAATTTGTAACCAAAAGATAATATTTATTTAATTACAGTTACTTGCATCATTCTCGCCGCGACAGGTTACACTTTCGTCGAATCTCATTCAGCCACACCGGGACGCGTCGCCCGCCTGTGCAAAAACTCACGCAAGCATGCCGCATTATCCTCAACCGAATCCCGCAGACGTTCGCCCGCCGGTGCTCTGCTGCTCGGGCCTTGACCCCAGCGGCGGCGCCGGCCTGCAGGCGGATATAGAAGCCGTTTTCGCGCTGGACGCACACGCCCTGGTTGCCCTGACCGCCACGACCATTCAGAACACCCACAACGCCTATCGAGTGGACGCGGTCCCCGACACCCTGTTTCAGACCGCCATCGAGACGCTCGCCGAGGACATCGCGATCCGGGCGATCAAGACCGGCCTGATCGGCTCGGCGGGCCAGGCCCGGTGGCTGGCGACTTTCGCGCAGCGGCAGGCGCTGCCGCTGGTCACCGACCCGGTACTCAAGGCCGGTGGCGGCGCCCGGCTGGCCGACGACCCGGTCGCCGGCGCAATCGTGGATGCGCTGCTTCCGGTGAGCCGACTGCTGACACCCAACGCCGCCGAAGCGCGCCTGCTGTGCGGCGAAGCGGCCGATGCGGACATTGTTCGCTGTGGGCAGCGCCTGTCGGACGGCCCCGCCTGGGTGCTGATTACCGGCGCCGACGAAGCCGCCGATCACGAAGACGAGACGGTATTCAACCAGCTTTTCCGGGATGGCCAGCGGGTGGCCCGCTATCCCTGGCCCCGGCTGCCGCATCGCTACCACGGCTCGGGCTGCACGCTTGCCTCGGCCTGTGCCGCTCTTATCGCGCGCGGCGCCGAGACGCAGGCCGCCGTCGAGCAGGCGCAGCAATACACCTGGAACAGCCTGGAACACGCGTTCCGGCCGGGCACAGGCCAGCACGTGCCGGATCGCCGACGGCGCACCCCGCCGAATGCATAGCCGCGGGCTGTACGCGCTGCTTGATACCCGATGGGTTGCCCCGGGCGAGGAAGCCGGCGCCGCCGCCCGCGCCGCGTGCGGCGGCGCCCGATGGTTGCAGTACCGCGACAAGACCGGCCGGCCGGCGACCACCGCCCACGCCATCGTCACCGCCGTGCGCAAGGCATCCGATTGCGCCGTCATCATTAATGACGATATCGCGCTGGCCCGCGCCTGCGGCGCGGCCGGTGTTCACCTGGGCCAGAGCGACGGCGGCGTGGCGGCGGCTCGCCGCCATCTCGGGAGACAGGCAATTATTGGTATTACCTGCCACGCCAGCCTCGATCTGGCACGGGCCGCCCAGCAGGCTGGCGCCAGCTATGTGAGTTTCGGCCGGTTCTTCGATTCCCAGACCAAGCCTGACGCCCCGGGGGCTGCGGTCGAACTGCTGACGCGGGCCCGGGCCGAGTTGAACATCCCCGTAGTAGCCATAGGCGGCATTACCTTGGACAATGGCGCGGCACTGATCGCTGCCGGCGCGGACTATCTGGCCGTGGCCGGCGCCATTTTCGGCCAGCCAGACATCACGGACACCTGCCGGCGCTTCACCGGGCTTTTCGGCCCGCCGGCACGCTGACGTCGATCGCTGCAGCTGGCCGCCGTTACAGCCGGACAATCGATTCGTGGGATATTCAACCAGCCGATCCGAAGCCCTGTTCGCCCAGGCCCGCGCCGTCATCGCCGGCGGGGTGAATTCTCCGGTGCGCGCCTTCAACGGCGTTACCGGCACGCCCCGCTTCATCGATCATGGCGAGGGACCCTGTCTGTTCGACGCCGACGGCAACCGCTATATCGACTACGTCGGCTCCTGGGGCCCGCTGATTCTCGGTCACGCCCATCCCGCCGTGGTGGAAGCGGTGCAGAAGCAGGCGGCGCGCGGGCTCTCCTACGGCGCCCCGACCGAACTGGAAACCACGCTTGCGAATCTGATCTGCGAGCGAATTCCGTCAATAGACAAGGTCCGCATGGTCAATTCGGGCACCGAAGCCGCCATGACGGCATTGCGGCTGGCGCGCGGCGCCACCGGGCGCAGCAAGGTGCTCAAGTTTGCCGGCTGTTATCACGGGCACGTGGATGCGCTGCTGGTCAAACCCGGGTCCGGCGCACTGACGCTGGGCATTCCCGGCTCGCCCGGCGTGCCGGAAGCGGTCACGCGCGACACGCTCACTGCGGAGTACAACAACCTGGAGTCGGTCGAGCAGGCGTTTGCCGAATACCCGGACGACATCGCCTGCGTCATGGTCGAACCCGTGGCCGGCAACATGAACTGCATTCCGCCCGCCGAAGGCTTTCTGCAGGGGTTGCGGGACCTGTGTGACCGCTACGGCGCGTTGCTTGTGTTCGACGAGGTGATGACCGGTTTTCGCGTGGCGCTTGGCGGCGCGCAGGCCCGCTACGGCATCACGCCGGACGTCACCGCGCTCGGCAAGGTCGTGGGCGGCGGCATGCCGGTTGGCGCAGTCGGCGGGCAGGCGCGGTATATGGACCAGCTGGCACCCGACGGACCCGTCTACCAGGCCGGCACGCTGTCCGGTAATCCGATGGGCATGGCGGCCGGCATCGCCACGCTGCAGCTCATCAGCGAACCGGGCTTTCACGACACAATAGAGGCCACGACGCGCGGGCTGCTCGAGGGGCTCGAGGCGGCCGCCGACCAGCACGGCATTGCGCTGTGCACGCAGCAGGTAGGGTCGATGTTCGGCCTGTTCTTTACCGAGCGCGAGGCGGTGACCTGTTTCGACGAGGTGGCAGCCTGCGATACCGAGCGCTTCAAGGCCTTCTTTCACGCCATGCTGGATCAGGGCGTGTATCTCGCGCCGTCCGCCTTTGAAGCGGGCTTTGTTTCCGCGGCGCATGACGCCGACGCGGTGGACGCCACCCTCCGGGCCGCCACCGCCGCCTTTGCGACCCTGGCGGAGCAGGCGAATGGCTGAAAAGCACGCGACAACCGCGTATTCGCGGTTCAAGAATCCGGGTTTCGTCACGCGGCTGCGGGCGCGCATCAACCGGGGTGACTCCTGGCTGACCTACGATCTGCGCAACCTGCTGCCTGGCGACCGGGTGGATCAGGACGCCATCGACGAGCTTGAAACCCAGCTGCTGCTGGCCGACATCGGCGTTGACGCCACGCAGCAGGTCATCGGCCGGCTGCAGACGCTGTTCGACGGCGGCAAGCTCTACAAGCCGGTCGAGCTGGGCCGCGCGTTGCGCGAGCACCTGGGCAGCATACTGGCGCCCTGCGACGGTCCGCTCGAGATTCCGGACGACGTCCGGCCGTTCGTCATCCTCATGGTGGGCGTCAACGGCGTGGGCAAGACGACCACCATTGGCAAGGTGGCGGCGCATCTGAAGAATCAGGGCAAATCGGTCATGCTGGCCGCCGGCGATACCTTTCGCGCGGCGGCCGTCGAGCAGCTGCAGGAATGGGGCCGGCGCAACAGCGTGCCGGTCATCGCCCAGCCCACCGGGTCGGACCCGGCGTCGGTGGGCTATGACGCGCTCGCGGCCGCCCGCGCGCGCAACACCGATGTGCTCATCGTCGATACCGCCGGGCGCCTGCACACGCAGGGCCATCTCATGGACGAGCTCAAGAAGGTCCGGCGCGTGCTGGGCAAACAGGACGACACCGCCCCGCACGAAGTCCTGCTGGTGGTGGACGCAACCACCGGCGGCAACGCCCTGCAGCAGGCCCAGCAGTTTCACGAGGCGGTCGGCGTGACCGGCCTTGCGGTCACCAAGCTCGACGGTACGGCCCGCGGTGGCGTGGTGTTTGCGATTGCCCAGAAGCTGAAGCTGCCCATCCGTTTCATTGGCGTGGGCGAAGGCGTGGATGATCTTGGCCCCTTCGACAGCGAAGCCTTCATGAGCGCGCTGTACGGCGACAAGTAAGGGCCCGCAGCAGCAGCATGAGCAGCGCACCCGCCATCATCGAACTGCGCGAAGTGGTCAAGCGCTATGCCGGCGGACAGCTTGCGCTGGATCGGGTCAGCTTTTCGCTGGCGCGGGGCGAAATGGCCTTCCTGACCGGCCACTCGGGCGCAGGCAAATCCACGCTGCTCAAGCTGATTGCGCTGATCGAGCGTCCCAGCCGCGGCCAGGTCATCATCAACCGTCGCAACCTGTCGTCCATCCCCGCCGCCGGCATTCCCCGCTATCGCCAGGGGCTCGGCCTGATCTTCCAGGACTACAGCCTGCTCTACGACCGTAGCGTCTTCGACAACGCCGCCATGCCGCTACTGCTGCGGGGCATGCGGCCGACCGACATCGCGCGCCGCGTCGACGCGGCGCTCGACACCGTCGGGCTGCTGCGGTACCGGGACAAGCTGCCGGTCACGCTCTCCGGCGGTGAACAGCAGCGTGTCGGCATTGCCCGCGCGGTCGTCGGCCGGCCGTATCTGCTGCTGGCGGACGAGCCGACCGGCAATCTCGACCCGGCCCTGTCCGCCGAAATCATGCGTTTGTTCGCGCGGCTCAACGAGGGCGGCACAAGCGTGCTGATTGCCACGCACGACCTGAACCTCATCAGCAGCCTGCCCTATCGCCAGATCGTGCTGGAACACGGCCACATGGCGACGGCAGAAGCGTCATGAACCAGCCCCATCCCAACCGGCCACCGCCGGCCTCGCCCGGCCGGGCTGCCCGGCGCGACCGCGGCCGGCCGTGGCTGGGCGCCCGGCTGGGGCAGCAGCACAAGCGCGATTTCCTGGACAGCCTGATGCGGCTGTACGCCAAGCCACTGGGCAGCCTGCTTACCGCCGCCGTCATCGGCATCACCCTGGCCCTGCCGGCCGGTCTGTGGGTGGCGCTGAAAAACGTGGACGCGGTATCGCTTGGCTGGCAGGGCAGCCTGCAGGCCTCGCTGTTTCTGCGCGACACGGTCACGCCGGAGGCGGGGCGGGCGCTCACGCGGCGTATTTCGCAGCGCGACGGCGTGACGCGCACTCGCTACATTTCGCGCGATGAGGCCCTGGCCGAGTTCCGCGAGCTGTCCGGCTTTGGCGATGCGCTGGATATCGTGGCGGACAATCCGCTACCCGCGACCATCGTGGTGCAGCCGGATACCGCGCTAGGACCCATGAAGATCGACGCCATGCTGCGCAGCCTGGCCGCCCTGCCCGAGGTGGATCGGGCGCAGATGGATCAGGCCTGGCTTAACCGGCTCTACGCCATGCTGGACGTCCTGCGCCGGGCGGTGTTCATCATCGCCCTGCTGCTGGGTCTGGCCGTGCTGTTCATCGTGGGCAACACCATTCGCCTGGACATTGAGAATCGCCGCGAGGAAATACGCATCCTCAGGCTCCTGGGCGCCACCGACGGCTTCATCCGGCGGCCCTTCCTCTACGCCGGGTTCTGGTACGGGCTGGCCGGCGGCGTGCTGGCCTGGCTGCTGCTGGTCGTCGCGCTGCTGGCGCTCGGCGGCCCGGTTCGCCACCTCGCCGGACTGTACGACAGCGGCTTTGTGCTGTCGGGTCTGGGTTTTACCGGATCCATGGCCCTGCTGGGCTGCGGTATCGTACTGGGGTGGCTGGGATCGGCGCTGACGGTGTCCCGCCGGCTCAGCGCGATCCAGCCGCGCTGACCACCCCGCACGTCTCCGTATAAATACTGTCTAAAGAGCAACTTATGTGGCTCAAGACAGCGAACTTTCCCTCCCGCGTGCTGTCTTAACCGACAGTAGAGAAACGCAGGCCGGCTTGCTAGACTGTTGGGTGCTGACAAGCCGACGACTGCTCAAGCCCCAAGGAGGCTAAGGCAACACTGATGAGCGAAATCGCAAACAAGCTGAATGCATTGGCCCTGCGCCAGGGCGGCATGCCCGTGCTCACCTCGGGCAGCATCGATGCCTACATGCAGACGGTGTCGAACATTCCCGTGCTCGATGCGGACGAAGAACAACGACTGGCGCGCAAGCTCCGCGACGACCAGGACCTGCAGGCAGCCCAGACGCTGGTGCTGTCCAACCTGCGTTTCGTGCTCCACGTGGCACGCGGCTACTCCGGCTACGGCCTGCCGCTCGCCGATCTGGTGCAGGAAGGCAACATCGGACTCATGAAGGCCGTCAAGCGCTTCGATCCGGACGTGGGCGTTCGGCTCATCTCCTTCGCGGTGCACTGGATTCGCGCGGAGATACACGAATTCATCCTGCGCAACTGGCGCATCGTCAAGGTGGCGACCACCAAGGCGCAGCGCAAGCTCTTCTTCAATCTGCGCAGCTCGAAGAAGCGGCTGGGCTGGATGAACGACGAGGAAGTCAACAACGTCGCGCGCGATCTGGACGTCAAGCCCGAAACGGTGCTTCAGATGGAGCGCCGCCTGTCGGGCAGCGACCTGTCCTTCAGCGGCATGACGACCGGCAGCGACGAGGACAGCGTCTATTCGCCGGAGGACTATCTGGCGGCCGATATCGGCTTTGATCCGGCCGAAGACGCTGAATCGCAGGATTGGGAAAGCTTCCAGCACGGCAACCTGCAGCGGGCGCTGGTGGATCTGGACGACCGCAGCCGCGACATCCTCGAAAGCCGCTGGCTGAACGAGGACGGCAAGATCGGACTGGCCGAGCTCGGCGACAAGTACGATGTGTCGGCCGAGCGTATCCGCCAGCTTGAAGCGGCCGCAATCAAGAAGCTGCGCAAGGCGATGGCGCCCGCCTGAAGCCTTATCCCGCACGCATAGAAAACCGGCCCTCGCGGCCGGTTTTTTTGTCGCTGGACCTCGCCGGGGATTAGCGTCAAACTCCCGGCTCGTCACTATCGCATCGGAAAGAGTCAAATGAGCAAGGCAGGCGCGCTTCTTCTGGGCATACTTCTGGCCATCGTCCTTCTGGCCATCGGCTGCGTGGCCGCGTTTCTGGTCTCGTTCATCTTTTCGGCCTGGATGAGTCCGGCCGCCGCCCAGATTGCGGTGCTCGTGACGCTACTGGCGTTCTTCTTCTTCGCGCTACGCGGCCTGATCGTCACGCACTGACGCCACGCCCGCGCCCTGCGAAGACCACGGCTTCAGGCGTCGGGGCGCGTCAGGCCGGGGTTTTCAGCCAGACGCCACAAATACCAGCAGGCCACCGAGCGGTAAGGTCGCCAGGGGTGGGCGTAGCGCGTCAGCGCGCGCGCATCCGGCAAGTCCGGCAGTCCCAGCAGATACTGACAGCCGCGCCGGATACCCAGGTCATCGACGGGCAGAATATCCGGCCGCCCCAGACAGAATATGAGCAGCATTTCGGCCGTCCATCGGCCGATCCCCCGCACCGCCACCAGCCGCTCGATTACCGCCTCGTCATCCATGGCCTGCATGGCCGCCCGTCCGGGCAGGCTGCCGTTGCGGCAGCGCGTCGCCAGATCGCGCACCGCCAGCATCTTGTTGCGCGACAGCCCCGCGCCCCGCAAGGCCTCGTCGCTGAGCCCCAGCAGCACCCGGGGACTGGGCCTTCGACGCGGAAACAGCGACAGCAGCCGGCCGTGAATGGTCGCAGCGGCGCGGGTGGCCAGCTGCTGCGAGACAATCGCCCCCAGCAGGGCGGCGAAGGGACTGTGGGGATGGCCGACCCTGAGCGTACAGGGCCCGTAGGCGCGCACGAGCCGTGCCATGGCCGGATCATTGCGGCTGATGTGCGCGGCCGCCTGGCGCCATTCGGCGGACGAATCCGGTGTCATATAGCGGCCTGTCCGGCGAGCGCGGCGGCGTAGCCGGTCAGGCGGGCTCGGCGTCGACGTGGAAGTCCCGCCCTTCCAGCGTCGGCTTGATGATGCCGACCCGAACCACGAAATCGCCGAAGCGCTCGCCGGGTTCGCGCTGCTCGGCGTAGCGGTGAATCATTGGCGCCAGCTCGGCCAGGATCTCATCCTCGCCGATATTCTCGCGGTAGAGCTTGTTGAGCCTTTCGCCCGAGAATGAAGCCCCCAGGTACAGGTTGTACTTGCCGGGCGCCTTGCCGGTGAAGCCGATCTCGCCCAGATACGGGCGCGCGCAGCCATTGGGGCAACCCGTCATGCGAATCACGATGGGGTCGTCCTCCAGACCGGCTTCCCGCATGATCTTGTCGAGCTTGTCGATCAGGGTGGGCAGGTAGCGTTCGGCCTCGGCCATGGCCAGCCCGCAGGTGGGAAAGGCCACGCAGGACATGGACGCGCGCCGCAGTGCCGAGCCGCGGCTACCGTCATCAAGCTGATAATGCGCTACCACCGCCTCGATGGCCTCGCGGCGCGCCGGCGGGATATTGGCAAACACCAGGTTCTGGTTGCAGGTGACGCGTATATCGCCGTCATGCAGCTTCACGAGCTCGCGCAGACCGGTCATCAGCTTGTAGTCGGGAAAGTCGGCCACGCGGCCGTTCTCCACGAACAGCGTCAGGTGATGATTGCCGTCCTCGCCTTCCGTCCAGCCATAGCGGTCACCGTTGTGGTCGAAATGGTAGGGCCGGGCCGGCTCCAGCGCGGCCGAGAGGCGCTTGTCGACTTCGGCGCGAATCCCGTCGGCCCCGTGATCGTCGACCGTGTACTTGAATCGGGCATGCTTGCGCTCGGTCCGGTCGCCCAGATCACGCTGTACTGTGATGATCTTTTCGCAGACCTCGACCGCCTGTTCGGCCGGGCAGTAGCCGATCACCGTTCCCAGCCGGGGATAGGTCGCTTCATCGCCGTAAGTGGCGCCCATGCCGCCGCCGATGGCGACGTTGAAACCCTGCAGCTCGCCCGCTTCGACGATGGCAATCAGGCCAATGTCGTTGGCGAAGACGTCGGCATCGTTGAGTGGCGGAATGGCGACGGCGATCTTGAACTTGCGCGGCAGGTAGGTGCTGCCGTAGACGGGCTCCTCTTCCTGCTCGGCCGCGGGCCTGTCCAGCCAGATCTGCTCGTAGGCGGAGGACTTCCACAGCAGGTGCTCGCTGATCAGGCGGGAATAATCGTGCACCGCCTGATGCGCCCGGCTTTCATACGGGTTGGTATTGGCCACCACGTTGCGATTGACGTCGCCGCAGGCGCCGATGGAGTCGATGCCGATACCGCAGCATCCCGCGATCAGGGGTTTGAGGTCCTTCTTGAGAACGCCGTGGTACTGGAAGGTCTGCCGGGTGGTCAGCCGCAGGGTGCCGTTGGCGTACTCGTGGGCAAACTCGTCGAGCTTCAGCCACTGATCGCTGCTCAGCACCCCCGCCGGTAGACGCAGTCTGAGCAGGAACTGGTAGTGGGGCTCCAGCTTCTGCTGCTTGCGTTCGGATCGCAGGTCGCGATCGTCCTGGATGTAGGCGCCATGATACTTGGTGAGCTGCGCGTCGTCGGCGCTGATGGCGCCTGTCACGGGATCGCTCAACCCCTCCATGATTGTGCCGCGCAGGTAGTTGCTGCGGGCCTTGATGTATTCGACGTCGGAAAGCTTTGTCTGCTCGTCAGCCATATCAGCCTGATTGCCGTGCGTGGAAAGTGGCCGCCCGAGCGAACGCCCGGGCGCCTGAAGTCATGCAAGGATAACGCGTCGCGCCGGGCAAGCGCCCGCCGGGCGAGCCGGTCAGTAGACGTCCCGCTGGTAGCGCTTGTCCTTCTGAAGCTGCTTGAGATGATCTGCGGCCTCGGCCGCGTCCAGGCCGCCATGCTCGGAGATGATGTCGATCAGCGCTTCGTGCACGTCGTGCGCCATGGCGTCGGCGTCACCGCAAACGTAGATATTGGCGCCGTCCTGCAGCCAGGCCCACAGCTCGCGACCCTGCTCGCGCAATCGCTGCTGCACGTAGATTTTCTCGGCCTGGTCCCGGGAAAAGGCCACGTCGATGCGGCTCAGCAGACCGCTGTCGCGCCAGCGCAGCCAGTCGGTCTGATAGTAGAAATCGCTCAGGAAATGCTGGGCGCCGAAGAACAGCCAGTTGCGCCCGGCCGCCTCGCGCTCCTCGCGCTCCTGCATGAACGCGCGGAACGGCGCCACGCCGGTGCCCGGACCGATCATGATGATCGGCCGGTCATTGTCTTCCGGCAGGCGGAAATTCTTGTTCCGGTCCACGTAGATCGACACTTCACCCTCATCGCCGACCCGGTCAGCCAGGTGAACCGACGCGACACCCTCACGGTGGCGGCCGTGGCTGTCGTAGCGCACCGCTGCAACGGTCAGATGCACCTCGTCAGGGTCGGCGGAATGACTGCTGGCAATGGAATACAGACGGGGCGGCAGCTTGCGCAATATACGAACCAGATCGGACCCGTTGAGGCCCTCGGCCGGGAAGCGCTCGACCAGATCCACGATATGCCGACCGTCAATGAACTGCGCGAACGCCTCGCGGTTGTCTTCGGCCAGCAGCGCGTCCAGCTCTTCGGACTCGGCCAGCTGGGCATATTTCTCCACGAACGGCCGCGTCAGCGTGGTGATCTCGTATTGCCGGGTCAGCGCGTCGCGCAGGGCAATTTCGCCATCCACACCGGTCACGATTTCATCACCGTCCAGCGCCAGAGCGCCTATCAGCTCGTCGACCACCGCCGGCGCGTTGCTCGCCACCACGCCAATGGAATCGCCCGGCTCCCAGACAAGCCCGGAGTCTTCCGTGGACAACTCGATGTGGTGCACCTCCTTGGCAGAGCCGCGGCCGTTAAGAACCGTGTTGGTCAGCAATTCGGCCTGAAACGGGCGCTTGCGCGACCAGGCCTCGGACGCGGCCGATGCGGGCGCGGCGGCAGCGGGCATATGCGCCACGTTGGGATGCGCATCGTCCTGCCGCTCGGCGTCCAGCTTGTCGAGCGTGGTCGCGATGAACGCCTCGGCGTCGTCATCGTAATCGACGTCGCAATCCACACGCGGCGTCACCCGGTAGGCGCCCAGCTTCTCCAGCTGTTCGTCGAAGTCCTGGCCCGTCTTGCAGAAGTGCTCGTAACTGCTGTCGCCAAGCGCCAGCACGGCGAAATTCACACCTTCGAGGCTCGGGGCCTTCTTGCCGTAGATGAATTCATGCAGCGCCTCGGCGTTGTCGGGCGGATCGCCCTCGCCGTGCGTCGACACGATCACCACCACGTTGGATTCCTTTTTCAGGTCCTTCGGCTTGTAATCATCCATGTCGACTACGCTGGCCGAAAACCCGCGCGCCATGGCCTGGTCGCGCAGCTGCTCGGCAATGCCTTCGGCGTTGCCCGTCTGCGAGCCAAACAGGATGGTCAGCCGCGCCTCGTTCTGCGCGGCCGGAGCCGTCACGGCCGGCGCAGCCACCTGGCCCTCGCTCAGCGCAGCGTTGATTCCGCTCAGATAGCCGCTGATCCAGGTGACCTGGGTGGGCGACAGCGTATCGATCAGCTGATTCAGCTGTTCCGCCTGCCGCGCATCCAGCGGGCTGGTGTGTTCTGCGATGGGCACCCTGTTCATGGCATAGTTTCGCTACTGGAAAACCGATCGGTGGGCGGCATCCGCCCAGTCTGGGGTACGCAGAATACAGTCCGTGCCGTTAGATTTAAAAGGCATTATTGATTATTTTTTTATATCTTTTTTGTCTATATACGAAGCGTACGCGCGTCAGAGATCGTGTGCCGGATGGCTCGGGCGCGGGCGGTTGTGTCGCTGGCCGGGCCGACTCACCCGTCAAGGCCCATGGCTGCCCTGACCACGAGAGACGCCCATGATCCAGGGTCCTGCAGCGCCCGGCACGCATCGCGTCGATCATTCCGCAAATTTGCTAGCATGCCCGCGCGGGCAACAAGGGGACCCAATCAACATGTTTCGAACCATTCTGCTATTGATCGTCTGTGGCGGCTTCCTGGCCGCCGTGGTCTGGCTACTGCCCATCGAGGGCATTCTCTCGGCGCGCGGCTACAGCGAGGCCGAGATTGCGACGCTGAAGCAGGCCAGACAGACCCGCGTCAACGAGGGCACGGCCATCGCCGCCAGCGAGCCGGGCGTCGCCCCGAGTCAAGGTACTGGTGCCGCAGACGCGCCGGCTCCGAAGCAGACGGGCACGAGTACGGCCGCGCAGTCATCACCGGATACCCGGGCGACCAGCCCTACCGGCGGCGAACAACGCGAAGCTCTCGCCCCGGGACGCGCCGGAAGCGCTCAGCCGAAGTTGGTGGCAACCGACACCATCAACGTGCGCGGCGGGCCGGGGACGGACAACCCGGTCACCGGCAAGGTCTATCCCGACCAGACGGTTACCGTCCTGCGGGATTCAGGCGAAGACTGGATCGAGATTCAGCGCGATGACGTGCGCGGTTGGGCCTTCCGGCCGCTGTTCAAAAGCCCCTGAGCACCCCGGCGAGGCGCCGAACACGCCGGCCCGATCCGGGCCGGCCAGCGGGGCTCATGCGATCGGTGCCATGTAGTGGTCGATGAGCAGCAGACCGAAAATGGCGGCCAGGTAGATTATTGAATAGCCGAAGGTTCTCATGGCCAGACCCGGTACCGGCCGGAATTTCAGCCGCCAAGCGTACACGATGAACCAGCCCCCCAGCCCCAGCGCACCGGCCAGGTAGAGCACGCCGCTCATACCGACCGCGTACGGCAGCAGGGTGACCAGCACCATGAGGATGGTGTAGAGCAGCACCTGGGTCCGCGTGTATTCCAGCCCGTGCGTGACCGGCAGCATGGGAATATCCACTTCCGCGTATTCGCGGTGCCGCTCGATGGCCAGCGCCCAGAAGTGGGGCGGCGTCCAGATGAAGATGATGGCAAACAGCAGCAGCGCATGCGGGTCCAGCGTGCCCGTGACCGCGGTCCAGCCCAGCACGGGCGGGGCCGCCCCGGCCGCGCCACCAATCACGATGTTCTGCGGCGTTGCCCGCTTGAGGTAAAGCGTATAGACCCCTGCATAACCCACCAGCGTCAACAGCGTCAGCCAGGCGGTGAGCGGATTGATCCAGTAGTACAGAATGCCCATACCGAGCAGCCCCAGCATCATCGCGAACAGCGAGGATTCCGGCACACCCAGACTGCCGGTCACCAGCGGCCTGCCGCAGGTTCGCGCCATACGCGCATCGACCTGACGGTCCAGTACCTGATTGACCGCGGCGGCGGAAGCCGCCATGAGCCCGATGCCGACCGTGCTCCACAGCAGGGTCCACAGCGGCACCATGCCGGGCGTGGCCAGAAACATGCCGACCACGGCGGTAAAGACGATCAGCAGCACGACGCGCGGCTTGCACAGTTCGTAATAGTCCGCGAGCCGCTGCGACAGCGTCGGCCGCGTCAACGACGCCGAGGAGCTGCTCATGCCGGCGTCCCGGCCCGGACCTGCCGCTGCCAGATTGCGTGATTGATGGCCATAACCGTCAATAATAGCAAGGCTGCCCCCCCATTGTGGGCCGTCGCGACGAGCAGCGGCAGTCCGCCGACCACCGCCGTGATGCCGAGCGTGATCTGAAGCACCAGCGCCGCAAGCAGGCAGACAGCTGCGCCGGCCCAGCGGCGATCGGTCCGGGCGGCGGCGAACAGCATGGCCGCCCACACCAGCAGAACGCCCGTGACCAGAATCGCGCCCAGCCGATGCACCCAGTGGATCGTGGCCCGCGGGACGCTGTCGAGCACGCCGTATTCGTAATTGATACCCAGGCCCCGCCAGAGCGTGAAGGCTTCGGTGAAGTCGGTTTCCGGCCACCAGCTCCGCTGGCAGGTCGGGAAATCGGGACAGGCAAGCGCGGCATAGTTGGTGGACGTCCACGCGCCAAGGAACAGCTGGATGAACACCGCCGCAATAGCCAGGCCGCCCACAACGCGCATGGCGTCATGTCCGCCACGCCAGCCGCGCAGGTGTCGGCTGCTGGCCAGCAGCGCGAGGAACACGAGGCTCAGCACGAGCATCCCGCCAATCAGGTGGGCGGTGACGATCAGCGGCTTGAGCAGGAGCGTGACCGTCCACATGCCCAGCGCGCCCTGGAAGATGACCAGCGCGACCAGCCCCAGCGATAGGCCGACCGGCGGCCCGGGGCGATCATAGCGCCGCCGCAGCGCGACGACCGCCATGGCCAGAATGATCAGCCCGAGAAAAGCGGCGGCATAGCGGTGGATCATTTCCTTCCAGGCCTTGCCGTGTTCCAGAGGCCGTTCGGGGAAGGCTTCGTTCGCGGCCACGTGATCCTGCGGCACGAGCAGCTCGCCGTAGCACCCCGGCCAGTCCGGGCAACCCAGGCCCGCGTCCGACAGCCGGACATAGGCGCCGAGCACCACGACGGTGAAAACCAGCGGAAGCGCTATCAGCGCGAGTCGATAAAAGGCGTTCATGTCGGCCCTACCCGATGTGTGACAGCTTCAGCAGGCGCTTGAGGTCCTTGAGCATG
This sequence comes from Salinisphaeraceae bacterium, assembly GCA_002683405.1. Lineage (GTDB taxonomy): Bacteria > Pseudomonadota > Gammaproteobacteria > Nevskiales > Salinisphaeraceae. Next base: position 53,140 of record NYTH01000050.1, on the reverse strand, counting down.
TCCCCGAGCGGCTCGCCCGGCTTGTAATAAAGCACCCAGTTGCCCAGCGGATCCAGCAGGTAGATGAAACCGTTGCTGCCGGCCTGATCAACCGTACCGTCAAAAAATTCCGCCAGACGTCCGGAAGGATCGATGAAGGACTGAATGTCCTTGTGGGCCACCTCCGTCAAGGCATCCACGCCGCCCGACGGCAACTCGCCCTGCGTCACGTAGGCACGTCGCACCCGCCCGATGTTCTTGTGCAGTGAAGCCCAGACCTGCCGCATTTCGTACAGACGCTGGGCGCAGTCCTCGCCGCACTGACCACTGTCGACGTAGATCAGCGTCCAGGTGTCTTCGAAAACGCTCCGGTTCACCGCTTCGCCGGCCGGCGTGCGCAAGCCGATTGATTCCGGCAGCGGCTGCGCCGGATCGATGAGATGACCGCGGTTGCTGCGCGCTGTCGGCGCCGTGCCGGGAAAGGCGAAATACCAGACCCAGGCCAGAATCAAGGGCCCGAAAAACAGCGAGGCAAGCGCTATCAGTTTCAGCCGGCCGGCGGTTCTGCCCTGTCCGTTACCTGTCATCTTTCTTCCCATTCATGATCAAGAAGATCGCGCTCAGCGCGATGGCCAGCCCGAACCACTGGACGGCGTAGCCATAGTGCCGGGTAGGCGACATTTCAACGTAGCTCCAGTTGCGCGTGAAGCCCGCCGGTTGGTCGGGCCCCAGCAGCAGCAGCCCGTCCACAACGGGGGCCTCGTACTGACAGGCCACTTCGCTGAACCGGGGGTAATTCACCACCCGCGGCCAGCCGGTCTGCTCGCACGGCTGGGCCGCCAGCCGCAGACCCGGTTCGGGCCAGTCGCGCAGGTAGCCGGTCACCACGCGCGCCTCAGGCTCGGCCGTCGGCGAAGGCAGGTTCTGTCGATCACGGGCGCCGGGGATCCAGCCGCGATTGACCATGAGCAATCGCCCGTCGGCCAGACTCAGCGGCGTCCAGACGTGGAAGCCGGGCTGGCTGTCGTTCACCTGATTGTCGAGCAGCAACTGACGATCACCGTCGTATCGGCCCGACGCGGTGACTCGTATCCAGCCGCTACGCTCACCCGCCAGAGCCTGGTCCAGCGGCCGGGGATCGGCTTTGCCGACCTGCGAGCGCTCCGATATCATCAGTGCCTTCTGCTGGGCGCGCTGGACTTGCCACACGCCCAGACCGCAGAGCAATCCCAACAGCGGCAGGAATACGGCCAATGCCCACCACGCCGGCTTGAACTGCCATCGGCCTATGTGCATATGACCACCGTACTCATCATCGCGTTTCTGCTGGCCATCATCGCCTCGCTCGGGGCGGGCCTGTACTTCCTGATGACCGAACGGGAAGCCGAATCGAGAAAAGTCTTCTATGCGCTGTCCTGGCGCGTGGGCCTGCAGGCGCTGCTGATCATCTTTCTGGCCGTGGCGTTCTTCGCCGGCTGGATCGAGCCGCACGGCAGCCCGCTGGACTGAACAAACCTCGCGGGCCGATGCCTGCCGGCGGCCTAAACAGCGGCCCGCACCTGCTCGGCGCGGGCCGCAGTGCGTCTAGACCACGTAAACGAAGACGAAGAGCCCGATCCACACCACGTCGACGAAGTGCCAGTACCAGCCGACGGACTCGAACGCGAAATGGCTGTCGTCAGTCGGCTTGAAGTGCCCCTTGGCGATACGCAGCGTAATGATGGCCAGCATTAGGGTTCCCAGCGTCACGTGGGCACCGTGAAAGCCGGTGAGCATGAAGAAAGTCGACCCGTAGATGCCCGATCCCAGCGTCAGATTCAGCTGCTGGTAGGCCAGGATGTACTCTTCAGCCTGGAAGAACAGGAACAGGCAGCCCAGCGCCACGGTCAGCCCCATGAAGGCCAGGCAGACGCCCCGCTTGCCTTCCTTGAGCATGTGGTGGGCAATTTCGAAGGTAATACCCGAGACCACCAGGATAATCGTGTTCAGGAACGGCACGCCCCAGGCCGGAATGGTCTGGAACTCGCCGCCGACGCTCTCGGGACCATTGGTCGGCCAGGCGGCTTCGAAGCCCTTCCATAGATACTCGTTGGTCGAGAATTCCGAGCCTTCGCCGGACAGCCAGGGCACCGACAGCACGCGAGCGTAGTACAGGGCGCCGAAGAACGCCGCGAAGAACATGACTTCGGAGAAGATGAACCAGCTCATCGACCACCGGAAGGTCTTGTCTTCCCACACCCGGTAGGAACCGCCGAGACTCTCGTTCACCACGCCGCGGAACCAGATGAAGCTCATGGCGAGAATCATCACCAGCCCGATACCGAAGATGTACTTGCCGATTTCGGCGTCATTCAGCCAGGATGCAAAACCGATCATGAAGACGAACATGCTGATCGTCATCATGAAAGGCCAGGCGCTGGGCTCCGGCACGAAATACTTCTGATCTTTGGTATTGAGCGTTGCTTCGCTGGCCATGATCTTGTTCCCGATACTCGCGGCTCTGTCGGCCTGGTTTGTGATTGATTCAGTTCGCCGCGATGCTGGTCGCGTCGAAGAAAGTATAAGAGAGGCTGATCGTGTCCACCCGGGCCGGTAGCTCCGGATCGATCACGAAACGCATCGGCATCTGCCGCTGCTCCCCCGCCTCGAACGGCTGCTGCGTAAAGCAGAAGCACTCCGTCTTGCGCAGGTATCCGGCCGCTTCGCTGGGCCGCATGCTGGGCACGGCCTGGCCTACCATGTCCTGCCCGGAGCGGTTGGTGGCATCGAAAACCACCGTATTCAGCTTGCCCGGATTCACCTGAATACTGGTCTGCCGGGCACTGAAATCCCAGGGCATGCCCGAGTTCACGTCGGTCAGAAACTGCACGGTCACAAGCCGATCCGGATCGAGCTGGTAGTCGATTTCATCCGCAGCGGTCACGATCGAGTCGCTGCGACCGTTCAGACCCGTGATGTTGCACAACACCTCGTACAGCGGCACCAGCGCAAAGCCGAACCCGAACATGGCCACGGTGGCCACGCCGAGCAGCGAAACAGTTTTGGCGTGCTTCTTCACGGATCAGCGGCTACCGACCAGAAAATAAAAACCCACGTAAATCACCAGCGCCACGCCGCCCAGCAGGCAGGCGTGGATGATCGCACCACGCCGCCTGCTCTGCCGGGCCGGGGATTTCTGCGCACCGGAATCAGGCATGCTGCTCCTGCGCGGAGGTCACTTCCGAATCCGGCACGTCGGGCGGCGTCTCGAAGGAGTGATAGGGCGCCGGCGACGGAATGGACCATTCCAGACCGCGCGCGCCTTCCCAGACCCGGCCTGTAGCCGGCTGGCCGCCGCGGATGCACTTGATCACCACGAACAGCAGAATGAGCTGCGAGAAGCCGAAACCGAAGGCGCCGATCGACGAGATCATGTTGAACTCGGCGAACTGGGTCGCATAGTCGGGAATACGGCGCGGCATGCCGGCCAGGCCCGAGAAATGCTGCGGAAAGAAGGTGACGTTCACGAAGATCGTGGACAGCCAGAAGTGCAGCTTGCCCAGCTTCTCGTCGTACATGTGGCCGGTCCACTTCGGCAGCCAGAAGTACACCCCGGCCATGATGGAGAACACCGCGCCCGGCACCAATACGTAGTGGAAATGCGCCACCACGAAGTAGCTGTCGTGATACTGGAAGTCGGCCGGGACGATGGCCAGCATCAGACCCGAAAACCCGCCGATGGTGAACAGGAACACGAAGGCCAGGGCGAACAGCATGGGGGTTTCGAAAGACATCGAGCCCTTCCACATGGTTGCCACCCAGTTGAACACCTTCACGCCGGTGGGGACCGCAATCAGCATGGTCGCGAACATGAAGAACAGTTCGGCCGCGACCGGCATGCCCACCGTGAACATGTGGTGGGCCCACACGATGAAGGACAGGAAGGCAATCGACGCCGTGGCGTAGACCATCGAGTCGTAGCCGAACAGGGTCTTGCGGGCGAACACCGGGATGATCATCGAGATGATGCCGAAGGCCGGCAGGATCATGATGTACACCTCGGGGTGCCCGAAGAACCAGAAGATGTGCTGGAACATGACCGGGTCACCGCCGCCGGCCGCGCTGAAGAAGCTCGTGCCGAAATAACGATCCGTCAGCAGCATGGTCACCGCGCCGGCCAGTACGGGCATGACGGCAATCAGCAGATAGGCGGTAATGAGCCAGGTCCACACGAACAGCGGCATCTTGAGCAGCGTCATGCCCGGCGCGCGCATGTTGAGAATCGTGACCACGATATTGATGGCACCGGTGATGGAGCTCACGCCCATCATGTGCACGGCGAAGATCAATAGCGGCAGCGAGTCACCCGACTGCAGCACCAGCGGCGGATACATCGTCCAGCCGGCCGCCGGGGCGCCACCATCGACGAACAGCGTCGACAGCAGCAGCGTGAAGGCGAACGGCAGGATCCAGAAACCCCAGTTGTTGATGCGGGGCAGCGCCAGATCCGACGCGCCGATCATCATGGGCACCATCCAGTTGGCGAGCCCGACAAAGCCCGGCATGACGCCGCCGAAAATCATGACCAGCGCGTGCATGGTGGTCATGGAGTTGAAGAAACCGGGGTCCACGAACTGCAGGCCCGGCTGGAACAGCTCGGCGCGGATGACCAGCGCCATCATGCCGCCGATCATGAACATCGTGAACGAGAACCACATGTACAAGGTGCCCAGGTCCTTGTGGTTCGTCGTCTTGATCCACCGCATGATGCCCGGCTCCGGGCCATGGTGATGATCGTCGTGATGGTCGTGTGCGTGTGCTTCACTCATGTCATCAATCTCCGGAAAATTCTAGCGGGCATCCGCGATGTCGGCGGGCTGGATGATGTCACCCGTTTCGTTACCGAACGCGTTGCGCTCGTAGGTGATCACGGCCGCTATTTCCTCGTCGCTGAGGGTATCCTTGTACGGCGGCATGGCGCCCTTGCCGTTCAGAATCTGGTCGATGTGCTCGGCCAGATCACCAGTCGCCACGGGGCTGCCCTTCATGGCGGGGAAGCCGGCCGCGGCCATTCCCGAGCCATCCACCTGGTGACAGGCGGCGCACTGGCCGTCATATACCTTCTTGCCCTGCGCCATCAGGTCGTCCATCGACAGGCCGGCCGCGCCCTCGCTGGTTCCATCCGCCGGTGCATCACCGGCGTCGGCCACCTGCACGGGCTCACTCGATTGGCCTTCGCCCTCGTCGGCCGCAGCCGAATCGGCAGGCGCGTCCACGGCGGCGTCGGTCGCGGTGGTACCGGCGGAGGCGACCTGCGTGCCGGAAGCGGCCTGCTCGGCGGCGTCCGTCGTCATCGAGCCGCCCTGCTCGTTAACCCAGGCCTCGAATTCGGACTCGGTGACCACCTTGACCACGATCGGCATGTAGCCGTGGCCCCGGCCGCAGAGCTCGGCGCACTGCCCGCGATAGATGCCGGTCTTCTCGGCCTTGAACCACATTTCGTTGATAAAGCCGGGAATGGCGTCCTTCTTGCCGCTCAGTTCGGGCACCCACCAGGCGTGAATCACGTCGTTCGAGGCCAGCAGCAGGCGGACCTTCTGATCCACGGGCACCACCACGTACTTGTCGACGTCGCGCAGATAGTTGTCCACCGACGTCGGGTCGATACCGGACTTGAGCTGACGTGCCTGATTCGTGGCTTCATCCAGGCGGCTGAAAAACTGCACGTCGTGGTCGAGGTACTCGTACTCCCACATCCACTGATAGCCGGTGACCTTGATGGACATGTCGGCGTCGCTGGCATCCTCGATCTTGATCAGCGTCCCGGCGGCCGGAATCGCCATGCCGATGAGAATCAGAAACGGCACCAGCGTCCAGGCAATCTCCACGGTGGTGGACTCGTGAAACTGGGCGGGCTTGGCGCCCTTGGAATGGCGATGGTAGATCAGCGACCAGATCATGGCGCCAAAGACCACCACGCCGATGGCCACGCAAATCCAGAAGATGAGCATGTGCAGCCCGTATACCTCGCGGGTGATCTCGGTCACGCCGCGCGGCATGTTCAGTTCGAGCGCGGCCCGCGCCTGACCGGTCGCCAGCAGCAGCGGCGCCGCCATGGCAAGAACCGTATTTCGCAGTAAAGACTTCATCAACATGCTCGTATCTCTTCCAGACTCATGTGGCCGGCGCTGCGCGAGAAACCGGCTCATTCAGCCAGCGCTTGAGACGCTGGGCCACTTCACGTTTTTCCTTCGCCGTCAGGCACCGGCCAAACTCGCAATCGCGGCCATGGCTGCGCAACAGCAACCGGGGCGCATGGTTGCGAACGACTCTCGGCTCCAGCACCACCTGCGCCCACGCCCGCTGGTATTCGCGGCGTTCGTCGGGCCCGGCACGGCCGGACTCGAATAGTACTCGATCCCCCTCCACGCGAATCACCTCGCGGTAGGTATTGCCCCGCATGCTCCAGTACAGGCCGGCGCCCAGCGCAGCCATTTCGAGACCGGCGAAAGGCAGCACGACCCAGAATCCCTGCAGCGCAAACAGCATGGCGATGCCAAACGACACCGCACACATCGACACGAAAAACAGCCTGCCCTGCCGCGGTGTCAGCGACGCGTTGGGCTGAATGACCAGGCAGCGCTCGTGGTCGCCAGCTGTCGGACTGTCTTGCCGGGACGAAACCATGCGAGGGTAGAGAGGTAAACCCCGAGAATATTAAGCCATCGGAACCCCCGCTGGCAAACCGCAGGGTCAGTCCGCCAGCGCGTCCAGCAGCCGGCCCAGGTCGATATGCGCAGCAGCGTCCGCATCGGTAGGAACGACGCCAAAACAGGGACTTGCGAGCTCATCACGCAAACAGGCGACGTTCTGCTCCCAGAAGTTCTGACGCGGCGGCAGACAGTTCGCCACCCACCCGGCAAGACGGCTTTGACGCCGGATGGATTCGGCCGACAGCAGGGCGTGATTCAGGCAGCCCAGACGCATGCCCACCACCAGCAGTACCGGCCAGCCGGCGCCTGCGACCCAGTCGGCAAACCGGCCCGCCCCCGCTCCCAGCGGCACCTGCCAGCCGCCGGCCCCCTCCACCACAACCAGATCGGCCTGCGCCGCGATCGCGGCATGTCCGTCGAGCAGTCGGCGGCCATCAATGATCACCCCGGCCTGCGCTGCCGCGATATGCGGTGCCACCGGCGGCGCCAGAGCAACGGGGTTGACCTGCTCGTAGGGGAGATCAACGTTGCTTGCCCGCATGAGCGCAAGCGCATCGTCATTACGCAGACCGTCAGCGGTCCGCTCGCAGCCGGCCGCTACCGGCTTGAACCCGGCCACCCTGAGCCCCGCCGATGCCGCCGCCCGCAGCAAGGCCGTGGAAACGTGCGTCTTGCCGATCTCGGTATCGGTCCCGGTCACGAATACGGTCAGCGTCATGATCGGGCGCCGTCAGTCCAGCGTCGTGGCAAACGCCGCCACGCGCTCGGCGAAGGACTTTTCGTGCGACAGGAACGGCGCGTGCGCGGCCCGCGAGACGCGCCAGAAGCGGGCATCCGGTATCTGCCGCGCGGTCCACTCCATGGCGTCGGGATGACACATGCGATCCCGCTCGCCGCCGATCAGCAGCGATGGCTGCGCCACATGCGGCAACTCGGCGCGCAGGTCGGCCTCGTGCAGGATATCCAGCCCGCGCATCAGGCCGTCCACTGCGGGCGGTCGCGAGAGCAACTGGTTCTGCAGACCGCGCACCAGGTGTCGCGCGCCCGGCTCGCCCAGCACCTGCTGGGTCAGAAATTCCTGCAGAGTAGAGACGAAATCGGCCTCCAGGCCTCGCGCCGTGGCCTGCACCGCCGCGGGCTTCATGCCCCACTGCCAGCTGTCCGACCGCAGCATGCGCGGCAGCGTGTCAACCAGAATCAGTCCGCGGACCCGTTCCGGATGTCGCCGCGCGGCCTGCAGCGCAATCAGCCCACCCAGCGACCAGCCGAGAAAAACGGCTTCGGCGGGCGCGGCCTCGACCAGCGCGTCGGTCCAGTTGTTCAGCCCTGCCGGCCCGGGAGCACTGTCACCGTGCCCCGGCAGATCCACGCGGATCACCGAAAGCGACTTGTCCAGCCGCAGGGTCAGCGAGTCCCAGATTCGGCCGGACAGCCCCCAGCCGTGCACCAGAACAAGCGCCGGCCCGGACGCCAGACCGGAGTGGACCGCGGCTAGCGCCACGTGACGCCGTAGATCAACGAGGCCTTGCCGCCCGGCGGCACACCCACGACCCACACCACGCGATGCGCATCAAGCCGCTCGTGCGGCAGATTCTGACTGGTGATTTCCCAGTCGCCCGGCAGACTCTCAATCACGCGGACCTGCACCGCGCTCTGCTTGGCGTTGCTGACGGTTATGCGCCGCGACGATTCGCGCGCCTTGCCCTCGCGATTGTCCTCGGTCACGCGGCGCTCTGCGGAAATGTCGAACGCGCGGCCCAGCGTCAGGCTGACGTGGCCGTTCTGCGCGGTGTGCTGGATGCTGTCTTCCCCGAGCAGCATGGGCGGTTCGCCGCTGTCGTACACGCGAATGCTGCCGGCCGGCAGCGGGCGCTCCAGGCCATTGTCGAAATCCAGGCGAATCTCCGGGTTGGCGGTGGGCTGTTCACCCGCGCTGCTGTTGCGCCAGCCGCCCTCGATGACGTAGCGACGTTCCACCTTGAGCGACTGTTCATCAAACAGCGTGACGTTTCTTGTTTCGCCGCTCACCAGATCGAACGTGCCCGGCAAGGCGTAGCGGTAGTACTCGAACGCGGCCTCGGCGCTGACTTTCTCCGACGCCGAATCCGCCATGGCCATGCGCATCATCTGCGGGCGCGGGCCACCGCCACCGCTTTCCCGCGCGATCTCGCCGGAGATCAGCACGAGCCGGGCGTCATCGAAATGCCCCGCCTCATTGCGGATACTCGCCTGCGCGCGCAGCGCCAGCGTGTCCGCCGCTTCGTCATAGCGACCCACATAGTCGGCCGACCAGTTCAGACCGCCGAACTGGTAGGTCAGTGCCAGCGCGTGGCTGCCGGCGGTCTCGGCGTCGACATTCAGGCTGAGACCCGGACCCGGTGGCTGTCCGGACGGCAGCGCCTGCCAGGCAATCCGCCACGGCGAGTTGCCGTCGATGACCTCGTAGCGGCCCTCCGTAAGCACCAGCGGCCCGTTCGCGCTGATCAGCGTGGCCTCGCGTCGCACGTCGCCACCGGCACCGTCGCCGCGTAGCAGCAGGACCTTTTCGCCCACGCTCTGGCTGAGCAAGGCGTACTGTCCCAGCGCATCCCGCACGAAGCGGCTGCCGAGCAGGCTGACCTGGTCGGACTGCAGCAAGAGTGTCTCGGCCAGCAGCGAGTTCGGCAGGCCGGGCCAGGCCAGCGCCTGCGCGCCCGCCTCCAGCGCCACCTCGCGGGTGGCAGTGGCCACGGCCGCGCCCTGCTCGAATACGGCGATATCGTCCGCAACCGCGGGCAGCTGCGCGCCACCCGCCATCATTGCGCTCGCCGCGCAGACCATACGAATGCTGTGTTTCATGAAGCGTCCCGCCCTGTTGTGCCGCAAACGGCTTGCCGGATGATGATCTTGCCAGAACCGGCCGCGGTTTCGGCGGGCGGCCCGACGCCATACACCGGAATCGCCGGCTGCAGCCGGTATCCCGCGCGAGGCGGGAAGACAATGCGCCAATCAGCCCGCACCGCGCGCCGCAGGCGGCCCGCGCCAGGCCAGCAGCGCAATCAGCAGCAGCGCTGGCAGACCGTAGCCGGCCGTGAGCAGAAAAAAGTTCTCCCAGTCCTGGTATTCGGAAATGACGCCCGAGAACCCGGCCAGCGTCTTGCAGAACAGCGAATACAGGCTGCTGAGCAGCGCGTACTGGGTGGCGGCATTCAGCGGATCGGTCAACGACGACAGATAGGCGATGAACACCGTACCCACGAACCCGGCCGCAAAATTGTCAGCCGACACCACCAGGGTCAGCATGACGACATCCGGCTCGCCCACGGCCGCCAGCCAGGCGAATGCGGCATTGGTCAGTACCGTCAGCACCGCGCCCAGAGCCAGAGTACGCAGCACCCCGAGCGCCAGCGCCACTCCGGCCGCCACGGCCACCCCGACCAGCGTGACCCAGGGGGCGAGCACGCCGGTTACGAAACCGACCGTCGACTTGGAATAGCCCATCGATTCGTAGAACGGGCTTGTCATGACGCCCATGGTGAAATCGCTCAGGCGGTAGATGGCCACCAGCGCCAGCACCGGCAGCAGCCATTTGCCCAGGCGTTCCCAGAACTGCAGGAAGGGCTCTCGCACGGCGTTGATGGCGTCGCGGCGAAAACTGCCGCTGGTCATCCGCTCCACCGACACACCCGGAGGCTCGCGCATGAACAGGACCATCGCGCCGATGATCCCCATGGTGGCGGCCATGAGCAGGTAGGAGATTGTCCAGTCGGCGTAGTCGGCCACGACGAGCCCCAGCCCGGCAAACATGATGGCAAAGCGATAGCCCCACTGATACAGCGCCGCCATGGCCGACTGCACGTCGTTGGGGGCCGACTCGATACGCCAGGCGTCCACGGAAATATCCAGCGTTGCCCCCGAGTAGGCGAGCAGCGCGGCGCCGAACAGGGTCAGCGAGAGCTGGGTGGCCGGATCGCTGAAGGCAATTACCGCCAGCCCCGCGACCGTGCCGATGATCGCCAGGAGCATCCACGAGCGGCGGCGCCCCAGCTCCCCCAGCAGCGGCAGCTTTACGCGATCGACCACGGGCGCCCACATCCACTTGATCGAATACGCCAGCGTAATCCAGTACATGAAACCGATGGTGCTGCGGTCGATACCGGCCTCCGCCAGGCGGAACGACAGCTTCGAATACAGCATCATCAGCGGCAGGCCCGAGGCGAAGCCCAGCACCAGCATGGCCAGCAGCACGGGCGGGCTCAGGCGGCGGGCGGCATCACGCAGCGATTCGATCATCGCGGCCCGGGCCTCGCTGTCACGCGTTTCACCGGCGGCTACAGCGCGTAGTCGTAGTCAAGAATCAGCGGTGCATGATCCGACAGCTGAGGCTCCGGATGAATTTCCGCGCTTTTCACCCGATCCGCTAGGCCGGACGTCACCACGTGGTAATCGATGCGCCAGCCCACGTTCTTGGCTCGCGCCTGGCCGCGATTGGACCACCAGGTGTACTGATCGGGCGCCTGGTTGACGACGCGAAAGGCGTCGGTAAAGCCGGCGTCGCCGAACAACTCGTCCATCCAGGCGCGCTCGTACGGCAGAAAACCCGAATTCTTCTGGTTGTTCTTCCAGTTCTTCAGGTCAATCTCCTTGTGGGCGATGTTCCAGTCGCCGCAGATCAGCAGTTCACCGCCCTGCGCGCGGCAGGCGCGGGCCCGCTCCTTCAGCACCGCCATGAAGTGCTCAAGATAGCGCTCCTTCGAGGCCTGCCGGTGATCGCCTGACGAACCGGAGGGCGCATACAGGCTGGCCACCGAGATATCACCGAAGCGAGCCTCGATGTATCGCCCCTCGGCATCGAACTCTTCGTGGCCCATGCCGCGGCGGACTTCGTCCGGTTCGCGCCGGCTGTACAGGCCCACGCCGCTGTAACCCTTACGGCTGGTCGCCTCCTCGTAGAAGCAGTGGTAACCCTCGGGATAAAAGGTCTTGTCGGCCTCGAGCTGGTGCACCTGGGCCTTGAGCTCCTGGATACACACCACATCGGCGTCCTGCTGCGCCAGCCAGCCGAAAAAACCCTTGCGCGCGCTCGCGCGAATACCGTTGGCGTTGAAACTGATGACTCGCATGAGACCCTTGCTGCGGCGACTACGGTTCCGCCGGCGCGGGCGGGACCGCTATCATACAGAAGCTGTATCCACCTGCCGAAGGGAGTTCATGGAGGCATACAAGCGCGATTTTCTGAAGCTCGCCATGGATTGCGGGGCGCTGAAGTTCGGTGAATTCGAGCTCAAGTCCGGCCGCATCAGCCCCTACTTCTTCAATCTGGGCGCCATCAGCAGCGGCAAGGCCTTGCTGCATCTGGCGCGCTGCTACGCGCAGGCGCTGACTCGGTCCGGTCTGGCGCCGGATGGCCTGTTCGGTCCTGCCTACAAGGGCATTCCCCTGGTGACCGCGGTCGCCTGCGCCCTCGCCGAGAAGGGACAGGATCTGCCGATCACCTACAACCGCAAGGAAGCCAAGGATCACGGCGAGGGTGGCCACCTCGTGGGCGCCGAACTGCGCGGCCGCATCGTGGTGATCGACGACGTCATCACCGCCGGCACCGCGGTGCGCGAGGCCATCGGGATCATCGAGCAGGCGGGGGCGCGGCCGGCCGGCCTGCTGGTTGCGCTGGACCGTCAGGAAAAGGCCGAGGGCGAACAGTCCGCCATTCAGGCGCTGGCCGAACAGACCGGCGTGGCCACGCTGTCCATCTGCGGGCTGGACGACGTGATGGATTTCATGCGATCGGAGCTGGAGTTCGCCGCCGAGCTCAGGGCCATGGAGGCCTACCGCGCGGAATACGGAGTACACGCCGCTTAAGTACGGCGCGCGGGCGGCCGATATCTGCTAAGCCATGAAATCTTCGCTTATAACACTGCTTTGCCTGTCGACCGGCGTCGGTCTGTGCCTGGCCGCGCTGCCCGGCCAGGCCGAGCTGTTTCGCTGGGTCGACGAGAACGGTGTGGCGCATTACGGCGACCGCATTCCGCCGCAGTATTCCAAGCAGCGACGCGAAGTCATGAACGAGCGTGGCTATGTGGTCAACGTCAAGGAGCGCGAACGCACGGAAGCCGAACTGTCCGCCATTGCGGAGCAGAAGCGGCTTGAACAGGCGCGCGCGGCCGAAGCGGCACAGCAGGCCCAGTACGACCGATCACTGACGGCCACCTACGAATCCCTCGCGCAGCTGGACAGCGCCTACGAGGACCGACTGGCCATCATCGACGCCAAGATCAATACCACTGAGAAGGCGGAAAACGACCTGCTGCTCGGCGTCGCCGACCTGCGCAAGCGTGCCGGCGATTCGCCGTCGGCCGGCCTGCAGCGACGTATCGACGAAAAGAAGGTGCAGCTGCGCGAGCAGGGCAATCTGCTGCGGCGACTCAAGAGCACCCGCACCGAACTGGCGCAGCGCTACAACAAGGATCGCGCGCGCTACATCACCCTGACCGCCCAGCGCGACGCGCCGCCGCGCTAGCCGGCCCGGATAAGCGTACCGACGCCGGCGTCGGTAAACAGTTCCAGCAGTACGGCGTGCTCCACCCGGCCGTCCACGATGTGGGCCGCACGCACGCCGGAGGCCACCGCATCGAGCGCGCAGCGAATCTTGGGCAGCATGCCGCCACTGATCGTGCCGTCACCGATCAGCGATTCCACCTGGGCAGGTTTGAGCCCGGTCATGAGTTGCCCCTGCTTGTCCAGCACGCCCGGCGTGTTGGTCAGCAACATGAGTTTTTCCGCCTGCAGCACCGCGGCCAGTGTGCCGGCCACCAGATCGGCATTGATGTTGTAGGAGCGGTTGTCGTCCCCCAGACCGATGGGCGCGATCACGGGGATGAAGTTGTCCTCGTCGAGGCGGTGCACGATTTCCGGGTCGATACTCGACACCTGCCCCGCAAAGCCCAGGTCGACGAGTTCGTCGTCTTCGCCGGCGGCCGGCTCGAGCTTGCGGGCCCGGATCAGCCCGGCATCCTTGCCGGACAGGCCGACGGCCCGCCCGCCGTGCTGGTTGATCAGCGCCACGATTTCCTTGTTCACCAGTCCGCCGAGCACCATCTCGACCACGTCCATGGTCTCTGCATCGGTCACGCGCATGCCGCCCACGAAGCGGGTTTCCTTGCCCAGCCGCCGGAGCAGTTCGCCGATCTGCGGCCCCCCGCCGTGCACCACCACCGGGTTCATGCCCACCAGCTTCATGAGCACCACGTCCCGCGCGAAGCCGGCCTTGAGCGCGGCGTCGGTCATGGCGTTGCCGCCGTACTTGATGACAATGGTGCGGCCGGCAAAGCGCTTGATGTAGGGCAGCGCCTCGCCCAGCACCCGGGCAATTTCCATGGCCTTGTCGGAATCGAGTGACATCAGTTTGTCCGTAAATACAGGAAGGGGGCTTGGGTCGGGATCATTCGCTCAGCTGCTGCGCACCTTGCTGACGGCCTCGAGCCAGCCGGTGTGCCATTCGTCCGCCTGCGCGGCGGCCACCTTGGGCGAGAAGTCCTCGCCCCGGCCGGCCAGCCGCCGCAGCTCGTCCAGCGATTCGAACAGCCCGCACTGCAGCCCGGCCAGCCAGGCCGCGCCCAGCGCCGTAGTCTCGATGACGGGCGGGCGCGTCACCGGCAACTGCAGCGCGTCGGCCAGAAACTGACACAGCCAGTCGTTGGCGACCATGCCGCCGTCCACCCGCAGCTGCGTGGGGGCAATCGCGTCGTCGCCTATGGCTTCCAGCAGGTCCCGGGTCTGATAGCACACGGCTTCCAGTGCCGCCCGCACGATCTGCTGAATACCGGTATCGCGGGTCAATCCGAACAGCGCGCCGCGCGCGTCCGGGTCCCAGTAGGGGGCGCCGAGTCCGGTGAAGGCGGGCACCAGGTACACGCCGGCGTTGTCCGGCAGCGATTCGGCCATGGCCTGGGTATCGCCGGCGTTCTCGATCAGGTGCAGCGCATCGCGCAGCCACTGCACCGCCGCGCCGGCCACGAAAATGCTGCCTTCCAGCGCGTAGCAGGTCCGCCCGTTCAGCCGGTAGCCCACGGTGGTCAGCAGCCGGTGACGCGAGAGCACCGGCGACTCACCCAGGTTGAGCATGAGAAAACAGCCCGTGCCGTAGGTGGACTTGGTCATGCCGGGCTCGAAGCAGGCCTGCCCGAACAGCGCCCCCTGCTGATCGCCGACCATGCCGCCGACCGGAATCGGGGCGCCGAGCAGGTCGTCGTCGATGCTGCCGAAATCACTGGCGTTGTCGCGCACCTCGGGCAGCAGCGCCCGCGGCACGTCGAACAGCGTCAACAGCTCGTCGTCCCAGGCCTGTTCATGAATGTTGAACAGCAGCGTGCGCGAGGCGTTGCTGGCGTCGGTCAGATGCGACCGCCCAGCGGTCAGCTTGTACAGCAGCCAGCTGTCCACGGTGCCGAACGCCAGCTCGCCGGCGCGCGCGCGCTCCCGCGCGCCGGGCACGTTGTCCAGCAGCCACTGCAGCTTGGTGGCCGAAAAATAGGGGTCGATCAGCAGCCCGGTCCTGGCCTGGACCATGTCCTCGTGGCCCGCTTCCTTGAGCCGCGCACAGGCCGCCGCGGTGCGCCGGTCCTGCCAGACAATGGCCCGATGCACGGGTTCGCCGGTCTGGCGGTCCCACAACACCGTGGTTTCCCGCTGGTTGGTAATACCGCAGGCGCGCACGTCCCGGGCGCGGACGCCGGCCGCCTCAAGCGCCTGGCGACAGACCGCCAGGGTGGATGTCCAGATTTCGTCGGCGTCGTGCTCGACCCAGCCATTGTCGGGAAAATGCTGGCGGAACTCCTGCTGCCCCAGGCCGCAGATGCGCGCGGTGTCGTCAAACACGATGGCGCGTGAGCTGGTGGTGCCCTGATCGATTGCCAGTATGTAACGGCTCATTGGCCTGCCCTCCCGGTGGGTCAACGCGGTCGCACGCGGCGCAGCTTTACCGGCTTGCCGGAGCAGGTCAAGAACACCCGGCTGAAAGCCCACCTGCGCCGCAGCGGTCTTCCTTTCCATGAAATCAGCGAATTCAGCGAAAGCCACCCGGCTCGGCCTGGCCACGGCCTTGAGTCTGCTCGTGGCGAGTACGGGGCTCAGGGCTGCGCCCGAGGCGAAACTCCTCCCTCACTGGCAGCAGCACGCTGCGGCCAGTTCGGCCACGATTGATCACGACGCCTGGACCCGCTGGCTGGGTGATCACGTGCGGGCAGGCTCGCCCAACCGAATAGATTACGAAAGCGTGTCTTCCAATCAGATTGCCGCGCTGGATGATTATTTGACTCACCTGCAGCGCACGCGCATCAGCGACTTCAACCGCCGCCAGCAAAAAGCGTTCTGGCTGAACCTGTACAACGCCGCCACCGTCCGTCTGGTCATCAGGCACGCGCCGGTCAACAGTATTCGCGAAATTCACGGCGGGCTTTTCAACACGGGGCCGTGGGACGAGCCGCTGGTCAGCGTCGAGGGCCGGAGGCTCTCGCTCAACGACATCGAACACGGCATCCTGCGGCCCATCTGGCAGGATCCGCTCATCCACTACGGCGTCAACTGCGCGTCGGTGGGCTGCCCTGATCTGATTGATCGGGCGTTCACGGCAGACACCGTGAATGATGCCCTGCGTGACAACGCCTCACGGTTCATCAACAGCCCGCGCAGCGTGCAGTTCGAGAATGGCCGATTGATCCTGTCGTCGATCTACAAATGGTTCGCCAGCGATTTCGGGGGCACTGAAGCAGGCGTACTGGCCCATTTGCGACGCTTCGCCGGGCCGGACCTGAGGGCGCGCCTGGAAAGCGCCTCGTCGATCGATGACTACCGTTACGACTGGTCGCTCAACGGCCTGCCCTAGCGCCGTCGGTCAGGCTCGGGTCAGCCCACGTCAGCGCTGACCGGCGCGATGAAGATGGTCTGCCCCGTGGGTGAGCCGACCGGGGAGCCGCCCTCCGGCTCGATGGAGATAGCGAAGGTTGCGCGATCGGACAGCACGAGATCCTCGTTGTCCGGCAGCGGCAGGGTAACCTCGCCGCGCGCGGGAATCAGGCCCAGCGACTGACCGCTGACCCGCTCCGGTGTGATCAGCCACAGCTCCAGCGACTTGCTGCCGGGCAACTGGTAGTGTCCGAGCGCCATGACCTTGAGCTGCCGCTTGTCCTGCCCGGCGGTGATCAGCCAACCCACCCCGTAGGTTTCGTCGCGGATGAGGCTGGCATAGGCGGTCCGGCGCGGCTGATCGCCCGACTCGGTCGCCGTACCGGGTGAGGTGCCGACATACATGTAGAGCATCGAGGCAAACACCAGCGCCGCGCAGGACGCGGCCAGCGCGAAGCCGCGCCAGATCGCCAGCTTGGGCCGGTACTGGCCCAGCCCCAGCCGGTTCTTGATGCCGGTCCAGGCCGCGGGTGGCGGCGTTTCGGGCGGCAGCCGCAGCGCCAGACGCCCCAGATGCTCTTCCCAGAACGCCACATCGCGCAGCAAGTCGGGATCGAAATGAATCTGACTGTCCAGCAGGCGACGCTGCCGGCCGTCCAGGGTGCCCAGCACGTATTCGCCCGCGTCGACACCCTGGTTCGTCGTCTCGCCCGGGCCCTGCGCCTCGTCGTCATTCTGATTGTGTATGGTCATCGTTGCCCCCGTTCGGTCAGGCTCTCACGCAATTTCAGCAGCCCGCGCCGGACCCAGCTCTTCACCGTGCCCAGCGGCGCGTCCATGCGCTTGGCCAGTTCGGCGTGCGTCAGGCCCTCGTAGTAGGCCATGAGCAGCGCCTGACGCTGCTCTTCAGGCAGATCCGCCAGGCAGGCCTCGATGGCATCCATGGCCTGCAGCGTCATGTTGTCCTCGTACGGACCCGCGCTGGTCGTGTCTGCGAGCACCACGTCAGCAAGATCGGGCTCTTCGGGCAGCGCCACTTCGGGTCGGTTGCGCCGGAGCATGTCCAGCGCCCGGTAGCGGGCCACACTCAACAGCCAGGTCAGCGGCGCGCCGCGTTCGGCCGAGTAGGTTTCCGCTTTCTGCCAGATCTTGACGTAAGCGTCCTGCAGCGCATCTTCAGCGCGTTCTTCTGATTTGAGTATACGAAGCAGCAACGCATAAAGATGCGGAGCCGTAGCGCGGTACAGCTGCTGAAAGTCTCGCTCGTTGCCGCGGGCAATGCCCGCAAGCCACTCGACGAGTTGTTCGGGTTGGGCGGCCAGCCGCGTTCTGGGTTTCACAGTGGCTACCGTGAAAAGCTCTTGATCAGAGCATACGCCACTACCCCGGTTGCGCAACCGGGGCGCATGGCGTGGCCGACCCGGAGCGGGCGGGCCCGCGCTGCGGCTTGTACCGGCTCAGCAGCAGCCGCCGCTGTCGCCCTCCAGCGCGTGCTCGCCGCCCTTGGTCTGCGCGGCGGGCCGGCGGGTTCCGGCGGGCGCGCACCAGGGTCGCGGCTGGCCGGGTTCCTGCGGGCTGATGCCGATGAAATCATCGCGGTAGGGGCCCTGCATGAGCAGCCGGAAGGTCCGTTCGCAGACCGCCATCCGCTCGCCGCGCGGGAACATGTGCCCTTCGTCATCGGTTACCTCGGAAAACGGACCGCGGTAGATCACCGCGTGGCCGTAATCCAGGCACTCGACGGTGTCGGGCCGCGTGGCAAGCAAGGTGACCGAGCGGAACTCGATGCCGTCGACCACCTGCCAGGGCGTGGCTTCCCACTTATCGTAGCTCACGCCCACGAAGCCGGCGTCAACAAACGCGTCGGCAAATCCCTTTTCGTGAAAGGCGCCCGAAATGCAGCCACTCCACAGCGTCGGATCGGCCTTGAGCGCGGCGGGCACGGCTTCGTCGGCCACGATGTCGGAAATGGCCACGCGGCCCATGGGTTTGAGCACGCGATGGATCTCGCGAATCATCTGCTGCCGATCGCGTTCGCTCACCAGATTGAGCACGCAGTTGGACACCACCAGATCCACCGATTGATCAGGAATCATGGGATTGTCCCGCCGCTGGGCGTCCTGGAAGGCGTGCAGCGCCGACAGGTCGGCACTGGTTTTCACCGGCCGCTCCGCCAGCCAGGCTTCGGTTTCCGTCAGGCTGAGCGCGAGATCCTGGATATAGCCCTTGCGGAAATCCACGCGGTCCCCGCCGAGCTTTTCCGCCATCGCCGCCTGGTGCCGGCGCGCCAGATCGAGCATGTCGTCGTTCATGTCCACGCCGATCACGCGACCGCCATCGCCCACCAGTTGCGCCGCCATGTAGCAGATCTTGCCGCCACCGGCGCCCAGGTCGAGCACTGTGTCGCCGGGCCGGACGTAGCGCGAGGGATCGCCGCAGCCGTAATCACGCTCCACGATTTCCCGCGGCAGCAGCTCGAGCAGGCTGCTGTCGTAGTCCACCGGGCAGCACAATTCCGCTTCGCGCGCTTTCGCGCCCTGCGAGTAACGCTCCAATACGCTGGCTGTACTCATGGCTCTATCTCCCGGTTATTGATAGTTACGGAATGCGGCAAGCACGACGGCCGGCCGTCAGCTCAGCGCGCCGCCGCAGCTGCTGCCCTGGCCGGCAGTGCAGCCGAAACAGTGGTCCGCCACGTGGATGGGCCGGTCCTCGAGATCCTGATCGAGCAGGTCGCGCAGGTGTACACGCCCTGACGCGGCGCCCAGATCAAGGCCCAGCATCTGGTTGAAGTCGCAGTCGTAAACGTAGCCCTGGTAATCGACGCTGATCAGATTACGGCACATGACGCTACGAGTGTTCTCGTCTCGATGGGCGTGCTTGAGCAGATCCATGTACGGCCCGAATTCGCCCTTGGAAAGCAGCATGGAGCCATAGCGCTTGATCGGCATGTTGGCAATGGTGAACAGGTCGTTGAAAACAATTCCGAACTGATCCTGCAGAAATTTGCGGTAGTCCGCCTTCAGCGCCGCCTGCGGGGGCGGCAGGACCGGGTTCACCGGGTTGTAGACAAGATTGAGCGTCAGGGTCGAATCCGGCTGCCCGTAACCCAGATCGTTGAGCTTCTGCAGGGCCGCAATGCTGGCGTCGAACACGCCCTTGCCGCGCTGCTGATCGACGTTGTCCGAGGTATAGCAGGGCAGCGAGGCCACCACTTCCACCTGCTGCTCCGCCAGAAACGGGGCGACCCAGTCGTAGCCCGGCTCCTCGATGATGGTCGGATTGCAGCGATCCATGAGGTGCACACCCTGCGCCTTCGCGGCGCGCATCAGGTCGCGAAAATGCGGATTCATTTCGGGCGATCCGCCGGTGACGTCCAGGGTGTGAATGCCCTGGCGGCGCATGAATTCCAGCGCCACATCCATTGTTTCCCGGCTCATCAGTTCCGTGCGGCGCGGCCCGGCGGCCACATGGCAGTGCACGCAGGCCAGGTTGCACAGATAGCCCAGATTCATCTGTAGCGTATCCAGTGCCGCCCGGCGCAGCGCGGGAAAGCGGGTCTGTCTGAGCAGCGGTAGCGTATCTCGCATGGAAGCTCTCGTTGCCTGAGAATGTTGGCGGCGCAGGCGCGGCCGAAGTCGGTTGTGTCCGGGGACAGCCGCTATACTGCGCCCGGTTCACGTACAGCCCTGACGCACACGATTATGCCCGATCCGGCTCATCCCCGATTTCCCGGCACGCGCCTGCGGCGCTCTCGCGCCACGGGCTTCGCGCGCCGTCTGGTCCGCGAATCCCGCCTGTCGGTAGATGACCTGATCTACCCGATCTTCATTACCGAAGGCGAGGAAGTCGCGGTGGAATCGCTGCCCGGCGTCCGTCGCCATCGGCTCGACAGCCTGCTCCGCGAGGCCGAAACGGCGCACGCGCTGGGCATTCCCGCCATCGTGCTGTTCCCCGTAGTGGACGACAGCCGCAAGACACTCGACGCCGCCGAGGCCGCCAATCCGGACGGACTCGTGCCCGAGGCGATCCGGCGCCTGAAGCAGGCGCTGCCCGAACTGGGCGTGATCACCGACGTGGCGCTGGACCCCTACACTAGCCACGGTCAGGACGGCGTGATCGACGAGCAGGGCTATGTCGTCAACGACGCCACCGTCGACATTCTCGTCCGGCAGGCGCTATGCCACGCCGGTGCCGGCGCGGACGTGGTGGCGCCCTCCGACATGATGGACGGCCGGGTCGGCGCCATCCGGCGCGGACTGGAGGACGCCGGCCACGTCAACACGCTGATCCTGTCCTACGCGGCGAAATACGCCTCCAGCTTCTACGGACCGTTCCGGGAAGCCGTGGGCTCGGCCGCCAGTCTGGCCGGCGCCGACAAATACAGCTATCAGATGGACCCCGCCAACAGCGACGAAGCGCTGCGCGAAGTCGGGCTGGACCTGTCTGAAGGGGCGGACATGGTCATGATCAAGCCGGCCCTGCCCTATCTGGATATCGTTTCGCGGGTGAAGCGACACTTCCAGGTCCCCGTGTTCGCCTATCAGGTCTCGGGCGAGTACGCCATGCTCAAGGCGGCCAGCGCGAACGGCTGGCTGGAGGAGCGCCAGGTGGTGCTCGAATGCCTGCAGGGGATTCGCCGCGCCGGCGCCGACGCGATCCTCACCTACTTTGCCTGCGACGCCGCGCGCTGGCTGCGCGACGCCTGAGGCCGGTCACCGCGGCTGGCATACTCGCGACAATTAGTGCATATTGATCATGTGCTTATAGTCGGCTGCCCCGTCGGGCGGGCCGACCATCATCAGTTTCCTCGGGGGGAACGGCCTGCGGGCCACAGCGCAGCGACAGGGAGGTCGCGCCTGATTTGTCGAAACCTCCGCCGCCCGTCCGCCGTGCTGCTAACGGCGGGCCCACACGGGCCTGTACCATGGCGGGGGATATTCGCAGGAATCAACGAGTCTTGCCGTGAAGTCTGACCTCAGCCCGGGCGCCCATTCGCCGGACGAATACGTGGTTATCGGCAATCCGGTGGCCCACAGCCTCTCGCCTCGCATTCATGCTCTATTTGCCGAGCAGACAGGCTGCGCTCTGCGCTACAGCCGATTGCTGGCCGAGCGCGACCATTTCGTCGCGACGACCCGCCGCTTCTTCGACGCCGGAGGCTGCGGCGCCAACGTGACCGTCCCGTTCAAGGGCGAGGCGGCCCGGCTGATGGACAGCCTGACCCCGCGCGCCCGTGCGGCCGGCGCCGTGAACACCATCAAGCGGGAAGCCGACGGCCGGTTGTCCGGCGACAATACCGACGGCGCGGGTCTGCTGCGCGACCTGACGGTCAATCTGGGCTTGCAGCCGGCTGGGCAGCGCCTGCTGCTGCTGGGCGCGGGCGGCGCGGCCAGCGGCGTGGTGGAAGCACTGCTGCAGAGCGGGCCGTCCTGTCTCGTGGTCGCCAACCGCACCGCCGAAAAGGCCGATGATCTGGCGCAGCGCTTTGCCCCGGTCGGGATGATACGGGGCACGCGGTTCGCACAGGCCGCGGAGCACGCACCGTTCGACCTGGTCATTAACGCCACGTCCGCCGGGCTGGACGGTGATCGCCGCAGCCTGCCCGATCTGCCGCTTCATCTGTTCGCCTCCGGCGCGCTGGCCTACGACATGATTTACGCCGACACGCCCACGCCCTTTCTGTCCTGGGCGGCCGAACAGGGCGTGGCACACCGCGCCGACGGGCTGGGCATGCTGGTCGAGCAGGCCGCCGAGGCATTCCTGATCTGGCGCGGCACGCGACCGGACACACGTCCCGTGCTGGATGCCCTGCGCCCCCGCGAGCTGATCGCATGAGCGACGCGCAGCCCCCAAAGCGGAGTCACGTGTCCCCCTCGGGGCGCAGCGACGAGATGCTGGATGCCGACGAGCAGGCGCGCCAGCACCAGGGCGTGCGCAAGGCGCACGAAACCGAGCTCATCGAAGACTACGTCGAGTTGATCGGCGACCTCATCGAGCTGAAGGGCGAAGCGCGCGCGGTGGAACTGGCCCAGCGCATGGGCGTCACCCAGGCCACCGTGGCGAAGATGATTCGCCGGCTGGTGGACCTGAAGCTGGTGACCAGCGAACCCTACCGCTCGATTTTCCTGACCGACGCGGGCATGGACATGGCGGAAACCTCCCGGGCCCGGCATCTGGTGGTGCTTGAATTCCTGCAGGCGCTGGGCGTACCCGAGGAAGTCGCGCGCTACGATGCCGAGGGCATCGAACATCACGTCAGCGACGAGACGCTGGCCATCATGCAGCGTTTCACCGACGGACAGCGCTGATTCACGACGAGCCCGACAGGCCGCGCGGCGCGCTGCGCCCCGTGGACCGCGCCGAATTCGACCAGCCCGTGCAAACGCTGGCGCCCGCGCTGCTGGGCGCCCTGCTCGTGCGCCAGCCCGATCAGCCCGGCCAGCCGCGTCGCATCGCCCGCATCGTTGAAACCGAGGCCTATCACCAGTCCGAGCCGGCCTGCCACGCGCATCGCGGGCGCACACGCGCCAACGCGGGTCTGTTCGGGCCACCCGGTCATGCCTACGTTTATTTCACCTACGGCATGCATTTCTGCCTGAACGCCAGCTGCGGCGACGGCGCGACGGCGGCAGGCGTGCTGTTCCGGGCCGCGCAGATCATTGAAGGGCAGGACCTGGCCCGCCAGCGCCGACCCGCCGCCCGCCGCAACGCCGATCTGGCCCGTGGCCCGGCGCGGCTGACCGCAGCGCTGGATGTGGGCCGGACGTTCAACGCCGTGGATCTGTGCGACCCCGCCGGGCTTCTGCACCTTGCCCGGAACGACCAGCCCCGCCTGGGCGAGCGCATCGCCTCGGGGCCACGCACCGGCGTGCGGCTCGCCTGGCAGATACCCTGGCGCTTTTACCTGACGGACTGCGCGGAAGTATCGCCTTATCGCCGGCACCCGAAGGCCTCTTGCTGAATCGGCCGTTTTGCCTGTGCCCCGATGGCACTGTTAGCCTGATGCGCTGTCTACAAATACAGAGGGAATGCAGACCGGGATCGTCCGGCCACGCTAATTTGGGCCGGAAGGTGGCGCAGCGATGCGCTGCTCGACCAAACAGCTTGAACATTTTCAATTGGAGTTCTCATGATCAAGAAGACTGCAGCCACTCGCCGAATGCCGGCCCGCATGCACTGGGCGCTCGGCGCCGCGCTGGCTCTCACCTTGGCGCTGGCCGCCATGCCGGCCGCCCAGGCCCAGAACCAGGGCTTCCAGAAGGCCGGACCCGGCGGTGCGGCCGCCGGTGGCGCTTCGCCGGAGATGCAGGCACTGGTGGGTGAGTATCGCGAAGTGGTGCAAGAACTGGCCCGCATCCGGAAGAAAGCCATGCAGGCGAATCCGGAGCTGACCGAGCAGCAGCAGGCCTTCCAGAAGATGGTTCAGTCGGAGATGGTGGAAGCCGGCTTCGACGCCGAGGCGCGTGGCCCGAAGCTCAATCAGCTGGCTCAGCAGCTCAAGAGCGAAGACCTGAGCGAGGCAAAGCGCACTGAAATCACTCAGGAAATTCAGCAGAACCGCATGGCCTTCGCCAAGGCCCGTCAGCAGGCGCTGTCGCAGCCGGAGGTCCAGGAGACCGCCTCTGAACTTCAGACCGCCGTCGTCGCGGCCATGAAGGAGCAGAACGGCAAGACCGAGCAGCTGCTGGCCCGGCTGGAAACCATCAAGAGCGATCTGCAGAGCCAGATGCCGCAGAACACGCCCGGCTGATCGCGGCGCAAAATACCCGCGAAATCAACGCCCCGCAACACGCGGGGCGTTTTTTTTGGGCGCTTCACCAGCGTTCGAAGCCTGCCTGGAAGCCCGCGACCCTCAACTATCCAGGCTGGCCGCCAGCATGCCGTTACTATGGCCCGGCCGAGCCGCACCCCGCGTAGGCCGGATGAAGCAAGGCGGAATCCGGCTTTTGCGCCCTGTTGCCTGCGTTGTGAAAGAGTTTCGCCACTGCTTTGGCGCTAACGCGAAATTTTTTGGTGACGAAGACGAAGCGGCCAGGATTGCCGGATTCCGCTTTGCTACATCCAGCCTACGGTTGTTCCACGCTCCGTGTGAGCAGACCACCCATTCAATCAGGCTTCCAGCACCCGTTCGCGATCGGCTTCTGCCGGCCGCCGCAGATCAAAAATATCCTCGAAGCTGGCATAGATCGAGGCAATCATGACCGGCGCCGCCACAAACAGCGCCAGGCCGTAGGTGAGCGCCACGAGCACGAGCAGCAGGAACATCCAGAGCCCGTGCAGGGACAGACCCAGCGGATTGCGCCAGCAGCCGGTCAGGCTGGTCCTGAGTGCGGCGATCGGGCTCAACCGGCCCACCGCCACCAGCGCCGGCGCGAACCAGAGCGCCATGATCGCCGGCAACAGCGGCAGCGTGACCGCGAGCAGCAGCAGCGCCTGCGCCGGGGACACCGCGCCCGGCTCGGCCATGGCGCCGGACTGCATCATGTTCACCAGCGTGAGGCCCAGCGGCAATATGGCCAGCACCTGCACCGCAATGCCGAGCAGACCCAGCTTGACCAGCGGCCACAGGCGGCTGTCGTCAAAGGCCTGTTTCATCGCGTCGACCCGAAACCCGTAGGCCTCGCGGCTGCCCGCATGGCAGCCGAGCATGATGGCGCCAAGCATCAGCGGCTGCAGACAGGCGCCCAGCAGCTGTCCGCCGGGCAGATAACTGACGAGCACATAGAACAGCACGAACACCAGCAGCACCAGTGCCCAGTGCAGCGGGGACCGCTTGAACTGGCCCCAACCATGCCGCATCCAGTCGTTGGCGCTCAGGGCCGGCACGCGCCGCGGCTGCGGCAATTCGGACTGATTCATTTGCTGCCAAAGACCCTGATTGAAACCTTGTAGACCCGCCGCACAAAAAAGACCCCGCCGGAGCGGGGTCTCGAGCATCCGGACGGGCCGGAAGTTTAGCCGCCGAACAGGCCGCGCAGGAAGCCGCCTTCCTTCTTGGCGCCGGCTTCGGCATTTACGGCCGCCTTGAATTCGGCGTCCGTCAGCATGCCGTCGTCGTCGGTATCACCGGCCGCAAAGTTGCTGCTGACACCGGCATCAGCCTTGGCTTCGGTCTTGCTGATCATCCCGTCGCTGTTGTCATCCAGGCCCATGAAGCGGTTCTTCAGCGCGCCGCTCAGATTGACGCTGGCGCCCACGTCGGCGCCGGCGCTGGTGGCGCCGCCCAGCAGGTTCCCGACGCCTTCGCCGACCTTCTCGCCCGCATCCACGGCGGCACCGCCGGCGGCCTTGGCACCCGAGCCCACGGCGCTGGCCGCGTCGCCCGCCTTGTCCTTGGCCGCGCCGGCCATATCGGCACCGGCTTCAACGCCGGCCTTGGCGCCACTCTTCACCTTGCCGCCCACGTTGGCCGCGGCGTCGGCACTGGCCTCCGCGCCGCTGTTTACGGCACCGCCGACCTTGCCAAGCGCGTTGCCCACGGCGTTTCCGCCACCGGCCGCACCGGCATTGGCGCGCGCCTTGAGACCGCTGGTGAATTCGGCCTTGGTCAGCTTGCCGTCACCGTTGTCCATCTCCGCGAAAGAGGATTTCAGGTCCGCATTGGCATTGGCTTCGGTTTTGCTGATAACGCCGTCACCATTGGCATCGAGCTTGCTGAACTGCTGCGCCAGCGACAGATCGCTGTCGACACCGAGATTCACGTCTGCGCCCAGATTGACGCCAACGCCCAAACCGGCCGACGCCTTGCTGTCTGCCAGCGCGCTGCCGCTTGCCAGCGCCAGCCCGGTCATGATCGCAATGTGCTTGTGCATGGGAACTCTTCCTCTGACTGAATAGGGAGCGATCCTGCTCCGAATTTAATTGTTGGCACGCAGCCGGGTCCGACCGCGCTTGTGCGCAAGGATAACGCTGAATTGGTGAATCGAAACTGAACGCAACGGGCTACGCCCGGTCTGGCGCCGCGGGTCAATCGTCGGTTGATGACTGCTGCGCTTCGACTTCGCGGATGCCCGGCACCATGACGCGCGCCATCACGATGCCCACCTCGTACAGCAGGTAGATAGGCACGGCGAGCAGCGTCTGCGAGATCACGTCTGGCGGGGTCAGCACCATGCCCAGCCCGAAAGCGCCGACCAGCACATAGGGCCGGTAGCTGCCAAGCTGTTTCGGGGTCGTCATGCCGGCCCAGACGATCAGGATGATGGCCACCGGCACCTCAAACGCAATCCCGAAGGCCATGAACATGGCCAGCACGAAATCCAGATAGCGGCTGATGTCGGTCATGACCGCCACGCCTTCCGGCGCCACGCTGACAAAAAAGCCGAACACGATCGGCAGCACCGCGTAGTAGGCAAAGGCAATGCCGCAATAGAAAAGCAGCGTGCTGGAGACCAGCAGGGGCACCACCATCCGCCGCTCGTTGGCGTAAAGACCGGGCGCGACAAAGGCCCAGATCTGATGAAACACCCAGGGAATCGAGATGACCAGCGCAACCAGCAGCGCCAGCTTGAAGGGCGTCAGAAACGGCGCGGCCACTTCCGTGGCGATGAGGCTGCTGCCCTCGGGCAGATGCGCCGTCAGCGGCCCCGACAAGAACGAGAACAGCTCCGACGCCACGAACGCCAGAGGAATGAAGGCCACCAGCACACCCACGATCGCCTTGAGCAGACGATTGCGCAGCTCGAGCAGATGCTCAACGATGGGCCGCTCGTCACCGCCCTCCTGCATGCCTGCGCTCATCGCGTCTCGCTGTCACTGTCATTGTCGCCGTCAGCAGCGCCGGCGTCGGTACCGCTGCCGGCCGACGAAGCTGATCCGCCACCGGCCGACGGGCTATTTTGCCGCGCGCGGCGAAAGTGGTTGCGGCCACCACGCGATCCGGGCGACGAACTGGCGCTCTGGGACAGATCGTCCCGGAATTGGCCAACCTCCGATTCGATGTTGTCCTTTTGCTGGCCGAACTGCTGGCGCGCAGAGTCGAACTCGCGGCGGATGTCGCCCAGGTTGGCTTCCCGCTCCAGCTCGGAGGTAAAGCTGCTCAGCTGCCGCCGCGCGCGGCCGACCCACAGCCCCACCTGGCGCGCTACCTTGGGCAGCCGCTCGGGCCCGAGCACGATCAGCCCGATCAGCCCGATGAAGGCCAGTTCCCAGAAACCCACGTCGAACACGGGCGTCTAGCGGTTCTTGTCCTGCGCCTTCTCCTCGCGCATGTCGGCCTCTTCCACCGGATCGGTGTTGGCGCGAGTCTGACCGAGCTCGTCGACCAGCTGCGGGTCTTCTTCGCGCTTGCGGGCGTCCTGATCCTCGCTTTCACCCATGGCCGAGCGGAAACCCTTGAGCGCGGACCCCAGGTCCCCGCCCAGGTTGCGGAGCTTTTTCGTGCCGAAAAGCAGCACGACGATCACCAGCAGAATCAGAAGCTGCCAGATGCTAATACCACCAATACCCATTGCTCTTTACCTCAGGAGTGAATCATGCCGCCGCGCCAATCAGGCGCGGCGATTGGCCTTTTCCGTCAGACCGGACGTGCCGAAGCGGCTGGCCAGCTCGTTCAGCACGGCATCCGGTCCGAGACCGTGATGCGCCAACAAGACCATACTGTGAAACCATAAATCCGCCACTTCGTGCGTCAGATGTGCATTGTCATATTCCTGCGCGGCCTCAACAACTTCCGCAGCCTCTTCCGTAATCTTGGGGCATATGCCCTCATTTCCACGGGCCAGCAGTCCGGCCACGTAGGACGTATCCGGGTCCGCTTCGCGACGCGCTGCCAGCACGTCGGACAGCGCTTCGAGAACGCGGCTGCTATCAGCCATAAATGTCCTCCGCAGATCGAATCACCGGCTCGACCGTCTGCCATTCGCCGTCGCGCATCTCGCGATAGAAACAGTGCGCTCTTCCTGTATGACAGGCAATACCGCCCACTTGTTCGACGCTCAGCAGCAGCGTATCGCCGTCACAGTCGAGCCTGATGGACTTTACGTTCTGAACATGCCCGGAGGATTCACCCTTGCGCCACAGCCGCGAGCGCGAGCGCGACCAGTAGACCGCCTGGCCGCTTTGCACGGTCTCCAGCAGCGCGTCGCGATTCATCCAGGCCATCATCAGTACCGCGCCGCTGTGGTGGTCCTGCGCGATGACCGCCAGCAGGCCGCGCTTGTCCCAGCGGACCTCGTCAATCCATTGTCCCATCAAACGTCGTCTCATCACGGCCGGAAATGGCGGCCGCCATTCTACCCGTGATCGCGGCCAACCACAGGAAAAACCTCGCTTGCAACCGGCAGTAGGCAGACTTAATGTTGCGCCGCTATGAAGATCATCATTCTGGGGGCAGGCCAGGTGGGGGCGACCCTGGCCGAGAATCTGGCGAACGAAGCCAACGACGTGACTGTCGTGGATACGGAAGCCGCTCTGCTGGCTGACCTCCAGGACCGGCTCGACATCCGCTCTGTGCAGGGCTTTCCCGCCCATCCGGAAATCCTGCGCTCGGCCGGCGCGGACGATGCCGACATGATCATTGCGGTCACCGAAAGCGACGAGACCAACATGGTCGCCTGCCAGATCGCCTACACCCTGTTCCACACGCCGACCAAGATCGCGCGCATCCGCGCGGCCGAATATCTGGTGGAGGACCGGCTGTTCCAGCAGGACGCATTGCCGGTGGACATGAGTATCAGCCCCGAGCAACTGGTGACCGATTACATCAGCCGGCTCATCCAGTATCCGGGCGCGCTGCAGGTGGTCGACTTTGCCGGCGGCCGCGTGCGGCTGGTGGGCGTGAAGGCCTACTATGGCGGACCGCTGGTCGGTCAGGAGCTGCGCACCATGCGTGAGCACATTCCGGGTGTGGACACGCGCGTGGCGGCGGTCTACCGGCGCGGCAAGCCGATCATTCCCGAAGGCGACACGATCATAGAAGCGGATGACGAGGTCTTCTTCGTGGCCGCCAAGCGGGATATCAAGAAGGTCATCAGCGAGCTGCGCAAGCTCGACCGGCCCGTGAAACACGTCATGCTGGCCGGCGGCGGCAACATCGGTCTGCGCCTGGCCCGGGCCCTGGAGGATCACTGCCAGGTCAAGCTCATCGAGATGAATCGCGAGCGGGCGCGCTATCTGTCCGAGCAGGTCAAGAAGGCCATCGTCCTGGTGGGCGACGCCGCCAACGAACAGCTGCTGGTGGAAGAAAACATCGAAAGCGTCGACGTGTTCTGCGCCATCACCAACGACGACGAAGCCAACATCCTGTCATCGATGCTGGCCAAGCGGCTGGGCGCGCGCAAGGCGCTGTCGCTGATCAACCGCCTGGCCTATGTGGATCTGGTCGAGGGCGGCGTAATCGACATCGCAATTTCGCCGCAGCAGTCCACGGTATCCGCCCTGCTGGCGCACGTGCGCCGCGGCGACGTGGTGCGCGTGCATACCCTGCGCCGCGGCGCGGCCGAAGCAATCGAGGCGGTCGCGCACGGCGACCCGGGCAACTCCCGCGTGGTGGGCCGGCGCATCGACGAAATCCGGCTGCCGCCTGGCACCACCATCGGCGCCATCGCCCGCAATGACGAAGTGATCATCGCCCACCACGACACGGTGATCGAATCCAACGACCACGTCATTCTGTTCATCGTGGACAAGAAATACACCAGCGACGTCGAGCGGCTGTTCCAGGTTGGCCTCGGTTTTCTCTGATCGCCAGCGCGGCGATCGCGTCGCCGTGGATTCAATGCTGGTCATCCAACGCCTGACCGGCCTGCTGCTCATGCTGTACAGCCTGACCATGCTGCCGGCGATGGTCTTCTCGCTGATCATCGATGATGGCGCCACCGACGCCTTCGAGCGATCCGCGGCGCTGTGCATGGCCTGCGGCGTACTCATCTGGCTGCCCGTGCGCGGCAAGCGACGCGAACTCAAGGTCAGCGACGGCTTCCTGCTGACCACCCTGTTCTGGGTGGTTCTGGGCCTGTTCGGCGGGCTGCCCCTGCACCTGTCCGACCGCCCCGGTCTGGACATGACGGACGCGATCTTCGAATCCGTTTCGGGGCTGACCACCACCGGCGCCACGGCCATGACGGGGCTGGATACGCTGCCGCAATCGATCCTGCTGTGGCGATCACAGCTGCAGTGGATGGGCGGCATGGGCGTGATCGTGCTGGCCGTGGCCATTCTGCCGCTGCTGGGCGTGGGCGGCATGCAGCTGGTGCGCGCCGAAACGCCCGGTCCCATGAAAAACACCAAGATCACCGCCCGGGTGCAGGACACGGCGCGGGCGCTGTGGATGATCTACCTCATGCTCACGCTGGCCTGCGGCCTGGCGTACTGGCTGGCCGGCATGAGCGTGTTCGACGCGATCTGCCACGCGTTCACCACGCTATCCACCGGCGGTTATTCCACCCATGACGCCAGCATGGGGTATTTCGACAGCAAGACGATCCATCTGATCGCGGCGCTGTTCATGGCGCTGGGCGGCCTGAGTTTCGCCATGCATTTCGTCGCGTGGCAGCGCGCCGACCTGATGACCTACTGGCGCGACCGCGAATCGCAGGTGTTTCTGGGGCTGGTGGCCGCCGTCACCCTGCTGGTCACGACGGCGCTGCTGCTCGGGGGTACCTATGTGGAAATCGGCGACAGTTTCGTCAATGCGCTGTTTCAGGTCATTTCCATCGGCACCTCGACCGGCTACGCCACCGCCGATTTCACCACCTGGCCCAGCTTCATCCCCATGGCGCTGCTGCTGGGCAGCTTTGCCGGCGGCTGCGCGGGTTCGACCGCCGGCGGCATCAAGATCATCCGCGTGATCCTGCTGGCCAAGCAGGGTCTGCGCGAGATTCAGCGCATCATCCATCCGCATGCGGTGGTGTCGATCAAGTTCGGCGGCCGGCGTCTGGATGCGCGCGTGGTGAACTCCGTGTGGAGCTTCATCACGGTTTATGTGGCGCTCTTCGCGATCATGTTCCTGGGCCTGCTGGCCTGCGGGCTGGATGAGGTCACCGCGGTATCCGCCGTCGCCACCAGCATGAACAACCTCGGCCCCGGCCTGGGCGAGATCGCCAGCAACGTGACCACCCTCAACGACCCGGCCAAGTGGATCATGATGGCGGCCATGCTGCTCGGGCGGCTGGAGCTTTTCACGGTGCTGGTGATCTTCACGCCGGCCTTCTGGCGCCGCTGATGGCCAATCTGTTCGGCATACCCGCCAGCGTGCCCGAACCCGTGCGGCGACTGGGCGCCGTACCGCGCATCGTGGGCCTGCTGCTCACTCTGTTCAGCCTGACGCTGCTGCCGCCGGTTCTGGTCAGCCTGTATTACCAGGACGGCACCCATACCGCGTTTCTGACCGCCTTTGCACTGACGCTGATCACCGGCGCCATGATGTGGCGCCTGGGCGCCGGCCTGAACCGCGACCTGCGGATTCGCGAGGGTTTCGTTGTGGTGGTGTCGTTCTGGGTGGTGCTGGGTCTGTTCGGCGCCATCCCTTTGTATCTGGCCGAACGGCCGGTGATGACCTTCACCGAGGCGGCCTTCGAATCGATTTCCGGTCTGACCACCACCGGCGCCACCGTCATTACCGGGCTGGACACCCTGCCCAAGGGCATCCTGTATTACCGCCAGCAGCTGCAGTGGTTCGGCGGCATGGGCATCGTGGTGCTGGCCGTGGCCATCCTGCCGCTGCTCGGCGTGGGCGGCATGCAGCTCTACCAGGCCGAAATTCCCGGCCCGGTGAAAAACGAGAAGCTCACGCCGCGCATCGCGGAAACCGCAAAAGCGCTGTGGGCGATCTATCTGGGCCTGACCGTGGCCTGCGCCGCGCTCTACTGGCTGGCCGGCATGCAGCCGTTCGAGGCGATCGGCCATTCGTTTTCGACCGTCGCCATCGGCGGCTTCTCCACGCATGACCTGAGCACCGGCTACTACAACAGCGCCGCCATCGAGTCGATCGCGGTGTTCTTCATGTTCGCCGCCGGCATCAACTTCGCGCTGCACTATCGCGTCTGGCAGTCGGCGGACATCCGCAGCTATCTGGCCGATACCGAATTCCGCACCTTTCTGGCGCTGGTGGTCGGCGTCACCACGGTGGCCACCGGCGTGCTGTATTTTCACGGCACCTACCCCGACGCCGACCGCGCCCTGATCAAGGCGCTGTTCCAGGTGGTGTCCATCGGCACCACCACGGGCTTCACCACCGCCGACTACGCCACCTGGCCGAGTTTTCTGCCCATGATGCTGCTGCTCGGCAGTTTCGTGGGTGGCTGCGCCGCCTCCACCGCCGGCGGCATGAAGGTCATCCGGTTCGTGCTGCTCTGGAAACAGGGCCTGAGCGAGCTCAAGCGGCTGGTGCATCCCAGCGCCATGATTCCGGTCAAGCTGGGCGGGCGGAACGTGCCCTCGGACGTGCTGCAGGCCGTGTGGGGATTCTTCGCCGTCTATATCGCCATCTTCATCGTGCTGTTCATCATCATGCTGGCCACCGGCCTGGATGAACTCACGGCGTTCTCCGCCGTGGCGGCCTGCCTGAACAACCTTGGCCCGGGACTGGGCGAGGTATCGGGGAACATGACGGTGGTCAACGCGCCCGGCAAGTGGGTGCTCATCCTCGCCATGCTGCTCGGCCGGCTGGAGATATTCACGCTCATCGCCATTCTCTCGCCCGCCTTCTGGCGCCGCTAGCCCTCGGCGAGCAGCTGCCGCTGCTCGGCCGACGATACTCGCCGCATTCCCGGCCGGGCAGACAAGCCGGGGGGCGTTTAAGCTAGAATCGCGCTCGACATGGCCATGCGCGAACAGCTCGAATCCATGCTCGCATCGGGCAGGGACACTGCCCTGCTGCGTTTTACGCTGGGCGATCTTTTGCTCACGGACGGCGAAGCCGCACAAGCCGCGGCTCATCTGGCCGAAGCCGTCCGGCAGGATCGCGACTATTCCGCAGCGTGGAAACTCTACGGCAAGGCGCTGGCGGCCGACGGCCAGGATGCGCAGGCGCTGGCCGCCTTCAACACGGGGATCGACGTGGCCGAGAGGCGTGGCGACAAGCAGGCCGCCAAGGAAATGACCGTATTCCGCAAGCGGTTGCAAAAAAAGGCGGGCGGCTGATGTCGGTCTACACGCGCGTACAGGCCGCAGACCTGGAAGACTTCCTGGCCGGCTACTCGGTCGGCGAACTGGAAGGCTTCGAGGGCATTTCCGCCGGCATCACCAACACCAACTATTTCGTCGACACCGGCTCGGGCCGCTGGGTGCTGACGCTGTTCGAGAAACTTTCGGACGCCGAACTGCCCTTCTATCTCGACCTGATGGATCATCTGGCCGGTCAGGGCGTGCCCAGCGCCCACCCGGTGGCGCGGCGCGACGGCCGCTTTCATGCCCGTTTGAACGGCAAGCCTGCGGCGCTGGTCCACCGCCTGCGCGGCGCCAGCGTGGACGCGCCGGACGCCCGTCAGTGCGCCGCCATGGGCGCTGTCGTGGCCGAAATGCACAAGGCGGCCGACAGCTTCGGCGGCCAAAACGCCAACGTGCGCGGGCTGGACTGGATGCAGCGCACGCGCCGCGAGTTGGCCGAACGGCTGGACACCGAAGACCTCGCCCTGCTGGACGACGAGCTGGCCTTCCAGCAGGCCGCGGCGCGCCAGAGCCTGCCGCGCGGCGTCATCCACGCGGATCTGTTCCGCGACAACGTGCTGTTCGAGGGTCATCACGTCTCCGGCCTCATCGATTTCTATTACGCCTGCCAGGACATCCTGCTGTTCGATCTGGCGGTCATCTGCAATGACTGGTGTATTGACGATCAGGGCCGATTCGACCCGGCCGCCTGGCAGGCGCTGAGCGCGGCCTACGCCCGCCGTCGACCCTACAGCGCGGACGAACATGACGCCTGGCCCGGCGTGTTGCGGCTGGCCGCGCTGCGTTTCTGGCTGTCCCGGCTGCAGGACTGGCTGTTCCCGCGTGACGGGGACGACACGCATCAGAAGGATCCGGCGCCGCTCAAGGAGATTCTGCTGGCCCATCGCGAGCGTACGCCGGCGTTGCTGCCGACCGGCCCGGCCTGATGCTCCGCAGGGCCTGCGACGCCATCGACCGGCTGAACAACGTCGTTGGCCGCTGCGCCGCCTGGCTCACAGCGTTCATGGTGCTGGGCTACTGCGTGGTCGTGCTGCTGCGCTACGGCTTCGGTATCGGCCTGATCGGCCTGCAGGAAGCCGTGACCTACATGCACGCGGCCGTGTTCATGCTGGCCGCCGCCTACACGCTGAACCAGGACGGGCATGTGCGGGTGGACATCTTCTACCGCAGCTGGCCGGCCCGCCGGCAGGCCTGGGTCAACCTGCTGGGCAGCCTCTGCCTGCTGCTGCCGGTCGCCGTCTTCATCTTCGTGGCGAGCTGGAGCTACGTGGCCGACGCCTGGGCGCGCGGCGAAGTCTCCTCCGAAGCCGGTGGCCTGCCGTTCGTCTATCTGCTCAAGACGCTCATTCTGGTCATGGCCGTTCAGCTCGTGCTGGCGGCGCTGGCGCGGGCCGGTGACGCTGCGCTGCAGCTTGCGGAGTCCCGGACATGAGCTGGATGGCGGGCCTCATGTTTGTCGTGGTCTGTCTGACGCTGCTGGCTGGCTATCCCGTGGCCTTCACGCTGGGCGGCGTGGCGCTGCTGTTCGGCCTGCTGGGCAACCTGCTCGGGGTATTCGGATTCAGCGAACTGCTCGCCATGCCGTCGCGCCTGTACGGCGTGATGACCAACGAAACCCTCATCGCCGTGCCGCTGTTCGTCTTCATGGGCGTCATGCTGGAGCGCTCGCGCGTGGCCGAGGAACTGCTCAACGCCGTGGCGGTGCTATTCGGCCGGGTGCGCGGCGGGCTGGGCATTACGGTGGTGCTGGTCGGGGCGCTCCTGGCGGCGTCCACCGGCATTGTCGGCGCCACCGTGGTCACCATGGGGCTGCTGTCCCTGCCCACCATGCTGCAGCGCGGCTATGACCCGGCGGTGGCCACCGGCACGATCTGCGCCTCGGGCACGCTCGGCCAGGTGATTCCGCCGTCCATCATCCTGGTGCTGCTGGGCGACGTGCTCTCCTCGGCCTATCAGCAGGCGCAGAACAGCATGGGCATCTTCGCCGCGGAGACCGTGTCCGTGGGCGACCTGTTCGTGGGCGCCCTGCTGCCGGGGTTGTGTCTGGTGGCGCTGTATATCGCCTATCTGCTGTGGCTGGCCTGGCGGCGCCCGCAGGCCGTGCCCGCCCTGCCGGCGCAGACGCGCGCCGAACTCGGCCGCGACGGTCTGGCGCGGCTGCTGCTCGCAGGCCTGATGCCGCCGCTGTTGCTGATCGTGGCGGTGCTCGGGTCGATCATGGCGGGAGTGGCCACGCCCACCGAGGCCGCCGCGGTCGGCGCCTTCGGCGCCGCACTGCTGGCGGCCCTGCGCCGGCAGCTGAGTCTGCAGGCCCTGCGCGAAGTGGTCGAGAACACCACGCGCATCACCGCCATGGTCTTTCTCATCCTGATTGGCGCGTCGATCTTCTCGCTGGTCTTCTCGGCCTACGGCGGCGACATCGCGGTGCACCGGCTGCTTGAATCGCTGCCCGGCGGGGTCTTTGGCGCCATGGTGGTGGTCATGCTGGTCATGTTCCTGCTGGGCTTTATCCTGGACTTCATCGAGATTACCTTCGTGGTTGTCCCGATTGTGGGGCCGGTCCTGCTGACCATGGGGCTGGACCCGGTCTGGCTGGGCGTCATGATGGCGATCAACCTGCAGACCTCCTTTCTCACCCCGCCGTTTGGATTCGCGCTGTTCTATCTGCGCGGCGTCGCGCCGCCCGAGGTCGAAACGCGCGCAATCTATCGCGGCGCGATACCCTTCATCGGCATTCAGGTGGCTATGCTCTGCGTACTGGCCGTCTGGCCCGGTCTGGCAACCTGGCTGCCCGAGCAGATCTACGGCGGATAGCAGCGCGCATCGGACGCTCCTCTTTGTTCTGAGCAGGGAACGGCGGCATGGACATACTGGTTTTCCGGCACGGTATTGCGCTGGAGCGGGAGGAAGCGGCCCGGCTCGGTCTGTCCGATGCCGAGCGGCCCGTCACCGACCGGGGGCGCGTGCGCACCCGGGCTGCTGCCCGCGGCTTGATGGCCGCCCTGCGCGGCGCACGCGTGGATGCGATTGTCACCAGCCCCTATCTGCGCGCTGCCCAGACGGCCGCGCTACTGGCCGAGTGCCTGCAGATTGATCGGGTCATTGAATGCGATGCCCTCGTGCCCGGCCAGGGGCCGTCGGCCGTCAACGCCTGGCTGCGCGAGCAGCCGGCGCATAAATGCCAGCTGCTCGTGGGGCACGAGCCGGATCTGTCGGAATGGGTGTCCTGGGGCCTCACGCGCCGCCACGATCGCCTGCTGTCCTTCAAGAAAGCCGGCTGCTGTCTGCTGGAATTCCCCGGCTCGCCCGAGGCCGGTACCGGCAACCTGCGCTGGCTGCTGACGGCCGCTCAGCTGCGCGCGCTGGCCTGACGCCGGATTCGGATGGCGATCCCCTGGCTGATTGTGGGCGCCGGCCTGCACGGCGTGCATGTGGCCCGGTCGCTGATCGAGCGGGCCGGCGTTGACCCGGCCAATATCGCCCTGCTCGACGAGCACGAAACGCCCCTGACACGCTGGCTTGGGCAGTGCACGCAGGTGGGCATGCAGACCCTGCGCTCGCCGGCCGCGCATCATCTGGATGTGCCCGCCCACTCGCTGCTTCGCTTTGCCGGTCAGGTCGACCGGGCCAGGCTGGCCGGCCGCTATCGCCGACCGGCGCTGGACCTGTTCAACCGGCACGCGCTACACGTTGTCGGCACGCTCTCGGCATGCCGCTACATCCAGGGGCGGGCCACCGACCTGCAAGCCAGCGGCAACGGCTACGCGCTGCACTGGCGCCGCAGTTCGAGCGAGGCCGGCACGGTCGAGGCCAACCGCGTCGTGCTGGCGACCGGGCCCGGCGCGCCCGCGGTGCCGCACTGGGCCGGGCCCGGCGTACAGCACGTGCTGGCAGAGAACTTCCGGCGTCAGGCCGTGGCCAACGCCCGTTGCCCGGCCGTGGTGGGCACCGGCCTGAGCGGCGCGCAGTTGGCGCTGAGTCTCGCCCGCCCGGATCGGCCGGTCACGCTGATTGGCCCGCCCGCGCCGCTGTCGGATTTCGATTCCGACCCCTGTTTTCTGGGCCGGCGCTGCCTGGAGAACTTTCAGGCCCTGCCCGACGCGCAGTCGCGTCGCGCCGTTATCGACACGGCCCGGGCGCCGGGCAGCCTGCCGCCTATCATGGCCGAGGCGCTGCAGCGCGCCGCCCAGGACGGCCGCCTCCGTCGCATACAGGCTCGGGTGAACGGCTGGCAAGACGGCCTGCTGCATACCGACACGGACGCCGCCGTGCGCAGCGACGCGGTGGTTCTGGCCACGGGTTTCGAGGCTTCACCGCCCCTGCAGCCCTGGCTGGCGCAGGCTGCGAAGACGCTGTCGATGCCGGTCGATGCGCGCGGCACGCCGCTGCCCGATGCGCAGCTGGCCTGGCGGCCGGGACTCTACGTGACCGGCCGGCTGGCCGAACTGGTGGTGGGCCCGGCTGCACCCAATATCGCCGGCGCCCGGCTGGCGGCCCGACGCATCTGTGCAGGGCAGACCGGGCCGGCAGGCCCGAAGAATTACGGAGTTTGATGCCGCAGGGCACATGCTAGCGTTATCGCGCCGGAGCCGGTCATCGCGCTTCCGGTCTCATCAACCGATTTCAAAGGAGTATGTGATGCGAAGAATGGCCTTGTTCATGGCTCTGTCCTACGCGGCCGTCTTCGGCCTGAGCGGCTGCAACACCATCCAGGGTGCCGGCGAAGACATCGAAGCCGCCGGCGAGGAAATATCCGAGGAAGCCGAAGAAAACAGCTAGCGCACGGCTCACCCGGGCAAAAAAAAGCCGCCGCAATCACTGCGGCGGCTTCTTCACGATCAGGAGCAGGCTAGTCGACTTCCATCATCTCGAAGTCGGCCTTGGGTGCGCCGCAATCGGGACAGGTCCAGTCATCGGGCACATCGTCCCACTTCGTGCCCGGTTCGATGCCCTCGTCCGGCATCCCCGCTGCCTCGTCGTATTCAAACCCGCAGACGATGCACTGCCACTTTTTCATCAATACTTCCTGTTGATCATGTCGATTTTGCGCGCCCCGCCATGGCCTCGCGGCCAGGGCTCGGGGCGCGTGGTCAGCGCGATTCTACCTGAATGAAATCCGGTTTTTCGCGCACCGCGCAATCGGGGCAGGGCCAGTCATCCGGGATATCCGCCCAGTGGGTGCCGGCCGGAAAACCCTCCGATACGCAGCCCGCCTGCTCGTCATACACGTAACCGCACTCCTCGCAGCGATATCGAGCCACGAAAACCTCCCGTGGTGGCGATCGATCGGACAGCCGGCCAGCGCGTCAGGTCGCGGCGGCCGACGCGGTGTAGCGGTCGAGCAGTGAATCCGCCTTGGCGGGGTGCAGGTGCGCCTGCCGCAGGTCGCCTTCATGGTGCGCGACGACTTTCGGATCCATCACCCTGAACCACAGCGGCGGGATCGCCGCCAGCACGATCATGCCTGCGTAGCCGGTCGGCAGCTGCGGCGCTTCCTCGAAGTGGCGCAGCGCCTGATAGCGACGGGTGGGATGGGCGTGATGATCGGAATGCCGCTGCAGGTGGTAGAGCAGCACGTTGGTCACGATGTGGTTGTTGTTCCACGAATGCCGCGGCTGGCAGCGCTCGTAGCGCCCCTCTGCGGTCTTGTGCCGAAGCAGGCCGTAATGCTCGATGTAGTTCACCGTCTCCAGCAGGGAGGCGCCAATGGCTGCCTGGATCAGCAGGAACGGCAGCACGGCCCAGCCGAACGCCGCGGTCAGCGCACCGAACAGCAGCACGGTCATGCTCCAGGACTGCAGGTTCTCGTTTTCCGGGTGCCATACCGATTTGCCCTGCCGCGCCAGGCGGGTCTTCTCGATTTCCCAGGCCGAGGCCAGGCTACCCAGAACGGTACGCGGCATGAACTGGTAGAGCGTCTCGCCCATCCGCGCCGACGCCGGGTCTTCCGGCGTGGCCACGCGGCGATGGTGGCCCTTGTTGTGCTCGACGTAGAAGTGCCCATAGGCCACGGGCGCCAGCGCAATGCGGGCCAGCCATTTTTCGATGGTCGGCTTCTTGTGCCCGAGCTCGTGCGCCGTGTTGATGGCCACGCCGGACAGAATGCCCATGGACCAGGTCAGCCCGATCAGCGCGACCCAACTGAGCGTGCCGCCGCCGACCAGCCAGGCGCCCCACACCACGACCGCATACTGCACGGGAATGAATGCATAGGTGCACCAGCGATAAAAGCGGTCCTGCTCGAGCGCCTGCACGGCGGACTCGTCCGGGTTGCTGCTGTCTTCGCCCACGATGTAGTCCGCCGCCGGCACGATGACGTACAGGAATACCGGCGCGAAGAACCACATGGCGTCCCAGCCCGTCAGCCAGGCCAGCGTGCCGCCGATCACGGGCAGCAGCGCCACGACGGCGCCCCACAGCCAGAGATAGCGCTTGCCGCCCGCGGCGGCCGCCCGATTGTTATCCATGGTTGCGCTCATGAATCATCCTCCGAAATTCGTGGTCGTTCGGTCGGTCCGACGAGCAGACCGTCCGGGATTTGCTTCGCAGTATAAATTAACCGAACGGTAAGTCAATTCCGTGCTACCCTGATGAAAATTCAGTGCACACAACACACTGCATGGGTCGAAAACCGGCAAACCAGCAAGGCAACACGCTGCAGGACGTGCGGCAGGCCGCCTTCCGGCTGTTCGGGCGGCACGGTTTCGACGGCGTTTCCATGAATTCGGTCGCCAGCGAGTCCAGGGTGACGAAGGCTGCCCTGTACTGGCACTACGCCGGCAAGGAAGCCATCTACACGGACTGCATGCGCGAGCTGGGCAACCTGTTCGATGAACACATCTTCGCCCCCATGTGCCGTATCGAATCGCCCATGCCACGCCTGCTGGCCCTGTTCAGCGGTGTTGGCGAGCTGGTGGCCGATCAGCGCGTGCGCGATGGTGTAGCGGGTTACTGGCTGCAGCCGTCAACGGCCGACGTGTCCGAAGCCCGGCAGGTACAGGCCGAGTTCGAAGCGGCCTCGGCCCGATACCTGACCCAGTGTCTGCAGGACGCCATCGACGCCGGCGAAATGCAGTTCGAAATCCCCGTGGGCGAAATGGCCAACGCCGTCATCGCCACGCTGGAGGCCATTGTGCTGCCGCTCGGGCGCAGCACGCCGGACTCCAGCCAGCGCTTGATTGCCATGCTGGCGCATACGTTTTTCCGGGCGCACGCGCGGCGACAGGAAATGGCCGAAAAGGCAGTATCGCTGGCCACCGAGCGCTCCCGCGCCGCCTGACACCGCCAGGCCCGACGAGGGTCGGGGGCCGGTCGCCATCTGATGTTCCAGGCTGAATGGTGTATAAAACCGTTTGATACGGGACAAAACTTCAATTCTGCCGGTGAATCCACCGGCCACAACGAGAAGGCAGCGGCGCCACTGAAGACTCGCCGCACGAGGAGTCAGACAACATGAGTACCGCAGTAACCGACATCTCCAGCGCCAAGGGCAATCTAGAGCCCGAAATTCGGCGCATTTTCGAAAAGCAGAAGGCACATGCCCTGACGCTTCGCCGCAGCACCGCCGCCGAGCGCATCGAGAAGCTCAAGCGCCTGAAGCAGGCCGTGCTTGACCGCACCGAGGATATCTACAAGGCCTGCGCGAACGATTTCCGCAAGCACCCGGCCGAAGTCGACCTGACCGAAATCCTGCCCGTGGTGATGGAAATCAACGACGCCATCCGCCACGTGAAGAAGTGGATGAAGAACAAGAAGGTCAGGCCCACGCTGATGATGCTCGGCACGTCGTCCTACGTGCGCTACGAGCCCAAGGGCACCTCGCTGATCATCTCGCCGTGGAACTACCCGCTGAACCTCACGTTCTGCCCCCTGGCATCGGCCATCGCGGCCGGCAACACGGCGGTACTCAAGCCCTCCGAAATGACGCCGCACTGCGCGCAGATCATCCAGGAGATCACCGCCGAGGTGTTCGACGAGCAGGACGTCACCACCGTGCAGGGCGCCGTGGAGGAAACTCAGCTGCTGCTCGCCCAGCCCTGGGACCATATCTTCTTCACCGGCTCGCCGGCGGTGGGCCGCATCGTCATGGATGCAGCGGCCAAGAATCTGACGTCGGTCACGCTTGAACTGGGTGGCAAGTCGCCGGTCATCGTGGACAAGTCCGCCAACGTCAAGAAGGCGGCGCGCAACATCGCCTGGGGCAAGTTCGCCAACAACGGCCAGACCTGTATTGCGCCCGACCACATCTACGTGCACGAGGACGTACGCGACACGTTCGTTGACGAGGTCAAGAGCGCGCTGGAGCAGATGTTCGGCGAGCTGACGAAGATCGGCGACAACCCCGACTACTGCCGCATCGTCAACGCCAAGCACTATGCGCGCCTCAAGGGCATTCTGGACGATGCGCAGCAGCAAGGCGCCCAGGTGGCCGCCGGTGGCCTGCACGATGAAAGCCAGGATTTCCTGTCGCCCACGCTCGTAACCGGCGTGAGCGGCGAGATGCGCATCATGCAGGAAGAAATCTTCGGCCCGCTCATGCCGATTCTCACCTATACCGACACGCAGGCCGTGATCGACGACATCAACAGCCGCGAGAAGCCGCTGGCGCTCTACATCTTCAGCAAGGATCGCGACAATATCGAAACCCTGCTGAACAACACGACGGCGGGCGGCTCGTGCATCAACACCGCCATGATGCAGTACCTGCACGGCAACCTGCCCTTTGGCGGCGTGAACAACAGCGGTATCGGCGCGGCGCATGGCGCCTACGGCTTCAAGGAGTTCTCCCACGAACGCGCCGTGGTGGAGGACAAGTTTGCCCAGAGCCAGCTGTTCCATCCGCCCTACAACGACTTCACGCGCAAGCTGATCAAGCTGACCATGAAGTACTTCGTGTAGTCGCACTCGCGCTGCATCGCCCTGCTTTGGCTATGCCAAAGTGGGGCTTTTTTATGCCCGCGGCAGGCGAGACTGTAGAATTGCCCGGCACCGCAGCCGTCCGGACCTCTCATCTGCACAAGGAATCGACCATGAGCACCGCCGCACAACGCTTCAAATCCGCCCTGGGCGCCGAAACGCCTCTGCAGATTGTCGGCGCCATCAACGCCTACGCGGCCATGCTCGCCGAGCACAGCGGCTTCAAGGCCATCTACCTGTCCGGCGGCGGCGTGGCGAATCATTCCTATGGCCTGCCCGATCTGGGCATGACCAGCATGAATGATGTGCTCGAGGACGTGCGCCGCATCACGGCCGCGACCACCGTGCCGCTGCTGGTGGACATCGACACCGGCTGGGGCAGCGCCTTCAACATCGCCCGCTCCGTGCGCGAAATGGAAAAGGCCGGCGCGGCCTGCGTGCATATCGAGGATCAGGTGGCGGCCAAGCGTTGCGGCCACCGGCCCGGCAAGGCCATCGTGTCGCAGGGCGAAATGGTGGACCGGGTGAAGGCCGCCGTGGACGCCCGCGACGAAATGCTCATCATGGCGCGCACGGACGCGCTGGCCGTAGAGGGACTGGACGCCGCCGTAGAACGCGCTGCCGCCTGCGTGGAAGCCGGCGCCGACTATATCTTCGCCGAAGCCATGACCGATCTGGAAATGTACAAGCGCTTTACCCACCTGGGCGTACCGGTGCTGGCCAACATTACCGAGTTCGGCGCCACCGACCTGTACACCACCGAACAGCTCGCCAGCCAGGGCGTGCGGATGGTGCTTTATCCGCTGTCCGCCTCGCGCGCGGCCGCGCTGGCCTCGCTGCAGGTCTACGAGGCCATTCGCCGCGACGGCACCCAGGCCAACGTGGTCGACCAGATGCAGACCCGCATGGATCTTTATGAACACCTGGGCTACCACGAATACGAGCAGAAGCTCGACGCGCTGTTCGGCGATCAGTAACGCCGGCTCGCT
Organism: Salinisphaeraceae bacterium; assembly: GCA_002683405.1. Classification (GTDB taxonomy): domain Bacteria; phylum Pseudomonadota; class Gammaproteobacteria; order Nevskiales; family Salinisphaeraceae. Next base: position 9,573 of record NYTH01000050.1, on the reverse strand, counting down.
CGCCAGCCGAGCCCCATGCGCGTTCTGATCGCCGGCGCTGCGGGCCGGCTGGGCCGGGCGGTGGCCCGGCGGGTCTGCGGCCTGTCGTCGGTCAGCCACCTGGTGGTCAGCGACCTCGACGCCGACGCGGCCCGCGCGGTTGTCGATGACCTCGACAGTCCGGCTTCCGCCCGCGCGCTGGATGTACTGGACCACCCCGCCATGCAGTCCGCGCTGGCGGAGGTCGATCTCGTCATCAACGCCACCGGCCCCTACTTCCGCTTTGGCCTGGCGGTGCTCAACGAGGCCATCGAGGCCGGCGTGCATTATCTGGACGCCTGCGACGACCCCGAGCCGACGCTGGGCCTGCTGGTGCGCAACAAGCAGGCCCGCGACGCCGGCACGCTGGCCCTGATCGGCATGGGCGTCAGCCCCGGCCTGACCAACCTGCTCGCAGTGGTGGCCCACGCACAGCTCGACTCCGTGGAACAACTCCACACCGCTTCCAACCTGGCCGGCGCAAGGGGCCGCGTGCTTTTCGGGCCGGAGGCCTCGTTATCGGCCCGGCAGGAGCACTGGATTACCCAGCTCAGCGGGGAGGTGTCGGCCTACCGCCACGGGCGGCGCGAACTGCTTGAACCGCTGGAAGCCATCGAACTGACCTACCCCGGACAGGGTCGCCACACGCTTTTCCGCTGCGGGCATCCGGAGGCCGTCACGCTGGGTCGACATTTCCCTGCGCTGGCGGACGCCTCCAACCTCATGGCGCTTGCGCCGCGCGATTACCACGGTCTGAAAAAGCTCATCGCCCGGGTCGACGCCGGGAACCTGGACGCAGCGCAGGCGGCCAGGCTGCTGGCGGGCCAGCCGCTGCCCGGCCCGGGCACCGGCGCCGCGCTCAAGCTGCTGTTTCGCCGCGATGGCCAACACCACGCGCTGCCCGACTGGTTCGCCGTGGCGCTGGGCAAACGCAAGGGCCGGGCCGCCACGGCGGCCGTATCGCTGCACGCCCTGCCCGCCGGTGACACCGCCGACATGGCCGCGGCCTCACTGGCTGTCGCGCTCGACATGGTAGCCGCGGGCGAAGTGGCGGGCAGCGGCGTACATGTGCCAGAGTCCGCGCTTTCACCCGAGGCGTTCTTCGGCCGCTACCTGGCGTATTGCGAGGTGCCGGCTGCGGTCGAACGCGTGGAACAACTGCTGGACATTCGCACCGATGACGGGATTCAGGGAATATGACGATTACGACGCCACCGGCCTGGCCGAACTGGTTACCGCCGGCGACGTCAGCCCGGCCGAGCTGCTCGACGAAACGCTGACGCGAATCGACCGGGTCAACGGCGACCTCAACGCCGTGATTCGCCCCATGCCGGCCGAGGCCCGCGGTCAGCTCGACGCGGGGCTGCCCGATGGCCCGTTCAGGGGCGTGCCGTTCCTGCTCAAGGACCTGCTGGCCGACTATGCCGGCGTGCCGCTGATGAGCGGCTCTCGCTACTTCCGCGATTTCGTGCCCCAGCGCGACAGCGCCCTGGTGCAGCGGTTCAAGCAGGCCGGCGCCGTCATCTGCGGCAAGACCGCCACGCCCGAATTCGGCGCCATTCCCATTACCGAACCCGAACTGACCGGCCCCACCCGCAACCCCTGGAACATCGATCACACGCCCAACGGCTCCAGCGGCGGCTCGGCGGCGGCCGTGGCCAGCGGCATGGTGCATATTGCCAGCGCCGGCGACGGCGGCGGCTCCATCCGCACCCCGGCGTCGGCCTGCAATCTGGTAGGCCTGAAACCCACCCGCGGGCGCAATCCGGTGGGGCCGGATCTGCATGAAGGCTGGTGGGGCTTCGTGGCCGAGCACGTGCTGACCCACACCGTGCGCGACAGCGCCCGCATGCTGGATGCCACGGCCGGCAGCCTGCCGGGCGCCCTGTTCGCGCCCGCCGCGCCCGAGCGACCGTTCGCGGACGAAGTGGGCCGCGAGCCGGGCGCCCTGCGTATTGCCTATTCCACCAGCCCGCTGCTGGGGCGCGTACTGCATCCCGACTGCCGTCAGGCCGCGGAAGCCAACGCCCACCGACTGGAAGCACTGGGACACCATGTTGAAGAATTCACGCCGCCGCTGGACCGCGAGGAATTCATCTACTGCTATTCGCTGCTCGTGGCCAGCGATCTGGCGGCCACGCTGGACAAGGCAGAGAAAGACGGCGGCCGCAAGCTCTCGCCGGCCGACTTCGAGCCGCGCACCTGGGCGCTCAAGCGCATTGGCGATGCCATTCCGTCGCGGCTGGCCCTGCAGGCCTACTGGTGGATGCAGCGATTCGCGCAGGACTGGTGCCGCGCGCTGGCGCAGTACGACGTGTTCGTCTGCAGCACGGTGGTTCGTCCGCCCGAAAAGATCGGCGGCCTCGCACCGGACGCCGCCGAAAGCCTGCAGCTGAAGCTGCTGGCGCATCTGCCGCTGGGGCGGCTGGCGATCAACCGCAGCCGGGTGCTGGCCAACAGCGAGCGCATCTTCGACTACTCCGGCATGACCATGCCCATGAACGTCACCGGCCAGCCCTCCCTGTCGCTGCCGCTGGACATGAGTACCGAAGGCCTGCCGGTGGGCAGCCTGTTCACGGCGCGGCACGGCGACGAAGCCACGCTGTTCCGCCTGGCCGCCCAGCTCGAGAGCGAGCATCCCTGGCGCCAGCGCCGGCCAGCCGTTTTCGCCGGTTCCCGCTAGCATGGCGGAGTCAGCCAGCGCAGCCGTGGCGCGCGAGCAATGGCTGCAGCGGGTGGCCGACGGCGGCGAAATCCGCATCACGCGGATCGGCGCCTGCGATCCGCAGCGCCCGCCGGTCATCCTGATTCCCGGCATGTTCACCGCCCACCGCTTCTGGATATCGGACAGCGACATCGGCCTGGCAGCCCTGCTGGCTGCCCGCGGCTTCTGCTGCTACCTGCCTGATCGGCGCGGTCTGGGCGACTCGCCCGCCGTGCCGGCCGGCGTGCGCGCCGGGCTGCGCGAGCATCTGGAAGAGGATCTGCCGCGGCTGGCCGATCATGTAGCCGACGCCCATCACCGGCCGGCCTTCTGGGCCGGGCATTCCTTCGGCGGCATCATGGCCAGCCTGGCGGTGTCGCGCGGATACGGCGGCGCGGCCGCGGGCCTGCTGCTGTTTGCCACCCAGTACGCCGTGGACAAGCGCGCCCTGTCGCTGCCCTGGAGTTTGTTCACCCGCGCCGTCACCCACATGCTTGGACGGGTTCCCGCGCACCGCGTGGGCCTGGGCCCGGAAGACGAAAGCCCCGCCGCCATGGATGATGCCTGCCGCTGGGTTTCGACTGGCCGGCGCGGCAACTGGCTCACCGACGCGCTGGCGCGCATCGACTGCCCCGCCCTGGCCATGGTGGGCGCGGCCGATCACGTTGATCCGCCCGCCGGCTGTCGCCGGTTTTTCGACGCGCTGGGCAGCCGCGACAAGCACTTCGAGATTGCCGGACGGCAAAGCGGCTATAAGGACGACTACAACCATCCCGGCATACTGGTCAGCCGCAACGCCCGCGACGACATCTGGCCGCGCGTGGCCGAATGGCTGGAAACCCAACAGTCAGCGCAACGGGGGCAATAATGGCCGACACCGCCAATCAGCCGAAGGACCTGCTGGACTGGGCGGCGCTGGACCGCTGGATGGACACGCAGGACCTGCCGCCCGGGCCGATTGAATCGCCGGAACTGCTCGGCGGCGGCACCCAGAACATCCTCATTCGCTTTTCGCGCGGCGGCGGCGACTACGTGCTGCGGCGCCCCCCGCTGCACAAACGCGCCGGCAGCGACGAAACCATGCGGCGCGAGGCTCGCATGCTGGCCGCCCTGGCCGACAGCAACGTGCCGCACCCGGCCTTCATGGCCGGCTGTCCCGACGAATCCGTGCTGGGCGCCGCGTTCTACCTGATGCAACCGGTGGACGGCTTCAACGCCACCGTGGCCATGCCCTCGCCGCACCGCGACAACCCGGACTGGCGGCGACAAATGGGTTTGTCCATGGCCGAGGGCATTGCCGCGCTGGGCCAGGTTGATCACCTCGCCGCCGGCCTGGCGGACATGGATCGCAGCCAGGATTTTCTGGCGCGGCAGGTGCCCCGCTGGCGCAAGCAGCTGGACAGCTATAGCCAGATTGATGGTTATTCTGGCGCGCAGCTGCCCGACGTTGACGCCATTGGCCGCTGGCTGGAGGCCAACCGCCCGCCTGATCAGCCGCCCGGCATCCTGCACGGCGACTGCCATCTGGCCAACGTCATGTTCCGCCACGATGCGCCCCGGCTGGCCGCCATCGTCGACTGGGAGCTGAGCACCATCGGTGACCCCATGCTCGACCTGGGCTGGCTGCTCGCCACCTGGCCGGAAAACGACGGCCGCACCCCGCTGGAAGTGGTCAACGTCACGCCCTGGGAGGGCTTTCCGGACGAACAGACCCTGGTCGCCCACTACGCGGCGCATTCGCAGCGCGACACCACCGCCGTTGACTGGTACGCCGTCCTGGCCTGCTACAAGCTGGCCATCATTCTGGAAGGCACCCACGCCCGCGCCTGCGCCGGGAAGGCGCCGAAGCAGACCGGCGATCTACTGCATCAGGCCGCGCTCATCCTGCTGGAGCGCGCGCAGACCCGAATTCACGGCCGGTAGACGGCCTTCCAGCCGGCCACGCCCCGCCTGCGATAGACTCGAGCCAAACCCATACGGTCCGGCGCGGGCCGATGCACTTGCGGCAAGTCACGCGATGAAAACACAACTCAGACGCTTCTTTGCGCCCGTTCTCAACCTGTTCGAGAGCGACGACACCACGCTGGTCTACCGCAAATCCCACCGCGCCATCCTGCTCGCCGTGAGTGCGCTGTTCCTGTTTCTGGCTATTGCCTCGCTCGTCGCCGCAGGCTACTCGGCCGGCCTGGACGCCTTCATCCCCTTTCTGGTCTTCTTCGCCGTAGGCGTCGTATCCGGCCTCGTCGGACTGCTTGGGTCCGACCAGGCTGTCGCCAGGATCTGGGGTAGCCGGTAGAACGCGAACAAATAAGCTGCCTGCGACTGTAGAGGCCGTATGATCGATAAACAGGAGGAGCACCCATGAGTCCAAGTCATCGCCTGATCAATCTTCAGGGCACGCGTATCCATACGGTCGAACAGGGCGAGGGGCCGCTGGTCATCCTCATCCACGGCTTCCCCGAAAGCTGGTATTCCTGGCGCCATCAGCTGCCTGCGCTGGCGCAGGCCGGCTATCGGGCGGTGGCCATTGATCAGCGCGGCTACGGACAGTCTTCCAAGTTTCCCGACGTGGACGCCTATCGCATCGACCGGCTGGTCGCCGACGTCATCAACCTGATTGATCACTACGGCGAGCAGCAGGCGGTGGTGGTGGGCCACGACTGGGGCGCGCCCGTGGCGTGGACGGCGGCCTGGCTGCATCCCGACCGGGTCCGCGGCGTGGCCGGTCTGAGCGTGCCGTTCGCCGGCCGCGCCCTGGTGGGTCTGCCCGGCAATCCCTGGGGCGACATCCGGCCCAGCGAGTACTACAAGACCTTCACGGGCGACGACAAGGTTTTTTACCAGACCCATTTTGGCGCCCGGCAGGACATCATCACCGAAATCGAAGCCGACCTGCGCCACTGGATGCTCGGGCTGATCTACACGGTATCCGGCGAGGCGGTGGCCGCCGCAGCCGCCGCCGGACAGATTCCCGAAGACCCGCTACAGGCCCTGCGCGACGGACCGCTCTGCCTGGCACCGGGCGGCCGCCTGATGGACGCCTTCGTCTGGCCCGACACCCTGCCCGCCTGGCTGACCGAAGACGACCTGGAGTTCTTCGTCGGCGAATTTCAGCGCAGCGGCTTCGCGGGCCCGCTGGCGTTCTACAACCAGGTGGACGCGGGCTGGGCGTATCTGGAACCCCACGCCGACCAGCCGCTCACCGTGCCGTCCGTGTTCATTGGCGGCGAAATGGACGTGGCCACCCACTGGGGCGTGGACGCACTGGCGCAGGTGCACGACTACTGCCGCGACCACCGGGGCAGCCATATCGTTCCGGGCAGCGGCCACTGGATTCAGCAGGAATGTCCGCAGGAGACCAACCGGTTGCTGCTGGACTTTCTGGAGGGCTTGCGGGGCTAGAAAATCCACGCTGATCTTCCCTGACAGCTCTCAGCGCGGCGTCAAGGGCACTTCGGCGTAGCGGTTCATGCCCGAGCCGCCGTTGGAGCCGGCGTCGAATACGAAGCCGTAGACCGGCTGGCCGGACGTGTTGCTCAGTACGGCGCCCCGTAGCCACTGGGCGTTCACGTTGTCGATGACCACGCTGGCCGGCTGCCACTGTCGGGCGTCCGGGCTTTGCGCGTGCAGGACGCGGCCGCTGCCCTGTTCGATGAACAGCACGTGCACGGTTCCCTCGTGCGCGATCACGTCGGCCCCGGTCTGGTCGGAATCCACCGCGTTCTGCACCACCGGGCGCTCGCTGACCCGCACCGCATCGCCAGGCTCACCGTCCGGGCCGATGCGGCGCGACCACAGCCTGCCGTCGCTGCGCCGATACACCGCCAACACGGATCCTGTGTTAGGCAGGTAGACCAGCGGCAGCACCGAGCCGACATCGGTTTCGCCCGTACCCAGGTCATCGGCAAGCCGGAGGCGCGGCGTCAACCGGCCGTCCGGGTTGATGCGCCGGTACCAGGCGCTGCCGTTTCCGGCGGTATAGGCCAGGTGAACTGCGTCGTCGGCGCCGAGCACGGCCTGCGGCCCGGACAGGCTGTCCGGCCGGTCGGCGTCGATCTTCACGGCCTCGCCCCAGTGGCCGTCGGGCTCACGAATCTGGTAGTGGATTTTCTGCGGGCCGCCATACACGCCAACCAGACTGCCGTCGCTGCGGGCGACCAATGTCGCGACCTGCACCGGCGGCTCGGCGGCCGGCGTGGCGACGCGCTCGTCGCGCACCTGCCAGGTGTCGGGATAAGCCGGATGCGCTGACGTGCGAAATGCGTGGTGCCAGACGTGTTCCGACGTCTGGTGCAGCATGTGGATCGTGTCGCCATGGAGCGCGGCGGCGAAGCCCTCCAGATCGCCGGTGGCCGGCCGGTGGGCGCCATCAATCTCGGCCCAGGTGGCGCCGCCGTCGGTGGACTTGACCACCATCAGCATGTTGTCGGTTTCTGCCGGCTCCATCAGGAAATAAAGATCGCCGTTGGCGGCCTGCCTGGGTCCGATGCGCCCCGGGGTTTCCACGAAGGTGCCCCCCAGAAGACCGTCCGGTACCGCCAGGGTGAGCTCGGGATTGCGGCCTGCGGCCAGCGGGTGGCCGGCGGCGTCGGCCATGCGGAACTCGAAGCGATCACCGGCTTCATTGGTCACCGCGCCGTCGGCAAAACGTCGAATTACCAGGGGCCATTCCCATTCGCTCTGCCAGCGTTCGGATCGGCCGGACCAGACCGGGCTGAGCGCGTTCAGATCGATACCGGCGCCGGCCGTGAACGGCGCTGTCGATTCGGCCAGCAGATCGGTGGTTGCATCGCCGTGGTCGTAGCCTTCGGCGGCGACCACGCTGACCCGCGGCGTCTGGCCCTCCGGCAGGGGGAAGTCGGCCGCCGGCACGTTCAGCCAATCGCCGTGGTTGCGCCGGTATTGCAGCCGGAACCGACGGGGCTCGTCGGCCTGCGCCGCGCCCTCCAGCTCGAAGCGAAGGCGAAACGGATGATCGACATCGATGCTCACAGCTTCGTTGGTCGCGCCGGCCCAGCCGCCGTCGGCGTTGAGTCCGGCCGCCACCTCAGCACGCACGCGAAACGCCGAAGCGTGCACGCGGTCGGCCTTATTGGGCTCGGCGCCGGCGTCGCCCGGCTCGCTCAAGCCAGCCCCGGCGAATAGCCCCGTGCACGCCGCCAGGCCAACTGCGGCCAGCCGCGCGGCGCGCCAGCGTTCTCGTCTCAACATTGTCGGCATCGTCGCTTCCCGTTCGGTCGGGACGCGGGTCATCAGCGTACCCGCAGGCCCAGTTCATCGGTGGTGCAGAGGGCGTCTTGCCGCGAATGTCAGCGATCTTCGCCCAGCCAGAACTCGTCCGGCTCCCAGGTCATGTTGACCAGCACGGTATAGTCGCGCAGCACCTCTAGCGGCCCGTGGTAATTCAGCCGCAGATCGTCGTCGGCAACGAGGTCCCGTAAACGCGGGCCGGGCAAGCCTGTTGCAATTACTGCTGAATTCGCAGGCTGCGCAAGACTGGACGAGAATTGTTACCGCAGTACTACGCTGATCCGGTTTTCTTGGATTTCACGGCAACGTGAGAAAGCGCGCCAGGTTAAAGGGCTCTGACCCCTTTAGTCTCCATATTGAATCCTTCAATGGGCGATTCCGGGATGAGTGCCTGAACGAACACTGGTTCGTCAGTCTTGAGCACGCCAAGCGGATCATCGAAGCCTGGCGACGCGAGTACAACCGAGAACGCCCGAAGAAATCATTGGGTGGCCTTACCCCCTCCCAATATGCCGAGCAGCTTGCCCAGCAAGCTGCTAGTTTATCCATGGATTCCAGTACTGAGTGCTACTGAAGACGGGGGGACGTCAGCGTCATTGGCAAAGCGATGGTCAAACACCGCCATGTCCAGACGCGTATCCACCACAAGATTAATCGCCCACTCGAAGGTGCCGGGCTGGATCTGTCGACGAAAATCGATAGCCAGCATGACTTGCTGGTCGTAGTTATAAGCCTTGAACCGTGGCACGCAAACGCCTCGCAATGGGCATGGGACACGGACAGGAATTTTACCCCACGAGGGGTTTTTCTACAGCCTCAACGCCAGCCGTGAGGGGCGTTTGCGAAGCGTAGCGGAGCAAACGTCCCTCACCACGGCATTGTTGGGCACCCTACGCTTGAAAGAGGCGAGCGGCTCGATTAACCATGGTATCCAGCTCTGCTTTTATTTTTTCAACTTCATACCGTAGTTCCTCGGCACTAGCACAAGAATGGCTGAGGCGTGGAAGACCCAACTCACCTTCCGTATAGGATTCCAGCACCAGATATACATACCTGAATGGGCCTAGCTGATCTTCATTTGATTTTTCAAGCCCGAACATTGTTATTTTTCATTCCCGTTTTTTCCAAGCACATACCAAACAACTGCTACTGCGATGGCAAGTCCGAAGATTTGAACCGCAAGAGTTAGCACATTGACAGACGCGTAATAGTTCGGAGGAGTGGCGATGAAACCGTAGCCAACGTTTGCAGTATGTTCCCCCTGTACGATATGGAACGGCGGAAACAGCACCATTAATATTGCTATCACGCCACCAGCAACGAGACAAAGTCTCCTTTTATCGTTCATTCTCTAAGCCTCCTTGAGGGTGCCCAACGCTGAAGCTCAGTTGACCATGCGGAGCGTAGCGGAGCATGGGTCAACTGCAGCGCCTTGATACTCATTGAGGCCTCCTTCTCCGATTTCGGGCTCGGCAGGTCAAACTGCTATCCCAGACTGTGTACATTGCATAGTCGACGAAAAAGGAGGCCTCGGTGAGATTCTATAACCAGAACCACGCGTATTTCTGCGGCATCGATCTTCACGCCCGGACGATGTATCT
>NYTH01000049.1 GCA_002683405.1 Salinisphaeraceae bacterium | reverse complement strand
TCGGCAACCGAGTAACCTCGATCTACAATTTGGCGGACGGCTTCTTCCTTAAATTCCGGGGTATATCGCGGTGAGTTCATGGCTTCCTCCTATGGCTAAATCATAGGCCGGAAGTGTCCTCCGTACCGTGGGCAGTCCAATCATAGGCCGGAAGTGTCCTCCGTACCGTGGGCAGTCCGCTGACTCGGGCCATCTGTACGCTCAAACAGGCCCAAGCTACGTATTTAATGATCAGGTATGGCGAATAGAAATTATGGAATCGATCTGGCGGCCGCCTTTCTCGCCCTTGTGTCACTCTCCTTTCTGGGCTCAGCCATTGGACTTGAAGGGGGTGTTCGTATTGGCGCGGTTATATTCGGCCTGGCCTTGGGCTGGTTGGCATTCGGACTATATGCCCGGAAAGAATGGGCGCGTCACCGCACAAGACTCTTGTCGTTTTTTGTGCTTTTGGCAGGCGCTCCCAAACTGCTGGCCGCATTGTATTTCCTGCCTCTGAACTCACCCTTGGCGATGTACACGACATATCCACTCATCGCTGGCCTACTGGGTTACTTCCCACTTTTCGTGTATCTCGGGAAGCCTCGTGTGAAAGTACTGTTTGAATGATTGCTTAAATACGTCTCCGCAGCCGTCGTGCTCATCTGACCATCTCTAACTTAAAGAGCTTATGATGTGCATCACTTCATCCGTCATACGACATTAGCGGCTTTCCTTGCTTTCTAGGCCTGCGCCGCTCGACGAATAGCCGCTCGTACTGTTCTCTGTCCATCAGATCCAGCCGACGCCTGAGCAACTTCCGCAGTTCCGGCAAGAGCGGATAACGCGGGTTGAAGCTGTAGACTCTTAGGTTCCCGAACTTGACGCTCTCGAGCAGGTTGTCCCGCTCCATGCGTCTGAGTTGGTTCTGAATCATGCTCACCGGACAATCGAACTTTCTGGCGATCTGACTGGCATAGACTCGCTTGAAGCACTCCAGGTACAGAAGCACTCGCTCAGCAGACTCATTACCTAATATCACGGTTAGCACACCTATATTCTAGGTAACATCGTATCCGACTTCCAGTGCTTTCTTGAGCATTTATTCACCCAGTTTTTTCAGCAATTGAGGTCCCTCCGAATTTGAGTAGCGCCGTGATCTGGAATCCAATTCACCTGAGCAAGGAGATTAGACGCGGCCGGCTGGAATAAGGGCTATTCCATGGTGTCTCCGCCATTGGGATGAATCACCTGGCCGGTAATGTAGGAACTGTCGGCGCAGGCGAGAAACACGTAGGCCGGTGCAACCTCGGCCGGCTGGCCGGCCCGACCCATAGGCGTATTTTCGCCGAAACTGTCCACCTTCTCGGCAGAAAAGGTGGCGGGAATCAACGGGGTCCATATCGGTCCGGGCGCCACGGCGTTGACGCGAATACCCCGTTCCACCAGCACCTTCGCCGTAGACCGCGTAAATGCCACGATGGCCCCTTTCGTCGCGGAATAATCCACCAGATGCGCGCTGCCGCGAAAGGCGGTGACCGAGGTGGAGTTGATCACGCTGCTGCCCTCGCCGAGGTGGGGAAGACAGGCCTGCAGCATGTAGAAATAGGCAAATACATTGACGCTGAAGATGTGTTCCAGCTGCGAGGGAAGGATGTCCTGAATATCGCTGGTGGGGAACTGCTGAGCTGCGTTATTGACCAGCACATCCAGACGTGAAAAAGCCTCCACGGTCTGCTCGACAACCGACCGGCAGAATTCGCTCTGAGCAGCATCGCCGCTGAGCAGCAGACATCGCTGCCCCTCCTGTTCCACTCGTCTGGCGGTTTCTAGCGCGTCTTCATGTTCATCGAGATACACCAGTGCCACATCGGCGCCTTCCCGCGCGAAATGAATGGCGACCGCGCGGCCAATCCCGGAGTCACCACCCGTGATCAGTGCGACTTGATGTTCGAGTTTGCCGCTGCCCCGGTAGTCCGGTCGAATGCTCACCGGCCGCGGCTCCATGGGATCACGTTGGCCAGGTTGCGCCTCATCTTGATGCTGCGCTTCCCGGCGCTGGTCTTCTCGCGAGAATTTCGCCTGCAGGTCCTTTTCGCTGCTCATTGCTCCAGCTCCCTGTGCCGCTGTCTCTTTATCAGCAAGATTGCCAGCGCGGGCAGGTGGACCACCGCGAAAGCCAGGGCAAAAATCAGCAAATCCGTAGCCGCTGCCGACGCCGTTGAGGCAGCACAGACCCAGCCGAAACCGGCACTGACAGCCAGAAGCATGCCTGCCGCGGTCAGGCGAGAGGTGACTAGAAAGCTGTATTGGACATAGGCGACGACAGTAGCGCCGATGCCGAGCAGGCCTATCCAGAGGATCGTCATGGGGCGTCCCGGGTTATGGCTGGGAAATCTCCAGCCTGAGACCAGCGGGATAGATCGCCTATCAGCGAAACCCCGCAGTGTTCTAGAGATTCAGCCCGGCTGGACGCCAACTGCCGCCCGATATCCGGCTGGCCCTATGGCGCCGAGACGTCGATTTCGGAGAGAAGGTCTCTCAGTGCTTCCAGGTCCAGCGGCTTGCGAAGAAAGCCCTTGAATCCGGCCTGCTCAGCCGCCCGACGGGTGCTTTCATCGCCCCACCCGGAGAGGGCAATTAGCGATGGCGGCCGATGCGTGGCCGCTTCGAGCAATCGGCCGGCCAGCTCCATGCCGCTCATGTCCTGGAGTCCGATGTCCGTTATCACGACATTAACGTCAAGTTGGGGAAAAAGCGCCAACGCCTGCTCAGCGCTCGTGGCAACGTGGACTTTGGCGACGACAGTCTCCAGCAGCATACCCATGGCTTCTGCCACATCGGGCTGATCCTCGACCAGCAGGACCCGATGCCCGAACTGGTCGATCTGCAGAGTGCGCGGCTTGTGATCGACCGCCGACTCCGACTGATCGTCAAGCGGCAGATGCACCTCGAACGTGGCCCCGCAGCCTACACCGGCGCTGCGGGCTTCGATCTTGCCCCCATGCAGGGTGGTGATTTCGTGGGCCAACGCGAGACCGATCCCGAAGCCCGCGTTGCTGTGCGAGGATTGTGCCTGCCGAAAAAGCTCGAAAATGTGCTCTATCGCGTCGGGCGGTATCCCTTCACCAGTATCTTCGATCCGGACCCGTGCCGATTCACCGTCCAGCTCGATGGTGATAGTCACGCGACCCCCGACCGGCGTGAACTTGGCGGCGTTACGCAGCAGGTTGACGAAGACCTGCACCAATCGAACACGATCGCCACTCAGGCAAACCGGCTGCGATGGCAGCGACGCCTTTAGTTCGGGGCCCGCTTTGGCGAAGACGTGGCGGGTGTCCTCTATGGCGGCTTCAATGACCTCTACGAGATCAAGTGGATCCGAGCGCAGTTCAAGGCGTCGCTGCTGCAAGCGTGACGCATCGAGCAGATCGTCGACCAGTCTGTGTAGGTGGGTAAGCTGACGCTGGAGAATCGGTAGAGTGCTTGGCTGGTTTTGCGCGTTGGAATCTACAGCCAACAGGTCCACGGTAGCCGTGATGGCGGCAAGCGGATTGCGCAGTTCGTGGCTCAGAACCGAGAAGAACCGGTCTCGCTGAGCAACCGCTTCCTCGAGCAGCTGTTCCGCCCGTTTCTGCTCGTCAATGTCGATATTCATGCCGGTCCAGCGATACGCCTGGCCCTGGGTATCCAGCAGCGGCGTTGCCCGAGCGTTGCACCAGACCCACCCGCGCCGCGCGTCGGCAATACGGAACTGAACGTCGAGATCGCTGTTCTGGGCCCTCGCCCTATCCCAGTGGGTGCGAAAGTGATCGCGGTCCTCGGGATGCACGGCGGTCATCCACTTGTATCCGCGCAGCTCGGCTTCGGAGAGTCCTGTCAGGGTCTCCAGGGGCACGGAGGCCGCAATGAGATTGCCCTGCGGGTCGGCTTCCCATAGCGCCCAGGCACTCGCACGAACCAGGGCCTTGAAGCGTGTTTCGCTGTCGTTCAGCGCCGCCTGGGTATGGACTCGCTCGGTGATTTCCTGCCCGGCAAACACCGCGCCAAAGACCTGGCCTGCGTCATTTTTTACCGGACTGATGCCGTAGGAGAAATAGGCCTCCTCGACTTGGGTATATCGGGTATAAAAAACTTTCTGATGGTCGAAAAAACAGGACTCACCTTGGCGAATCCGTTCCAGCCAGGGAGTGTGCTGTTCCGATATTTCTGGCCATGCCTCAAGCCATGGCTGGCCCAGAATCTCGCGTGCGCCGCCCAGTATCGGCAGGAAGGGCTCGCTATAGGCGCACACGGTAAATGCCGGCCCCCAGCACAGGGCCGCGGGAACAGGCAGACTCAGAATGAGTTCAGCCTTGGCCCTGAGCGCATCCGGCCATTGCTCTCGTGGGCCCAGCGAAGTGCCCGCCCAGTCAAAACCCTGTACGCGCTGTGTTGCGGTATCCGCGTGCATCTCTTAATTAAACGTTGGAAGGGACTCTAGGTGCGGGCGCAGTGCTCCTACACGTTTTTAGTATCGAGTGGTCGGGGGACGCGACCGATCTCGTTTTCTTGTCTATTAATATGCCGTACAGCTACGCTGCGTGCCAGTGTGCGCCGCGACTCGGAATGGCAACGTCATATCGGCCGCAATACATTCGGGGTGGGCGGTCTTCGGGCCGAGTAGGCCCGGCGGGATATAGTCGATGTTAGACCTCGAGCACTGAGCCGGTATGGCCGCCATTTTAAGCAGCTCACCTACGGTTCACAGCAAGGGGCGGCTGGAATAACGGCGGGAGTCTATACGGTCCGCCTGGCGGCGTCGCCGGTCTTGCGGGTTTTCCGCAACGCCTACCGCCCCGCCATTGGACGCTGGCCTTGCACAGGCTAGCCGAGCAAGCGACGGGCGAGGGCCGGCTCCATGTTGCCGCCGGTGATGATCAGGACGGTTTGGCCCTGGCTTTCGGCCGGAGCACCACAGGCTTCCAACCCTGCAAGCGCCACAGCCGCGCCGGGCTCGGCATACAGGCGCGCGCCCAATGCCAGTCGACGCGTGGCGCGCGCGATGGCCTCTTCATCGACCGTCACAATGTTGTCAACCACCTGCCGGCTCACTGCATAGGTATGCTCCCCGACGATCGCGGGTGCCAGGCTTGACGCGAGGGTGTCGACACTGCAAAGGCGAGCCTTCCAGTCCTGCTTCGACCAGGCATTGAGCATCGTGGCGGCGCCGGCAGGCTCCACACCGATCAGCTCCACATCGCGTTTAACGGCCTTCACCGCGACGCCCAGACCGCTGATGAGTCCGCCGCCGCCGATGGGGCAGAGTATGCGGGTGAGGTCGGGCAGCTGCCGCAGTAATTCCAAGCCGACCGTTCCCTGGCCCGCCATCACGCGCAGATCGTTGTAGGGATGCACCAGCGTTCTGCCACTGGACTGCGCCAGTTCATGCGTGCGAGCCACGGCGGCATTGATATCCCCCTCGACGATGACCTTCGCCCCCAGTCGCTCGGTCGCTTCGATCTTGAGCGGACTGGAGCCGGCGGGCATGACCACAATCAAGGAGGTTTGCTTCTGCCGGGCCGCCCACGCCAGCGCGATCGCGTGATTGCCTGCGGAGACGGTGATCAGACCCGGCTCATGTTCATGCGCGGCCGCAGTCAGCAGCCAGTTGAGTGCCCCGCGCGCTTTGAACGAACCGGTGCGCTGAAGGCTCTCGGCTTTCAACCAGACCGGGCCCGCTGACTCGCCGCTTTCCAATTCCCAGCAGGGAAAGCAGGGCGTGCCGACCAGATGCGGGGCGATTCTGCCAAGCGCATCTTTGATGTCCTGAACATCGAGTGGTGCGTCAGGATGCATGCTAGGCGGATTATCGGAGGACATTGCGATTGATCGTGGTGAGAAAGTCACAGCCGTTTTCGGTGACGACCACGGTGTCCGACAGGAAACCGTGGCCCGGCGCACTGCCCAGAAGCCAACTCATCAGATGAAAAACCATGCCTGAACGGAGTTTGAGTTGAGACCCGCGCCGCAATCCCATGGGCACGCCGCCGCCCGACCAGCTGGGCGGATACCCGATGCCCACCGTGTATCCGCAATGATGCCGGCTGTACCGCTCCAGCCCGTTCTTGTTCAATACGTCTTGCCAGGCCTCGTATACGTCGCCAGCCATGACGCCATCTCGAAGGGTATCTGCGGCTGCCTGTTGGGCCTGCTGACAAATCTCGTTGGCCCGGCACACGGAGGCATTGCGCGGCCCGAAGCGCATCAGCCGGCCGATCGGGGCGTGATAGCGGTGCACACATCCCGACATCTCGAGAAACAGCGTGTTGTCTTCGGTGAGTGAGCTATCCTGCCAGGTGCCGTGCTCGTGCAGCAGGTTGTCGTCGGTCCGGACCAGCGGCACGAAGCCCGGATAGGTGCCGCCGCCCCGGAAAGAGGCGTCGTAAACGCCGGCCATGATGTTCTGCAGATGGGTCCCGGGCCGGGCCTCGTGCGTCGCTGCGGAGATCATCTCATCGGAGATGCGCGCCGCTCGCCGAGTAAACGCCAACTCCTGTTCCGACTGAATCAGCCTGACATCGTCCACCACGCTGCCCATGTTCTGCCAGTCCACTTGCGGCGTGCGTGAGAAAATCCCTTCGGCGATGCCGTAAGGCAAGTAGCTGCTGTGCTGGTCTACCGCGATGGCCGAGGCGTCAAGGCCGGCTTCGTGAATGGCCCGAATGCTCGCATCCACGGCAGCCGAGGGTTCCGGTGAGGGTCGATGCCCCAGCCGTCGGGTAACGAACGGCGGAATGGTCGTGTCGGCCGCGTCTCCTGCGCTGGCCCTGCCATCGTCATAGCCGATGTGCGCGATGTTCGGCACCTGATCGCGAACCACGGCCCACTCCATGGCTCGCGTAATCAGTACCGGAGGCTGCTTCACGGGAAACAGCAGAAACTGGGGCGCGAAGTAGCCCATGTGGTCCAGCCCAATCAGGTAGAAGATATTTTCCGGATTGGTGATGAGTAATCCGTCCAGACCCGTCTGACTCATCCGCTCGCGAATGGCCTTTTGACGACGGGCGTATTCGTCTGGCGAGAAACCGGATCCAGCGCTAACCATGGTGATGCAACAAGGGCGTAAAAATGAGTTTGCACACGCTAACAAAGGCGAACCGCGATAAAACCCGGAATGACCCGTAAGAATCGCTAGGCACGCGCAGCGCCAGCAGCCGGGATTGTCGTGAACATAGGCAAAGTGCGAACGCCCTATCGGCTTACCCGAGAATGCCTTGGGGCAAGACCCCAAGCGAAGCGGCAGGCTGCTGTTACAAGCTTCGGTTCGCCAGCGGTGGCGGCGATCGTGAAGCGGAACGTCGGCTACCTTGAATTCGCATCAGCCGGAACGCTTTAGCTTATGACTCAGGACGTATATCCCACCCGCACGGGCAAACCGCAGGAGCGGTTTTTTCGGCGCGACCCGGTCATCCATGCCCGCAACGAAAGCCGCTGGGACGGTCCGCTGGATGAAGAGGCGTTGTCCCGCTACGAGCGGGATGGGTTTCTATGGTTCGAGGGCTTCTTCTCCCGCGAGCGAGTCGAGCCTTTCTTCGATGAGCTGGCGGACATGGCCGAAGACAAGGCCTTCATGGATTCGGACGAGGTCATCAGCGATCCGGACTCGGGTGAATTGCGTTCGGTGTTTTCAATGCACACCTTGTCTGATCGATTTGACGCCTTGACCCGTGATCCTCGTGTCCTGGGCATGGTGCGGCAGCTGCTGGGCAGCGATGTCTATATTCACCAATCCCGGATCAACGACAAATTCGGGTTTCAGGGAAACGGCTTCAACTGGCATTCGGATTTTGAGACCTGGCATGTGGAGGACGGCATGCCGCGCATGCGCGCGCTGTCCGCGTCTTTGATGCTCACCGACAACAACGAGTTCAATGGCCCCCTGATGCTTATTCCCGGTTCGCATCAGTACTTTGTGCCGGCGATCGAGCAGACCCCGGAAAACAACTGGAAGGACTCGCTCAAGGCGCAGAGAATCGGCGTACCTGATACCGAAAACCTCAGATTCCTGGCCAATCAGGGCGGGATCACTGCACCCAAGGGTCGGCCCGGCTCGCTGCTATTGTTCGAGTGCAACACGCTGCATGCCTCGAACAAGAATCTGTCGCCCTGGCCGCGATCGAATCTCTTCTTCGTCTATAACAGCGTCGACAACACGCTTGCACAGCCCTACAGCGGTCAGGAGCCGCGTCCGGAATTCCTCGCCGCCAGACAGAACTGTGGGCCACTCGACATGAAGGATATTCACGCCAGCTGACAAGCCTGAATGGTCTCGGGCGCCAGAGCGGGGGTATGCCCGTTGCCGGAGTTGCCTGGGCGAGGCCGGGCGACGCCGCAAGCCGGGTTTACGGAAGGCTGGAGAACCGTTTCACAGGTGTGAAGCCGTCAGCGGCTTCTGCCGAGCATGATGCCCAACGGCTTGAGCCGGGGTACCTCGTCACAGACGATCTTGCAGGACACCATGATGGGGATCGCCAGCAGTGCCCCTATTACGCCCCACAGCCAGCCCCAGAAAATCAGCGCGAGAAACACGAACACCGGGTTTAGCGCCACATTTCGTCCGACAATAGTGGGCGTGATCAGTTGCCCTTCGAGTGAGGTCAGTGCGAAAAAAATCAGCCCCAGGGAGACAGCGCTGGCTGTGGGCAGCGACGTAATCGCTACGGCCAGCAAAACTGTGAGCGTGACCATCGGGCCAAGATAGGGGACAAAGTTCAGCGTACCCGCCACCACGCCCCACAGCAGCGGATTCGGCAAGTCAAACCACCAGGTCAGCAGGGCCACCAGCGCCCCCAGCACCGAGTTGATCACCGTGATGGTAAGCAGGTAGCGGGAAATGCGCCGCTGCATGCTCTGCAGAACGCCCAGCACGCGCTGTCGGTTTTTTTCCGTGGCGAGGGCGCGCATGAGGTTCCGCTTGAGCTGATCCGAACAGGCAAGCAGAAAGTACAAGAGGAAAAAGAACAACACAAAGCCCAGTCCGAACTCCCGCGCCTGCTGAAGAAATGCATCGCGCATGCTCAGGCCGCTGCCGGTTTCTACGTCGACGTCTTCGGTCGCCTGGCCGTCGGTTGTCGCGTCCACCGCTGCTTCAGAGACGCTGTTCAGTTTCTGCGTAATGGGCGCCAGCTTCTGCTGGAGTTCATTGATGGCCCTGGGCGCTTGGTCAATCCAGCGTTGGGCCGGGTCGGCTAGCAGGTATCCACCTAATATAAGCACGCCAGCCAGCGCGACCATGATGAGCGCCGCCCCCAGCCCTCGCGGTACGAACCATCGCGCCAGAAGGGATACCAGCGGTGCCAGCAGCAGGCTGATGAGCAACGCCAGAACCAGCGGAAGCATCAGGCTGCGCGCCACGTACAGGGCCGCCAGCACGCCCAGCGATGCCAGCGTGACCTCCGGCCAGAAGAGCGTGTGGTGTGGGTCGCGGCCGCGCATCAGAGGGCCCGCGGTTGCCAGGCGCACCGACTCCGGTCCAATGCTGCCCGCAGGCTGGACCGCTGGAGGTTCCGAGCGCGATCAGAATCCGGGTGTCTGCTAGATGTCTGCATCTAAAGGAGGCCCTTGAGTGCCATCCAGCAGCCCATGAAGACCATCATGAGGTTTTCAGTCAGCGACACGAAGCCCAGCGGAACATTACTGCCTCCGCCCACGCAGGCGCACCGAAGCGTTCGCTTGTCCACATAAACCGCCTTGTAAACAGAGATCGCCCCCACACTGCCAATAAAGAGCGCGACCGGGGCGGACACCCAGGTGAGCGTGCCCGCCACCATCAGGATGCCGGCCAGCGCCTCACCGAACGGATAGAGATAGCCATACGGCACCCAGCGTTGAGCCAGCAGATCGTAGTTCAGGAACATGGTGGAAAAGCTCTCGACGTCCTGAAGCTTCTGAACAGCGAGAAGGGTCATGGCCAGGGCAATAAACCATTCGAAGGCCCTGACCGTCAGGGCCGAGCCGAACGCGGCCCAGCTGCAGGCTAGGGCCAGCAAGAAAGCGGTGCCAAAAATCGCTATCACGGGCTTGAAGCTGGTCTCGTCTTCGTCCTTGACGTGCTTGCCGAAGTAATGGCGCAGTTCGTCGTAACCGCCGATACGCTCGTCGCCGATGAAGGTCTGTGGCGTGGTATCCACGTTGTGCTGCTGCTTGAAGGACTCGGTCTGTTCCCGGCTGGTCATATGGTGGTCTTCGACATCAAAGCCTTTTCTCTTCAACAAGGACTTCGATTTCAGACCGAAGGGGCAGAGATGGTCCTCCATGACCATTCGATAAAGGACTGCGGTACGGCTCATGACACGCTCCTTCCGGGCAGTGACGCCTGCTTTTACTCCGGCCCCCGGCCATTATCAGCAGGGCCGAGGCAGAAATATTTGGTTTCGAGAAATTCCTCCATTCCGCAGTGCGCGCCTTCGCGTCCCAGGCCCGCCTGCTTCATGCCCCCGAAGGGTACGTGGGGCCCGGTAATATCCATGGTATTGACCCCGACCATTCCGAACTCGAGCTCGCGCAGATATCGCCGGACCCGGCCCTCATCGCGGCCGCAGACGTACGCTGCCAGGCCTAATTCGGTGGTGTTTGCGGCCGCCAGTACCTCGTCGTCACGGCTGAAGGGCGCCACGGGGGCTATAGGCGCAAAGCTTTCCTCCTGGGCCACGGCCATACCTTCATTCATGCCTGCTATCAGCGTGGGCATGAAAAATCGCTTGCCCGGCGCCTCAATTTGATCGCGACCGCTGATGTCTGCGCCTTTTTCCCAAGCGTCGGTCACCAGCCGTTTCGCCTTTTCGACCGCGCCTTCATGAATCAGGGGCCCGATGCGGGTCTGCTCGTCCAGACCGTTACCCACCGGCAGGGCATTCATTTTCTCGGAGAATTGCTCTATGAAACTCTCGTACAGGTCCTGGTGAACATAGAATCGATTGGCCGCAATACAATCCTGGCCAGTGGTCTGGAACTTGGCTGCGATGGCGCTATCGACCGCCTGCGAAAGGTCGGCGTCGCGACACACAATAAATGGCGCGTTGCCGCCCAGCTCCATGGACACGTTCTTTATGGTCCCGGCCGATTGCTCGATCAACTTTCGGCCCACCGGCGTGGAGCCGGTAAACGACAGTGCGCGCACGCGGGCATCCGCGGCCATGCACTCAACAAATCGCTCGCCCTGGGTGGTCAGTACGTTGAACTCGCCTTCATCCAGTCCCGCCTGACTCCCCAATTCTGCCAGCGCCAGGGCGCTCAAGGGGGTTTCCTTCGCCGGCCGGACAAGGACCGTGCAGCCGGCTGCGAGCGCCGCGGCTGCCTTGCGAGTAATCATGGCCAGCGGGAAATTCCACGGGGTGACCAGCGCCACGACGCCGACCGGCTCTTTTACCGAGCCGGTGACAAATTCGGCTTCTTCAGACGGGATGGTCGTTCCGCGGGCACGACGCGCCTCTTCGGCAAACCACCGCAAAAAGCTTGCGGCGTATTCCACCTCCGCACGGGCTTCGGCCAGGGGTTTACCCTGTTCAAGAGTCATCAAGCGGGCGAGTTTTTCCCGTTGCTCCAGCATCCGCTCGTACCAGCCAAGTAGCCGATCAGCGCGGCTGACGGCCGGTTGCCGCTGCCAGCGCTCGAATGCCTGGCAGGCGGCATCAATACCGCCGGCGATATAGTCTGCAGGCAGGTTCGGTACGCGAGCGACAGGCTGGCCGTCCGCGGGATTATCCACCGTGATCCTGTCGTCGTCCGCGTAATCCACCCAGCGGCCGCCGATGAAGGCGTGCTCCTTGAAAAGCGTAGAGGCTTGCAACTCGTTCAAACTGTCCATGCGGTTTTTCCGTTGGGCCGCCGAGTTCATCCCGTGGCAGGCGTGGCCACGGCCACGCTGCTCGGATGGTGCGGACGGCAGAGAAATACGGCGTGAAGTCCCGGCCCCGGTTTGCGGGCCAACCGGTGGGCTTTACGGCGTCATGACGACCTTCACGCATCGATCCTGCTTGGCGTTGAATGTTTCGTAACCTGCGGGCGCTTCTGCCAGCGGTAGTCGGTGCGTGATGATGAAAGAGGGATCGATGAGGCCCTTTTCGATCGTCTTGAAAAGCGGCTTCATGTAGCGGTGCATGTGGGTTTGCCCGGTCTTGAGCGAGAGGCTCTTATTCATAAGTGCATTCAGGGAAAAGCCATCCACCTGGTCGGTATAGACCCCCGGCACCGACAGCTGCCCGCCCTTGCGGCAGCAGCGAATCATTACGTTGATCGCCGTTGGGCTGTTGGGCCGCGATTCATCCGGCGCTGCGGGTGTGTATTCAGGGTCACCGGCGCCATGGGCCTCCGCGCCCACGGCATCAATACAGCGATCCGGACCGAAGCCGCGTGTCATGTCAAGTAACGCTTCGTAGACATCAGTCTCGTCAAAATTGATGACTTCGGCGCCTGCCTTGCCTTCGGCCAGCTCAAGCCGTTCGCTTATTCTGTCGATGGCAATCACGCGGCCGGCGCCAAGCATCCAGGCGCTGCGAATAGCAAACTGGCCCACCGGTCCGCATCCCCATATGGCCACGGTATCGCCGGGTTCGATGTCTGCGTTGTCGGCGCTCATCCAGCCCGTGGGATAGATGTCCGACAGAAAGAGCAGTTGCTCGTCGCTAAAGTCCGATTCGACCTTCAGCGGACCGACGTCGGCATAAGGCACCCGGACATATTCCGCCTGACCGCCGGAAATGCCCCCCAGCAGGTGCGAATAGCCGAACAGCGCCGCGGGAGAATGGCCCATGGCCTCGGCCGCCTGATCGGCGTTCGGGTTTGAGCGATCGCAGAGTGAATAGAGATGCTTGCTGCAGAAAAAGCAGCTACCGCAGGAGATCGTGAAAGGCACTACGACACGATCACCCTTCTTCAGATTCGGCACCGCGGCGCCGGTCTCGACGACTTCACCCATGAATTCGTGACCTAGCACGTCGCCGGGCTCCATCCCGGGCATCAGCCCGTTGTACAGGTGCAAATCGGACCCGCATATCGCTGTGGCCGTGACTTTGATGATCGCGTCCCGACTGTCCTCAATCTGCGGATCATCGACGTTGTCCAGACGCACATCATGTGTGCCGTGCCAAGTGAGCGCTTTCATGCCTGATACCTCATCCTTGAGTGTGTCGATCAACTCTGTCTGAAGCCGGCCCTGGCGAGTTTCGTTTCAGACCTTTGCGACCTTGACAAAGCCCATGCGGGACGAACAATCAGGAAAGCGACTTACAGGGTATTGCCGTACAAGACTCCATGAATTAGAGATAGCCAGGCATCCATCGGCCGTGATAGGCACCGCTGTCAAGACGACTGATCTGCCATTGAACACCGGCAAGAGTCCTTGATCGCCGCGCGCGACAGCCAATCCGCTGGCGCGAATGATGTCGGCCAACGGCCTGGTCGAAATTGGCTCGGTTTGTATGGTCCCGCGGCCGGTGCTTCGGGAGGGGGCAAGCAAAACGCGCCAGTTGATTGATAACGGCTACGGGTAAGTGCCTAGCCATTTCCGGGTGAGGCCGTAGCACGGAACAATCGGGCAGGGCGATACAATCCGCGGCCTTCGAAAGACTCGGCCAGCAATGCGCAAAAATCACAACAGCGAACCCACTGTTTATATTGTTGACGATGAGCCGGATGTCAGCGCAAGTCTGAAAGCATTATGCGAATCCATCGGGTTGAACGTTTGCGTGTACGAGGGCTGCCAGGCTTTTTTGGAAGCAATGCCGTTGGGATGCGGGTGCATCCTGCTTGATGTTCGCATGCCGGATATGAGCGGCCTGGAACTGCAGGAGCGTTTGCGTGAGCTGGATTCCACGACACCCATCATCTTTCTGACAGCGCACGGTCGCGTCAGCACTGCGGTCCGCGCCATGCGAAACGGCGCCGAGGATTTTTTCGTCAAGCCTTTCGATCACGAGCATTTGCTCCAGGCCATCCGCAGGGCGATTCGGGTGGATCGGGAGACCCGACGCGAGAAGGCAGCGACCGAAGCCACGCAGCGCCGACTCCAGGCGTTGACGCCTCGGGAAGCCGATGTGCTCGACGGCGTCGTGGCGGGGAAAACCAACAAGGATATTGCGCGCGATCTGGGGATCTCGTACAAGACGGTGGAACTGCATCGCAGCCATCTGATGGAAAAAACCGAAGCGGCGACGGTGGTGGATCTGGTAAAAATGTGCGTCGCGGCAGGCAAGCTTAACCCTCGCGATATGCTGACCGACGGCCAATAAAGAAAAAAAATGCCCTGTCCAGCATGGAACAGGGCAACAGGTGACCGCCCTTGGGGGAGGAAGGGCGGATCGGAGGAGACCTCTCGACATCCCGGCACAAAGAGATTGATCGGCCGCCCAAGCTTGTGCGGAAGGCGTGCAAATCGTCCCCGTAAGCCAACCCCCCACTCAACAACCTCTTTCTTCGGAAGGCCTGATAACGGCTGGTTTACGGCCCGGAAGCCGGCTTGCGAATTTGTGGCGTCAAGGCTAAGGCGTGAAGGCTGTTGCGCCCATAGGCGACAGCCTGGGCATGGCTAGGGGCAAGCGCATACCCCGCAAGCAGGATAAACACCGTGCGCACGCACCCGACGCAGACACCTCCGCGCCTTCCCAAGCACTATTCAGTGACCACGACCGGGCTACAGGTGGCCCTATATTGTGAACCCCCTGCCTGCTGGGCACCGTAACCGCCACTGTTTTACGGACAAGAGAGCTCAATGGAAGCGATACAACGTCTCGAATCGTCTGTGCGAGGCTACGTGAGGTCATTTCCCACGACGTTCGCCACCGCGGAAGCCAATTGGATGAGCGATGTAAGCGGTCGGCGGTATCTTGATTTCCTCAGCGGTGCCGGGGCCCTGAACTACGGTCATAACCATCCGGTCATGCGTGAGGCGCTGCAGGAATACCTGCTTGGTGGTGGCATAGCGCACGGGCTGGATATGGCCACGGTAGCCAAGCGTGAGTTTCTGGAAACGTTTGAAGCGCTGGTTCTGCAGCCACGCCATCTCGAGTATCGAGTCCAGTTTCCCGGCCCCACTGGCACCAACGCGGTGGAAGCCGCGTTGAAGTTGGCCAGGAAGGTCAAGCAACGGTCGGGCATCCTGCATTTCACCCGTGGATTCCACGGCATGACACTGGGCGCCATAGCCGTCACGGGCAACGGTGAAGTGAGACAATCTGCCGGCGTGGAGCTGAGCGCTACCGACGCCATGCCTTTCGACGGCTACTTCGCAGATGGCCAACGGCCCGAAGAGCATCTTGAGCATTTGCTGGACGATCCATTCTCCGGAATCGACCAGCCTGCTGCTGCGATTGTCGAGACGGTCCAGGGAGAAGGCGGCGTGCACGTAGCCAGCGATCGCTGGCTGCAGGCCCTGGAAAGAGTGTGCCGAGAGCGTGACATCCTGCTCATCGTTGACGACATTCAAGCGGGGGTAGGGCGGACCGGTCCGTTTTTCTCGTTCGAGTCAGCCGGTATCAAGCCCGATATTGTGACTCTGGCCAAGTCGATTTCGGGCATGGGGCTTCCGATGGCTTTGGTCCTGATCCGGCCTGACCTGGACATCTGGGCAGCGGGCGAACACACCGGCACGTTTCGAGGCAACAACCATGCGTTCGTAACCGCGCGTGCGGCCCTTGAGACATTCTGGTCCAGTGACGAGCTGAGTCGACGAGTGGATCTGCACGGGCAACATATTCGACAACGCTTAGAGCAAATCGTCGATGACGCTGACGGCTTCGAGGCGCAGGTACGGGGCCGAGGCATGTTCAACGGGCTCGACTGCCGCATCCCAGACCATGGGAGCGCCATCGCTGGCGCCTGTTTTGATCGGGGAATGATCATCGAAACAACCGGCGAGAAGGACAAGGTCCTGAAAGTCTTGCCGCCACTGATCAGTCCGCTTGAGGATCTGAATTATGGTCTCGATATCCTCGCAGAGGCTATTCAGTCTGCAACAGCCTGCTGAATCATCGGGTTGCGCCGCTTACTTGGGCGGCGGGTATCCTTCGCGATTCGGAATAGCGTGCACGCGGCCGTTCTTCCCCGCTTACGCGCCGGGGACCGTTTTCGACATCGCCACGCTCTGGGCTCGCTTGCGACACTTGGAGTGAGACCCCCGAGCCAAACCGACGGCAGTGTAGGGAGCCGAGGACGGCGTGCAGGCTGAAAGGCTGCCTGTCGCAGAGCAAATCCGGCCATCTTGGCACCGTCGGGTTCGGCTGACATTCCGGCGTCCGTGAAAGTACTAGGTGGGGATTTCGGGGAGGCTGCTTTTTGTTAAGCTTTTGTTGACGGTCGGCGCAGTCGCCGGCCCAGGGGACCAAGAACTTTTGAACGCCGCGTCATGCTGACAGGACGCCAAAATAGGAGCCCCAGCCATGTCTGAACCCCAACTTAGACTGAGTACGGTCCACGCGTATTTCTCCCGCCTTAGAAAATCGCCCGAGGCTCACGCGCTTTACTTGTCGGGGTCGATTCTGGCTCTTGTGCCGCTCGAGGGCAGCCGCTTCGATTCGCTTGAGGCCAGCCAGAGCTTGAAGATTGGCGTTTACGATGATCGAACATCCTACGAATGGATGCTGGAGGATCTCGAAAGCGCCGGTGTCAAGCTGATGTAGCTCTGACCCTTTTCAATCAAGGGCGTGCAAGACCGCGACCCGATATTCCCGCGTATGCCACTCAGCTGCCACCGTTTGTGAACGGTTTAGAGGCCGTCGAGAACACACGCGGATCATCGCCGCCCTGAGCTAGGGCAGTGCCGCGAAGCGCTGATCGAAGTTGGCAGCGGGATCGTAGAGATAGTTGCGGGTGAGCGGTACGGTGTCGTTGCGTTTTGCGATTTGCAGATGGAAGACAACCAGATCGCCCCAGCGGAAAACCGCCGCCGAGCCCACCAGGTAGAACTCCCACATTCGGCAGAACTGCTCGCCCAGCCTGGCGGCAATATCGCCTCGATGACTTTGAAACCGCTGATTCCAGTGGCGCAGGGTTTCGGCGTAATGCACGCGCCAGATTTCAAGGTCCGACATTTGCAGGCCGGTCTTCTCGATTCGCTGTGCCACTTCTGATAACGCCGGGACATAGCCGCCCGGAAAAATATAACGCTGCATCCAGCCCTGGCTATCGCACGGTGGGCTGCTTCGGCCAATCGTGTGTATGAGTGCTCGACCGGTCGGCTTGAGAAGGTGATCGAGATGATCGAAAAAAGTCTGATATTGCGGACGCCCCACATGCTCGAACATGCCGACGCTGACCACCGCATCGTAAGTGCCGCGGTGGGCTCTGTAATCCTGCAAGTGAAATTGCGCCCTGGCTTCTACGCCCGCCTGTACCGCTCGCGCGTTTGAAGCCTTGAACTGCTCTTCGGAGAGCGTGAGTCCAACCACCTCGACAGCGAATTCCTGCGCGAGATAAATGCCCAGGCTGCCCCAGCCGCTACCGATGTCCAAGACCCGATCCCCTCGCTTGAGCAGGAGCTTGCCAGCGATATGCCTGCATTTGGCCACCTGAGCTTCTTCAAGCGTGACATTCGGCGCCTCGAAATACCCGCAGGAATAATGAAGGTTGCGATCAAGAAAGCGGCGAAAAAGGTCGATATCAAGGTCATAGTGACGCGCTATATTCCGCTGTGCCTCGGTCTTGTTGTTCAACTCCTGGAGCAATCCCTTCATTCGCCGCGCCATCGCGCGCAACCCCCTAGGGCTGCTGGGTCGGTCATTGGCGTAATACAGCTCGAATAGTTTCTCGAGTCCACCTGCGCCCGGCCGCCAGTCACCCGCCACGTAAGCTTCGCCAATACTGATATCAGGATTGCGGGCCATCCGCGGCAATGCTGCGGGGTTCTCAAGAAGCATGTGGGCATGGGGCTCGCCCTGACCAATGCTCTGGGTTTCGCCGTCCGGGAAGCTCAGTTGCAGGGTGCCGGTTTTTATATAGGACTCGAGTAACCGACACATCTTCTTTTCGAGCATCTTGCACTTCCCTGCAAGCGATTTGCCTGCCGTTGCCTTGCCGATTCAACTTCGACACTACTGCGGGGAGAGTGGTCAGGGTATGCCCAGTTTCCCGTAGCTACCTCAAGGCTTGTGCCGATATGGGTGGGCAACAACACCTATTCGCCGCTGCGGGCGTTCGACCTAGTGTTATGAATGAATGACGCGTGTCCGGCATAGGCCTTGGCCACGCGGAACTGTCTGATTCTTGCATCATGAGTGGCTCAGTCGGTAGATATGTTGATCGCACGCCAATCGGAACTGACAGAACACGTCGCCATGAACCAAAGTTCGCTGGCGACCATCGGCGATGGCTTTATCGCACTCGCCGAGGGCAAAGCACGCCTGCCGGACATACTCGGTCTGGAGCTCGATCACCTGAACGCCGCGGCCGATGTGAAAGCGGCTTACATCGAGGGGCTCAGTGGATTCGCAGTGAAGCTTTCCACGCGGTTTTACGATAACCCCAGGCATGGTCGGCCGAGCGCAAGCGGGCTTATGGTCGTGGTGGACGGCGCTACCGGCGAGCCGCGATGTCTATTGCTCGATGAGGGCTATCTCACGAGTCTGAGGACGGCGCTGGCCGGTGCTCTGGCCGCGCGCCACCTGGCGCCAGAGAGAGTGGATGCGGTTACGGTTTTCGGGGCCGGCTCACAGGCGCGCTGGCAGATTCAGGCGCTGCAACTGGTCAGACAGTTTCGACAGGTTTTCGTGGTGGCGCGAGACTCGGACAAGGCAGCCGTCTGCGCCCACGATCTGGGGCGGTTGACGGGCGTAGAGGCAGATCCCGCCCCGGCCAAGCAGGCCGTGGCGCGATCGCAAGTTGTCGTGACGACCACGCCTTCGCGCCTGCCGTTGCTGAAGGCAGACATGATCCACCCGGAACTGCACATCACCGCCATGGGAAGTGACGCGCCACACAAGCAGGAGATTGACGCTGCAGCGGCTGCTGCAGCCGACAGATTCATTTGCGATGCCCGGCATCAGTGTCTGGCTCGGGGTGAACTCAGGGCCGCCGTGCAGCATGGTGGGTTCGACCCTGCCGGGGCGCTCGAACTCGGTGACATTCTCGTGGGAAAAGCAGCCGGGAGAGAAAGCCGGCAAGAGTTTACCTATTGCGATCTCACTGGCGTGGGTGTTCAGGACACCGCGATCGCACTGCACGCCGAGCGGTTAATGACCCAGCGCGGTGCCGGGTCAACGCTTTAGCGCTCTGCATGATGCGCCAGTGCGGGAAAGCCAGCCTTCACGCCGGGTGCGGTTGGGTACAGCCCCGCTGGGTGAAGCGCTGCTGCCGAATACGGCGGCTTTTGATTCGATACCCTTCAGGAGGTACTGAAAATGGCCCAATGTGATTGCTGTGGCAATGAATACCACCGCGCCTTCACCGTCACCCAGGATGGACAGACGCACACCTTCGACAGTTTTGAATGCGCCATTCACATGATGGCGCCAGTGTGTGAGGCCTGCGGCTGTCGAATAGTCGGGCACGGCACCGAGAAGAATAATCGAGTGTTCTGCTGCGATCATTGCGCAGATCACTGAGCATTAAAGCGGCCTGCGCCTGCAATCAGGTGGACTCGGGCGACTGGACAGGCGGCTCCGCCTCCTGCCCAGGCTCGAAAACCATCTTTGACAACAGTGTGCGCAGCTGCTGCGTGTGCGCTTCGGCTTCCCGGGCTTTGGTCTCGAACGAGGTCAGGGGTGAGTTGGGTCGGCGGCTGGCTTCTTCCTTTGCAAGCCTCTGCAGAAGGCGGGATTTCTCCTCGAGCGACCGCAGAGCCACCCAGAGGGATTTCTCGATCTCATCCCACTGGCTTTCGAGAAGCCGCGAAGCGCTGTAGGCATGCCCGATATGGCAGCGGTAGCCGTTTTCGCCATCCCGGGGAATTTCCCAAAGGGGCCCGCCGCAATCCGGGCAGGCCAAGCTTGTCCGCGCGCCCAGTTGATCAAGCCTGCTCTGGGCATTCTCGAGGGTTCTGTCCAGTGCCGCCTCCAGTTGGAGAGCCTGCGGCACATCAACCGTAATCGGGCCAGCCGGGAAGGCCTCCACAATCTCGAGAAGCAGCGCTCCAATGTTTTCCACGTCGGCCACGTGATCCGGGGTGATCGCATTGATGGCGCTCAGCGGCATGGCTGGATAGGGCGCTTCCTCGGGGTCCTGAATGATCGTCTTCCCCCCGCAGGCCTGGATGGATTCAACGCCCGCCGCCCCGTCATCGAGCATGCCGCTAAGCAGGATGCCCACTGTCCTAGGACCGAAGTGCACGGCCCCTGATCGCATGGCAACGTCGATAGAGGGGCGCGAGTAATTGATTCGAGGGCCGCTATTCAAGCGGATGCGACCCGCATCGAAAAGCAGATGCAGATCGGGCGGCGCAATATAAATATGGTCCGCCTCGAGTGTTTGGCCATCTGTGGCAAAAGCTGCCGGGAGACCACTGTCACGACTGACGTACTTATCGAGTGTGCTCGAGGATCGACTGCTCAGATGAGCGATGATGACGACGGCGAGACCCATGCCGGGGCGCAGATGTCGGGTGATCTGTCTGGCTGCGGGCAGGGCGCCCGCGGAGCCGCCAATGATCGCGAGGGCCGCCGCCTGCTCGGGCGGTTCATCAGTGGAGCGGTTGACGATAAAAATTCCTCTGCAATGGATTGAATAGGGCTAGTGTCGGCAGTAGCTGTGAAAAAGTACCAGGTCCGCGACCGATTCCGCACCCAGCTTGTGCCTGAGGTTGGCGCGATGGCTCTCGACGGTGCGGTTGCTGATGCCAAGTGCTTCGGACATCTGATGGGTGTTGAACCCGTCTACAATCAGGTTGAAAACCTGGTATTCGCGTGGAGTAAGCAGTTTCGACAGGCGGGTGTCCGGAGATAGATGGGCGGTCCTGGATAGCTGGCGCGAAGCCACAATCGCGGCGCGCGCGGTGCTGCAGAGGTCGGCAGGATTAAACGGCTTCTGGAGAAATTCAATTGCCTGGCGCTTCATGGCCGAGCGAGCCTTGTTGATATCGCCGTAACCGGTCATGACGATGGTGGGCAGCACGGGGAAGCGCTGTCGGACTTGTTCGATCAGACGCAGCCCATCCATACCCGGGAGGCGCAAGTCCGTGATAAGGCAGCCCGGGCCGGTCCCGTCAAATTGTTCGAGGAACGCCTCGGCGGAAGAATAGCCGATCGATTCAATACAGTTTGCAATGAGCAAATGTCTGATGGACTCGAGAACTTCTGGTTCATCGTCGACTACGTGCGCGACTCCGTAGGTCGTCGCCATTCACCATCCGGGTGGGGGGATTTACCGGCAAGGTACGCCTTATCTCCGTCCCCGCGTGACAGGGGTGACCCTGGGTAGGTCAAGGGTCATTGCTAGTGTTGGTGGCGCGAGACGGAAGTGGGAAATAGCATGACACTGTCGTGCCGTGCGAAGCGGACGACTGCAGGCTTATGCGGCCTTCATGGTCTTCCATGACGCTACGGCATATGGCCAGCCCCAGCCCAAGGCTGGCCGGCTTGGTGGTCGTGAACGCCTCGAAGGCCTTGGGTACACGGTTTTCGGCGATGCCCTGACCGGAATCGCGGACCCACAGCAAGAGTCCATTGTCATCCGCCTGGGTGCCAATTTCGAGAACGCGATGATCGGCATTGCGCATGGCCTCTACTGCGTTGGATATCAGATTCAGGAGAAGTTGTTCTAGCAGTACTGCGTTGCCTTGAATAGCCGGCAGGCCAGACTGGAGACGAGTCGTTGTCTTTACGTCCTGATTTTCCCGCGCCGCTTCTGTCAGTCCCAGTACCTTGTGGATCACGCTGTCGATTTCGATATATTCGAAAACTGGATTCCGGTCACTCAGGAAGGTACGAAGGTTGTTGACCACCTCGCCTGCCTGGCGGACGTGATTCAGTATCTTCTCCGACATGAGTTGCATGGTCGCGTCTTCTTTTCTCTGCGCCAGATTGTTGATCGTGCCGGCGTAACCGCCTAGCGCCGTGAGCGGTTGATTAAGCTGATGCGCCAGCGACGAGGCCATTTCCACCAGCGAGACTTCCTTCTCGAGCCGCGCGGAGCGTGCGGCGTTTTCGGCCCGGAGGGTTTCGGCCTGGCGCCTTGCAGTGGTGTCGAACGCGATAACATGAATGCCGATAGGCAAAGACGTGGTCTTTGAAAGCTCCGGGGTCAACGTGATCTGAACATGGCGTTTGCCGCCCTCGCGCCCACGGAGCGTATCCTCAAGATTGACGGCATCCCCCTCCAGAGCCTGATCGCAGTGCGCCGAAATGTCCCGACCGGCAATCCGGCTCAGTACATCCGGGAACGATTGTCCGATGAGGCGGGGCATTTGATCCCCCAGCCAGGCCGCCGCTGTGCTGTTGGCAAAGCGAATATGCTTGTGCTGATCCAGGTAAACAATCAAGGCGGGCAGCGAGTCGGTCAGCAGTTGAACCTGACGGCCGCTCAGCCGGGCGGCGTTTTCGGCATGTTCTAGCTCGGAGATATCCTCGAAATGAATCAGGGCGCCATGGACGCTCTCGTCAAGGGAACGATGCGGAAGAATAGTCCGCAGGTACTTGATGCCTTCGCTCGATTCGATTTGAGCACGATGCGTCGATTCCCGCGAAATAACCGTTGGTAGCGCTTCAAACAGGTCGGGGTCACGAAAATTGAGGGCGATGTCCTTGAGCGGACGTCCGATGTCGGTGGGACGCAAGTTGATCAGTTGAGTCGCGGCTGGCGTGAAGCGTTTGATACGCGCCTCGTGATCCACGAACACCACCGCGACATCGATCAGGGTGAACAGATTTGCGAAATCTTCGTTGGCCGCTTCGAGTTCCGCGAGCTTTGCGTTTAGTTCCTGGTTGACGGTCGCCAGCTCCTCGTTGAGCGTCTGCATTTCCTCTTTCGATGTCTCCAACTCCTCGTTGGTGGACTGTAGCTCCTCATTCATCGAGGTGATTTCTTCATTCGAGCTGCGAAGATCCTCGTTGGAACTTTCCAGAGCCTTGATGGTGGCCCCGAGTTCCTCGTGAACGCTCTCCAGTTCCGCAGCCAGCTGCTCCTCCAGCGAATCATCCCCGCCTTGTGGCAAGACGACCTTGCCGGCAGAGGCGGTCACCGTTTCGAAGAGCACGAGGAATAGTCCCTCCACGGACGGGGGGGCCGTCAATGGCACGACGTCCATTCGGTAAGGACTGGATGCTCCGGTCGCCTCCTTGGCCGGACGAGGGTCGACGGTGGCGCGCGCTTTGGTCCGGCTTGCATTCTGAATCTGTACGCGGAGCTTGTTTCGTGTGCTGCTGTCGGAAATCATGCTCATGAGGTTGAGGCGCGATATTCCGGTGGGCAGCGACAGGAAGCGGCTAACGTCACCGTAGGTACAAAGCACGTCCATCTCGCTGTTGATGACAGCGCAAGGCGTGACATATTGGCTCAGCATGAGTTGACGCAGCGTGGCGTCGAGATCGGTAGAGCTGCTCATTCTGGTGGTAGGCGTAGGTTCGTGCGAATTGTTTCTGGACGATGTGTTTTGGCCGGCGCTACCCAGCCGTATGAAGCCTGCGGGCCGCCTCGAGGAAGTGGCTCGCACATAGATGCGATTAACCGTATCCAGCGGGTGAAACAGATCGCGATTTTCACCCACCGTCTCCGAACTGCCCAGCAGCAGGAAGCCATCCTTGCGTAAACCAAAGTGAAATATGCCGAGCGCCTGGTTCTGGGTCTTCTGATCGAGGTAGATCAGCAGGTTTCGACATGAAATGAGGTTCAGGTTGGAATAAGGCGGATCGGTCAATACGTTTTGACGAGCAAATACGACATGATCACGGATGGCCCGATTGATCCGGAAATGCGAGGCGACCCGTTCGAAATAGCGCTCGAGAATCCGGGCACTGACATGGTCTCTGATCTTGTCGGGATATTTCGCGGCGCGTGCGATGCGCAGGGCCTGCTCATCGATGTCGGTCGCGAAAATCTGCAGGGGAACACTGCGCCCAGACACGAGCATGGCTTCTTCCAGCATGATCGCGAGGCTGTAGGCCTCCTCTCCACTGGCACAGCCAGGCACCCAGACTTTAAGGGGACTGGACGCCTCGACTTGCTCGAACAGCTTCGGCGCGAGAGCGTCGCGAACCTTCTTGAACAGCCCGTCATCCCGAAAAAAGTGGGTCACGGAAATAAGCAGATCGTGGGCGAGCCGCTCCAGCTCCGCTTCATCATCGATCAGCCGTTCCACGTAATCGGCCATGGATGGCAGGCCCGCCAACGAAAGCCTGCGACGCACGCGCCGCCAGAGCATTGATCGCTTGTAGCCGCTGAAATCAGCCTGAATATGAACACCGGCGAGGCGAAGCGCCTCGTCGAGATGGCGCTCATCAGAGGCGGCCTTGCGCCCCTCATCTGCATGGGGCTGCTCAGTCACGATAGGCGGGAAGCTTGATTCTGGTCATGGCGGATGCGCGCGCGGCCTTCAATCCATGATGCTTGCCTTTGCGCACCGTCCGGGCTTCATGCGGCAAGGTTCTTTAAACGCTAATAATACAACGCCTTGGTGCCTTATTAACTGTTGGTATTCGGGATTGATCCGGCCGACAAACTTTGCTGGCTATCCTGAGAAATGGCGCTGCGTATTTAGGCTTATGCCGAACCATTCGGACATATGGCCACGTCGGGAGGCATGTTGCTCGGGCAGATAGTTCGTTCAGCGCACGCCCTGAGCGGACGCAGTAGCCAACGTTGTCCGGTCTGATGGTTGCAGCGGCCGGCCGCGCGTGAGCCGGATTTTCACGGCCGGTCAACTGGAGCCCGCGGACACCCGCGGCCGTACTTTAAAGCCGTTCAGCCCGCACGAGGATGCGATCAGGCGAGTGTCCCGGCTCCGAAATATCCCGCTCGCCGCTTCAGTCAGTCCTTGGTTTGAAAGGTGACTTTGAGGTGGGCCCGGTAGCCCGTCATGGTGCCGTTTTCGACGATAACCTCCTGATCTTTCACCCAGACGTTGCTGATATGCTCGATTGTATCGTTCGCCCGCTGGACGCCGGCCTCTATCGCGTCGTCAAAATTGTTGGGGGACTCTGCGCTCATCTCGATGGTTTTGGCGTAAGTCGCCATGGCTCGCTCCTGTTTGGGTTGTGCAATGCATTTGCACGATAGCGATCAAGCCGGCGAGGTAGAAATACTGGTTTGCCTGGATCAAGGTCCGGCCTGATCTGTACTTGAACCGGACAGGACCTGAGGTCCCTGGTCACACCGTCATTCAATGGAATTAAAGATTCCAACGCAATGACCGCGTGAGACCACTGAAATGTCACCCAAGCGGGGTTAAGCCAGGGATGAGCCTTCGCGATAACCGCCGGATGAATGCCGTGGCGGAATCGTGATGCGGTCGCCGAAGCGAGGGAAGGGTGAGGCGAAGCGCTACCAACGAATGGTCACTTGCTATTGCAGACATACGGCATGACGACGAGTCGGTCTGTTCCCGCATGGGCCGGATTCGGCAATCCGAGGGGGCTGTAGTGGAGGACTTCGAGCAGGCTGCTGATCGGCCTTGACCCCGCGAGTCAAAGATTTTGCCCATGCCTGTCGAGCACGGCGCTATTCTGCCATCGATGCTCCAGAATCAGGGTGGCTAAAGCCGGCAGATGCACTGCGCCGTAACCGCATAAGAATACGGCGATATTATTTGCGCCCGGGTAAGCCGAAACGCACGCCCAGCCTGAGATTAAGCCCATAACGCCAATCACAATCGGCGTCGCATAGGCTCTCTTGGTTATAAATGCGTGGCAAACGTAACTCACGATGCTAATGCTGATTAATGTGAAAAGCAGGATTTTGAATTGCACTGATTCACCTCCCTGTAAACCTTATCGAGAGCTTATTAACCGCATGCGTTTTCGACAATCCGCATTAGCTCGGACTTTTTGCGGGTATTAACCTGCCACCAGCGAGTAAGTTCTGTGGGCCGTATTCGAGCCCCGCTTTCTGGATAAAGCAGTGGAAAGAAGGGTTGATACCTCCAGCGATCGGTAGCGGCCCGGTGGCCGGAGGATGACAGTTCGGGGTAACGAGAGGCCGGGAGTGCTACTACAGACGGAGTCCAAAGGCCGTTGTCTGTTGCAAATTCCTTCGCTCGTGCTGATGGTTTTCACAATCGATTCGCGCTTGTTCCAGGGCACGCTCATCCCCGGCGAAGAGCTTTCTTGAGATCAGCCTTGTTCATGCTGGATCGACCTTCAATGCCTATTTCACGAGCTTTTTGATAAAGCTCTTCGCGGGTCCACTCTTCGTACGGATCATTTTTGCCGCCCTTCTTGCCCGGATTTTTCGCGTTAGCAATTCGAGCAGCCTTTTGTTTGCTAGCCCCCTGATCGCGCAGCGCCTCGTACTGCTCTACGTTTTTGATTCGCTTTGCTTCCCTGTCTGCCATTTCTATCCTCCTCAAGTTGGTCGAGGAATTAAGATGAAACCGCCTGCATTCCGGCAAGGCCGGGCCATATCGGGCGTTCCACCCCGAAACCCTCTCAGTTCACCAGCGAACCATATAGCACCGAGAAGCCGGTCTCAGGCGGCTCTCTAAGGGAAGTTTGTGTGCAGGTAGACCTCTGAGCACGGCCGCTTGCGTTTATTTCAAGGTCCCCGGCGCTGGAGAGATCGCTGGAAAGCTTTTTACGCAATACGCGGCCCTCCGTTTACCATATTTCATGATTGAAAAAGTCAGGCGGCGACGTGCTGTCGCCACCCGACTACTCAAATAACATGGCTATGCCGCAGCCGCCGGGTTCACAACTTCTTTGGCGATCGAGTTGAGCTTCCCGTCAGCTTCCTTTTCTTCACTCAGGGTTTCCTTGAGTTTATCCAGGTCGCCTCTGCGATCCAGCAGTTCGGCATAGGTGCACAGGCTTCCGTAGGTGGCGATCTCGTAATGTTCCACGCGTTGCGCAACCGCGATCATCGCTGCATCCCGAACGTTGCTGGGACCTGCCGACATGATGGCCTCGCCTTCCTTAGTTAAGGCTTCGATGCCCGCACACTTGACACCATTGGGCGATTGCCCCAGCTCGCCAAATATGCCCTCCAAGCGTTTTATTTGAGTTTTTGTTTCTTCGAGGTGATCGTCAAACGCGGTCTTGAGATCGGCGTGCTCGGCATTGCTAGCCATCTCCGGGAGGGCCTCCACCAACATGCACTCACCGCTATACATGTCTTGCAAGGCCTGTACGTAAAGTTCCTTGAGGTTTCCAGCTTGCATTAAATAAGCTCCTGTCGTTGTGATTGCCAAGTCACTATAGGTCTTTGTATGCGTTAGCAAATTGAGGGTCTGCCCGTACGTGGCTACTCTCTAGCCAATATAGCCGTGGCTACCGTCTCGATGCGGGCGGGACCCTCGACGGGGGTCGTCAGCGGCACAATCTGGGCACTAACCCAATTAGCGCTTCGGCCTAGATCCAGGGCGGGGTTCGGTCTCGCTAGCGCGGACACTTACGAAAGAGATCACAAATTTGTTCAGCGCCTAGCGCGGGGTCGGCCATAAGCATCGCGTCTACCGCAACATTGGTTAGACGCTAGAAGACTGAATCGAAACGTCGCGGCACAACCAAGCCATTGTCGTGGCGTGCCTCGGGACGATCTGGCGGAGATTGTGTGGCGCCAGGAAATGCCGCGATGTGTTTCCAGACGCGCGGGTTGCTGAACTGGATTTCTAGTTCGCTGTGGGCTGCGAGCTGATCCCCAGATTCAGTCGCAGTGCAGCTAGGTTTTCAACCGTGACGGGTTCGCAACGGATTGCCAGCCAACTAGGCCACCCATGTGAGCAAGCAACTCAATCACATCAAGGCCGCCAACATGCGCCGACATCGAAAGGGCAACCGCGACGGGTGATACCCATTACCCGTTTCGTCGGCAAGGTAGTGCCAAGGTTTTTGGTTCTGGCGTCCCCTTTTTTTTTTGGTCCACTATCGATTGGCGCCTTGCGAGCCAGGCTAGTTGGCGAAGGGTTTGGCATGAATTTCCATTACTGGCAAGGCAGCCATTCGAACGACATCGTCCTCAGCCATCACGGGCCGAGAAGGTCTGCACACGCTCACTTAACTCAGTGAACGCCAAACCAGTCATGTCTCAGGTCGGCCCGAACTCGCGGCATTTTCATGCAGAAACCGAGCAATTGATCGTTGTTATCGTTTTTTCGCGCAC
Organism: Salinisphaeraceae bacterium; assembly: GCA_002683405.1. Classification (GTDB taxonomy): domain Bacteria; phylum Pseudomonadota; class Gammaproteobacteria; order Nevskiales; family Salinisphaeraceae. The sequence continues at coordinate 32,332 of NYTH01000049.1, read as the reverse complement.
GAGCGCATCGCACACGGCATAACGCATTTCCCCATCATTCTTGCCCAAAGTCTTGACAGCCTCTTTTGCGCCACCCCCTCTCACCGGGGTAGGCTCCGCCTCATGACGCAGACACTTAAACAGCTAGCGAAGCTCATTACCGAGCGCGAGGTCATTCGCGCCCGCTAGCCTGTCTGTGTCTATTTCACCTGGCAGGCCAACCCGCCAGGATTGAAACAAACCGATTATCGATTTCTTCAAGCCCTGGCACCGCCAGGGCTTTTTTGTTGCACCGGAGAAATCAATGATCAACCGAATCGAAACTCGCTCTCATCTGACCCTCACCACGCTGGCCGTCCGGGGCCGGGCAAGTCCGCCATGAGCACCGTTAAACTGATGCGCCGATTCGACCCCAATATCGACGGCCGCGATTTCGTCGTGGGCGACCTGCATGGCTGTTTCTCGCTGCTGCAGATTCTGCTGGCCCATGTCGAATTCGATGAGTCCGTGGATCGGCTGTTTTCGCTGGGCGACCTCGTAGACCGCGGCCCGGAAAGCGAGCGGGTCTCCGAATTCCTGGTCCAGCCCTGGTTTCACGCCATCCGCGGCAACCACGATTACATGCTGCTCAAGGGCGCCCACATGGTGGAGCAGGCGCCGGTGGATATGGCCGCTACTCACACCTGGCTGCAAAACGGAGGCGAGTGGTTTCTGCACCTGATGCCGTCGGATCAGGACACGATCTACTTCGATATCTCGCGTCTGCCCTATGCCATGGAAGTGGCCTTGCCCGACGGCGGCATTGCCGGGCTTATCCATGCGCAGCCCTTCGAGGGTAGCTGGCAGGAGACGCGGGTTCTGCTGGACCCCGAGCACTGGTCTGCGGATACACCGGAAAACCTGGAGCGGCTGGTCTGGGACCGGAGTATGGCTCGGCGAATCCGGTTCGATGAGCAGGATGGGTGGTCATACGACGGTTCCCCGCAGGTGGATACCGTGGACCTGGTCTACATCGGGCACACCGCCCATGACAGCCCCATATCCCTGGGCAATACCCGCTGGATGGATACCAATGCCGGTTACGAGGGCGGCGGGCCGAGCCTCGCCGAGCTGGGCATAAACGGACGCGTCTGGACGGTGAGCGGTGACGGCGCCCACATCGACGAGGGCTGGAACCGGCCATGAGTGACCCGCAAAACATTGACGCAGGCCGCATCAGGGGCCTGGTCTTCGACGCCTACGGCACGCTCATGCGGGGTCAGCCCCAGGGGCGCATCTTGTACTGGCACCGGTCTCTGGACCGGCAGCAGAAACGGACGGTGCGCAAGGCCCGGATGCGCGGTGAGCTCTCCGACGCGCAGCTGCTGCAAATCGGGGAAGCCGATACCGCCCCGACACCGGAACAGTTCCGGGCCATGGAGCACGAGCGCCTGCAAACCAACCGGCTGTATGACGACGTGGCCCCGGTACTCGATGAGCTGCTGCGGCGCGGCTACCCCATGGCCATCCTGTCCAATGCGCCTGCCGTCGACGGGCCGGTGATTGCGGGACTGGTTGCACCCTGGACAACAGCCGTCCTGGTCAGCGCCGCGCTCGGCGTCACGAAGCCGGATCCGGCGGCATTCCGGGCGGCGGGCGAGGCACTGGGCTTGCCGCCGCAATCCCTGCTGATGGTGGGGGATGGCGCCAGATCCGATGTGCGCGGGGCCCGGAATGCCGGACTGCAGGCTGTTCAAATCGACCGGCGCGGCGAGCCGCCGCGTGGCTTGACCACGCTGCGCCCACTACTGGATTTACTGCCATGAGACTGCGCGTACTGAGTGACCTGCACCTGGAGTTCTACCAATCTCCGGAAGACGCCGGCATCGTCAACGATGTCGATTGCGACGTCGTGGTGCTCGCCGGTGATATTCACGCCGGGGTGAAGGGTATCGAGTGGGCGAGTAAGACCTTTGATCAGCCGGTGATCTATGTACTGGGCAATCACGAGTTTTATCGACAGGAGGCCGGGTTGCTGATCGACGATGCCCGGGCCTGTGCCGAATACCTGGGCGTCCACTTGCTGGAAAACGATGAGGCCCGCATCGACGGACGCCGGTTTCTCGGCTGCACGCTCTGGACGGATTTCTCGCTGGGGCCCGAGCCGCCATACGTCTCGGCCGCTATCGCCCAGAACCGCCTGGCGGACTTCCGGATGATCCGCTATGGCGGAAGGGTGGTCACGGCCGGTGGGATGGCGCACTGGTACACCGGCAGTCGCAAGTGGCTGGAATCGAAACTGGACGAAAACGATCCGGCGATCGTGGTCACGCACTTCGTGCCTTCACCCAGGCTGATTCATCCGAGCTTCGGCCGCGGTGACGAGAAGACGCCGTACTTCACCAGTGACCTCGAGTACCTGATGGGGGATGCGGTGCCGCTCTGGATTTATGGCCACAACCATTACTCGGACAGTCAGCGGATTAACACCGGAAACGGGACCACCTGGGCGCTGAGCAATCAGATGGGCTATCCCGATGAGTACACCGGATTCCGCAAGGATATCTGTATAGAGACCTGAAGAGGCGTGATACACCATGAGACCGATATTGATTGTTGATTTCGAAGCCACCTGCTCGGGCCCGGACGAGTTTCCGCCCGAGCCGCCGGCTGGCCGCCGCTATGCCAGCCGAGAATGGGTGGCAAGCGTGCGCCATCAACAGTCCGCCTGCCCGTGGACTGTGCGAGCTCGCACAGCTGGATTCGTGGAGCGAACAGCCGTCAGGCAACTGTGCGGGCTCGCACACCCATGAGTCATTTGCACCCTGTTGCCCGCGGACTGCGCGTGGTCGCACAGATGGATTCTTAACTGATGCTGATCAAATCATCCGCCTGGCTCACTTTTCTCGACAAAAGCGCGCATCAGCTCGCGGATTTTTCGCGCTGCCGTCATTTCCGGGTCACGGCTTATCGCCGCGTCGAACCGGCGCTTGAGGTCTGAATCCACACGCACGTGGACGACCTGGCTGCGCTTCTCGGTGTTTGACTCCTGCATCTCAGGCCCCTGCGGCCTGGCGCCGCTGATGCGCTTCGCCGGCCCAGCCCCGGATCGTCGACGTCAGCTCGGGGTCCCAGTTGTGGATCTCTTCATCCAGATGGTTTGAGCTTTTGTGGATTACGTGGAACGCCGCGACGGTCAAGTCAAAATCGAGCCGGCGCAGCTCGCTGAGATCGAGCGGGTTTTCGCTGCCGTTGTAGCAGGCCAGGATGATCGCGCGACACGCTTCGGAACCGCCCGTATCGCCGCGGCCGCAAGCCACCAGCTTGTGCAGCCCGGCGACGGCGAGCTTGGTCGCCTCGTCGCGGTGGGCGGGCAGGGTGGTCGTCGGTAGGGTCGGCATAGAAAACATGACTGGCCTCGTTTTGTTGTTAACAGTGACTCATGTGTCACAAAAAACACGCCTGGTAAGCAGTGAAATCGACAACCAGATATTTGCGTAACCGGTCTTATGACAAAGCGAGCGAGCAAGCCTCAACGACGAATTGCCCGCTTTGTTACTATTCGGGAATAGTTTCAACAAAAAAGACGCGCCCGATATGAGCCGATACACGGATTCTGTTGATCACAGCACCCTGAAGAAGCTCGTGCGCGCCGGCACGGTCGCCAACGCGGTCCTGGTTGCTGAGCCCGAGGGCTGGGCGATCGTCGTCCAGGTCAATCGCTCGCAGTTTCCGCTGGCGGCGAAAACCGGCCAGGTGCGGCGCTGGGCGAACGCCGACAGTGCGATCCGCTACCTGGACAAGATCGGGATCCATGAGTTGCGCTGTGATGCCCGGCAGTTGGCGGCACTGGGCCAGGCCCGGGCTCGCCGGCCGGACGCATCGAAGAAATTGAAAGAGGCCCACCAGGCGCTGGATTACGATCGCTGGTTTCGTGAGCAAGTGGCTGCCGGCCAGGCTGCTGTGGAAGCAGGGGAGGTTTCTGACATCGATGACGTGTTCGCCCGGCTCGATGCGCGCGCGGCCGCGGCAGAGGCCGCAGATGTTAAATGACAGTCAGATTCACTCGGCCAGCCGAGACCGACCTGGTCGCGATCTTCGAGTATTTTGCCGAGGCCGAGGATGTAAAACTGGCGCGCCAGGTAATCGCCCGCATCCGGGACCAGGCAGCCGTGCTCGATGAACACAGCAAGATTGGTCGGGTCGGGCGTGTGGAGCCGACGCGGGAGCTTGTGCTCCGCCCATACCCGTTCGTCCTGGTCTATGAGCTGGTCGACATCGATGCCTACGTGCTGCGCGTGTTGCATCAGCGGCAGCAGTGGCCCTGATCCGTGATGCTAGGCTTGTGGTGACCGATAGGCATGCGGATCCATCCAGCGCCACCGGTTTAGTATTCAGAGGGCCGCACTAAACTGTTCGTCTCGTGACGCTACCGCCTCCGCATGCGCGGCTGCACGCACATGCTCGCGATCGACAGTCGCCAGCATGGTTCTCAGGCCGCTATAGCTCGCCGGACGGCCGTAGTAGTCGATTATTTCGGAGGGGTCGCTGCTGGCATCACAGCCGTCGTCCACCCAATTCTCGAGCTCTTCCTCTGCGCGACGCTCAATCTCTGGCAGGATCACAGGAATGATGATCTCATCAAAAATGGCGAGCACAGATTCCGCATAGGCATCTGGCGAGGCATGCGGGGACTCGCCGGTTTGCTGCCAGTACTCGTTGAGCGAATCATGACCGAGCTCTTCCTCGATCAGATATCCCCGGCCACCCGCCGAACTGATTGCTTGCGCTATTTCGCGAGAGGTTTGGGAAATTTGTTGCATGAGAAGCATCGGTTTGCTTTGCGCTTGATTACATTAGAAGCCAGAGCTTTCTGCTAGAGCAATCCTCGGCCTGTGAGCGTTCGGGCAAAAATACGCAAAAAATTACTTATCGTATATATAGGAAGCAATTATTTAGTCTTTTGAGCAATCTTTGGTGCGAGAAAAAATATCGTAAACCATTGTTTTGATGAGTAAAAATTAATTGTCATCAATATTTTTGACGGAAATTCGTGCAAATGAACATAAAATTCGCGCTATACGCGCTCGCGTGCGCTGAATTGCGCACGATCAGAGCCGAATTGATTGAGTCGACGAACGAGATCCTCGTTGGCATGACCGGCAGGGGCTGACACGTAAGCCTGAGTATTCCGAAAAAGCCCTCGCCTTCAGCAGCATTGCCGCCACAGTAGCCGGTGGCACTCATGCTGCGGACGACGCTCACGTTTCACAGCGGGCTACTTATTGCTATCCGCTGGAGGAGGCAGCTTGCGGAAGAAGCCTCTTTCCCGCTTCCCTCGTGCTGATCCGGCGCTAGTATGGCCTTCACCGGCGTTATGGCTTTACGACGTACCGGGAGTTGAGCTGCCCATCTAGTCAGCTACCCTCCAAACCGACCTCAGGCGGTTTACCGTATGTCGCCACTTTGGTGTGGTCGGTTTACAGACGGTGTTCTGGTTACCGAACAGGCCGACTTCTGAGAAGGCTTTATCGCGGTCGACGGTGTGCAGCCAGCGGACGGGAACGAGGTATTCCGCTTCATCGTCAGCGGCGTCAGCATTCAGGTTGCTATACGACTCAACCAGCGGCACTTCCAGCAGCGTCTTCTCGCCGATCTCGGTGCTGAAACGATACTGCTCGGCGCGGCATCTTTCGCCTGTGACGATGCCAACACCGACGTAGCCTTGGCCGGGAATATTCACCCAAACGCGATCGCCTTCGGAAAGCATGCCGAGCGTTTTGGAATACCAACTGCCGCCCCCGCCGGCGATGTAGCCGAGGCGGCGGGCGTCTTCCCAGGGGCGGTCTTGGCGGAAAGAAACGTAGAACTCGCCGTTCCAGGGTTCTTTGCGGGCTTTGGTGACGGCGCGTTCGGTGGACTCAATCGGGTCGATCATCCAGGCGCGGCTGAGGTACTGGTTGCCGGCGTCTTCGAAGGCAGAGAAAAACAGAGCGTTGATGGCGATCTGGACGTGGTGGTTGAGGTAGTTGATGATGCGTTCCGTGCTGGCATCCAAATGTGTTGCGACGACAACCATCTGATGGCTGTCGTTGATGGTGACATCGGCCAGTGGGGTGCGGAATTTGGCCTGGAAGGCCTCGTCCAGGGTGGCGGTGGTTGCTGGTATTTTTCGGCGAAGCCGAGGTAGATGTCGACAATGTCGGAATCGCTGAGCTTGACGACCCAGGAGGCGTAGTCGATGGCTTGCGCCACCACATCGCGGGGTGTTTTCTGGCGCTTGAGTTCGACGATGATGATGGAGCCGTTGGCATCCACCGCCAGCAGATCAATCAGCTTGTCGTAGCTAGTGCGCACCTGCCGGCCGATCAGCAGCCAGTCTGGATTCAGGATGGCGACGTCCTTCATCACCATGTTTTCCAGCAGGGACTCGTCGGCCAGGGCGGCGGGTTTCAGTTGTTGCGACTGGTCGCCGATTTTCCAGATGCCTTGTTCGATTACCATTACTGGACAACCTGCTCGACAACTACGCTCGCGAGCTGACCTAAGGTTTGATTTGCCTCACCAAATTGCATATCGAGTGAATCGCACATAGTCATGAGCTCGTCCACTCTCGCAACGATCCTTCGCTGCTCTTCCAAGGGCGGCAATGGAAACCAGGTTGCTCGGATGATATCTGTATTGAGATTCGGTTGGCCCTGTCCTCGTGAAGCAAACTCGATGAACCATTGAGTCTTCGAACGCAAATACAAGTGCAAGAATTCGTCGTCCACGCCGTCTGCAAGATAGATAAACGCAGCGATTCCATCGTTGAACGTTGCTGGAAAATCACAGATTGCAGGTATCCCCAAAGTTGCCCCGCTATTTGAAAGCAGGACAGTGCGCACATCGATGAATCGAGTTTTGCTCAGGCCAGCTTCCTTGATAGTTGCCGTGTAACCCTCGACAAACTTTCCCTTTGCGCGTGTTACATCGGCCACCTTCAGAAATGGGATGTCCCCCTCATAAAATTTCGGATCCCCAGCCGGCCGTGGTGAACCTCCTCGAACAACCGTTGCGATATCCGAAAGACGACACCATTTCCAATTCGGAGGAATCGGCGCCTTAGGGGCTTCGAGACCCCGGTCATCAACGATTCCCTTCTCCGGGCTGATCTTCTTCTTGGCGCGCAGGTCTTTTCTCATACTTGCGACACCTTCAAGGATTGAAGGAACAGAGTCGTCGTCAGGGTCATGAGGCACCAACCGCCCCATCACAGCGAGTTGGAGGATGGTTTGCTTGAGGCGGTCGATGCTGTGTTCGGTGGTGAACAGGGTGTCGAAATGCTGCTGGACGCGGGCCCAGTTTTCGGCGAGTTCGGTGGCGTTGGCGGCGCGGGTGAGGGTGTCGAGCAGGGTGTCGACCAGCCGCTCGTGGGCTTCAATCTGGTCGCCGGTTTGCTGCTCCAGCTGATCGCAGAGCGCCATGAGTTCGTCGACTTTCTGGACGATGCGGTGTTGTTCGGCGATGGGTGGGATTGGAAAAGGCTGAGCGGCAAATTCTCGAAACTTGACGCTCTCAACCGTCACGCCTGTCTTGGTAAGGTTCTCAAGAATAAAAGACTCAAACCCCAGCAACATCAGGCGTAAATACTCGCCGTAAGCGTGGGCTTTCAGACGCAAGACTTTCAAATCCTGATTGACCGTACAATCGATTCGAGCGATGGCAACGGGCAGCTTGCGACGAAGTATCCCGCTTCGCACTACGATCAGGATCGATCCAGCTGGGTGAAGTGCAAGACCATCATCAACGGCGCTTTGCGCTACATGGTCCTCAGCACCGAGGACTTCATCAGCCGACATGTCCTTAGGCGACACCCAAGGTATATCGCCTTCCCAGTACTCCGCCTTCGCCTTGCTTGGTGTTTTTCCTCCAGCGAATGAGCCAAAGTTGGTGAGCGGAGCAATTGCCCAACCCGCAGGAAGGTTTGAGTCAGAAATTAGGCAGTCGCCGAATCCCCTTACAACTTTGCCTTGATCCAACGCTTCTAAAAGCTGCTCAGCAGGCTCATCGCTAGAATCCTGCGGCACCAACTTCCCTCGCACCGCCAATTCCAGAATCAGCTCCCGCAGCTTTCTGATGCCGGTCAGTTCACGCTTGGAACTGCTGCCCCGTCCGCTGGCACTTTTCTGCGTGGCGGCTCCGGTCCACAGTTCCAGATTCTCGGTGATGAGTTTTTCCACGCTCATGCGCCGTTCTCCACCAACCCACCACGGATCAGTGACCGGACTTCGGCTGGTACAGCCGAGAAATCCTCGGTAGTTGCTGCCCTCATCCCGCCTGGCTCCCGCCCGCCAGGGCTTCAGCCAAAATGTTCTTGAGCTGGTCGCGGATGCCCTGAATCTCCTGCTGCTGGGCGGCGTATTGCTGCAACAGTTCGTCCGGGTCGTGGCTGATCTGCTCGCCCTGATGCGGATTCTTGATATCCAGGTTGTAGTTGCGGGCTTTGATGTCTTCCAGGCTGACCTGCCAGGCGAATTCGTTTTCCTCCCGGCTGGCAAAGCCGTCGGCTTCTTTCCCCCACCAGGCGATCTCGGGGGCGAATTCCTCGAAGCGCATGGGCTTGGTTTTGCTGTAGCTCTTGTAGCCCTCGGGATACGGGTGCTCGTAGTACCAGATGCTTTCGGTGGGCTTGCCCTTGGTGAAGAACAGCAGGTTGGTCTTGATGCCGGTGTAGGGTGCGAACACGCCGTTGGGTAAGCGCACGATGGTGTGCAGGTTGCAGTCTTGCAGCAGCTTTTCCTTGAGGCGGGTTTTCATGCCTTCGCCGAACAGAAAGCCGTCTGGCAGCACCACGGCGGCGCGGCCGCCATCCTTGAGCAGATGGATGAACAGGGTAAGGAACAAGTCGGCGGTTTCGCGCGTGCGGAAGGCTTGCGGGAAGTTGGTTTCGATGCCGTCTTCTTCCATGCCGCCGAAGGGCGGGTTGGCCACGATCACGTCCACGCGATCTTTCGGCCCCCAGCTGATTAGCGGGCGCGCCAGGGTGTTGTCGTGACGAATCTGATCCGGTACTTCGATGCCGTGCAGAATCATGTTGGTGGTGGCCAGCAGATGCGGCAGCGGCTTTTTCTCCACGCCCCGGATGCTGCGCTGAAGCACGGCGGCATCCTGCGGGGTGCTCACATAATGCTTGCGCTTGTGCTCGATGCTGCAGGTGAGAAAACCGCCGGTACCGCAGGCCGGGTCCATCACGATTTCGTCCAGCTTGGGGTCGGCGCGGTTGACCATGAATTCGGTGACCGCGCGCGGGGTGTAGAACTCGCCCGCATTGCCGGCGCTTTGCAGGTCCTTGAGGATTTGCTCGTAGGCATCGCCCAGCGCATGGCGCTCCTGCATCTTGTTGAAGTTGATGCCCTCTTGCAGCTTGTTGATGACTTGGCGCATCAACTGGCCGGACTTCATGTAGTTATAGGCATCTTCGAACACGCTGCGAATGGCCACACCGCGATAATCATCACCACGGGCTTGCAGGTTTTGCAAGCCGGGGAACAGGGTGTTGTCGACGAAGGCCTTCAGCTCATTGCCGGTGATGCCTTCCGGGTCGGCCGCCCAGGTACGCCAGCGCAGCTCTTCGGGAATCGGCGAGACGTAATCGTCGTCGAATAGCTCCCACTCGGTTTCGCGGTCATCGTAAATCTTGAGGAAGAGCATCCAGACGAGCTGGCCGATGCGCTGGGCGTCGCCGTCGACGCCGGCATCCTTGCGCATGGTCTTTTGAATAGATTCGATGGTCGTGCTGATGGTCATGCCTTGCCCTTAAAGACGTTGTCGCGATGCCAGGCGAGGTAGGCAGCATGCGTTGTTGTGATTTTCCTAAGGCGCATATCGGTCTCGATGCCGGCGGCTGCGTGTTGGGTGAAGGCGCTGCTGATGAGAATGCGGCCATCGCTTGCGAAACTGATCAAGCCGGCGTCGAAGGCGGCATCGAGATTTGCGGAGAGTAGAAGGCCATTGCAGGGTTCGAGTCGCTCGCGATTGTCACTCTTGGCCCAAGGCTTGATGTGCGACGCACGCAATAGCAGCGGCTCATCAAGCCCGGTGACAGCACATTGCCCCCAGTAGTCGATGAGATCTCTGCGGAATTGCCCCTGGCCGATGCGCGCTTCGATCAGCGTCTTGCGCTGAGTCGGGTCTTCCGGCAAATCGGAGGCCGCATCAATGTCATCCAGCGGATTAGTCAGTAGGGCGCTCGTTCCGCCCGTGAGCACCTCAAGAAGGCGGACGAGCGATTCAAGCGACGCCACATCAACTGCATAACCGTAGTACTGATCGCCGCTACTGGGCCGCGGATGCTTGGGGAATGCCCGCAGATTGGAGTTGTTGTAGCGCGCGTCCCAGTTAACCTCGACGCCCGCAACCTTTTTCAATTCCGTCCGCTGCGCCATGTGCTTGGGGTGAATGACCAGGGGCGCTTTGGAGACGTAGCCCGTCTTGCTTTTTTTTGAGGGAGTCTTGACGTAAAGCTTGAGGGCCCCGCGCTTGAATTCATGAATTCGCGCTTCTTTGCCTGGGACTCGGGAAAAGCCTTGCCGCTCGAGCTCCTGTTCGATATCCGATGAGTTGAGCATTTAGTTGTACAACGCCTTTTCAAAGTCTTGCAGCGCTTCCAGATAATCTGACTTGCCGCCAAAAGCACCGATCAGCTCGATGGGGGAGCCCATTTGTCGGAATGGATCGAGGCGCAGCACTTTCACATCTTCGATGTGTTCAATGCCGGCATCGGTATATTTGCTCAGCAGGGCATCCAGCACTTGGCGAGCAGCGCCTTCGTATTTGTCGAAGTAGCCGGTGCGGCGCAGCTGCTCAGCGCGCTGCTTGCGGCTGAGCGGTGGCTGGTCGAATACGATGTGACAGATCACATCGAAGGGGTCGGGGTCTTCGCCCAGCTTCTTCCTCACGTCGGCGATCAGATCTTCCCAAAACACGCCGGCATCGGCCAGTTCTTCGATGATGGTTTGCTTACGCTCGGCATCTGTCCAGCGGCGCAGGAACTCATCCAGCGATGCAAACTGCTCCAGCACCCGTTTGCGGGTGTAGTCCTTGAGGCTTTCGGTGATGAGCCTGCCGTCCGGGCCGAGATACTGCATGCGCTCGGCGATGACCGACACATCCACATCGCCAACGACGTACTTAATGCGCTTGCCGCTTTCGTCATCGCTGTCCGGAGTGTCGTCATTGGCCCAGGGCTCCCCGTCACCGGCGCCGTAATCACTCGGTTCTTCGTTGATCTCACCCGCTGGATTTTCATCATCGGGATTGATGGGCTGCCCAATGTCCGGTTCGTACACCTTCACCGGGTCGCCATCGAAATCCGGATCGGCGAACAGTTCGGTGGCCTTTTTGAAATCCAGAATCGTGAACCAGTGCTTGTTGTAGTCGTCGTCGATACGGGTGCCGCGGCCGATGATCTGCTTGAATTCGGTCATGCTCTGGATGCGTTGATCCAGAGCAATGACCTTGCAGGTCTTGGCATCCACACCGGTGGTCATTAGTTTGCTGGTAGTGGCGATGACGGGGTATCGCTCTTCCGGATTGATGAAATTATCGAGCTCGGCTTTGCCCTCGTTTTCATCGCCGGTGATGCGCATCACGTATTTACGGTTCTCAGCTACCCGCTTGGGGTTGAGGTTTATCAAGGCTTGGCGCATGCGCTCGGCATGGTCGATGTCTTCGCAGAAAACGATGGTCTTCTGATACGGGTCGGTACGTTCAAGGAACTCCGTGATCTTCGCGGCCACAACTTCGGTGCGCTTCTCCAGAACCAGATTACGATCGAAATCTTTCTGGTTGTAGATGCGATCATCGATCAGCTCGCCGTGCTTATCGGTCTGGCCTTTGCTGGGGCGCCAACCTTGAAGGTCTTTGTCGATATCGACGCGCACCACCTTGTAGGGTGCTAGGAAACCATCCTCAATGCCCTGCTTTAGCGAGTAGGTGTAGACCGGCTCACCGAAGTAATCGATATTGGAGACTTCTTTGGTCTCCTTGGGCGTGGCCGTCAGGCCGATGTGCGTGGCACTCGAGAAATAATCGAGAATGGCCCGCCATGCCGAGTCGACCGCTGCGCTGCCACGATGGCATTCGTCGATGACGATAAGATCGAAGAAATCCGGCGAGAACTGTTTATAGATGTTCCTATCTTCGTCGGTACCGGTGACAGCCTGGTACAGCGACAGATAGATCTCGTAGGACTTGTCGACCGTGCGATTCGTCACCTTGGTCATCGCCTGACCAAAGGGCTTGAAGTCGTTGTTCTTGGTCTGGTCGACGAGGATGTTGCGGTCGGCCAGGAAAAGGATTCGCTTCTTGCGACCCGACTTCCACAGGCGCCAGATGATCTGAAAGGCCGTGTAGGTCTTTCCGGTTCCTGTGGCCATTACCAGCAGGATGCGCTCTTGACCCTTGGCTACCGCTTCCACGGTGCGGTTGATAGCCACGTACTGGTAATAGCGCGGGGCGCGTCCACTGCCATCGTCGTAATAGGGCTGCTCGACAGTCTTTCGCGCTTCGATATCGATGCCTTTGTACCGGCAGTAGCGCTCCCAAAGCGTCTGTGGTGAAGGGAACTGATCCAGCGTCAGCGTGGTTTCGGTTTGCGGCGACAAGCCTGTCCGATCGTGAAACAAGAAGCCCGCCCCATTCGAGCTGAAGACGAAAGGCGTATCGAGCGCATCGCTGTAGGCCAGCGCCTGTTGCATGCCATCGCCCAGGCTGTGCTTGTTGTCCTTGGCCTCAATAACCGCGATGGGCTGATTCTTTTGGAAGCTGAGCACGTAGTCAGCACGACGCTTTTGACCGCGAGCATGAAGACGGCCACGCACGATGATGCGGCCGGCGGTAAACGAGACTTCTTCGAGGACTTGAGTGTGGATATCCCAACCGGATTCCTGCAAGGCCGGAGTGATGAATTTTGTGCAGATGTCGCGTTCGCTGAGTGCTTTTTTATTAAGTGTGCTCACGCTCGTTATCTCCCCATAACGTCGGTACTCAGATCGCTTCGGTCGGTCGGCTGAAATTTCGGGCTATTTACTATAAAGATTAAGAAATTAAGCTACCGATATCACACCTAGTCTCTTTCTATTTGGTCGCTGTTGATATCTGGCACCGTGATTTTTCGTATCAAAAGGCCCGCTACATCTGGGTAACTCGATATCAATATCCTAAATTAAAAAAGATGGTCCGAACGAGCTGGTGTTGCTACCCTATTTTGAGGCTTGGCCGGTGGCTAACAGCCTTGCAATCAGGTGCTTGTCGAGCCGGTACCCGGGGGCGGTCGTCGCGGTAATTCGGCTTATTCCTCGCGAAGGCGCCTACGGGCACGTCCGAAAGGCAGCCTGCGGCCAGCGTTTTCCATTGCGTCGTAGCCGGCCAGAGCCTGTGCTCTTGAGACAATTTCCGTCTCAACCAGATTTTCTATTAACCAGATCGTGCCGTGAACGGTGCAGCCTTCAGCTTCGGCGGCGGTTTTCAGTTGCGCATCACCGGTTATGAGTGGGCAATTTTCCTGCAGCGCCAGTGCCAAGCACAAACGGTCCATGGCGCTAGTTTTGGGGTAAGCGCCGTGCCACTGCGTCGAACGGAGTACCCATTCTCCGTGGACCTCCAGCAATTCCAGCCCAAAGTCAATGAACTCGGCATGGCTGTTTTCCAGTTCTCTGTAAAACAAGGCATTAGGAGTAACGATTCGCCAAGGCCCCGCGAACAAAGCGGCAAGCAAATCGCCCTCGCTCAAGTCGATTAATACGTTGGCATCATGTACCAATAACATGGGTTTGCAAACGAACTAGGTCGAGCCGGTGGGCGGAGAGCAGTTCCATGGCCTTCGATTCCCCTATGATGTTTTCGCCAAGGGCGCGAAACACTGTTTGAGGGAAGCGGCGTGGAGTTTCGCTAGGGTAGTTGCTCGGCTCTTTCTCGTGCCACCCTCGCTTGCGAAAAAAACCGAAATGTTGACCCGCCTTGCCCTCTGTTAGTACGCCGCAATCTTTTGCACGATATAGCCATGCTCCCATGCTTAGACCGTATTCGTCCTTAAGTAGCATAAGTTCGCGATAGTCCAACCATTTGCGGCTTTTTCCGAGTGCTGATAGCACCGCTGGCCGGGGAGCAAGAAAAGCACCCGCGAAGCGGTCGCAAGCCTTTTCTTCATCTATATGTTCTGACAGCCGACCGTGCAACATGAGATGGCCCAACTCGTGGCAGGCGGTAAAGCGCTGCCGGTCACCAGGCCATTCACTGCTGACGATAATCACTGGTACTTTGCCGGCCCAAGCGGAAAGTCCGCTAAAAGTATTGGCGCCGAATACGTCGGAGACGAGCACAATTACTCCGCGTTCCTCAAGCGTGTCCACGAGGTCCGGAATCGGGTTGAGACCCAACTTCCAGAATTCACGAAGCTTTGTAGCCAGCGCGTCTATTTCATCAAGATCTTCGATTCGCTTGGGCAATTGAGGCTGGTGGAAATCAGGCAACGTCCCCGGCAGTAAATCGTAGACCTCAAGCTGGCGTTCGACCTGATCAGATACATCTGCTATCACACGCGCAGCTAGCTGCTCAGAGAATCCTTTATGGCTGCGGTACTCAATGCTCGTTAGTTCGATTCGCGCTGGCCGCAGAAAGTAGTCGACGGTCACATCAAGCACTTTGGCAAGCTGGTTTAGCGTCGTTGAACTAGGTGTCAACTCGTCCCGCTCGTATTTACTAACGGCAGTATGGCTAACGCTAATCCGCTCCGACACCTGGCGCAGCGAGAGGCATGCGGCCTGACGGGCCTGTTTAATGCGTGTGCCTATCATGGAACTACCTCGTGACCAAGAAGCGGCCGGGGTTTACAATAGTGCGAATATTCGCACTATTGTAAACCCCGGCGTCTTTGAGCACAATGAGCTTGTCGAATAAGCCGTATTTATCAGAGAGCTAATAAATCTCCCACGCTGGCAGGCATAAATGACCAGCATTATCGGATCATTAGTCCCTCCTAAGTGACCCGTGGCGCAGGTACATCACGGGGCAGCAACGGATCAATCACCGCGGCGTCGTCGTTGTCGGGGTTGTTCACACGGGGGGACACTGGCCAGGTCAGGAACCGCTCGTGGCGGTGTTGCTCGAGTCGCGTTTTCAAGTCCGCCGGATCTTCGCCAGCTTCGAGCCAGGCCCGAGCGCCTGCCGGCGTGAGCACCACGGGCATTCTGTGGTGTACATCCTGGATTTGCGGGTCGGCTGGACGGGTCAGGATGGCGAAGGTTCTTTGTCCCGCGCCCGGATGGTCGTCGGGAAGGCTGCGCGCCAGCGACCATATGCCGGCCATAAAGAACGGCTCGCTGGACTGCGGTGCCAGGGCGTAAGGCTGCTTAGGGGTGCAGCTGCGCTGCCATTCAAACCAGTTGTCTGCGGCCACAAGGCATCGGCGCTTGGCGAAGCCCTTTCTGAAGTACGGCTTGGTGCCCGCGGTCTCGCTGCGCGCGTTGATCATGGCCTGGGCCGGCTGGGTGGCCCAGCTGGGCGTAAAGCCCCAGAACAGCGTCTGCATGGAAATCGATTCTGGGTTGTGCGGATCGCTGGCGGCGGCCAGGCAATAAAGCCCCGGCGGCTGGTTGTACTTCTGATGCAGCGCCGGGTTAGGGGTGTCCAGGCCCAGCAGATGCGAGAAGGTCCGGGTGTCGGTATAGCGTGAGAATCGTCCGCACATTTCTGCATTGTGGCTGTGCGCAGCCGCGGGAGAAATGGCGGATCCTGCGTAGCGCCGCCTGGATGGCCTGGTGATTGCCGGGCGGTTGCGTCGTCATACCCCAGGCGCCTTGTCAGGCAGTCGAATGATGATATCGCGCTGCTCTCCTCGGCGCAGGACGGTCAAGACAACGCTCCCGCCGTAGGGCACCTGGCCCAGCAGTTCCATGGTGTCTTGGGGGCCGTAAATCTTCGCTCCGTTCACCGCGATCACTACGTCATTGGGCAGCAGTTCGGCATTGAAAGCTGGGTAACCTTCGAATACGACATCAACGAAGGCGCCGGTGTTTCGGTCCAGGTGCGTGCGCTGCTTGAGTGTCAGCGGCGCGAAACTCACGCCAAACTTCATCTTGGGCCTGTGCTCGACAAAGTACAGCGCCCCCTGGTCAAAGCGGTCCTGCTGGCTGGTCATCGGAACCACATTGGTGCCATAGGTTGTCGTCGTGCCGGTGTAGTTCGCGCTGCCCCCGGTGCCGTAGATCATGCCCGAGGTCTGGGATGTCTGCGTGCTGGGAATGAACAGCGGAATAGTGCTGGTTTGTGTGCCTGTGTATTTGCGCTGAACCAGGACAACCTTGGCGCCGATGTCCTTCGCCTGCTGGATAACGGCATCCTTGCTGGCTGCGCCGCCGTTGAAGGAGGACGAGCCGATTGCGACGTAGTTTTTGGACCTGAGATCTCTGGCATCCCGCTCCATGTCGTCGGTTGAATAGACCTCCGGCTGCTCGCCCGGTTGCAGAAAGGTCACATCAGGGTTGCTGGACAGGTCCCGTGGAGACGGGGTGTAGAACTGCTTGTACGGATTGGCAGCGCAGGCGCAAAGCGCCAGGACCGCAAGCGCAGCGACCGACGCTCTGACCGAAGGGATCGATCGATTGGCGCGGGATGAGTCACGGGATGAGTCAGGGGCTGGGCGTCTGGAAGTATTCATGGTGCTCTCTCAAAAGGTGTATCGCTTGGGCGGAGTAGTGCTGATTTGTCGCGGCTGCAATATCGATATCATCGGCCGGAGCGCGCAAAACTGCAGAGCGCAGCATGCGCTTCCTTCGTGGCGAGAGCGGGCAGGGTGTTTCCTATGCGAGAAGGTCCGGGTATCGGTATAGCGTGAGAAATTTCCGCATATGCCGGCATTGTGGCTGTACGTGGCCGCGGGAGAAATGGCGGATCCTGCGTAGGGCCGCTTGGGTGGTCCCGGTAGCTATGTCCCCATACGCCAGGCGCCTCCGCCGGCCGACCCCGTTGCGAATATGTGCGTCAGCAGATACGGTAGGAATAATTCCTACCAAAGACCTTGTCATGTCGCCCGTCATAGAGAAAATCAGTATTGCCCTGCCGCGGCAGATGGTGGCCGACGTAAAGGGCGCGGTCGAGGCTGGCGAATACGCCAGTAATAGTGAAGTCATCCGCGAAGCCTTGCGCGACTGGACCCTGAAGCGCAGCTTTCAAAAGCAGGGCATTGAACACCTGCGCCACCTTTGGGAAGAAGCCATCCAAGACGCGAGCTCTGGCCAAGCGGTGGATGACATGATTGAACGCCTGACGAAGAAGTATCAGGCGGTGGCGGACAAAACAACGAAGAAGAAGTAATGCACTTGGAGTTGAGCCCGACCTCGATGACATTGCCGGAGGCTTAGCTGATGACAATCCCGAACGAGCGATCGCGTTGATTGCCGAGATCGGGGAGCAATTCTCGGAGATTGCTCGGAACCCGTTGATCTAACGTCTGCGGCCAGAGATTAGTGAGACGGGCAGGCTCTGTGTGCACGGCAATTACGTGATCCTGTTCCGTATCTTAGATGAGATCGTGCGAATTGAACGCATTGCGTACGGTGGTCGCAATTTGCCGAATGTCTATGATGAGGCCGGATTGGGAGTGGTCTACTCCCATTGTTGCTACCAAAACTCGATGTGATATTGCTCGCAGTACGGTGGTGGGGCCGAGGTACACTACAGGTACACCGATGAGCGGCAAATTTATCCACATTTATTGCTTAACGCTGATTGTTAAGCAATTTTTGTAGATTTTCGCGAACCGACCTTTGCTCAGATTTGCTTAGTTTGGGTGTAATGTCCGCTAACTGAAAATCGTAGTGTCGGTGCTTTGATTCCACCTCCGGAAATAATTAAATCAACGACTTACGTATTTTTGTGCGGGCGCTAGACAATGCCTCGCTCGCTCTCAGGTCATGCTTGACAGGATTTGCTGTCGCCCTCTGCGTAGACGGTTAGCCGCTCCAACCGCTCGACGGCCTTAGTCTTCCAGCGTGCTTCGCTCAATGCCAGCCTATGACAGCGCTTTTCCAGACGGTCAGTCTTCTCTTCCAGTCTGGCGTTGTCCTGCGCTAAGGCTTCACGCTCCTCTTCGACCTGGATTTGCCGCGCCATGGCGAGAGCCATAAGCTCCTCCGCCTGTGTGACGCGCTCTTCACAGTCGTGAGTAATCTCGTCAACAAGCGGGCCAACCTGCTGTCGAGCCAGTGTGAGCCATTGACTGAGCAGACCACTTAACTCGATCTGCAGATTTTCAGGCAGTGCCACTAGCCCCTTCGCCTGCTGTCCTCGAATGCGCAGTGCAAAAGCCTTGCGGGCTTTGACTGCCCTGGCCCGCTGGCAGCCGCCGGCATGCCGGGAAATCTCGTCCAATGTCGGCATCCGCGCCAGGCGGGTATGAAGCAGCTCGATCTCATGTTCCAGCTGGCTGTCTGTTAGCCGAGGTGGCCGACCGACCGGCGATGTCTCCCTGTTGAATTCGGAACCGTTCGGAACGTTCCGAACGGTTCCCGGTTCTAAAGCGGCCATTACAGGATGTCCGACGTTTTGAGGTCGTACAGCGCCTTGTAGCGTGGCACCCCAGTCGCCGAATCCACGTGATGATGGCGTTTTACATCCAGCACATCAGCGAAGTGGATAATTTCGGCATCGCAATTGGGCCCTTTCTTTCGGCGCTCGGGGTCTGTGCACATCCATTCGAGCATGTTGACCACTTCGGTAGCCCCCATGGGCCAAGCGCGCCCGAAGTTGACCAGTGCATCGCGCGCCAGTTCTATACCTAGCCACTCGTGACGAAGTACGCTATCGAGACTGCTGCGCATTCCACCGCCGTGCGTGCGAATCTTGCCCAGGTCATGCAACAAGGCGCCCAGCATGATCAGCTCCACTCGGCCGCGATCGTGCGGATAGACATGACAGGCCATCGATTCGGCCACTTTCATTGTGGCGACCGTGTGTACCAGCAGTCCCCCGGGGAAGCCATGATGGTGATTCCAGCTTGCGCGCGCGCGCAGCAATCCCTCGTGATGTTGATCGATCAGGTGATTGGCGCAGTCTCGCACCGAATCGTGGCGTAGCCGATCAACACAATCGATTAGATCATGCAGCGCTGCTACCGCAGGTTTCGGACATCTATCCAGCGGCATGAGTCTCGCGGCATTTGCTATTTCGGATACGGATAACTGCTTCATGGAGCAGATGGCAATAGGCCCCGCGCCGTTGTTGGCCTTTCTTATCGAAAGCTCGGCTCGCACGATCTGGCCCGGCCGAAGCAATGGCACGGTCGTGGCCCGTGCAGGCTCGTAGCCGACTTCCAGCGATCCGCTGTAATCGCTCAGACGCAGCTGCCACCGAACGCAGCCTTTCGTAGAAGGCTGTTCTCGCGTGATGACTAGGATGCGGTATTCGCCATGAATCCGGCGACCCTCGTTTTTATAGAGATCTCTAATGGCTGTCATGTCCGGTCCTCCTGCGTGGCGAAAGTGCTTTTGTTCGCCGAACCGTGGTAATCAGGTCGATTGACTTGGGCATCAACACCGCCATTCATGGCACTGGTAACGAAATTATCGAAGGCGCTGCCGTCGCGCCGAGTGAGGTTCGGTACGTAGCGCGAGTAAACCCGGAAGAGCATCTCCGTGGTGGTGTGTCCCATCTGCCGGGCGATCCATTCTGGATTCTCACCAGAAGCTAGCCACAGAGTCGCGGCGGTATGACGGCAGTTGTAGGGGCGCCTCAACGGCAAGTCGAGGTAGCGCAACAACGGGTACCAGATTCGATTGGTCACGTTATTGGTATCTAACGGATTGCCATCCCGGGAAGAGAACACGTATTGCTGTTTGCCGGTCACGGCGAATTGGGTGCGCAGCGCGCGCTCAACCAGAGAAGACATATCGATCTCTCGCTGCGAACCGTCTGTCTTTGTGTATTCAACGCGACCTTGCTGCACGGTTTCGCGCACCAGTATCTGGCGGGCGTCCCAGTCCAATCTGGACCATTTGAGCCCGTGTACCTCGCCCGTTCGCATCCCTGTGAAGAAGCGCACCGTGAAGTAGTCGCGATAATCACTGCGCACATGCGCCAGAATTTTCTGGACTTCCTCCAATGTGAAAGGCTCGATGTCCTTTCGAGGATTTTTCAGACGCTTGATGTTCTGTACCGGGTTTATAAACTGGTAGCGGTCAGCGGCTTCGGTAAGGATCATCGTCAGAAATCCGACGATGAGATTGATCGTCTTGGGCGACAGCGTGTCATTCCCGTTACGGCCAGGCAGTTTGGCGATTGCGGCGCGGAACGAAAGGACTTCAGCCTTGCTGATGTCGCTGACCTTTTTATCTCCGAATTCGGGCAGCAGGTAGCGCTGAAGAATGCTTTCGTTACCTGCGCGGGTGCTGTTGCGCCAGCCGATCTCGACTTCAGGCTTCCAGATCTCCACAAACTCGCTGAAGGTGGGTGAGTTGGGATCGGCTGCGTTTTGCGCTTGCGCGTCTTCCGCCTCGAACTGGGCCGCTCGCTTGCTGTTGGGAAAATAGTTGGAGTATTTGAAGGTGCCAAGGGTGATATCGGCGTCGATTTTATCGAGCACCTTCTGCAGCTTCTTTCTATTGGTTTTCGTATCCGGCAGCATCGTCTGCTCTCGGCAACGCTGGTCTTTGTACCGAAAGTCGAAAAACAGCAGGCCGTTATCCCTTCTCCCTCTAATACTAGACATTGCAGTACCCTCCGGCCGCCATTGGGATACCGGAAGTCTCTGCCTGGACTTCGGCAGATCCCATCTTCATGTCCCGTTCGATAGCGCTCCAGATGTACAGAATTTTTCGGCCGCCAAATGGCCGGAAGTAATGCTTCCCCTCAATCAGCACAGAATCTTTCAAACGATCCCGAATCGTTCGACAGTCGTATTTGATTCGCTCCGAGAGTTCCTCAGTCGTCAAATAGGTCTCGCCACTCATTGGTTTGCTCCTTTGCGTTAAACTAGCCTTGCAGACTGACATTTCGGTCTTTACGGAACCGTTTTGTCATCCAGTAAGACATACTGTACGCCAATATGACGTGCAGGTCAACACTTTGTCATTCTAAATGACAAAAGGAGCGTGCGGATGCTTAGGTGCCACCTCTCCCGCCTTATGGGAGAAAACAAAATGAAGGTTATGGACGTGGCTAGAGAAACCGGCTTGCACCGAAATACGGTGACGCTGCTCTACAAAGAAACGGCAACGCGCGTTGAACTGGAAGCCATAGAAAAGCTTTGCAGACTATTCAGGTGCGAAGTCGGAGATTTATTTGAGGTTGTAGATGAGCCAGCAGATTGAGAAGCCCGGCACGGGACGCAAGGTCATTTTCGGCTAGCGCTCTTTTGCCCAGTTTCCGACCTTGGCACAAATCGGGCACGAGATGGGCACAATACGAAATTCAAGCCAGAGCTTGGCGCAGAGGCCGCTAGGTCAATGAGAAATGGCTTTCGCGTGCCTAGCAATGCCTTCATCTCGCCAGATCACCGAAGCAAAAAAAAGACCAAGAGCACTAAACCCTTGATCTTTTTGCCTTAATGGCGCGCCCGGGAAGATTCGAACTCCCGACCTTGCGGTTCGTAGCCGCACGCTCTATCCAACTGAGCTACGGGCGCTTTGACCTAATTGTGACCTAACGGCTGCTGGCCTTGCCGCGATCATTTTAACTCATGACCGAAGAGTTCGTAGCCGCACGCTCTATCCAACTGAGCTACGGGCGCATTTAACATGGATGGGCGACCGGGCAGGGGAGCCGCGCGTCGTCCGGGCGCGCATTGTAATGATTGCGGACCGTCTGTGCCAGTGCCTCGCCCGATCTTTCAGCGGCGGCTGGTCAGCGGCGCGGGCACGGTATAGCCTGCGAGCTCGCGCGGTACGCCGCCCAGGGCACGACTGAGAGTCACTTTTGAGCAAGCCGCAGGTTTCCGGATGGGTGGCGCCTTATGACGCCGTGGCGCGGCGGCGGCTGTTCTGGTGGGTGTTGTGCCCGTTTGTTGTGCTATTCGGTCTGGCGCTCGCCTTGTGGACGGGGTCGGGCGCTTATCACACGAACTGCATCAACAGCCTGTTTTGGTGCAGCGACAGCCGGTTCTACATGCAGGTGGCCTCGCGTGTGATGTATGCGGTGGCGCTCACTACGGTGGGCGGGCTGGCCGTGTATCAGTCATTGCTGGCGATACGGCGTCGAACCTGGCCGGCATTGAGCCGCTCGCAGTACCGGCAGCTGGCGCCCCGCGAAGACAGCGCGCAATTGCAGCGGTCGGTGCGGGTCACGCGAGGCGGTGCGGCCGTGGCGCTGGCGCTGCTGGCGCTGACTATGGGGCTGCTGCTGATCGCCGCCGGACTGCTGGTTCATCTTCGGCCGGTGCTGGGCCTGTTGTACTGAGTGTTCAGGGTGTCGCGGGCCGGACGATGCCCTGTTCGGCGAGCCGTGCGCGTAGCGCTTCCACGCGTTCCCGGTTGACCTCGAAATCGTAATAGCCCAGCCGGGCGCTGGATCGTACTTCGAGCCGGCCGGCCTCGCGGCGCAACAGCAGTTCCAGATCGTCGGTGTACACGCGCCAGGGGCTGACCACCTCGGCGTGGAGATAGCGGTCGCTGATGGTCTTGATGGTGGTGCGGGGCATTTGTCGGACGGTCTCGGTGATGGCCGCCCACGCCCGGTCGGCCGGGCGGGTCAGCGCGAGCGGCGCGACGGCGTGATCGGCCTGGTCCGACTGGCTGCTGACGCAGCGCGGTGCTGGCGGACAGGGCGTGAGCGCCCCGTCGATAACCCCCGTGGAATGTTCCGACAGGGCAGCGCAACCCGTCAGCATGAGCAGCGGCGCAAGCGCCAGCCAGTGGATTTTCGGGCGGTGATGTTGCATGCGGGATGTCCTGTAAACCGGGGCCGGCGAGCGGCCGGATCGCGTCGCCACAGCGTAACCCGAAGCGTCCTGCGCGGGCTGGCCGGCCCGCGGCGCAAGCTGGCAACTCCGGATTTGTTGCCGTACGGTGGAGCGTCTGTCGTCCGCCGGGCGATCGTTTCGTTTCAACTCCGTGCGGCCTGTCCGCGGTCGCGTGGGACTGTGGGGGTTGATGATACGTAGACACGCTGGTTGCGCGGTTTCGGCCTGTCTGGCCATGCTCGCCGGCCCGGTGATGGCCGAGCCGGAAACCAACTTTACCGTGGGTGTATGGGGTAATTATCGCTACGTCGATGACGACGATCGCGACGAGGAAACCTTTGGTGACGTGGCCGACGAGGCCGTCATCCTCTATGCCGACGGCAAGGCCGGACCGGATAGCGAGCACCAGTGGTCCTATTCTGCCGAGCTGCGGATCGGGCCGGGCAGCTTCACTGACCCGGCCAACAACTCCACCGGCGACAATTACGCCCTGCACAAGGCCTGGGTGGGGTTCGATATTGCCGACGGTCTGCTTCAAGTGGGCAAGAGCCAGGTTCCCTTCGCGTGGAAGACCGTGAACTTCTGGCCGGGCGACGGCCTGCAGGCCGGTTACGGCGATCAGATGGACGTGGGCGTGAAATGGTCGTCGGCCTTTCGTGATCTGGATTACCAGGTGGCCTACTACCACGCCGACGACTGGGGCGAGGACAGCACCGATACCGTGGACGACAACGGCCACTGGGGCAGTTCGCAAACCTATCGCAAGGTGCAGACCGTGGTGGGCAACCTGGATATTCCGGTCACGGACAACCAGACGCTGTCGTTCTCCGCGCAGGCCGGCCGGCTGCAGGATCTGACAATGGCCGGCGAAGAGGAGGTCAACGGCGACCACCACGCCTGGGCGGTTCACTATCACGGCGAGTTCGACGCGTTCTACGCCAAGGCCGAAGTCTTCGGCATGGAGCGTGAGCTGCCCACGCCGTTCCGCACGTCCAATAACCTGCCGGATCAGATTGAAAACATACGCGGCGGTTTCGAGCTCGGTTACCGGCAGGGCAAGTGGTTCTGGTATCTGGACGCGCACGTCGCCGAGCCGCGCACCGACGACAACCCGGCAGACACCATCTACTCGGCCACCCCGGGTTTCAGCTACGACTACGGGCCGGGCTGGATCTACATCGAACTGCTGACGCAGGACGGGTTCGTGGATCGCAACGGCCAGGTCAACGAGGGTGATTTCAACGCCTTCTACGCGTCGATCGACTTCTATCTTTAAGGGCGCAAGCCATGTCCGAAGAAATTTTCGATACCGATTTCGAGCCCGGCCAGGACAACGTCCGGTTGTTCGGTCTGGATCTGCACAATCCGGTCTTCTTCATCAGCTCGCTGCTGGTGCTGCTCTTTGTCACGGGCAGCATCATGTTCCCGGACACCGCCAACGCCTGGCTGACCGCGACAAAGGATGTCGTGATCAACAACTTCGACTGGTTGTTCATGATCGCGGGCAACTTTTTCGTGATCTTCTGCCTGGGGCTGGCGCTGTCACCGGCGGGCAAGATACGGCTGGGCGGGGCCGATGCCGAGCCCGAATTCGGGCTGTTCTCCTGGTTTGCCATGCTGTTTGCGGCCGGGATGGGGATCGGCCTGATGTTCTGGAGCGTGGCCGAGCCGGTGGCCTACTACACCGACTGGTACGGCACGCCGCTGGACGTCAAACCCAATACGGAAAAGGCCGCCAGCATGGCGATGGGGGCGGTCATGTATCACTGGGGCCTGCATCCCTGGGCCATCTACGCCGTCGTGGGGCTGGCGCTGGCCTACTTCGCCTACAACCACGATATGCCGCTGACCATCCGTTCGGCGTTCTACCCGCTGCTGGGTGAGCGCTGCTGGGGCTGGCCGGGGCATATCATCGACACGCTGGCGGTGCTGGCCACCATCGTGGGCCTGGCGACCTCGCTGGGGCTGGGCGCCAAGCAGGCGGCCGGCGGTCTGGAGTTCCTGTTCGGGATTGAAAACGGGCTGAACGTGCAGATTGCCGTCATTACCGGGGTCACCGGCGTGGCCGTCATTTCGGTGGTGCGCGGCATGGATGGCGGCGTGAAGCTGCTCAGCAACATCAACATGGGTCTGGCGCTGCTGCTGTTCCTGTTCGTGGCCGTTCTGGGCGCGGGCTTCGGGCTGTTCGCGGACGCGGCCGGGACCGCCGGCGCCTATGTGGCCAATCTGCTGCCGCTGAGCAACTGGATGGGCCGCGAGGACGAAACCTGGCTGCACGGCTGGACGGTGTTCTACTGGGCCTGGTGGATTTCCTGGTCGCCGTTCGTGGGCATGTTCATTGCCCGCATTTCGCTGGGCCGCACGGTGCGCCAGTTCATCACCGCGGTGCTGGTGGTGCCCACGGTGGTGACCATTTTCTGGATGACCGTGTTCGGCGGCACGGCCATCGAGCAGACGCAGGCCGAGATGGGCCAGCTGGCCGGCGGTATTTCGGATGTGTCGCTGGCGTTCTTCCACATGCTCGAAAACCTGCCCTGGGCCATGATCACGTCCTTTGTGGCCATCGTCCTTGTTCTGGTGTTCTTCGTGACCTCGTCGGACAGCGGATCGCTGGTCATCGACAGCATCACGGCGGGCGGCAAGCTCGATGCACCGGTCGCCCAGCGCGTGTTCTGGGCCGTGATGGAAGGCGCCATCGCCGGCGCGCTGCTGTACGGCGGCGGCAAACAGGCGCTGGATGCCCTGCAGGCGGGCGCCGTTTCCACGGGCCTGCCCTTCACGCTGCTGCTGCTGGTGATGTGCCTGAGCGTCATTATCGGCATGCGTCAGGACCTGAAGGCCGGGCACTCGCTGAAGACTGCCGAAACCTGAGCGGCTGATGGGGGTGCGCACTGCGGTCATTACGGGCGCGACCAGCGGTATCGGGCGGGTCGGTGCCCGGGCAATTGCGCAGGCCGGTTATGGTCTGTTGCTGCCCTGTCGCAACGTCGACAAGGGCGAGCAGGTCGCAAAGGAAATCCGCGCCGGGGTGCCCGGGGCGTTCGTCGAAGTACTGGACTGCCAGTTCGATCAGCTGGCCTCCGTGCAGGCTTGCGCGCGAAGCATCGCGACGCGGTATCCGGATATCGATCTGCTGGTGAACAATGCCGGCTACGCGCCGCTCAAGCTGGAACTGTCTGCCGACGGCATCGAGAAGTCGTTTGCGGTGAACCACCTGGCCCATTTCGTGTTGACCCGTCATCTGTTGCCGGCGCTCAAGGCCGGCGACGGCGGGCGCATCGTCCATACCTCGTCGGAGGCGGCGCTCGGCGATGGCCCCGGTTTTCTGGACGATGTGAACTACGAGCAGAATCGGTTTCGTTTCTTCAAGGCCTACAGCAACACCAAGCTGGCCAATCTGTGGTTCAGCAATATGCTGGCTCGCGAGCTGGCGGACAGCCGGGTCACGTCCAACGCGTTTCATCCCGGCCGGGTCGCCACCGATATCTGGCCGACGGCGCACTGGTATCAGAGGCTGCTGATCACCCCGCTCAAGAAGCTATACCTGATCTCGCCCGAGCAGGGCGCACGGCCGCTCGTGATGCTGGCGCTGGACGAGGCGATGGCCGGCCGCAGCGGCTGCTTCCTGTTCGAAACGCGCGAGTACGAACAGCCCGAGAAAGCCCTCAATCAGGATTGCCAGGCGCGACTGTGGTCGGTTTCCGAGCGGCTGGCGGGCGCCTACCTCTAGTCAGGCGCCCGGCCCGATGCGGGCCCACGGCCGGGTCATCGGCCTGTCATCTGCGGGTCATAGCCTAGCCGGCTTTTAGCATGCGCCGGGCAGGAGGCGGTTCGAGGGATATGGCCGAACGCACTTACGGTTGGAACAGACGCCGCTTTCTTCGCCGCAGCCTGGCGGCATCGGTGGTGCTGGGCGTGGGGCCCGGCCTGTGGGGCTGCAGCCAGAGCGGCTCTCCGCGCGCTGCGCCGCCGGCCGATCTGCGGCGTCTGAAAAGCAACATCCCGAATCTCTCCGGTCGGCTGCAGCGCACGCGGGTGACAAACGACCCGTCTACCGAAGTGTGGCTGCCCGAGGGCTTCACGCTGCGGGAGGTGGCGCGCACCGGTCATGCTCCGGCGCCCGGCAGCGCCTACAAGTGGCATCCGCAGCCCGATGGCGGTGCGGTCTTCGCCATGCCCGACGGCGGCTGGGCCTATCTGTCCAACAGCGAAGTCGATATTTTCCGGCATGGTGGTGTGGGCGCGCTGCGGTTCAGCCCGGCGGGCGAGCTGGTGGCCGCCTACTCCGTGTGCAGCGGTACGACGAACAATTGCGCCGGCGGTCCCACGCCCTGGGGCACCTGGCTGTCCTGCGAAGAAATCGATGCCGGGCTCGTGTACGAATGCGATCCCGCCGGGCAACGCCTGGCAGTGCCGCTGCCCGCCCTGGGCAGCTTCGAGCACGAAGCGGCCGCGGTGGATCCGCGTGACGGCTTCATCTACATGACCGAAGACAAGCCGGACGGCCTGTTCTATCGATTTCTCCCCGCCGAGTTCGTGCGCGGCCGGCGGCCGGACCTGCGCAGTGGCCGGCTCCAGGCGCTGGTGGTCGAAGGCGGGGACGTGCTCAGCACGCGCCGCGTGGAGTGGGTGGACGTGCCGCTGCCCAACCCGGTTCTGGCCGCCGAGGACCCCGCGCGGATACAGCCGGCCACCCGCCTGCAGCTGCCCGAAGCCCAGCGTTTCAACGGCGGCGAAGGCTGCTGGTATCACGCCGGCATGGTCTATTTCACGACCAAGGGTGACAACCGGGTCTGGGGCCTGGATATCGACGGCGCCCGGATAGACCTGGTCTACGACAAGGCCAGCGAGGCGGCCTTCAACCCGGGGATCGACGATGTGGACAACCTGACCGTCTCGCCGGGCGGGGACATCCTCGTGGCCGAGGACGGCGCGCAGATGCGCCTGGTCGTGGTCGGTCCGGACGTCAAGCCGTTCGAGCTGGTCAATATCGTCGGCCACCGTGCCTCGGAAATCACCGGGCCGGCCTTCTCGCCCGACGGCAGCCGGCTGTATTTCAGCTCGCAGCAGGGGCCGGCTCCCGACGACGCGCCGAGCGACGGCCGCACTTACGAGCTGCGCGGCCCCTTCTTCGTCCCGGCGTAAGCGTACTGCGGGCGCGCGGCTTGTTGCCGGTCGGTGGCCGCAACGCGCATTCGGGCCGGCCGTCCTGTCATGGCCACGTCATCTGCCGCCCTTAGCGTGGCGGCCTTCGGGAGAACACCACGGCTTGAATGATCAGGGGGAAAGGGTGGCCTTTTACTTCAGAACGGCCCTTGCGGGCGCGCTTGTTTCAACGGTTTCCGCCGGTCTGGCGTCGGCGGCCGAATTGAGCGGTCGCGTGACCGACGTCAGCGGCACCGCCAGCTTCGAAGGTGCGTTGATTCGCATCGAGTCGCTCGACCGCGAGACCGTCACCGGCCGGGATGGCCGCTACCGGCTGACGGGCCTGCCGGAAGGTGATTACGAGGTGTCCGTGGAATATCTCGGCGCCGACCCGGTCACCCGCAGCGTGCGGCTGACGGACGCGCAATCCGCTCAACTGGCCTTCAAGCTGGGCGAGGACGTGTCGGTGCTCAGCAACGTCCTCGTGGTCGGACAGGCCGCCGGTCAGGCGGCCGCGCTGAATCGCCAGCGCAACGCCAGCAACGTGATCAGCGTGTTGTCGGCCGATGCGATCGGCGACTTTCCCGACCAGAACGCCGCCGAGGCGCTGCGACGGGTGCCGGGTCTGTCGGTGGCCAACGATCAGGGCGAGGGGCGCTTCGCGATCATCCGCGGTATCGACCCGGCGCTGAACAGCACGACCATCAACGGCGTGCGCGTGCCCGGTCCCGAGGACGGCTCGCGCCAGGTCAATCTCGACGTCGTGTCGTCGGACCTGCTGGAGAGCATCGAAGTCACCAAGGCGGTCACGCCGGACATGGATGCCGACGCCATCGGCGGCAACATCGAGCTGAAGACGGCGACCGCGTTTGACCTGGGCAATCGCGTCACGCTGGATGTGGGCGGCAGCTATAACCGCCTGTTCGACGAGACCAGTCCCAAGGTCGCCGCGTCCTTCGCGCGGGTCATGAGCCTGGGTGAGGGCTACGAGAATTTCGGTGTGTCGGGTTCGGTGAGTTATTTCGACCGCGAATTCGGCTCCGACAACGTGGAGACCGCCGGCTTTCCCGGCATCGGTGACGGCGCCGGTGGTGAAGTGCTCGGTCTGGAGGAGGCGGAGCAGCGGGACTACCGCATCAAGCGCGAGCGGCTGAGTGCAGCGCTGAACTTCGATTTCCGGCCCGGCGCCAATCACGAGTTGTTCTGGCGCAACCTGTTCAGCGACTTCGGCGACGACGAGGTCCAGCTCAGCAACGTCTTTGCCTTCGAGGCCGGTGACGTGGTGAGCGCCACTCCGTCGGCCGCCAATTTCACCGGTGGCGAAGTCGAGAAGCTGACGGAAGCCCGTGAAGAAGTGCAGCAGATTTTCACCTCCTCGCTCGGCGGCAAGAGCCGCTTCGGCCTGTATACGCTGGACTACGTGGGCGCCTACGCCTTCAGCAACGAGGACGAAGGCGGCGCGGTGAACGCGGCCTGGGTGGGCGAGGATCTGGATCTGGCCTACGACCTGTCGGATCGCCGCCGCCCCCGCCTCATCGGCGCCGGCCCGGCTTTCCTGGACCCCGCCAGCTTTGCCCTGGACGAGCTGTCCACCGAGGACAACTTCACCGAAGGCACCGAAACGTCGCTGCAGCTCGACCTGACGCGCGATATCCTTTTCCGCGGTCACCCCGGCTTCTGGAAGATTGGCGCGAAGGCGCGGCTGCGCGACAAGGAATCCGATGCCGAAGTCGTGGTGTTCGATGATCTGGGCGGCGACTTCACGCTGGCTGACTTCGCGTTGGACGATATCGAGTACCCGCTCGGCAGCTTCGGCCCCATCGCCAGTCTGGATGCCGTGAATGACTTCATCGGGGCAAACCGCGCGAATTTCACCGTGGATGACGATGAATCGGCCATCGAGAGCCGGGGGGCGGACTACGAGGTCGACGAGGATATCTACGCGGCCTACGCCATGGCCTCGCTGGATATCGGCGCCCTGCGTGTGCTGGGTGGCCTGCGGGTGGAGCAGACCCGCTTCGATTCACGCGGTACTCGCGTCACCATCGACGAAGAGGGCGGGGCCGGCGACGCCGTATTCTCGCCGGTGGATACCGACAAGAAATACACCGACGTCTTCCCGGGCCTGCATCTGCGCTACGTGATGGACGACGGCGTCATTCTGCGCGCGGCCTACACCGAAACGCTGGGCCGGCCGAGCTTCGAGTCCACGGCGCCGATCGAGGCGATCGAGATCGAGGAGGATGACGGCGAGTTCGAGCGTAATGCCGAGCTCGGCAATCCCGACCTGGAACCACTGCATTCGCGCAACATCGACCTGGGCATTGAATACTACCCGGGCGGTGTGAACGTCATTTCCGCGAACCTGTTCTACAAGGCGATCACCGATTTCGTGGTGGCCACGGATATTGCCGGCCAGCCCGGCCGTTTCGCCGGATTCGACGAGGCGCTGACCTTCATGAACGGGGACGACGCCGATCTGTACGGGCTGGAACTGAACTACGTCCAGAAGTTCGTCATGCTGCCCGCGCCCTGGGACGGCCTGCTGGTCAACGCCAACGTGACCTTCAGCGAGAGCGAGGCCACGCTGCCGTTCCGTGACGGCGAGGTGCCGCTGCCGCGCCAGTCCGAGGTGATCGGCAACCTGGCGCTGGGCTACGAACGGGCCGGCTGGAATCTTTATCTGTCCGGGGCCTACCGCAATGACTACTTCGACGAAATCAACGAGCTGGATGATCCGGCCTTTGATCGCTACGTGGCCAGTCATTTCCAGGTGGATTTTCGCGGTAGCTATCGTTTCAGTGAGCACTACGAGCTGTTCTTCAACGCGGTAAACCTGAACGATGAGCCGTTCTTCGCTTACTTCCAGGACGCTCAGTTCGCGTCCCAGTACGAGGAGTACGGGCGCACGCTGGAGGCCGGGTTCAAGCTGACGTATTGATGCGTCGGCCGTCGAACCCGAGTGTCATTCAGGAATCGTTCATCATGACTGTCGTCAAATTGCCTACGTAGTCGCACCGGTTGTCATCGGTGCTGCACTGCGGCAAATTCTCGCGCGAGGGCGCAATTGGGTCATGCCTGATGGCTTGAACCGCTTGCGTTATGGGGCCGGAAAGTTGTTATGCGTGCTTTTGATACGCCTGTGACTGCGCCATGCGCAGGTGCAGGGGTCAATCGCCCGCCCCGGCCCGGAGCGCTACGTGGCGTCCAGAAACCTCGAAATCGATACTCTCCGCGGGCTCGCCTGCATCCTGCTCGTGCTGTTTCACGTGATCGGCTATTCACCCCAGGACGGCCTGCAGGTGGACGACGGCATGCTGCGCGACGTGAACGATGCGCTGGCCTATCTGCGCATGCCACTGTTTACTTTCCTGTCCGGCTTCGTCTACGCCTACCGGCCCTTTCAGGAGGGCATGGCGCAGTTTCTGCAGGGCAAGGCCCGACGACTGCTGATTCCGCTTCTCGTGGTGGGCGCCCTGTTCATGCTGGTCCGTGCGCTGGCGCCACAGGCCAACGACGCGGCCGATCAGGGGCCGCTGATGTTCTTCCTGGCGCCGGCCAACCACTTCTGGTTTCTTGAAGCGCTGTTCCTGGTGTTTCTGGTGATCGTCCCGCTTGAAGCGCTGGGCGTGCTCAAGCGGGAGCGCGGGCTGCTGCTTACGCTGGCGCTGTTCGCAAGTTTTTTCCTGCTGAATATCGAAACCGACTGGCTGTCGCTGGGCGGCGCGTTCTTCCTGATGCCGTTCTTCCTGCTCGGTCTGTGGCTGTGTCGTTTCGAGCCCGAGCAGCGGATAGGCGTCAACCGCTACTGGCTGGCGCTGTGGGGTGGAGTCGCTGTAACGGTGCTCATGCTGCAGCTGCCGGAGCACAAGCACAGCCTGCACGCGCTGGTCCTGAGCCTGCTGTTCTGCCTCAGTCTGTACATGGCGCGTCCGCGCTCGCGGTGGCTGGCGGTGGTCGGCCTGTATTCCTACAGCATCTATCTGTTCCACGTGTTCTTCACCGCCGGGGCCCGTATTGGTCTGTACCAGACCGGCATCACGTCCATCTGGGTCCACGTGGCGCTGGGACTGGCGGCCGGGCTGGCTTTCCCCGCGGTGGTGGAAATGGTAGCTGCGCGCAGCCGCTATCTGCGGACGCTGTTTCTGGGCAAGCGCTTTCAGGCGGCAACGCCGCAGCGCCAGTTCTCCAGACCGGTCTAGTGTAGTGCGCCACACTGTCTGGCCCTTATACCGGCCCCATTTTCCGCCATGCGGCGTTGCACCTCCTCGCCATAGCTACGGCTATGACTCGTCG
>NYTH01000048.1 GCA_002683405.1 Salinisphaeraceae bacterium | reverse complement strand
CGTACTTGCGACTAACTTCGCTGGGTTCTTTTTGTTTGGGCACTTTGAACCTCCGACAGGATGGTCATCCTTGTCAAAGTGTCCACTAAATCCTGGGAACTCCACTTTCGTAAGTGTCCGTGCTAGCGGGACCGAACCCAATAAAGCCCTAAGCTGCTTCGACATCGCCCGGTATCTGGAGCGATAATGGCTTGGATACACGGGCATAATGCCTTAGTATTCTGTGCGTTCCCAGTCACTGGCGAGCGCAATTGGACCTTCGTAGAGCAGTTTTTTGCCGCCGTCCCCAACAGTCTGCACGGCTCAAAGGTAGTGTACCGGCACTGAAGCCGTGTGCAGATGTTCTTACGATAGCTTGCTTTGGCTTGCATAGCTACTATGGCCGCGAAATTGTAATAAATACTCTTTCGATCAGTTGAATTGCGGATGGTATTGTCGCTAGAAGCCTGGGCATGTCTATTCAAACGATAATTGGTGCCGGCGCACTTAAATGTTATTGCAAATTGACGGATGGCAAGGCAGCGGAAAAAGCGTCCTGTGGAGCCTGCTCGATGGACATCCGAGTATCTACTGTACGCCTGGCCATGATTATCTTTATCGTTCTTTCCTAACTGACGGCCCATCGGCGGACTGGATGGAAGTTAAGCGTTTTCAAACGCTACGTGAGCGATTGGCAACCACTCTCTACTACCGCCTGGAGGATTTCGCGCATCAAGGCGTGCGCGTGCACGATATATCCGTGGACACTCGGCTCGAAACGGCTTTCGAATTTGATTTTTACGAATTTGAACGAAAGGCGATGACACGGCTAGCGAAATCTGAGGAATGGAGTGCAGAATTCATCGTGGAGGTCATCTACGCGTCCATGGCCGAGGTGGCCATGAAAGCGGAAATTGGGGAGATGCGATATTACGGGAGTATGAGTATTCCGGTTGCGCCCGCGGAACGAAAACGTTTTTCCTATGTTTTTCCTAACGGTAAAAGTATTCTTGTAAGACGGGAAGCTAAGGCAATTATTGCTACGAGATCAAATAGAATTCCGCTCGCCGGCGAAAAAAAGGGAAAAAGCGGTTACGCAAAAGAATTTGATAATTTGGTGAGAAACTTTGAACTAGAACGTATCCACGAATTTTATGCGGTTCATGACGAATTACAATCATTGTATCCGTCGCAGTATTTCAGTGTGGGCTTCAACGAATTGGTCGAGAATACTACGGTGACAATGCGGCGAGTCTCCGATTTTCTTGGCATAGAGTTTGAGGAATCTCTCCTTCGGCCGACCTGGCAGGGACTTTCCTTAGATGCGGGCGAGAAAAGTTTGGTTGGGACGGAGCATGATACCTGGCAAACGTTGTTATCTGCTGGGCAAAAGCGTGTTTTGGAGAGGCGTGAAAAATTCGCGATAGTCTATAGAAACCTGTTTAGCTTTCGTCAGAGGCTTTTGGGAGTTCTGCGGTACACGGCTCGCCTACTGAAAGCCTAGGTCTTTCTTTTATAGCAACGGTTGAAAACAGATGACGCAAACAATCACGCACTTGGATTGCACCTTGAGGGACGGCGGCTATTACAACCGGTGGGATTTCTCAGTAGAGCTTATCAATCAATATTTAGCAGCAATGGCTGCGACAAATATCGATGTCGTTGAACTTGGCTTTCGATCACTCGATACCGATGGTTTCAGGGGAGCGTGTGCCTACACGGGCGATGATTTTATTAGAGGTTTGAGCGTGCCGGCGGCGGTAGAGCTGGGCGTAATGGTAAACGCGTCCGAGTTGTTAAAAAGTGAGGATATAGCTTCGGCGGTTCACGCTCTGTTCAAACAGGCTTCGGATTCACCCGTTTCGCTTGTGCGCATAGCGTGCCATATGAAAGAGATTGGTCCTGTATTGCCGGCTAGCAGGATATTGAAAGACTTGGGTTATAGAGTCGGTATCAATCTCATGCAGATAGCAGATAGGTCGGAAAGCGAAATTGTAGAGGTGGCGGAATCGGTATCTCGGTACCCCGTGGATGTCCTCTATTTTGCAGACAGCTTAGGCGGTCTGGATGAAGACAAAACTGCATGGATAGTAAATACACTGAAGAAGGCGTGGTCAGGCGCCGTGGGCGTGCACACGCACGACAATATGGGCAAAGCTATAGGAAACTCCATGCGTGCGCTTAGTGAAGGCGCTACATGGGTAGATAGTACAGTGACTGGAATGGGGCGAGGTCCGGGAAACGCGCAAACGGAATACTTAGCTATTGAAATGCAAAAGCTGCGAGGGGCGCGTGGCAATTTGGTGCCACTTCTCGAGTTGATCAGAAGCGAATTCAAGCCCCTTCAAGAACATTATGGCTGGGGTAAGAATCCTTACTACTACTTATCTGGTGAATTTGGCATTCATCCCACATACATACAAGAGATGTTAGCAGACCCTCGCTACGGGGAGGCCGAACTTTTAGCAGTTATTGACCATCTGAGGGCAGCTGGAGCGAAAAAATTCAACATAGAGAATCTCGATGCTGGGCGACAAATGTATGGTGGTGCCGGTACAGGAGCTTGGGCGCCCAAGGAACTCATCAAAGGTCGGGAAGTGCTGATAATTGCGTCAGGGCCGAGTGTAGCTGCGCATAAAGGTGCGATCGAGCGCTACATAGCTAAATGCTCGCCAGTCGTAATTGCACTGAACACTAATTCCGTAATCTCTAGCAAGCTAGTCGACCTCAGAGTTGCTTGCCATCCGTTTCGCTTGATCGCCGATTTTCAGCGTTATAGCGATTTTCGGGAAGCTCTGGTTTTACCCCGGGCAAGGCTCCCAGAAGTGGTAGGCAATGATTTGGATAAGCTCAATTATTTTGACTTCGGGCTAACGGTAAACAACCAGGGTTTTAAGTTTCACGATACATGGGCTGAGGCGCCCTCTCCCTTGGTTATTGCATATGCACTTGCTATAGCCACTAGCGGAAAGGCTTCTCATATTACGATAGCCGGTATGGACGGATATGCTGGTGAGGATCCGAGAAATGACGAAGTGGAGGAGATTCTCGAAGACTATAGCGCGGCCGGTGGTTGCTTAGAACTGCGCACGATTACTCCCAGTAGATATTCGCTAGCTGCTACGTCTGTATACGCTTTATGAGCCTATCCACCTCATATATTGCTGTAATACCAGCTCGATATGAATCGAGCAGGCTGCCAGGTAAGCCTCTTATTGAAATTGAAGGTGTACCAATGATTGTCCGGACCTATAGGCAATGCGCCAAGGTGCTTCCGAGAGAATCAATAATTGTTGCTACCGATGATGCGCGTATAAGGGATGTCTGCGACTCGGAATCGATCCCGGTGATGATGACCTCGCCAAACTGTTTGTGCGGAACTGACCGTGTGGCTGAGGTGGCGCGTGCGATAACGAGAGATGTGTATATCAACTTGCAAGGTGACGAGCCGATATTTGACCCGGAAAACATAGACCGAATTTTGGGAGCAGTTGCGGACTATCCCGACGAAGTACTCAATGGGTATGCGGAAATATCGACAGAGAGCGAATTTCGATCTCCGACGATACCCAAGGTGCTGATAGCGGAAGACGGTCGATTGTTGTACGCATCAAGGGCGGCTGTGCCGACGGATAAGCAGTTTAAATATGTGAAAGCCTGGAAGCAGGTTTGCGTTTATAGCTTTCCCCGCGCAGCATTACTGAATTTTGCCGCAAAAGACTCTAAATCTAACCTGGAGGCAATTGAAGATATTGAAATATTGCGATTCCTTGAAGCCGGGGACGTCGTACGGATGGTTGAGATGACTGCTAACTCTATTGCGGTGGATGTGCCGGAGGATGTTGCTCGTGTCTCGGAAAAAATACGGGCTCAGCCAAAGTTGTATTTGTAGCAAGCTCGCATTTTTCAGATTTCGTGTGGTTTAAGTGAAAAATATTAAGGGGTACAGTACGTTAGTTTTTGACTGCGACGGCGTGATTCTGAACTCGAATTCGGTTAAGACAGAGGCTTTACGCCAGACAGCCGCCCAGTATGGTCAAACGGCGGCAGACAACTTAGTTGCCTATCATAAAATGCATGGTGGGGTTTCGCGTTATCTAAAATTTGATTATCTATTTCGCGAAATTCTGGCAGTCAGTGTAGATTCCGCTGAAGTCGCAAGGCTTGCTGAGGAATTCGGCTCAGAGGTACGTGACAAACTGATGACGTGCGAGATTGCCTCAGGCTTATACAAACTTCGTGACTTCACGGCAGATGCGAAGTGGATGGTTGTTTCCGGCGGGAATCAGGAGGAGCTTAGGGAAATATTTAAGGCGAGAGAAATTTCGAAGTTGTTTGATGGTGGAATTTTTGGCAGTCCGGATCCCAAGGAAAAAATTTTGGCGCGAGAAATGAAGAGCGGCAATTTGGTTTTACCGGCGGTGTTCATTGGGGACAGTGAGTACGATGAGAACGCGGCGAGCGGAGCGGGAATTGATTTTATATTTTTGAGCGGCTGGAGCGAACTATTTGGTTGGGAGCGGTTCGTTCAAGCCCACGGTCTTGAAACGCACGAACGATTGATAGATCTGTTAGGCACGTGCTAGCGCATGGTCATAATGTCGGGTCGAGGCGGAATCGGATCGTTATAAACCGAGGCAGTTCTGTTCGCGATAAATAAGCGATGTTGTGTAGGAAGTGCCGCCGGTTGCTTTCAATCCTTCGATATCCATTACTTTAAAGCCGTGCGCTCGTGCATCTTCGAATGCGCCCTGATATTCGGTTCGATGGCTATCGTCAAAGATTATCACTCCGCCCGGAGAGAGCGCGGACAAGCTTTGTTTCATGCAGTTCACCCTGTCGCGACCATCGATAACGATCACGTCATAGTTCCCGCCCCCCACTGCGCGACAGTACTTCCCATCAACGTCTTGAGGTATGTAGATTAATTCACCGTTGGCGGGAAAGTCTTTGCCGATAAGCTGTTGCCAATGACGATCATATTCTACGGATTTTATGGATTTCACGCGCGCAGCAAAAAAATGGGTGGAGTATCCGCTACCGTACTCAAACATTGTGAGATCACGAGTAAGCCGAGCTTTTAGCAAAGCCACAACGGTCAAATTCATCCAGGGAATTGGGGCGCCGTAGCAGTCGATCGGTTTTTGTTTTAATAGACTTTCCATCCAGCCCGTCGTGTGTAAATAGGAATTTCTGTTTCTTATCAACATTCGGTACGCGCGGAAATCCCTATCCAGTTTGGGGAAAGCGTAGGATAGTACGCGTCTTATAAATTCTTTCATAAATTTTTCTGAAGTCGTAAATAATTTCTGGGATGGTGGTGGCGCCAAGCGGATTACCAGTTGATCAGGCAGGTGTTACTCTCCGTATTTCCCGAGAACAGGATTTTTCTTAAGTGAAATCTGCGCAAAAACGTCGTGTTGCTGCGATTGATAGTATAGCTCCAATTCGCTTAACCTATTTTTCATATGCGTTAAATAGCAAACATGGGGGGAAATTGCATTCTATGGCCTTCCTCAAGGAGTCCTTAGAAAGCAGGCGCGTTATTGAGCTTACACACAACACAGTTGTTGTCTGCGGTTCTAAAAGTACTAATAACGGTTTGCGTCGCTCAACGCGACTCCGAAATATGCTCAAAGGTAGCCGAGCTGGGCAATTACTTTTATTTATGAAAAAATCTCTATCCAGCTATCTCGATACAGCTGCATGCGTTAAAAATTTCAATTCAGAGTGTATCCTGATTCGCCTCGACGGCAATTGTGCAGTCATACCGTTACTACGTATAAGATATCCAAAGTTGATAGTTGCAGCGGAAGTGAACGCAAGTGGCCTTGACGAGCAATTTTCTAGGATCTTATTCAAGAGGTTAATTCAATATTTCGAAACTTGGTGTTTGCAACGCGCGCACGCAAATTTCTTCGTTACAAATTTTCTCCGCCAAGAACTTATGTCGGAGATTAAGAATGACCGCGATTTCGTGGTTCACAACGGCGTAGACACAGCGCGCTACAGTGGCTTTCAGCCACGTCGGGGCGAACTCGGTCCGATGATATTCACTTATGTCGGAACACTCGACATCAATAAGCGCGTCGAAGTGCTGATTGAAGCTTTTGCAAGGTTTGTAAAATTATCGGGTAGAAGTGCTTACTTGCGCATTTTTGGTTCAGGGCCAGCAGAAGAATTTCTTCGTGCGATGCCGGCCGCTGCGGGCATTGATGGCTTAGTGGAGTTCGAAGGCTGGATCGAACATGAGCGGCTCCCTGAAATCTTGGCAAGTGTCGACGTAGCGATACATCATTTCGCTATGGATTATATGTGCCCCCTCAAGATTCTTGAGTATATGGCCGCAGGTTTGCCGGTTATTGGTCCGCGCACGCACGGCGTACAAGAAATGTTCGTGGATGGTGAAGACATAGTTTTGACCGACAGCAGCGTAGAGGCTGTGTGTTCAAAAATGCAATGCATGGCCGAAGATGTGATGCTAAGGGAAAGAGTTGCTCGAAATGGCCAAATTAAGGTCACTCGCGAATATACGTGGCGAGCAAATGCTGAAACTATCTTGCGAGTACTGCAAGAAAAGCGTGCCCTGAACGATCAGCACACGTCGTGACACCCTGCCTATCACGGACACACCGGTCCACGTCGTGATGACCGTTGTCCAATTGATCAACTCCACCGCGGCACGGGGCGGAGAAATTTTTGCATGCTTGCTGGCCCGTGAGCTCAAAGAAATTGGCTGCCAAAGTGAAGTTGTGGCTGCAGCGGGATCAGGATCCAAGTTGCGAGACCGTACGGGCGCGAATATTGCTATTGCCAAACAAAGGAGAGGGCGTTTGCTGAAGATATTTTCAGCTTATGTGACAGCCAAAAGGTTGGTAAAAGAGCTATCGCAAACCGAGCAGCCGATAATTATTCAAGCCAACATTGGTGACACGCTGTGGGTGGCTATCTTTTTTAAGTTGACTACGAGGCGCAGAGTTAAAGTCGTTTACCGAAACGCGAATATGATGAGTCTTTTCTTTCGAGGAAGCAGGGTAAAGGCTTTTTTGTACCAAGTGGCATTCAAGAACGTAGATGCCGTGGCCTCTGTAAGCCACAGCTGCGCTCGTGATATGGCAGAGATGGGGCTGGTATCTGAGAACAGGCTTTATGTCATTGAGAACGGTTTGCCGATCGGCCAGATTCGCTGTGAGGATACAAATAATCTGGTGTCAGTCCGTTCATGCACGGTATTGCATGTAGGTGCCTTCGTGCCGGAAAAAAACCATCGAGGTTTGATCTGTGCGTTCGCCGCCGTTAAAAAATCTATATCGCAGGCGAAGCTTCTGCTGGTTGGTGACGGGCGCTTGCGGGTTGATACCGAAGCTCTGGTGGCGAGCATGGGATTGGAGGATAGCGTCGAGTTCACGGGATCCGTCTCAGACATATGGCCGCTGCTGCAGCGGGCTAGTGTGCTGGCCATGCCGAGCCACATAGAGGGCCAGCCGGGCGTCATTCTTGAGGCATTTGCCGCCGGCGTGCCGGTGGTCGCCTACGGAGTTGGCGGGATGCCGGACATGCTCGCCGACGGCTGCGGTTTTTGTGTGGAGCATGATGACCAAGAGGCGTTCGCTGCCGCGTTGCAGACAGTCCTGCAGCGGTCGGATAACCAGGATATGGTGGAGCGCGCTCGGCGGCGGTTGCGGGAAAGGCACGATATCAAGGTGATTGCCCGGGAGTTTCATGCGTTGTATCAGCGCCTCTAGACGGACAGTTGATTAATGCTCGGGGGAATAGTCGTCGTCGGGCTGGTGCTTTTTAGTGCGCTTGTTCTTATATTTCGTAATCCCGCCCTGCGCGGGCCGATCTTGGCCGCAGCCGCAGCACGCTTCTCGCTTCTTTTCATTCATCATTTCGTCTTCAAGCTGCTTCCCGGGCGCGGCGATGCGCACCGATTCTACGGTTATGCTGTTGAGTATTCCGATAGAGGATTCTGGGGTGCGCTGAGTACTTTTGATGCCAGTACGGCCTATGGCTACAGCTCTCTGTTGGGCGCAGTTTTTTCGCTTACCGGCCACGCGTGGGTTATTGCGGAATCGCTGAACATACTGCTCTCCATCTTGCTCGTTGTCCTCACTGCGCGGCTGGCCGGGTATTGCGGCGCGGACAGAAAGAATGCGGTTCTGGCGGCTTATATTGTTGCGCTCAATCCGTTTACTGCTCAGTACGGCGTTGTCGTTTTACGGGAAATGGTGGTTGTGCTGCCATTCATGCTGGGGGTGGTGGCGTTCGTAAGCCGTGGTCAGCCGCAGAATGTGGTGCGCATCGCGTTGTGCGGTTGCGGTATCGCCGTTGCGTCGCTCTTCCATGGTTCCATGATTGTGGCGCTGGTGGGCATCGGGCTGGGGCTTTACCTAGCGCACAGCGGTGTAGGCGCACGCGAGAAGGTGCGAGGCCGCCAGAGAGCGCAACAGGGCGCAGTTATGCTCTTGACAGTCGTCGGGATCGCGGTCGCCGCGCCGTTCGTCATCGAAACCGACATAAGTAAGATTGGGAAGCTGGAAGAAGGCGATTTCATTGCCCAGATCAATGACCAGGTGGAGGGTGCTGCGCGTGGTGGTTCGGCTTACCTGAAAGGCTACCAGGCCAGTGGCCCCGTCGATCTGATTCTGACTGCGCCGCTCAGGGTCATATACTTTCTGTACTCTCCGCTTCCATGGGATGTGCGATCGCCAGGTCATGTCATCGGCTTTTTCGATGCCATTGTTTATTTCTGGGTCACTTATTTTTTCTGGCGGGCGTATCGGGCGCGCGTGTTCAATCAGAAGGCCCTGGCTGTCACCGGTATTCTGATGGTGTCCATTCTGGCGTTTTCGTTTGGTACCAGTAACGCGGGGACGGCCATCCGCCACCGCGCGAAATTCAACTATGCGCTAGTGGCGGTCGCTTGTGCGATGCGGTTTCGGCTGGAGGAACAGCGGCAGACGAAGCGTCGCATGCTGGCGGAAAATCGCCCGTCTTTTCGGGCCTATCTGGCTGAGCCGCGAGCATGAGGCGCCTGGCCTTCGCGACATTGAAGCTGTGCGCCCTGATTGGCTGCTTTCTGGCTCCCCGGCGACGCGGTACAACCGTATTTACTCTGCATCGCGTTCTGGAAGATCAAACGGGCGAAATGGTGGTCCAGCCCGCATTCTTCGAACGGCTGATGACGCGGTTCAAGGACAAGTTGAAGCTGCTCGACGGAGACCGATTTTGCGGCGCAATGGCTGAACCTGATTCTCGGCATCCGAGCGGTCTGATTACCGTGGATGACGGATTCAGCGACTTCTACAACATGGTCTTTCCCGTGTTGAAGGCGAAGCGTACGCCCGTTTTGCTATTCGTCCCCACGCAGTTCATGAATGATCCGGATCAGGCCCCGGTAAGTTACGCGCACGATCCGGCGCAGCATCGTCCCTGCACCTGGGCTCAGCTGCGCGAGATGCAGGATAGCGGACTGGTCGAGATTGGCGGGCATTCGCACAGTCACCGCGAGCTGCCCGCGCTTACGGCGGACGAGCTACGCGCAGACCTGGAAGAAAGCCACAGAATTTTCGAATCGGAGGGCATTCGGCGGCCTCGTTTCTTTGCTTACCCTAGA
This sequence comes from Salinisphaeraceae bacterium, assembly GCA_002683405.1. Classification (GTDB taxonomy): domain Bacteria; phylum Pseudomonadota; class Gammaproteobacteria; order Nevskiales; family Salinisphaeraceae. The sequence goes on along the minus strand of NYTH01000048.1, from coordinate 15,991 downwards.
GGTGTATTCGACGCCGGGTCCGCTAGCGTAGTAGCCGAGTATTACGAGTATGCGTTTGCCGGTTCTCCTCACGATAGTTTGCCTGGCGAATTGTGGCGCTACGCCGTGCCAAGGCTTCCCATTCGTGGCAGCGATCAGCGTTTCTTCTGGCGCCTGAAAATTGCCGGCTATCTGGATGCCGAAGAAGCCCTCATTAAAGGGCTGAAGGGCGCTTTGCGCACCCTCAAAAGTCCAGCTCACACCTGACCGTGTCCGAGACAGGTGTGGACATCCGGCCATTGGGTGCGGAGCATGGCGCGGAGATTCTTTCCGTAGTCGAAAGCGCTCTTGGCACAGGCTTTCGTGGCGGCCGAACGCTGGAATGGTGGGCCTGGAAGCATCAGGAGAATCCATTCGGGCAGTCCTATCTGCTCGGTGCTTTCGATGGCGATCAGCTGGTCGGCGTGCGGGCTTTTCTGCAGTGGACGCTTCTCCTCGGAGAGGCTCGGCTGCGATGTGTCCGCGCTGTGGATACGGCCACGCTCCCGGCCTATCAAGGCAAAGGCATATTTCGGCGTCTCACGCTCGCGGCGCTGGAGCAGGTACATGAAGACGGCATCGGCGCGGTCTTCAATACGCCAAACAGCAAGAGCGGCAGCGGCTATCTGAAGATGGGCTGGCAGCCAGTGTCTGCACTCAAGGTAGCCCTGCGTCCGAGCGGCGTAGGGGGCTTGTTCCGAATGCTGGCGGCGGTATTGGGCCGCTCGGCGACGGCCGCCAATGTAAGCCGTGAGCCAGACCATCACTTGCCGTCATTTTCAACCTGGTTCGATGGCTTGTCTGCCGCAGGCCGGTCGCAGGCAGTGACATCACTCAGCCGCCAATCCGAGTGCATCGGCACCGCCTGGGATGAGGCCGCATTGCGCTGGCGATTTGCGAACAATCCGGTTGCTGACTACCGGGTGTTGGCTACTGACGATTTGGCAGACTGGGTGGTGATTCGGCTGAACGAAAGGCGAGGGCTGCGGGAGGGGGTGGTTTCTCTCGCCTGTGTGACTCGGGGTCGTCTTTCGGCTTTACTGAAGCATGCCGCAGGGGATGTGGACTACTGGGTATGGCGTCCGGGCGACGTGCCGGGGCGGGCTATGGCCGCCTGGCGAAATGGTTTCTTGCCGCTGCCGCTTAAGGCAATGAATCTGGTTACGAGGCAGGTGTCGGCCAGCGACGCTGAATTCACGGTATTGCTGTCGCCCGCGAATTGGCATCTGGAGTTTGCGGATCTGGAACTGCTTTAGTTCGCAGTACGCCGAGAGGCTTGGCTAACGGTCAAGCGGGTCCATTGCCGGACGCGCCGACACTCCAAAGCGGTACAATTCGCGGCAGTCGCGCCTGGCCAGATTGGGCTGGCTGCTGGATGGCGGAATCGGGCGTTTCTGTTGCACGTTCCAGCCGTTCGTGTTGCCGCGGAGGCCCGGATGATTCTGGGTACTTGTTTTACCCAAGCGTCGAATATCAAGGTTTGGCCCGCCGGCAATTCTCTGCCGTCGGGTTTCAGTGATCCGCCTTGAACCAGAAAATCAATAAGGTTTTATCTTGCGTTTGCTGTATTTCATCAAGGGGCTTGGGCTGGGCGGTGCGGAGCGTCACGTCGTGGAGTGCGCCAAGGCGCTGGCTGCGCAGGGGCACGATATCCGCGTGGCCTATGTGCTGGACTACAAAGATGCGCTCGTGCCGGAACTGGATGCGGACGGGGTTCAGGTGAGCTGCATCGGCGGAGGGCGCTTGTGGCCGCTTCGCATGTTGGTTGGCTATTTCAATATATGCCGCCGGTTTCGGCCGGAGGTGGTCCATTCGCATCTGCCGGTGCCGGGGATTGTGTCCCGCGTATTCAAGAAGCTGTTTGGCTATCGCCTGGTGTTCACCGAGCACAACGTGTTTGATCGCCTGCATCCGCTTACGCGGCGGGCGCATGCCGCCACGCGCTGGCTGGACGATGCCGCCGTGAGCTGCTCCAAGGCCGTGGCGCAGTCGCTGCCCTGGTCCTCTAAAGTTATCGACAACGGCATTACCGTGCTCGCCGAGCAGGCGAAGTCAGATGACGCCCGAGCATTGCGCGGGACGTTGGGCATCGCGGATGACGCGCTGGTCTTCATGTGCATTGCAAACCTGCTGCCCAAGAAAAACCACGCATTGTTGATTGCGGCCTTTGACCGCGCGCTGAAGCAGTCGGCCGAGGCGGATTGGCATGTGGTGCTGGTGGGGCAAGACGCGACAGAGCGGGCGCGGCTGGAACAGCTTTGCCGGGAACAGGGCGTTGAAGGACGAGTCCACTTTTACGGCGCGCATCCGCGCGCGTCGGAGTTGCTGCCGTCGGCTGATGTGTTCTGCCTGCCGTCCATTCAGGAGGGTTTGCCCATTTCTCTGCTTGAGGCCATGAGCGCGGGATTGCCCTGCCTGGTGACGGACGTGGGCGGCATGCCCGACGTGATCGAACAAGGGGTTTCGGGGCTTGTGGTGGCATCCGGTGATGAAGATGGCTATGCCGACGCTGTTCTAAGGATGGGCCGTCATCCGGCCTTGCGACAACAAATGGGGCGGGCGGCGCTGGCGCGCGTGAAAGCGAATTACTCGCAGGAAGCCATGCTGGAAGCGCTGCTGGCCATCTACCAGGGGGCGCCGGCGGGTGAGTAAGCAGGCTGTATTGGTGGTGGGCGGCGCCGGCTTTATCGGCTCACATATGTGCACGCTGCTGGATGCGGCAGGGTACGCGGTGATTGTGCTCGACAGCCTTGTCAGCAGCCGCCACCGGGCAGCCATTCCCGGCGTATTCGTGGAGGGTGACATGGCGGATTCTGCGCTTGTGGAGCGAATTTGCAGGCAGCACCGGATCGATGCGGCCCTGCATTTCGCCGCATTCATTGAAGTGGGTGAATCAGTTCGCGATCCGGCCAAGTACTTCGAGAACAACGTCATCAAGACGCTTAAGCTGGTCGAGGCATTGCGCGCGGCCAGCGTGGACAAGTTCATCTTCTCATCCACAGCCTCCGTGTATGGCCTGCCCGGCGCGGAAGCGATTGACGAGTCGCTGCCGGTCAAGCCGATCAATCCCTACGGCATGACCAAGCTCAGCATAGAACAGGCACTGGCCAGCTATGAGCAGGCCTACGGTTTCCGATCGGTTCGGCTGCGCTATTTCAACGCGGCGGGGGCCGATCCGGAGGGCGAGCTGGGCGAATGCCACGATCCGGAAACCCACCTGATTCCGCTCATCCTCCAGGCCGCCAGCGGCCGGCGGGATCACATCAAGCTGTTCGGGGATGATTACGGCACGCCGGACGGCAGCTGTATTCGCGACTACGTGCACGTGCTGGACCTGTGCCGGGCGCACCTGGCGGCGCTGGAGCGTCTGAACGCGGGTTTGCCGGGCGACGTGTACAACCTGGGCAACGGCGGCGGCTATTCCGTGTTGGAAGTTGTTGAGGCGGCGCGCGAGGTCACGGGCTGTGAAATTGAAGTACGGCGAGAAGCACGCCGTCCGGGCGATCCCGACGTGCTGGTGGCCGACGCCGGCAAGGCGCGCCGGGATCTGGGCTGGACGCCGGAATACGGGCTGCGGGACATCATCGCCCACGCCTGGCGCTGGGAGCAGGTACTCTGTGCCGAGCGTGGCGCCCCGGCGCAAGGCACGCCCCTTCGTTAGCTCAAATCGCACCACGGCACAGCGGATTCAGTAATTCATGGCACACGTCGTTGTTATCGGTGCGCTGCCGGCTTCACTGATCAATTTTCGCGGCGAGCTGATTGCCGCACTCGTGGCGGCCGGGCACCGGGTCACGGCCCTGGCGGGGCCGGCCTCCGCGGATACTCGAGCCGAAATCGAGTCGCTCGGCGTCACGTTTGTTGAATACCCGGTGGCCCGGAACGGCTTCAATCCAATCGAAGATCTGAAAACCTGGTGGGCGCTGCGGAAGATACTGCGGGCGTTAAAGCCGAACGTCGTGCTGGCCTACACCATCAAGCCCGTCATCTGGGGCGGACTAGCGGCACGGAGCGTACCGGGGCTTAGATTCTTTGCGTTGATTACCGGACTGGGCTATGCATTTCAGGGCGAAGGGTGGCTTCGCGGCAGTCTGAAGCGTGTGGCTGTGACCCTGTACCGGGCCGGGGTGAGCCGGGCGGAGCGCGTGGTATTCCAGAACCCGGATAATCAGGCCGAATTCGTCAATCGAGGGATTGTGGAGCGGAACAGGACAGACGTCGTCAACGGCTCGGGGGTGGACGTATTGCGGTTTTCGCCTACGCCGGTTCCGCAGGGCGACGTCGTTTTTCTGACCATCGCGCGGCTGCTGGGCGAAAAGGGGCTGCGTGAATTCGTGCAAGCGGCCGGGCAGATCAAACGGGACACGCCGAACGCGGTGTTCAGAATCGTCGGCCCGGCCGATCCCTCGCCCGACGGTATCCCGGCGGAGGAAGTGACCCGCTGGACGCAGGACAGAGTGGTCGAATACCTGGGCGCCGCCGACGATGTGCGGCCGCATATTCAGGACTGCCACGTGTACGTGCTGGCGTCCTACCACGAGGGCATGCCGCGCACCGTGCTGGAAGCCATGGCCATGGGGCGCCCCATACTTACTACCGAGGTGAGTGGCTGCCGGGAGACTGTCGTGCCGGGCGACAATGGCTATCTCGTACCGGCCGGCGACGCCCAGGCCCTGGCCGAACGCATGCGCTGGTTCATCGAACACATCGACGAGCTTCAGGCCATGGGCGAGGCCAGCCGGCGATTGGCGGAGGCGCGTTTTGACGTGCGCGCGGTCAACGCGCGGTTGCTCCGTATCATGGAGTTGGCATGAAAAGAGTGCTGGACATCGTGGTGGCGGCCGCTGCGCTGATTATGCTCAGCCCGGTTTTTTTGATTCTTGCTGTGGTTGTCAGGCTGCGTCTGGGCGCGCCCGTCTTGTTCCGGCAGCGGCGTCCGGGACTGGGTGGGCAGCCATTTGAACTGATCAAGTTCCGCAGCATGACGGATGCGCGCAACGCCCGCGGCGAATTGCTGCCGGATGAACAGCGTCTGCCGGCCACGGGGCGGCTGCTGCGCAGCAGTAGTCTCGACGAGCTGCCGGAACTCTGGAACGTGCTTCGCGGGGACATGAGCCTGGTCGGCCCGCGGCCGCTGTTAATGGAATATCTCCCGCTATACAGCCCCCGCCAGGCGCGCCGGCATGAAGTGCGGCCCGGCCTGACCGGCTGGGCGCAGATCAACGGCCGCAACAGCCTGTCCTGGGAAGACAAGTTCGAGCTGGACGTGTGGTATGTCGAGAACCAGAGCCTGTGGCTGGACTGCCGCATCATTGGACTGACGGTCTGGCAGGTGCTCGCGCGCCGCGGCATCAGCGCCGAGGGTGAATCCACCATGCCGCGGTTTCGCGGCAGCCAGCAGAGTGGGTCGGAATCATGACGCAGGATCTATATGCCGTGGTGGGCGCCGGGGGCTGTGGGCGCGGACTCATGCCGCTGGCGCGGCTGGCCGTGCAGTTTTTGGGTGTGCTGCCAGAGCGCTTGATGTTTGTGGATGACGCGCTCGCCGGCGAGCAAGTCAATGGCCACGCCGTTCTTTCGGAGGCGGACTTTCTGGCGGCGGATCCCGGACAACGCTTCGCATTGATCGCGGTCGCGAACAGCCGCACGCGCCAGACTATTGCGGAGCGGCTGGAGCCGCAGGGCGTGCGCCCGTGGACGGTGCAGGCGGACAACGCGGTTGTCATGGACGACGTGCTGATTGGCCCGGGCGCGGCCCTCAGTCCCTTTGTGACGCTCACGTCGAATATCCGTATCGGCCGGCATTTTCACGCCAACCTCTACAGCTATGTGGAGCATGACTGCGTGATCGGGGATTTCGTAACATTTGCGCCGGGCGTGCACTGCAACGGCAATATCGAAATTCGCGACCATGCGTACATTGGCGCTGGCGCGCTGATCAAGCAGGGCAAGCCGGGCGCGCCGTTGGTGATTGGTGAGGGAGCGGTGGTTGGTATGGGGGCCGTGGTGACACGTAACGTGCCGGCCGGCGCCACCGTGGTAGGCAATCCGGCGCGCGTCGTCGAAACGGATTAGTCGTGTTTAGAAATGAGCGGGCCAGCGGCGGCTGGCGTGAAAAACGCGCAAGATATCGATTCGCCCTTCGCGCAGTCTGTAGGGCACGATAAAAGGGGTGTTCGGTATGATCAGTTCCCGGGTGCCGGGCACGCGCCCGGGGCGGCCCAGCGCAGGCTGGTCTTCCAGCAGCGCGACTGAATCTTCTACGCGCGCTACCAGCTGCCGCGCGGCATCTGGATTCTCTTCGGCAATGTATTCGGAAACATCTCGCAGGTTATAGAGGGCCCGAGCCAGCCACCTAATCTGCACGTCCACGCCAGCCGTCGAAAAACGCTTTGACCTCCGCCTCAGAGGCGAACTCACCGCGATCGGCTTCCTGGATGCCGGCTATAATCTCGCCGATCTGCCACTCGTTGATCGCAATGTATTCGCGGATGGCTTCAGCAGCGAGAAAAGATCGGCTGCGCTTTGTGGACTCGGCCAATTGATCGAGACGGGATTTGATCTCGTCTTCCAGGCGGACTGTCATGGTTGTCGACATGATGATCACCGACAGATGTTCGATTGTGTACATAGTACACTCCCGCGCCTTCGGCCAATCAAATCTTTCCGACAGCCGTTATCAGGATTAGCAATGCTGAATTCCCGGTTTTCTCCCTGGCCCAGCTTTACCGAGGAAGAGGCCCAAGCCGTGCAGCGGGTGCTGCTTTCCAATCGCGTCAATTACTGGACGGGTGAGGAAGGTCGCCGGTTCGAGGAAGAGTTTGCCGCGTTCAGCGATTCGCAGTACGCCATCGCGCTGGCCAACGGCACGGTGGCGCTGGAGCTGGCGCTCCGCGCCGGCGGCATCGGTCCGGGTGACGACGTGGTCGTGACGCCACGCACATTTATTGCCTCGGCCTCGGCCATCGTGACGGTGGGCGCCCGGCCGGTGTTTGCGGATGTCGATACCGACAGTCAGAACATCACCGTCGAAACCATTCGGGCGGCGTTGACTGAGCGCACGAAGGCGGTGATCTGCGTGCATCTGGCCGGCTGGCCCTGCGATATGCCGACCATCATGGCGCTGGCCGAACAGGAAAAACTGTTCGTTATCGAAGACTGCGCCCAGGCGCATGGCGCCCGCATTGCGGGCCGCAGCGTGGGCTCGTTTGGCCATGTGGGGGCCTGGTCCTTTTGTCAGGACAAGATCATGTCCACCGGGGGCGAGGGCGGCATGGTCACCACCAACGATCGCGAGCGGTGGTCACGCATGTGGTCCTTCAAGGATCACGGCAAGAGCTGGGAGGCCGTCTACGAGCGCGAGCCCCCGCCCGGTTTTCGCTGGCTGCACGAGTCGTTCGGCACGAATTTCAGAATGACCGAAATGCAGTCGGTCATCGGGCGTATCCAGCTTGCGCGCATGCCGGCGTGGACGGCGCGTCGTCAGCACAATGCGCAGATTATTACCGACGTCGCGCGGCGCTACCCGTGCGTTCGAGCGCCCCAGCCGGCGGATGCCTTCGAGCACGCCTGTTACAAGGGCTATCTGTTTGTCGAGCCGGCGCATCTGAAGCCGGACTGGTCTCGGGATCGAATCCTGGAGGCGTTGGTGGACGAGGGCGTGCCGGCCATGAGCGGCAGCTGCTCGGAGGTCTATCGCGAAAAGGCGTTCGACGAGGGCAATCTTCGGCCGAAAGACCGCTTGCCCGTGGCGGCGGAGCTGGGCGACACCAGCCTCATGTTTCCCGTGCATCCCACGCTGACGGATGACGAGATGCAGACCATAGCCTCCGGGCTGGAGCGCGTGCTGGCCCGCGCCAGCCGCTAACGGGCTGAGAGCCTAGCTGTTCTGCCCGCTCGGCTTGTACTCGTACTTGTAGCCGCCGTAGTAGTAGCCGTACTTGTAGCTGTACTGCGCCAGGCGGCCGCGGCCGACCTGGTTGAACAGCGTGCCCTGCACGCGGATGTTGGCGCGCTCCAGTCGGCCGACGGTATCGTCGATCATCCGCAGCGAATGCGTGCCGGATTTGAGCACCAGCATCACCACGCCGGCCAGCCGGCCAATGATGGCTGCGTCCGTTACGGCGAGCACGGGCGGGCTGTCGATAATGACGTGGTCGAAGCGCTTTGAAAGCGCCTGCATGGTTTCCTCGAAGCGGTCCTGCAGCAGCAGTTCCGAAGGATTGGGCGGGAAGGTGCCCGTCGTCAGCACCGAAAAATTTTCGAGGTCGGTGGTGTGTATGGCCTCGTCGAGCGTCATGCGGCCGGCAATCACGTCGGACAGTCCGCCATCGCGCGGCAGGTTGAAGGACTTGTTGATGTGGCCGCGCCGCAGGTCGGCATCCACCACGATTACCGATTCGCCGGCCAGCGCCAGCGTGCCCGCCAGATTGACGGACACGAAGGACTTGCCGACCTGCGGCTCCGGCCCGGTGAGCATTACGATATTGTTGCCGGCATCCATGCGCGCAAAATGCAGCGCCGTTCGCACGCTGCGAATGGCCTCCATGGTGGGCCCCGCAGGTTCGGACTGCGCGAGGAACTGCCGGTCCAGCTGCTTGTTCTTGAACCGGCTTTCCAGCCTGGCCTGAACCTGGGAATAGGGGATGGATCCATAGGTCGGCAGGCCCAGCTTGCTCTCGATGATGGCCGGATCGGAGATGCCGCTGCGCAGGAAGTAAATGCCCAGCAGGATAAGCATGCCAAACATGGCGCCGGCGACGCTGAAAAGAACCAGCGTCTGAGCATTATCCGGTCCGGACGGGCCGAGCGGCACGAGTGGCGAGTCGATGATGCGGATGTTGCCGATGGTGCCGCTCTTGACGACTTCCATTTCCTGGACCCGGTTGAGCAGCGATACGAACAGCGAAGTCGAAACCTCGACATCCCGCTGTAGTTCCAGGGCGCGCTGTTGCAGGTCGGGCAGTGTGCGTACTTCCTCGTCTACCTCGTTCAGGCTCTGGTTCACCTGCCGGATCTGGAAGTTGAGCGACTCCACCACCGGATGGTTCGAGGTGTACTGTTCCAGCGCGGCATCCCGCTGCTGGCGCAGCTCGGCGCGCTTGCGCTCGAGCTCCACGCTGAGGGTCAGGACGTTCTGGGTGTCCTGCTGGAGATCCGCCGTGCCCTGTTCCACCTTGAACTGGTTCAGCTTGGATTCGGCGGTCTCGACTTCCCGCTTCACCTTGGGCAGCTGCTCGCGCAAAAAGGCCAGCGTTTTTTCCGAATCGGCCGAGCGTCGGTCGATGTTCTGCTGCTGATAGATGGCCAGCAGGGTTTCGAGCGTATCGACGATCTCCTGCGGGTTCTGGCCGGTCAGCTTGAGCGTGATCATGCCGGTGCTTTCGCTGGGCTCGATCCGGATACGCCGTTGCAGACGCGAAATCGCGATTTGCGGCGAAAGCTTCTTGACGCTGAAAGACACGCCCGGTGGCGCTTCAAGCTGACGCACGAACAGGCTGATGGGCTGGTTGCGCCAGGTGGTCGCGAGCAGTTCCCCGACCTGGCCGTCTGCCAGTGTCTCTCCGCCGGTGCCCAGCGTGAAGCCGCCGTCCTGGGTGGCGGTAATCCTGAAACTGTGGTTTTCCAGCTCGGGCGGCACATCCAGCGTGGACACCCGGATCATTTCGCCGCCCCAGGCGTCCGATTCGGAGTCGAAGGGCGCCAGGAACCAGGGCGCGTTGCCGAATCGTTCGTCGGCATGGCGGCGCCAGAAGGCCTGGCCCACGTAGGGGAAGAACGAGGGGCTGCTCTGGATGTCCAGCCCGTTGGCCTTCACGACCTGCCCGAGCACCAGGCGGCTCTTGAGAATCTGCACTTCGGCCGGAATGCGCGGCCCGCTGCCGACGGCGGTCTGCATGTTGGCCAGCGCAACCTGCGCTTCGTTGGTCTTTTGTTCCACCTGCACCAGCGCGTCGGTTTCATACACCGGGGGCGAGGTGAACGCGACATAGAGCGCCGCGATGACCCCAACCAGCGTGGTGGCCAGCAATATCGGCCAGCCGGCGAGCAGCAGCGCCAGGATTTCTTTCAGATCGAGCGCGTTGTCGTCGTCATCTGCAAAAAGATTCGTGTTCGCGTTTTTTTCGACGGAAGCGTCGGCCATGGTTTCTTGTGTCTTGATGCAGTGTCTGGATCGACGGTGTGGGGAGCCGCCCGTCAGCCCTGGTTACGCTGGGCGCGTGCGCGTCGGTCGTGCCCTCGTGGTGTCGCCGCATTGTACTGCAAAGTATTCGCCTGATCTTCCGGCCATTTGCCGGGTTGTGTTCAGGGTTTATCGACCGTCGGTAAATCTGCTCGCACAAGCGGCGCCGGCGGACAGGCCGTGGGGTTCACTTTTCAGCAAGAAATCGCGTGACGACGCGGCTGATGGTTTAAACTGGTTTGAAAATAATCGGGTACCTCGCAGCTTGGGGGAGCTGCGGGGGCTGATGGTAGGGAGAATCGGTGGACGCGTACAGGCAATTTCTTATAAAGCTTCCCCGCGCCTGGAAGCGCCTGCTGATGGTTCTGACGGATGCTTTCGTGGTGCTGGGTGCATTCTTCTGCGCCGCCGCGCTGCACGGGTTGTCGCTGGCCGAGCTGATATCGGGGCTGTGGCAGCCGCTCGCGCCGCTGGTCATTGTGGTGTCCTGCGGTATTTTTCTGGGGCTGTACAGCTCGCTCATTCGCTACATATCGCTGAAGACGGCGCTGCGCATCGCCGGCGTGGCCACGCTGTCGGTGGTGCTTTTGTCGCCCATCAACCCCGTGTTCGATTCGGCCTACTACCGACTGCCGGTGCTGCTGAACTTCGGGCTGCTGCTGGCGGCGGGGCTGGCGTTCACCCGCGTGGCTGCCCGCCAGTTCTTCGTGCGCCGGGCCGACCGCGACGCGCAGCGCATGATGATCTACGGCGCCGGCGAGGCGGGGGTACAGGTGGCCCGCGCGCTGGAGTCCGACCGCCGCTACCGCGTGCTGGGGTTTGTGGACGACAACGTCGATGCGGTGGGCAAGGAGATACTCGGCCTGCCGGTTCTTGGGTCCCATGCGCTTGCGAAGGAGGCGCCGCGGCGCCGGATTACCAACATTGTGCTGGCGCTGCCCTCCATTTCGCGCACCCGCCGCCGCGAGATCGTGGCGCAGTTGGAAACGCTGTCGCTGTCGGTGAAGACGGTGCCGGCGCTGCAGGAAATTCTGTCGGGTCACGCGCGGATTACCGAGATCCGGGATATCGAAATCGAGGACCTGCTCGGCCGCGAACCGGTGCCGCCGCACGAGGTGCTTTTCCGCAAGTCCATCGCAAAGAAGACGGTGATGGTCACCGGCGCCGGCGGCTCGATCGGCTCGGAGTTGTGCCGGCAGATACTGGCGGTCAAGCCGGCGCAGCTGATCCTGTTCGAAACCAGCGAAGTGGCGCTGTTCGAGATCGAGCGGGAGTTCCTGCGTTTGCGTGATCCGGCGTCGGATACCGAAATTCACCCCGTGCTCGGCAACATGCTGGACAAGCGGCTGGTGCGCCACTGCATTGAGCATTTCGGCGTGGACACGCTGTATCACGCCGCGGCGTTCAAGCACGTGCCCATGGTCGAGCGCAACGTGCGCGCCGGGCTGCGGAACAACGTGCTGGGCACCTGGAACGTGGCGGCTGCGGCCTACGAGTACGAAATCGAGCGCTTCATCCTCGTGTCCACCGACAAGGCCGTTCGGCCCACCAACGTCATGGGTGCGACCAAGCGCGTCGCCGAGTTGATCGTGCAGGCCATGGCCGAGCGCGTGCGGGCGTCGGGCGGGCCAGGCTGCGTGTTCTCCATGGTGCGCTTTGGGAACGTGCTGGGCTCGTCCGGCTCGGTGGTGCCTTACTTCCGCGAGCAGATTGCCGAAGGTGGCCCGGTGACGGTGACCCATCCGGACGTGACCCGCTATTTCATGACGATCCCGGAGGCCGCGCAGCTGGTCATTCAGGCCGGCGCCATGGCGTCCGGCGGAGAGGTGTTCGTGCTGGACATGGGCCAGCCCATCCGCATTGCGGATTTGGCGGAGCGCATGATCCGGCTGGCCGGCTACAGCGTGAAGTCGGCCAGCAGCCCGGAAGGCGATATCGAAATCGTATTCACCGAACTGCGGCCCGGCGAGAAGCTGTACGAGGAATTGCTGCACGGTGAGGACGTAACACCGACCGCGCACCCGAAAATTGGCTGCGCGCATGAGCAGTTCCTCGAGTGGCCGACGCTAGAGGATTTGCTGACGCAAATGTACGATGCAGCGCTGAAGCACGATGCGAGGCAGATCAAATCGCTGCTGGCCCGCGTAATCAGCGAGTATGCGGCCGCCGAGCAGGATCACGATGTGCTGGGCTGCGCGCCGTATCAGGCCGAATCCGATCGGTTCGACCTGGGCTACGATGATTCCGGTCATCGTCAGGCGTCGCAGGCAGGCTGAAATAGCGCATCGGAAATTGCCGGCTGGCGCCGGCGTCGGTCCACGATGAGTCGTTCATGAGAAATTTTCGCCTTGCGGGCGCGGGTCTCGCGCTGATTCTGGCCGGCCTGATGCCGACGGTGCAGGCAACCTCGCCGCTGGTCGCGCCGGGCGACTACCAGTTCCGCAATGATCTGCGCATTCTGCAGGACGCGGGCGTGCTGCAGGGCCCGTTCTCCATCTGGCCGGTGTCGCTGTCACAGGTGTATGACGGTCTCGCCTCGCTTGAGGAGGAACAGCGCGCCGCATTGAGTCCATCGGAGCGATCTGCACTGGGCAGGGTACAGCGCCGATTGTCCGTCCAACGGGCAGAAGGCTGGTCGGCGCAGTTGGGCGTTCGAGGCGGCTCCGAGCCCCAGCTGCTGCGCAGTTTCGAGGACACGCCGCGCGGCGAGCAGGAAGCCACCCTGGGCGCAAGCTGGACGGGCGGCAGCTTTGCCGGCGAGTTGAAACTGACCCAGGTTCGCGATGACCCGGCGGAGGATCAGGATTTCCGGCTGGACGGGACCTGGGTTGGCGCGGTCAAGGGCAACTGGATGTTCGCCGCCGGCCTGATCGACCGCTACTGGGGCCCCGGCTGGCAGAGCGGGCTGATCATTTCCAACAACGCCCGCCCGCGGCCCGGCCTGACGATCCGCCGCATGCGCTCGACGCCGTTTGCAACGCCGTGGCTGAGTTGGCTTGGGCCCTGGCAGTTCACGTTCTTTCTGGAGCAGCTGGAGAGTGATCGGCCCGTCGACAAGCCGTTTTTCACGGGTGCCCGCTTTGCGTTTCTGCCGTTCGAGTCGCTGGAGATCGGCCTGTCCCGATCCGCCCAGTTCGGCGGCGGTGACAGCGACGTGGGCCTGGATACGATTGCCAACGTGGTGTCGGGCCAGTCCACCGACACCAACCCGCTGGTCGGGTCGGCCTCGGGCATCAACCAGCTTGCCGGCCTGGACGGGCGCTGGAATCTGCCCTATCTGCCCATGGCGATCTACGGCGAGTTCATCGGCGAAGACGAGCAGGGCATTGGCCCGGCGGAATTTCTCAGCCAGGGCGGGGTAGAGCTCTGGGGCGGTTTCGGTGAAAGCGGCCACGCCTGGCGGCTGATTGTGGAATATGCCGACACGTCCGCCGGCCTGCTCGAAGAGGGCGAGGGGAACAGCGACAACTTTGGCGTGGCCTACAACAACAACAGCTTCCCGGTCGGGTACCGTTTTCGCAATCGCGTGCTCGGGCATTCCGCCGAGAGCGACGCCTTGCTCACCTCCGGCCGGCTGCTGGTGTCGTTTTCCAACGGTACCTTCGTGAACCTGGCCGCGATGTCGGGCGAGCTGAACCGCACGGCCATCAACAATGCGCGCGGCCGCGGCGCCGCCAACACGCTCACTCTGTTCAACGAAGACGTGGAGCAGGCCGAACTGAGCGTAGAGCACCTGTTCCGCTTCGGGCGCATCAAGGCCGCAGTCGGCCAGACCCGGCGCACACCCCGCGGCGGGGATGAAGACAGCGAAACCTTCGGCTGGGTGGGCTTCGACCGGCACTTCTGACCGGCCGCAGCCAGGCTGCCGGCCAAGCATTCATGCTCACCTTTCTGCAGTCGGTGTCCGCGCAGTTTCAGAGTCTGAAGCTGTGGCTGGTGGACGCGTCGGCGCTGTCCAAGCCGCTGCTGCATGTTGTTATCGGGTTGATTATCTACCTGCTCGCCAGGATGTTGACTGGGCGCCGGTCGCGCGTGGATCTGGCGCTGATCGCCGTGCTGATGGTGGCGCTGCTGGGCGAGCTGGCGGACATGCCCTACTACCTGTCCGAATTCGGCCGCATCATGTGGCTGAACAGCGTGCAGGATGTGTTGCTGACGCTGAGTTTGCCGCTGCTGCTGTCCGCCGGCTGCGTGTTCAGGCGATGGGCGGCCGGCTGGTCGAGCAGGCGGCCGTAATCGCAGGTTTGCGCTTGCGTCGCCATGGAGTTTTAAGCGCGCCTGATTGAACAGCAAAGGCAGACCGGCTCGAAACCTAATGGCGAGTCAGGGCGAAATCGGGTGTTCAGGAGTGCTCTGGATGGCCCGCTTGCAGGGGTGCCTGCCAGGGCCGCATGGCGCCTATGATGCGTTCCGTACTGCTGCAGTCGAGCACGCTGAAGGCAGGACGGCTTGCCTCGGTCGGGAACTCGCTGCTGGGGACCGGCTGGACATTGGCCAGGCTCTGCAGGCCGGCCCGCGCCATCTGCTCCCGTATCGCCCTGGCGAATCCGTACCAGGTGGTTTGCCCGCTGCTCGTGCAGTGATAGACCCCGCCGGGCGCTGATGCTTCCACGAAGCGCCACAGGGCGTGGGCCAGGTTATCCACGTGCGTGGGCGCTCCGAACTGGTCGTTCACCACGCGGACTTCCGGTTTTTCGGCGATCAGTTGGCGCATGGTCGTGAAGAAATTGCGGCCGGTGTGATGCCAGAGCCAGGCAGTGCGGACAATGACGGCGTCATCTTCGCTGGCGGCTTGCGCGGCCTGCTCGCCGCGCCACTTGGTCTGGCCGTAGACGTTGATGGGGCGGGCGGGGTCGCCGGGCTGGTAGGGTGTGGTCGCTGCGCCGTCGAACACGTAATCAGTGGATACATGCAGCAGTCGGCCGCCTTCGGCGCGGGCGGCTTCGGCCAGCCCGCCGGGCGCCTGCGCGTTCAGTCGCTCGGCCGCTGCCGGGTCGCTTTCGGCTTGGTCCACCGCGGTATAGGCCGCGGCATTGATGATCCAGTCCGGTCGGATTTGACGAACGGTCGCATTGACGGCTTGTCGGTCCGTGACGTCCAGATCGGTTCTGGACAGGGCGTGTATTCGAAAGCCCGCCGGCGCCGCGGCGTGCAGCGCGCTGCCGAGCTGGCCGCTGGCGCCGGTAATGATGACCGTCGCCGTCATTTGAACAACTCGGCCTTGTTCAGCCGTGGCGCCTGCGCATCCTTGGCGGATACGGCCTTGTCGCCGCCCGTGTCGGGCCAGTCTATGCCCAGTGATTCGTCCGCCCAGAACAGGCTGCGCTCATGGTCCGGCGCGTAATAGTGCGTCGTCTTGTACTGCACCTGGGTGTTTTCTGTCATGGCCAGAAAGCCGTGGGCGAAACCGGCGGGTATCCACAGCTGTCTGAAATTGTCGGCGGACAGTCGACAACCGAACCACTGCCTGAACGTGGGCGAGCTCTGGCGCACGTCCACCGCCACGTCGAATATTTCGCCCGCCGTGACCCGCACCAGCTTGCCCTGCGCCATGGGCGGCAGCTGGTAGTGCAGGCCGCGCAGCACGTGACGCGCCGACAACGAGTGGTTGTCCTGCACGAACCGGTCGGTCACGCCCGTGGCAGCCTCGAACGCGCGGGCGTTGAAGCTTTCCATGAAAAAGCCGCGTGCGTCCCCGAATACCTTTGGTGTGATCAGCAGCACCCCGGGGAGTGGCGTTTTCTCCACCTTCATTCCGTGTCTTCCCTGAGCACCTGGAGCAGATACTGG
>NYTH01000047.1 GCA_002683405.1 Salinisphaeraceae bacterium | reverse complement strand
GGACACAAAGGCTGCCTCGGTTCTCCCCTTTGTGCACTTCGTGCCTTTGTGGTGAATTTCTTAATGTCTTCCCTCTGTGTGCTCTGTGCCTCTGTGGCAAATCTTTTCTGCGGTTAATTCCTGAACAACCATGGCACAAGAAATTAAAGTCCCCGATATTGGCGATTTCGACGCCGTTGAAGTCATCGAGGTGCTGGTCGCCGCGGGTGACGAGGTCGAGGTCGATCAGCCGCTGATCACCCTCGAATCCGACAAGGCCACCATGGAGGTACCGTCCACGGCCGCCGGCCGGATCGCCGAGATGAAGGTCAGCGAAGGCGACAAGGTGGGCCAGGGCGACGTCATCGCGCTCATCGAGGCGGATGAAAAGGACGATTCGGACGGCCCGAAAGATGACGACGGCGACGACGACTCGGACGACAGCAACCCATCGCCGGAAAAGGGGCCGAAAGACAGCTCGCAAAAATCCGCTGCCGCGCCTTCTGCCGCGTCAGCGCAGTCAAAGTCGGCGACAGCCTCGAGCGACGCCGAGTACGACGTACTGGTGCTCGGCTCCGGGCCGGGCGGCTACACGGCCGCCTTCCGCGCCGCCGATCTGGGCCTGAAGGTGGTGCTGGTGGAGCGCTATCCCAGCCTGGGTGGTGTCTGCCTGAACGTGGGCTGCATCCCCTCCAAGGCGCTGCTGCATGCGGCCAAGGTCATTGACGACGCGGCGGCCATGGCCGACCACGGCGTGCAGTTCGGCGCGCCGCAAATCGATCTTGACAAGCTGCTCGGCTGGAAAACCTCGGTGGTCGAGAAGCTCACCGGCGGACTGAAGGGGCTGGCGAAACAGCGCAAGGTTACGGTGGTCCACGGCGAGGGCCGCTTCACCTGCAGCCACGCGCTCACCGTCCGCGCCGATGAGGGCGAGCAGACGCTGAGCTTCAAGAACGCCATCATCGCCGCCGGCTCCGAAGCCGTGATGCTGCCGGACCTGCCGGACGACCCGCGCATCGTCACTTCCACGGGCGCGCTGTCCCCGGACGAGCTGCCCGAGACGCTGCTGGTCATCGGCGGCGGCATCATCGGTCTGGAGATGGCCAACGTCTATGCCTCGCTGGGCTGCGCGGTCGACGTGGTGGAGATGACCGACGGCCTGATTCCCGGCGCCGATCGCGACCTGGTCAAGCCGCTGCAAAAACGCATGACCCAGCGCTGCCGCAGCATCTGGGTCGGCACGAAGGTCACCGGCGTCGAAGCCGGCGACGACGCACTGACCGTGCGCTTCGAGGGCGACAAGGCCCCCGAATCCGAACACTACCAGCGCGTGCTGGTGGCCGTGGGCCGCCGGCCCAACGGCAATGCAATCGGTGCGGATGCGCTGGGCATCGAGGTGAACGAGCGCGGCTTTGTGCCGGTGGACAAGCAGTGCCGCACGCAGATCGAGCATATCTTTGCCATCGGCGATATCACCGGCGAGCCGCAGCTGGCGCATCGCGCCACGCACATGGGCAAGGTGGCCGCCGAATGCTGCGCCGGCGAGAAATCGGCCTTCGACGCCCGCTGTATTCCGTCGGTGGTCTACACCGACCCGGAAGTCGCCTGGGTGGGCCTTACGGAAACCCGGGCGAAAAGCGACGGCGTGAAGTACGAGAAGGGCAGTTTTCCCTGGGCAGCCAGCGGGCGCGCCCTGGGGATGGACGCTTCCGACGGCTTTACGAAGCTGCTATTTGATGAGGATACCGGTCGGCTGATCGGGGCAGGCGCAGTGGGCGCAGGGGCCGGGGAGCTGGTCGCGGAAATGGGTCTGGCGATCGAAATGGGCGCCGAGGCGGCCGACATCGGCCTGACTGTCCATGCCCATCCGACGCTGTCGGAAACGGTGGCCTTTGCCGCGGAGGCTGCCGAAGGCACGCTAACCGACCTGTATATTCCGCGCAAGAAGCTTGGCTAGGCGCGTCGCGCCGTCCGATCCTGAAGCGATAGAGCAGCGCTAGCGCAGGAACCGTTCGGCCAGCGCGGCGCCGGCCTGTTCCAGCCATCGGGGCGCCTCATCCATCGCGCTCTGCGCGCTGCCGGCGGCGTCGGTCAGCGATTCCAGCGCGGCAAACCGCTGACTCAAGGCCGGCCGGGCCTGTTCGTCGACCCCGCCCGCCACCAGGGCCACCGGTACGCCGGCGGCCTCCGACGAGCGGGCGACGGCGGCCGGCAGCTTGCCGTGCAGCGTCTGTCCATCCGCCCGGCCTTCGCCGGTCACGGCCAGTCGGGCGCCGTGAACCTGGCTCGCAAACCCGCAGAGCTCCAGTATCCGCGTGGCGCCCGAATCGAGCCGGGCGCCCAGCAGCGCCAGGGCAAACCCGAGCCCGCCGGCGGCCCCCGCGCCGGGCGCATCCACGGACGCGGCCGGGTTGAAATTGCAGAGCGCGGCGAACCGCGCAAACGCCTCATCCACTCTGCGCGCATCGGCTTCGGCCAGGCCCTTCTGCCGCCCGTACACGGCCGTGGCGCCCGCCGGCCCGCACAGCGGATTATCGACATCGCAGAGCACGGTCATCTGCGCCTGCGCCAGACGAGAATCAAGCGCGCGCGCATCCACCCGCTCCACCGACAACAGACCGGCAAGGTCGGGCGTGACGCGCCGCCCTTGTGCATCCACGCAGATCAGGCCAAGCCCCTGCAGGAGTCCGATACCGCAGTCGTTGGTCGCGCTGCCCCCCAGCGCCAGAAACAACCGGCGGCAACCGGCATCCAGCGCCACGCGAATCATTTCGGCCAGGCTGGCGCTGCCGCGGCGTTCCACCGCGGGGCCGCTGCGCTCTACCCGCGGCAGACCCAGCACTTCGGCCGATTCGATCACGGCTGTCTGGTCATCCAGCCGAAGCCAGCACGCGTCGATCGGCTGCCCGTGGACCGCGACCACCGCGGCGTGCACCCGGCGTGCCGATGGATGCGCGAGCGCCAGGCAGTCAAGCGTGCCCTCGCCGCCGTCGGCCAGGGGCAATTCGGTAACAGCGGCATGAGGCGCGGCGCGGCGAATGCCGAGCGCCAGCGCGCGGGCGACCCCGGCCGCGTCCAGACAGCCCTTGAAGCTGTCCGGCGCAATCAGGACGCGGGCTAGCGTGTCGGAATCGGTCAGGGCGTATCCGGGGTCCGACCGGTCAGGCGAACGGCGCTGCGCCGCTCACGCTGAAGCACTTCACGATTGATGGCGAGATAGGGCAACGGCATGCCGCTGATGACGCGGTAGGTCTGGCCCTGCGCATACAGGCTGGGGGCATCCGGACGCGAAGTTTCGGCCAGCAGCCGGTAGGGCGACTTGGCGTGCTCGCCGGTTGGCTGGAAGGTCAGCTGGCTGCCTTCCCCGAAACTGACCTGCAGCACGCCATCCTGCGAGGCAATGGCGACGCCGGGCGTACCGGCAGGAATGATGAGCCGCTCGACCTGGCGATCGCGTTCGGACACCAGCCGACCCGACACAACGCCGTGCTGGTGCGCGTGGCTACGGGACTCCAGCACGAGCTCGCGGGACAGGAAATACTGCAATCGCAGCACTTCATCACTGGCCAGCTGGTAGTGCTCCACCAGCGCCGGGCTGAAGGGAATGAGCTCACCACGCGGATAGGTGGCACAGCCGGCCAGCACGGCGGCCAGGAAGACAAGGCTGATCGACAATCGCATGGGCAATCCCATCGGCATGAAGGGTGACGCTTTAATTGTGACCCAAGGTCGCAGCGGATGAAAGAAGGCGCGGAACTGATTGAATATCTTGCACATGCGCCGTGAATTTCGCGCTGGATGCGTTATGCTGCGGGCTGCGAGGGGGACCGCAGAGTGTGTGGTTGTTGATTAATCTAGCGCAGGAGCCAGGAAGGATCGCCATGATCTTTCCACATTTTTGCCATAGAGGGGATGGCAATGGTCGGACAGCCGACTGAAACGGAACGTCGAATGCTCGTGGTGGGCGCCACTCTGGATGGCGCGCGTTCGGTCATGGACATGCTCGGCTTCCTGCGCCGGCGACCCATCTTCGTGCCGTATGACGACCTGGAGGACGAGCTGTCGGGCGGGCGCGCCGCCTATGTGGCTGCGGTGATGATCACGGACGGCGAAATCGACCTTGGCGGCTACAGCAAGCCACTCGCGCAGCTGCGTGAACAGCTGCCCACGCTGCTGATTCTCGAGTATCAGCGCGGCGAGGGCGACGATCCCTACCGTCAGGGCGAGGTACCGGGCTTCGCCGGCACACTCCGCTCGCCCATTGCCCTGCAGACCTTTCGCAACGAGCTGGAACGCCTGCCCGACAGCGGCAGGGGCCCCGCCCGGCGGGAACGCCGGCCACGGTCGCCGCACACGCTGGTGGGCCAGAGTCCGGCCATGCGGCGGGTTCGTCAGCTGATCGAGCGGGTCGCCGCCACCGATGCAAGCGTACTGATCCTGGGCGAATCGGGCACCGGCAAGGAGCTGGTTGCGCGGGAAGTGCATCGGCAGTCGGCCCGCGATGAAGCCGCCTTCGTCCCCCTGAACTGCGGAGCCATTCCTCGCGACTTGCTCGAATCGGAACTGTTTGGTCACGAGAAGGGCGCGTTTACCGGCGCCATCCACAGCCGCCCGGGCCGCTTCGAGATGGCCGAGGGCGGCACGCTGTTTCTGGATGAAATCGGCGACATGACGCTGGACATGCAGGTCAAGGTGCTGCGCGTGCTGCAGGAAGAGACCTTCGAGCGGGTCGGCAGCAACAAGACGCTGACCGCCGATGTCCGCATCCTCGCCGCCACTCATCGGGATCTGGAGGATCAGATCCGCCGGGGCGAATTTCGCGAGGACCTGTTCTACCGGCTGAACGTGTTTCCCGTCGAAGTCCCGCCGCTGCGCGCCCGCAGCGAGGATATCGAACCGATCATCGGCGCCATGCTGGGACGGCTGGAGGACCAGGAAGGCTACAGCCTGGAATTTACCGATCAGGCGCTCGACGCCCTGCAGACCTACCACTGGCCCGGCAACGTCCGCGAGCTGGGCAACATCATCGAACGGCTGGGCATTCTCTACCCGAACCAGCGGATCGACATCGACCAGCTGCCTGAACGCGTGCTCGGCAAGGGTGAAGTCGTGCTGTCGCCAGATGCCGAGAGGCGAATGACCGACCATTCACCGGGCGACTACATCGCGGGCGTGAAAATGACCTCTGCCGGTGTCGATCTCAAGGAGTTGGTGAACCGTCTGGAAACCAGCCTGATCGAGCAGGCGCTCGATCTGAACAACGGCGTGGTGGCTCGCGCCGCCAAATCACTCGGCCTGCAGCGCACCACGCTGGTGGAGAAGATGCGCAAGTACGGCCTGGAAGCCAACTGAGCTTTTTGCGCAATGCAACAAGCTCAAAGTCAATAGCCCAAATGAGCTAAAAGCGTCAATTCGACGTCAGTATTTGCCCTTATACGTCATATTCTTGACGTCAAAAATCCGTCTTTTCTCGTAAGTGCCTGATTTTTAAGCACTGAAAAAACGGCACACCGATTGCTCCATGACTGACACGACGCACATCGTGTCGGTTGCAAGGAGCAAGACGAATGTCCAAGGCCACGGCCCAAACGAGCGAACCACTCAGCGGCAATCATGCCGTGGCGGTGGCCGTGAGTCTGGTCCGTCAGCATGCCGGTCATCGTCGGCCGCTACCCCGTCTCTCCGCCGCTGCCCGCCTGGTGATCTGCCGCCACGAATGGCGCGAAGGCCACGACGCCCTCGACGCCTGCATCCAGCACGCGCTCGTTCTGTGTGAAGGCGAGGTCATTGAAGTGCAGCACCTGGACCTGACCGACGAGTACGCCGGCAGCGAACGCGCCCGCGACACGATTCTGAATGTGCTCAACGAATTTGACGGCGCGCGATCAGCCGCCGCAGCCGAACTGGGGATCAGCCCCCGCACGCTGCGCCATCAGTTGGCCGATCTGCGCGCCGCCGGTGTCCCGGTACCCGCCGCGCGATCCGCGCGCCCGGAGCTGGGCCGTGACTGATTCGACCTTTTTCGAATATCCCGAACGGTTGACCCCGTTCAACAAGTAGAACCACTACCAAGGATGCGAGGTGGAGTGATGACGACCCCGAATGCCATGTATGCTAACAGCCGTGTAGCCAACCCCCTGATCGACGATCACGTGGATCTGGTCAAGCGGATCGCCTATCGACTGCACAGCCGTCTTCCGGACAGCGTGCAGATCGAAGACCTGATCCAGGCCGGCATGCTCGGGCTGCTGGAAGCGCATGAGCGCTTCCGCGAGGAAGAGGGCGCCAGCTTCTCCACCTTTGCCGGTATCCGCATTCGCGGCGCCATGGTCGACGAGATTCGTCGCGGCGACTGGGCCCCCCGGTCCCTGCACCGCAAGTCCCGCGCCGTGGCCGAGGCTCAGCGCGTGATCGAAATTCGCGAAGGCCGCCCCGCAACCGACGCCGAAGTGGCGAAGGAACTGGGCATGACCGCTGCGGAGTACCGCAAGACCATCGGCGATGTGGCCAGCGCCCATCTGCACAGTCTGGACGATGGCGACCCGGATATGCCGCAGCAGGAAGTGGCTGCCGGTGACGACTGGCGTCCCGCCTTCACCGTCGAGCGTGACAGCCTGTTCGAGGCCGTGGCCTGCGCCAGCGATGAGCTGCCGGACCGCGAGCGGGCCCTGATGAGCATGTACTACGACCAGGATCTCAACCTGCGCGAGATCGCCGAGAGCCTGGGCGTCTCCGAATCCCGCGCCTGCCAGCTGCACGGCCGGGCCATTTCCCGGGTACGGGATCAGCTGACCGCCTGGGCGGCCTGATCGCGCCGGGTCAGACCTGAAATGTTCTAGTTTTCTGTCCTCCTCCTTCCCTGACCTGGGCCGCTTTTAAAGCGGCCTTTTTTTGTCGAGCGACCGCTGGAACCCCAACCTCGGCGGATTACGCAGGTATACCGAATCGTCAGAGCTGACCGCGTTTCGCCACTGCCGGCAGTCAGTCAGAAGCATCCTGCCGGCGATTGACCTGCACCGAACGGCCCGATTGGTCTATATTCTGCGCGCGTTAATCAACACACCCCGGTCCCGCCCGGCGTCAACGGGCGTGTAGCCGGACCGCTTTCACCCCGCGTTTTCAAGACCGCCATGAAGTATTTCGCCTACGGCTCGAACATGCTCTTTGCGCGCCTGCAGCGCCGCGTGCCGAGCGCACGCCGCCTGGGACCGGCTTCGCTGCCCGGCCACGTGCTGCGCTTTCACAAGCATGGCGCCGATGGCTCCGGTAAGTGCAATGCCTTTCCCTCGGGCCGACCCAACGACACGGTGCACGGCGTGCTCTACGAAATTGACGACAAGAAGCTCAGTCGCCTGCACGCCGCCGAGGGGCCCGGGTACGAATACGTGAAAATCCTGGTCAACACGCCGAAGGGCGAGATGGAAGCGTTCATGTACCGCGCGCGCAGCGCCTTCCTGGACGACGCGCTCGCGCCCTACACCTGGTATCAGGCGTTTGTAGTCGCCGGGGCCCGTGAAAATCGCCTGCCGGGGGACTACGTGTCCTATCTGGAGAACCTGTTCGGCCGACGCGATCCCAACATGCTGCGCCGTCTGAAGAACGGCTGGATCCTGAAGCGGCGCAGATCCCCCCGGGATATGTAAGGACCGCGTCGTGGGGCATCGCGTGCACTGGCTGGCCCATGTGCCGTTCGAGGATCCGGGCTTCATCCGGACCTGGTCGAAAGACCGCGGCGGACATCTCGACGCCACCCATCTGTATAGGGGAGAACCGCTGCCCCGTATCAACGACGTTGATGCCCTTATCGTAATGGGCGGGCCGATGAATGTGGACGATACGCGTCGCTTTCCCTGGCTGACCGCGGAAACCCGCTTCGTGGCGCAGTGCATCGAAGCCGGCAAGCCCGTGCTGGGCATCTGCCTGGGCGCCCAGCTGATTGCGCGCGCAGCCGGCGCCGACGTACGTCCCGGGGAACCGGAAATCGGCTGGCATCAGGTGACCCCCGAGCCGGACGACGGTCCGTCCAATCCGCTGGGCCCGGGCAACCGGCCCTTCGACGCCTTTCACTGGCATGGCGATCACTGCCAGCTGCCCGATGGCGCGCGGCGGCTGGCATCAAGCGCGCATTGCGACAACCAGGCGTTCCAGCTGAGCGAGCGGGTCCTCGCGCTGCAGTTCCACCTCGAGATTACCGCAGCCGGCGTGGATCGACTGTTGACCCACTGCGAGCAGGATTTGACGCGGGCTGCTCCGGCCATTCAGACGGCGGCACAAATCCGCGGGAGCGACGATCAGTACACGCGCGCCCACGCGCTCATGCTGCAGCTGCTCGACCACTGGCTGCCGATATAGCGCGCTGCGGCCGGCCACGCTCGGAACAAGCGATTCAGCCGAGCCCTACCCTCTCCGGCTGGCCGCCTGCGGTGAGGCCACTTCAACCGCCGGGCGCCCGCCCGTCAGTTCGGTAATGCCCTGCTGCAGCGCTGCCAGGGCAGCCGGTCTGCCGTCAGGCTGCCCCGGCCTTACCGGAGAGCGAAATTCGTCAAGGCGGGCCGCGAACTCCCCCAGCAGGCTCAGATCAAGCCGCGTGAGACTGCCTTGAAGCCCCACGCCCATGCGGGTGACGGCGCGCGCGTTGAGCCGCTGTTCCACCACATCCTCGGGCAGGGTCAGCACGGGCTTGCCCAGATGCAGGGCCTCGCTGAGCAGCTGATTGCCGCTGGTGGCGATCAACCCCTTGCAGTGCGCCAGATCCTGCACGAACCCGTCGTTCGAGGGCGCCTTGAACGTCAGATTGCCGCTGATGCCGCGACGGTT
This sequence comes from Salinisphaeraceae bacterium, assembly GCA_002683405.1. Classification (GTDB taxonomy): domain Bacteria; phylum Pseudomonadota; class Gammaproteobacteria; order Nevskiales; family Salinisphaeraceae. Next base: position 94,606 of record NYTH01000047.1, on the reverse strand, counting down.
CACGCCATACACGATGATGCGCTCGCCGCTGGCTCGCAGGACTGTCTCCAGCCGGGTGGAAAACTGGTGGCCGCCCTTGTTGAAGTAAGCCAGCAGATAGTCCTGGTTGCTCGGGCGCGCCGCCAGCACGTTGTCGCGCAGGATCGTGCCGACCAGCGTGACGCCCGGCATCCGCGGCCGGGCTTCGTAGAAACTGGAAATGATAATGCGATCGGGCACACCCATGAACGCCCGGTAGCCGGCCGCATCCCGTCGGCCCTTCAGCCAGTCTTCGGGTGCAAAATCACAGTCGCAGTACGCCATGATGCCCACGTGGTCGAAACCGATCCGGGGCAGCCGCCGGTGCTGGGCGTAACGGTGCGTCCACGATTCCGAATCGGAAATGACGATATCCGGTCGGAACGCGTCAATGCGATCATAAACGCCCCGCGTGATGGCCCCCCGGCCGAGCAGGTCGGCGGTGAGTCGGGCGTTCCGGGCAAGCGTCAGCGGCGTGGAAAGGCGGCCGCTGGCATCGTACTGGTAGCCGATGACGGGCAGTTCCTCGCAGGGAAAACGCTCGTGCATGGCCTGATAGGCATCGCGTCCGGCAAAAACCCGGACCTCGTGCTCTTTCATCAGGTCCGGAAGTACTGCCGAGCTGCGCATGGCGTGGCCGCGCCCGTAGCCCATGACGCCGTAAGCGATTCGCATGGCGGCTGCAGATGACAAATGACGGCGCCAGCGTATGGCGGTTTCGTGACGCTGCGGTGTAGGAAATATGACAGCGCGGTTACGCCCGGCTGACCGTGCCCTCCAGTTCGATCAGCAGATCCTCGCGGCACAAATCGGCCCGCACGAACACGCGGGGAACGCTGTCGGGCAGCCAGTCCCGGAGCCGGCGCTGCACGGCATCACTGTCATCCGCGTGTCGCAGATACACGCGCAGGGACAGCAGTGCGGCCAGCGACCTCGCGCCGTCGCCGTCGGCCGCGCTGATCAACGCTTCGACATTGGCCAGAGATTCGTCCAGCTGCGCCACCACGTCGCCGGCGTGCCGAGTCTCGTGGCCGACAATGCTGGCGGTGCCGGACAACAGCAGCTGGCTGCCGCGCACGCGTGCGGCCCGAGCGAAGGCCGGTGGGTGCGGGCCGTACCGGCGCGGATATTCATAAGCGCTGATCTGGCGCGGATTCTCTATCGCCTCGAGCGGCTCCTGGCACAGCAGGAATTGCGCCAGCAGCTGCTCGCCGTCCGCCCCCACGACCGTGGCGGCCGGCAGGGCATGATCGCCCAGCACACCGGCGTCAATCGCTTCACGTCGGCCGCTGCAGAACAGCCTGTAGCGCTCCTGGTCACCCTCGCCGGCGTTCAGGCGGGGCAGAAAATGCCAGGCGCGCAGCAGTTGCGGCATGTTCAGCTGCGCGCGCACCCGCCCGATCTGCGTATAGACCTCATGGCCGGCGCGGCGCGGATCGCCCGCATCAACCTGCACGGACCCGAAGGCCACCCGGCCGTCTGTAGCCACCGATACCGGCCCCATTTTCTGTCTTCGAACCTCGTTTGCAGCGCACCAGTATTCAGCCTGCATGCCGTGGGCATACAGCACCGGGAGGGGCAATCGGTCGCCCGAGGCCGACGCGGCGGGCCCGAAACCGATTCTGGCAAGTAGCTGGCTGGCAGGAGGCCGCCCGTGTACCGAGCAGCTGACTGCCGCGGCATGCGGCTGCATTGTCGTCGCAATCCTGGGAGGCGGATGAGGACCGGCGGCGGCGCCGGGGCGTGCGAGTTTAGCCACTCGGGCACGGGCCGGCAAAACACGGCGGCGCGTTGGCGGCCACGGCTTATCGGCGCTACAGTGATTAGACCGTGCCGCGGTGGGCGGGCGTGCTGGCGACGCCGCGCACTCTGGAACACGGCCAGCCTGGCCACGCCGTATACGGGATAGGACAATAAAAGACGAGATCAAGGTTCAGCACAGGCCGGTCGACGTCGATCGCCATGGCTGATCCAGTCTTCATCCGGGGGGCATCATGGGATCTTTCATACTGAAACTGTTCGGGCTACTACTGGCCGTGCTCGTCGGCGCGTTCGTCTATCTGTATTTCATGGCGCCCGGAACCACGGCGCGGCTGCTCTACGAGGCCCAGCTGCGCGGGCTGGGGATGACGGAGTCGCAGGTGCAGGTCGGCGATTTCAACATGACCTATATCAGGGGCGGTCAGGGCGAGCCGCTGCTGATGGTGCACGGCTTCGGCGCGGACCGCACGAGCTGGCTGGCCATTGCGCCGTATCTGACCGACCGATTCGAGATTATCGCGCCTGACCTGCCGGGTTTCGGCAAGACGGACCATCCCATGGGGGCCGATTACCGCGTGACCACGCAGGTGGACCGGCTACGCGATTTCGCCCGCGCCATCGGCCTGGAGAAGTTCCACCTTGCCGGCAACTCGATGGGCGGCGCCATCGCCGGCACGTTTGCCGGACGTTATCCGGAGCAGGTGAGCAGCCTGTGGCTGCTGGCGCCGGCCTTCGTGCAGTCCGCGCCGATGAGCGAGTTCGGACAGCGGCTGACCCAGGGCGGCCCGAACCCGCTCCTGCCCGCCAGCCATGATCAGTTCGATGCGGTCGTGGACTGGGTGTTTGCCGAGCCGCCCTACATACCGGCGCCGGTTCAGTACCATCTGGCGGACACGGCCATCGAGCGTCGGCCGCTGCTGCAGGACATCTTTGACCAGATCAACGCCGAGAAGCTCGTCCTCGAGACCAAGCTCAAGGGCAGCACCGTGCCCAGCCTGGTCATGTGGGGCGACCAGGACCGGCTGCTGCACGTCGCTGGCGCGGGTATTCTCGATGACGCGCTGGCCAACAGCCGCATGGTCGTGCTGGAGGGCATCGGCCACGTGCCGATGATGGAGGCCCCTGAAAAGGCCGCCCAGGCTTTCAAGGCGTTCGAGTCGGAGCTCGGCGCGCCGGCAGCGTCGCAGTAGTCGGCGCGCGGCGGGCCGGCCGGTCCGGCTATACCCCGATACGCTCGAGCAGGCCCATCAGATCGTCGGCATGCTCTTCCTCGGACGCGAGAATGTCCTCCATCATCCGGCGGGTGGTGGGATCGCCGTTGCCCAGCCACTCGACGATCTCGCGGTAGCTGTCGATGGCAATGCGTTCGGCGACCAGATCCTCCTTGATCATCTCCACCAGGGTCTCGCCCTCGACATAGTCTGAATGGCTACGGGTGGCCAGCCCTTCCGGCGAGAAATCCGGCGCCCCGCCAAGCTGATCGATGCGTTCGGCAATGCGGTCGGCGTGTTCCTGTTCCTCCTGCGCATGCTCCAGGAATTCCTCGGCGGCGATGGGCGCGTGGATGCCGGTGGCCGTGTAGTAATGCCGCTTGTAGCGCAGCACGCAGACCAGCTCGGTCGCCAGCGCTTCGTTGAGCACGCTGATGACCTGCTCGACATCCATGCCGTAGCTGGCCGTCAGCGCGCCCTTGTCCATTTCCTCGCGCGCTCGCTTTCTGATGGTTTCGATATCGGTGAGAAACGGCTGGTTACTCATGCTTGCAATCCCTCCTTGCTGGCTGCCATGGGTCGTGGTTGCACGTCCCGTCTTGTGTTCGTGAGACGAAAGACTGCTGCAAACGGCAGGAAATTCAATCCGTGCAGTTCCCGCCTGCCCGGCCTATCATGTGAAACATGCTGCAACGTATTGCGATCATCGTCATCGTGGCGCTCGTCTTTTCGGTGCTCGCCGCACCGGCGCTGGGCGGCTGGTACCTGTCACGCCATCACGACCGCTACGCCAAGCGCATGGCCATCCCGGGGGTGCTCGAACTGGGACCCACCAGTATCCGGCGCGGCTGGTTTCGCTCGGAATCGCTCATCACACTGGTGCCGGCGGACCGGTTCTGCCGCCAGCCGCCCTGTCCACCCATCCGGCTCAACAGCGTGATTCATCACGGCCCGCTACCGTTTACCGCACCCGGCACGCTGAGCGGCTTTCTGAAGCTTGCGCGGGGCATCGTGGTGACCACGGTGGACTATGCGCCCATCCTCTCCGCTTTCGACTTTTCAGAACCCGTCCAGCCGCTGCAGGTCAGCTCGCATATTGGGCTCGACGGCGAGGTGACGACCGAAATCGACATGCCGGCCATGCTGCAGGAAATGCAGGGCGATCCCATCAGTGGCCGGCTGCGGACCGATCGTCTCACCGGCAGCCTGCACGTCCCGGGCGACCGCAGCAGCGTCTCGGCCGACATGGCGGTGCCCCGGGTGAAATGGGTGGGCAATGAAAGCGGCCAGTTCGACCTGATCAACCTGGCGCTGTCGGCCTCGGGCGAAGGCCGGCGCGGCACGCTCATCGATCAGCAGCAACTGGAATTCGATTCGCTGCAAATCGCCAGCCGAAAGGGCGACGCCCTGGCCATGCAGGACGTGGCCTTCGAGGTCGAACGGCTGCCGACCGAACCGGGGCTGGTTTCGGCAGACGTCAATCTGCGCGTTTCGCAGCTCGAGTCCCGCGGCGAGCAGTACGGCCCGGCGGTGCTGGACGGGCGGCTTTCGAATATCGACATCGCCACCGTGAACGCGCTGCAACGGGAATGGCGGGCGCTGCGGCGCGAACAGCGAGCATCGGCAACGCAGGGCGCGGACACCACCGAAACGCTGGCCGGCATGGCGATGCAGCGAATCCATCTCGCGCAGTTTCTGCGTCACTCACCCGAAATCAGGATAAACCGCCTGCTGCTGGCGACGGGACAGGGCGACGTGTCGGGCGAGCTGCATCTGCGCGTCGCGCCGGCGGCGGCCGATTCAGCCGACAGCGAAGCCGCCACGGGGCTGACCGCCCTGATCAACCGGCTGATCGGCGACGGCGAGCTGCGGCTGCCGGTCCCCCTCGTGCGGCAGCTGGTGGGCTTTGTGCAGGCCCGGCGCAGTCAGGTGGGCTCGCTGCCCCCCTCGCGCGATGACGTGGACGATCGGCTTCAGCGCTGGGAGGAGCAGGGCCTGCTCCAGCCGGTCGAAAGCGAAAACGCCTACCTGATGGAGCTGGCGCTGCGCGACGGCGTGCTCTCTGTAAACGGTACGCCGCGCGATCACTGGAGCGATCTGGCGGAGGAATTCAGCCAGTCTCCGCGTTAAAATACCGGGTTTTCCGCAGCAACCCGCGTGAGCGCATGAGTAGTCCAGCCAGTCAGCAGAGTTTTGACGTCATCGTCATCGGCGGTGGCCACGCCGGTACCGAAGCGGCGCTGGCCAGTGCCCGCATGGGCGCCGCCACCCTGCTTTTGACCGACAACATAGAGACCATTGGCCAGATGTCCTGCAACCCGGCGATCGGGGGCATCGGCAAGGGTCATCTCGTGCGCGAAATCGACGCGCTGGGCGGCTGCATGGCACGCGCGGCGGATCGCGGCGGTATCCAGTTCCGGCGGCTGAATGCCCGCAAGGGTCCGGCCGTGCGCGCCACCCGCTGTCAGGCCGATCGCATGCTCTACAAGTATGCGGTGCGCCAAACGGTCGAGACCCAGCCCAATCTCAGGGTTTTCCAGCAGTCGGTCGAGGACCTGATCGTCCACGGTGGCCAGGTGCGCGGCGTGTTGACCCGCATGGGTCTGGCCTTTCATGCGCCGAGGGTGGTGCTGACCGTGGGGACCTTTCTGGGCGGCGTCATTCACATGGGGCATCAGCGCAGCGGCGGCGGGCGCGCCGGTGACGCGCCCAGCCTCCCGCTGGCCGAGCGCCTGCGGGAAATGCCGCTGCGCGTGGGCCGCCTGAAAACGGGCACCCCGCCGCGTATCGACGGCCGCAGCGTGGATTTCAGCGCCCTGGCGGAGCAGCCCGGCGACGATCCGGCGCCGGTCTTTTCCTTCCTGGGGCGCCGCGAAGAACATCCGCGCCAGATCAGTTGCCACATTACCCACACCAACGAGCGCACGCACGAGATTGTCCGCGAAAATCTGGGCGAGTCGGCCATGTATGCCGGCCACATCGAGGGGGTGGGACCTCGCTACTGCCCGTCCATCGAGGACAAGGTGGTGCGCTTCGCCGACAAGACGTCTCATCAGATTTTCATTGAACCGGAAGGGCTCAATACCACCGAACTCTACCCCAACGGGATTTCCACCAGTCTGAGCTATGCCACCCAGATGGAGGTGGTGCACAGCATTGCGGGGTTCGAGCAGGCGCACATCACGCGGCCCGGCTACGCCATCGAGTACGATTTCTTCGACCCGCGAGACCTGCGCTACAGCCTGGAGAGCAAATGCCTCGACGGCCTTTACCTGGCGGGCCAGATCAACGGCACCACCGGCTACGAGGAGGCCGCGGCGCAGGGTCTGCTGGCCGGGATCAACGCAGCGCTGGCCGCGCGTGAACAAGCGCCGTGGTGGCCGGGGCGAGAGCAGGCCTATCTGGGCGTGCTGATCGACGATCTGATCACGCGCGGCACTTCCGAGCCCTATCGCATGTTCACCTCGCGTGCCGAACACCGTCTGCTGCTGCGCGAAGACAACGCCGACCTTCGACTCACCGAAACCGGTCGGGAACTCGGACTGGTCGACGATGCCCGGTGGTCGGCCTTTTGTCGCAAGCGCGACGCGGTGGCCGACGAGCAGTTGCGCCTGGCGCAGCTGCTGCTGCGGCCCGACGATCTTGGCGAAGACCACGGCGCGGCCTGGCTGGGCAGCCCGCTGACTCAGGAGCAGCACGCCATGGCGCTGCTCAAACGACCGGAAGTGGACTATGCCTCGCTCGTCCGGCTGCCGGCAGCCGGCCCGGGTCGCGAGGACGCCCAGGTGGCCGAACAGGTCGAGATACAGGCCAAGTACGCCGGTTACATCGCCCGCCAGCAGGCCGAAATAGATCGTCAGCGCCGTAACGAAACTGCCCGCCTGCCCGAGGATCTTGATTATTCCCGGGTGCGTGGACTCTCCAACGAGGTACAGCAGAAGCTGTCGGACTACCGCCCCCAGACACTGGGCCAGGCCTCACGCATTCCGGGCGTCACGCCGGCCGCCATTTCCATCCTGCTGGTGCACATGAAAAAACAGGGGCTGCCCCTGGCCCGCAGCGCCTGACGCAAACCGCACATCGGCGCGACGGGTTGTTGTAACCTGCCGCTTGTGCGGATCCTGTTCAAAATCTGTTTACCGGTCTGGCTGCTGGCGCTGGCGGCCGCCTGTAGTGCGCCCGATGACTTTCCCGTCAAGGTGGAGCCGGAGATTCTCGACGATGGCGCCACCACGGTGCTGCGCCGCGGCAACGGCGCGGAGCCCGAGACGCTCGACCCGCACCGGGCGCAGAGCGTGGGGGCATCCAACATCCTGCGGGATCTGTATGAGGGGCTGATATCCAAGGCGCCGGACGGCGAGCTCGAGCCCGGCGGCGCCGAGTCCTGGACCATCAGCGACGACCGGCGCGTCTACACCTTCAAACTGCGCCAGAACGCCCTCTGGTCCAATGGCGAGCCGGTCACCGCGCGGGACTACGTCTACGGCCTGCGGCGCAGCGTCGACCCGCTGACGGGCTCGGCCTATGCGCAGATACTCGCGCCGGTGGTCAACGCCGGCGACATCATTGCCGGCGACAAGGATCCGCAGAGCCTGGGCGTGGAAGCCGTGGATGACTACACGCTGCGCATCACGCTCAACCAGCCCACCCCCTATTTTCTGGGTCTGCTGACCCACAGCAGCACCTATCCGCTCTACGAGCCCGTGGTGCAGGCGCATCCGTCGAATTTCACCCAGCCGGCGCACGCCGTCACCAACGGCGCCTACCGGATGAGCGAATGGGTGGTGGCCTCGCATATTCGCGTGGTCCGCAACCCGAGCTACTGGGACGACCTGAATACCGGCGTCGATCAGGTGGTGTACCTGCCGATCACCGACGTGGCGTCGGAACTCAAGCGCTATCAGGCCGGCGAGCTGGACTGGACGGCCGCCGTGCCCGTGCCGCAGCTCGACCGGGTGCGCTACCAGGTGCCTGATCAGCTGCAGACGGTGCCCTGGCTCGGCGTGTACTACTACGGCCTCAACGTGACCCGGCCGCCGTTCCGCGATTCGCCCAAGCTGCGTCGCGCGCTGTCCATGGCCATTGACCGCGAAATCATCTGCGAACGCATCACCCGCGGGGGCGAAACGCCCGCCTACAGCTGGGTGCCGCCGGCCGTATCCGATTATGAACCCCCGCAGGCGGACTACGCCGGCTGGGCACGCGAACGACGCCTGGATCAGGCGCGCACGCTTTATCGTGAAGCCGGTTACGGGCCCGATAATCCGCTCACGCTGGAACTGCGCTACAACACCAGCGAAAGCCACAAGAAGCTGGCGTCGGTGGTGGCCAACATGTGGCGCGTCAATCTGGGCGTGAAAGTCACGCTGATCAACGAGGAGTGGAAGGTGTTCCTGCAGAACGTGCGCCAGCGGCAGGTCACGCAGGTCTACCGCGCCGGCTGGATCGGCGACTACGATGACCCGCAAACCTTTCTGTCGCTGCTGCACTCGGATTTCGGCCTCAACGGCACCGGCTTCAGCAACGATCGCTATGACGAGCTGCTCGACACCGCGGCCCGCACGCCGGCCGGCGAGAAACGCCGCGCGCTCATGCAGCAGGCCGAGGCGCTGCTGCTGGAGGCCCAGCCCGTCATTCCGGTGTACTTCTACACCAGCAAGACGCTGCTCAAGCCCTATGTGAAAGGCTTCGTGGGTAATCCCATGGGGCACTACTACAGCAAGGATCTGAGTATCGAGTGGGGTGGCCGGGACGAGCTTCCCGGCGCCGAATTGCCGGATGACGCGTCATGATCGGCTATGCCGTCAGGCGGCTGCTGGGCGCCATCCCCACGCTGTTCATCCTGCTGACGCTGGCCTTCGCGCTCATCCGTACCGCACCCGGCGGCCCGTTCGATCTTGAAAAGCAGCTGCCGCCCGAAATCGAGGCCAATCTGCAGGCCAAGTATCATCTGGACGAGCCGCTCTACCAGCAGTACGGCCGCTATCTGTGGGACGTGGCGCGCTTTGATTTCGGGCCATCGTTCCAGTACCGCGATCTCACCGTGAATCAGCTCATCGCGGACGGGTTTCCCGTGTCGCTGCGACTGGGCGCTTTTTCGCTGCTGTTTGCGCTGATGTTCGGTGTTCCCGCAGGGCTGATGGCCGCCTTCCGGCAGAACCGGCCAACCGACTACGGTCTGATGACGCTGGCCATGCTCGGTATCTCCATACCCAATTTCGTGCTGGCGCCGCTGCTCATTCTGCTCATGGCGGTCTACAACGACTGGCTTCCGGCCGGGGGGCTGGGCAGCCCGCTGCACTACGTGATTCCGGTAATCGCGCTGGGTACCGCCATGATGGCCTATGTGGCGCGGCTGACGCGCGGCGCGATGATTGAAGTGCTGCGCTCGAACTATGTCCGCACGGCTCGGGCCAAGGGCCTGCCCACACGCGTCATTCTCTTCCGCCATGCGCTGCCGGCTGCGCTGACGCCCGTGGTGTCGTTCATGGGGCCGGCGGCCGCGGGCATCATTACCGGGTCGGTGGTTATCGAGACCATTTTCGGTATTCCCGGACTCGGGCGGTTTTTCGTGCAGGGCGCGCTGAATCGCGATTACACGCTGGTCATGGGTGTGGTGCTGTTCTACGGCATGCTCATCATCGTGTTCAATCTGCTGGTCGATCTGCTGTACGCCTGGCTCGATCCGCGGGTGGCCTACAAATGACGAAGTCCGGCGAGACCCTGCAACAGGCGGCCAGCGAGAGCGTCAAGGGTCGCAGCCTCTGGCAGGACGCCGGCCGGCGGCTAGTGAAGAACCGCGCCGCCGTGGTCAGCGCCGTCATTCTCGGGCTGCTGGTGCTGCTGGTCATTTTCGGGCCCATGCTCTCGCCCCACGACTACTACACGCAGGACTACGACGCGATCTGGCAACCCCCCACGCTCAGCGATGGGCATCTGCTGGGGACCGACAGTATTGGCCGAGACCTGTTCGTGCGCACCCTTGCGGGCGGGCGAATCTCGCTGATGATCGGGCTGGTCGCCACCCTGGTGAGCCTGATCATCGGCGTGGCCTACGGCGCCATTGCGGGCTACTTCGGGGGCAAGGTCGACACCGTCATGATGCGGCTGGTCGATATCCTCTACGCCATGCCCTTCCTGTTTTTCGTGATCCTGCTCATGGTCTTCTTCGGCCGGCAGATTTTCCTGATCTTCATTGCCATCGGCGCCATCAACTGGCTGGACATGGCCCGTATCGTCCGCGGTCAGACGCTGTCGCTGAAGAACAAGGAATTCGTGGAAGCGGCGCGCATGGCCGGCGCGTCATCGGCCAGCGTCATTCGCCGGCATATCGTGCCCAACCTGCTCGGCGTGGTCGCCGTCTACGTTACGCTCACGATTCCGCAGGTCATTCTGTTCGAATCCTTTCTGAGCTTCCTGGGACTGGGCGTGCAGGAGCCGGCCACGTCCTGGGGGTCACTGGTGAAGGAAGGGGCCGATGAGATGAGCCGCGCGCCGTGGCTGCTGGTGTACCCGGCGCTGGCGCTGGCAGTCACCCTGTTCTGCTTCAATTTCATCGGTGACGGTCTGCGCGACGCGCTTGACCCCAAGGACCGCTGATGCTGCTGGATGTGAACAGGCTGCGCGTGCGCTTCGAGACGGGCGAAGACACCGTCACCGCCGTGCGCGACGTGAGCTTCTCGCTGACCGAGGGGGAAACGCTCGGCATTGTCGGGGAGTCCGGCTCGGGCAAGAGCCAGACGGTCATGGCCATCATGGGTCTGCTCGCCGACAACGGCCGCGTGGACGGCTCCGCCCGGTTTCGCGGCGAAGAGCTCGTGGGCCTGCCGCAGCGGCTGCTGCGCCGGGGGCGCGGCAACAGTATTTCCATGATCTTCCAGGACCCGATGACCTCGCTCAATCCTCATCTGCGAATTGCCACGCAGATGACGGAAGTCCTGGCCTACCATCGCGGCATGGGCCGCCGCCGGGCGATGGACGCGGCCGTGGCCATGCTGGAAGCCGTGCATATTCCCGACGCGGGGCGGCGCATCCGCTATTACCCGCACGAGTTCTCAGGCGGCATGCGCCAGCGCGTGATGATCGCCATGGCCCTGTTGTGCGAGCCGGAGATTCTGATCGCCGATGAGCCGACCACGGCACTGGACGTGACCGTACAGGCCGAAATTCTTGACCTCATTCGTGATCTGCGCCATCGCTTCGGAACCTCGGTACTGATGATCACCCATGATCTGGGCGTGGTCGCCGGAACCTGCGACCGCGTCATCGTCATGCGTCAGGGCGAGATCGTCGAGAGCGGCGACGCCGCGGATATTTTCGCGCGGCCGCAGCATGACTACACTCGCGCGCTGCTGGACGCAGTGCCCCGGCTGGATACGCCTCCGCTGATTCAATCCGGGCGTTGATGAACCTGGAAGTCATGGACGGCCCGTGGCTGGCACAGCTGCAGTTCTGGGTCCCCATCGTGCTGGTCACCATCATCGGGCCGGCCGCCGCGCTGCATGCCCTGCTGCACAAGCGCGAACCGAGCGGCGCCTTCGGCTGGATTGCGGTGTGTCTCATCTTTCCCCTGGCCGGGCCCATTCTCTACACGATTTTCGGCATCAACCGCGTGCAGATACGCGCCCGCCGGCTGGATCGGCGCGCACCGCACAGCCTGGGCGCGCGAGACCGCATTCTGAACGCCGACTCGGTGGAGCGACACGGCATCGATTCCGATCTCGCCGGCCTCGTCCGCGCCGGTGACGCACTGACCCAGCTGCCGCTGCTGGAGGGCAACGCGGTGGAAGCCCTGCCCAACGGCGAGCGGGCCTACCCGGCCATGCTGCAGGCCATCGAGAGCGCCACGAAGTTTGTTTACCTGACCACCTACATCTTCGAAACCAACAAGACCGGCAAACTCTTCATGGACGTGCTGGCCGCGGCGGCCCAGCGCGGTGTGGACGTGCGGGTACTCATTGATGGAGTGGGTGAATTCTACAGCTGGCCGCGCCGCAGACCGGTTCGGCGATTGCGCAAACGCGGCGTCCGGGTGGCCCGCTTTCTGCCGCCCCGCGTGTTGCCACCGTCGCTGCGCATCAACCTGCGTAATCACCGCAAGATTCTGGTGGTGGACGGGCGCGTCGCGTTCACCGGCGGCATGAATATCGGCGACCGGCACCTGCTCAAGACCCGGGGCAAACGCGGGGTCGAGGATCTGCATTTTCAGATAGACGGCCCCGTGGTAAGCCAGATCGAGGAGGTCTTTCTGGGTGACTGGGCCTTCACCACGGGCCGCCATACCGAGCTGAGCAACGCGGCCACCGGCCATCCGGGTAAGGCACTGTGCCGGGCCGTCGAAGACGGTCCCACCGAGGACGCCAACCGGCTGGGCGCGCTGCTGGCGGCCGCGGCGTCCACCGCCCGGCGACGTGTATGGATCATGACGCCTTACTTCCTGCCCTCGCGTGAACTGGCGGGCGCGCTGGTGTCGGCAGCCCTGCGTGGACTGGACGTGTCGATCATCCTGCCCGGTCGCAATAATCTGGCCTTCGTACACTGGGCCTCGCGGCACGGTCTGGAAGAACTGCTCGCCAGCGGCATCAAGGTGTTCTATCGGGAAGCGCCCTTCGTGCACACCAAGCTGTTCCTGGTAGACGATGATTACGTGCTGGTGGGCTCGGCCAACATAGACCCCCGCAGCCTGCGGCTGAATTTCGAGCTGGGGATTGAAATCTACAACCGCGGCGTTGCGGAGAATCTGGCCGGCTACATTCTCGACAGCCGCAACCGGTCGCGCCGCTATACGCTGGAAGATCTGCGCAACCGGGGCTATCTCGCGCGGCTGCGGGATTCCGTGTTCTGGCTTTTCAGCCCCTACCTCTAGCAGCGCGACCGAGGGCGTCCGGCTAGCTGACCTGGGCCAGTTCGCTGTGGACGGGTTCGGGCAGCCGAATACGCATGGCCACCGGGCGGTGGTCGGAAAGTTGAACGTCCAGCGCCTCGGTCCGGCTCACTTCGATGCCGCGCGACACCAGAATGTGATCGATGCCGCGTCTCGGGCGCCAGCTGGGATAGGTGGCCAGCATCTGTGGCTGAACCTGAAGATGCGCCGCGCGCTGGCCGACGCTGCGCTGCAGCTGTTCGGCGCTGCAGTTGGTATCGCCCATGAGAATGACGTGGCGATAATCGCGGGTCAGATCGCTCAGGTAGCCAAGCTGGCGGGCTCGGGAACGCGCGCCAAGCGCGAGATGGGTGACGACCACGACCAGCGGGTCCTGCCGATCACCGAACTTGGCCAGCAGCGCACCCCGGCCCGGTATGCGGCCCGGCAGACTGTGCTCGTGCACGTCGAACGGCTCGAACCGCGACAGCAGGCCCAGTCCGTGCTGCGCAAGATGACCCAGATCCCGATTGACCTGCAGATGCCAGAAGCCGAAGTCGGCCTGGTGCGCCAGCCACTCCAGCTGATTCTCGTAGCCGCTGCGGCGACTGCCGCCGTCAATCTCCTGCAAGCCAACAATGTCGTACTGGCTGAGCAGGCCGGCAATGCGCGCCAGATTGGCCTTTGTTTCCATGCTCGGCAGCACGTTCCGCCAGCCACGCAGCACGTAATCGCGGTAGCGACGGGTACCGATACCCACCTGCATGTTGAAGGACATCAGCCGCAGTTCATCGCGGGCCCCGGAGCGGGTGTCTAGGGAATACATGAGATTAAGATCGGGACGATCGATGCGAATTGCAAACCGGAGGGCTTCACGCCGCGGGCTATCTGTGAATATTATCGGCCCCTGCGGCCTTGGCCGCAGCCCTGGCAATTCACAGTCCACTGGAAGGCGCGCATGACCCCACCGGCCCTGCTGTCCGTTGACGATCTGCATGTCCATTTCCCGCTGCCGGGCAGCTGGCCGTGGCAGTCCGGCGACGTGCTCAAGGCCGTCAACGGCGTGATTTTCGAGCTCGAAACCGGGACCACACTGGGCATTGTTGGGGAATCGGGCTGCGGCAAGTCGACGCTGGCGCGGGCGATCACCGGCCTGCAGGCGGTAACGCAGGGCAGCATCCGTTTTGCCGGAGAGGATATTACGACGCTGGGGCATCGCGGCTGGCAGCGCCTGCGGCGGGATGTTCAGGTCGTCTTCCAGGATCCCCTGGCCAGCCTGAACCCGCGGATGACGGTGGGCGAAATCGTGGCGGAGCCGTTACGCAACCTGTTTCCCGAACTCGATCGCAAGGCTCGCTGGGCGCGCGTGGTGCGCATGCTGGAGCGCGCCGGACTGTCCCGGAACATGGTCAATCGCTATCCCCACGAGTTCTCGGGTGGACAGTGTCAGCGCATCGGCATTGCGCGGGCGCTGGTGGTCGAGCCCCGGGTCCTCGTCTGCGATGAACCGGTGTCGGCGCTGGATGTGTCGATCCAGGCGCAGATACTGGAACTGCTGGTCGAACTGCAGCAGGAATTCGGCATTGCCATGGTGTTCATCGCGCATGATCTGGCGGTGGTGCGCCAGATCAGTCATCGCACGCTGGTCATGTATCTGGGCCGCGTGATGGAGGCCGGTGTCGGCACGCAGCTGTTTGACGAACCCTGTCATCCCTACACGCGATCATTGCTTTCCGCCGTGCCGCGGCCCGATCCGCAGACTGAAAAGACGCGGCAGCGGATTTTGCTGCAGGGGGATCTGCCGTCGCCGGCCAGCCCCCCGTCCGGTTGTGTATTCCGGACCCGTTGCCCCTGGGCGGCGGCGGATTGTGCGGATGCAGTACCCGCGCTGCGCCGGATTGGCGATGCCAACCTGGCCGCCTGTCATTACGCCGAGTCCGTGGCGGAGTCAGCCGCGCCCGAACCGGCCTGAGATATTACCCATCCGGGCCGGCCGGCGCCTATTTGCCGATACAGAAGCTGGAAAAGATCGCGCCCAGTAAATCCTCGCTGTGAAACCGGCCGGTGATTTCGCCGAGCGCCTGCTGCGCATCGCCCAGCTCCTGGGCCAGCAATTCCCCGGCGCCGGTTTCCTTCAGAACCAGCACCCCCTGCGCGACATGCCGGGCCGTGCGCTGCAGCGCGTCCACGTGGCGCCGCCGCGCGCCGAGAGTGCTGGCCATATCCCCTTCCAGTCCGGCCAGGCGGTGCAGGCGCATTACAAGCTGATCAACGCCGTCGCCCGTCAGCGCCGATAGCCTTAGACCGTCGCCCGCTCGCAGCGGGCCCGCGGCATGCCCGCTCAGATCACATTTGTTCAGCAGCAGTGTGGTCGGCAGATCACCGGGCAGCGAGAGTTCGGACCGCAGCGCGGCCACGTCCGCCGGGCCCGCCTCCCGGTCATCGGCCACCAAGAGCAGATGCTGGGCCCGGCCGAACTGCTCATGCGCCCGGCGCATGCCTTCCTGCTCGATCAGATCCTCGCTATCACGCCGCAACCCGGCGGTATCGATCAGCTGCAGCGGCAGACCGTCCAGATTGATGGACTGCTCCAGCACATCGCGGGTGGTCCCCGGAATATCGGTGACAATCGCCACGTCCCGCCGCGCCAGCCGGTTGAGCAGACTCGATTTTCCGGCGTTGGGCTTGCCGGCGATGACGACGCGAAATCCATCCTGCAGCGCAGCGCCGGACCGTGCCCGCGACAACAGGCCCGTTATTGACTTGCCGAGCGCCACGGCGCGATCGGCGACGGCGCCCTCGGCCAGAAAATCAATTTCCTCATCGGGGAAGTCGAGCGCGGCTTCGACATACACGCGCAGTTCGACGAGCTGGTCGAGCAAGGCATCTACTTCCCTTGAAAAGGCGCCGTCCAATGATCGCATGGCGGCGCCGGCAGCGGCGTGGGAATCGGCAGCGATGAGATCAGCCACGGCTTCGGCCTGCGCCAGGTCGAGCTTGCCGTTGATGAAGGCCCGTTCGCTGAACTCACCGGCACGGGCCGGGCGAGCGCCGGCCGCGAGAACCGCCGCCATGATCCGGTCCAGGACAGCGGGGCCGCCGTGGCCCTGTAACTCCAGAACGTCTTCGCCGGTAAAGGAGTTCGGGGCCGGAAAATACAGGGCGATGCCCCGGTCGAGAACCTGATGTCCGGCATCGAGGAAAGCGCGGTAGCTGGCTCGGCGGGCGGGCACGGGCCGGCCGGTCAGCTGTCTGGCAATGGCGCCGGCGTTTGGTCCGGACAAGCGGATGATACCCACACCGCCCCGCCCGGCCGGCGTTGCGACCGCGGCGATGGTGTCGGTGTGGCGGTCAGCCATACAGGCCTGACGAAAGGTGGCGCCAGGCTAGCGGGCAGCTGCGCCCTGAGCCAGAGCCTCGTTGTCGAGCTTGCGGTAGATGTACCACTGCTGCGCAATCGAGAGCAGACTGTTGGTCAGCCAGTACAGCACGAGGCCAGCCGGAAAGAAGGCGAAGAATACGGCCATCGCAACCGGCATGATCTGCATCATGCGCTGCTGCATGGGGTCCATTGCCATGCTGGATGAGGACAACTTCTGCTGGAACCACATGGTCACGCCGAACAGCACCGGCAGGATATAAAGCGGGTCCGGGGCAGACAGATCGTTGATCCACAGCGCAAACGGCGCGTGCCGCAGTTCGACCGACTCCTGCAGCACCCAGTACAGCGCAATGAATACGGGCATCTGGACCAGCATGGGCCAGCAGCCACCCAGAGGGTTGAAGCCCTCCTTCTTGTACAGGTCCATCATCTTGGACTGCAGCTTTTCGCGATCGTCGCCGTACTGTTCCTTAAGTTGCTTGATGCGTGGCCCGAATTTACGCATGCGGGCCATGGCCCGGTATTGGGTTTCCGAGAGCTTGTAGAACAGTATCTTGATGAGAACGGTCAGCAGGATGATGGCCACGCCCCAGTTGCCGACCAGGCCGTGCAGCTTTTCGAGCACCCAGAACAGGGGCGCGGAGACCACCGTCAGCATGCCGTAGTCAATGGTCAGGTCCAGCCCGGGCGCCGTGTCGGCCAGCTGGTCCTGGACCTTCGGGCCCACGAACAGGTCAGCGGTGATGGTTTCGGTGGCGCCCGGCGCTACGCTGCGTCGAGCGCTGACATACCCGCCGGAAAAGCCGGCTTCGGCGCTGCCGCGAACCGATTTGGGTTTGGCGAAATAGCTCACGGTTTCATCGGCCGGCGGGATGACCGCCCCGAGGAAATAGTGCTGCATCAGCGAGAGCCAGCCGCCGGACTGCTGGGCCTGCAGCGGCGCTTCGGTCAGATCGTCAATATCGAGCTTTTCGAACTTGTAGTCGGCGCTGCCCTCTTCCTTCTGGTCGTACCAGGCCACGCCCATGAACTGCTGGACGAAGGGCACGCTCCCGCCCGGACTGTACGGCGTACGCCAGAAGCGCAGGTATTGGCTGACTTCCCAGGGCTCACCCGCGCCGTTGCGAATATCGTGCGACAGCCCGATGCGGTAGCTGTCCGGATAGAACGTGTAGCGCTTGGTGACCTGACGGCCATCTGCGCCGGTCCAGGTCAACGGGACCACCAGCTTGTCCTCGCCCTCTGCCAGACGGTACTGGCTGCGGTCGGCCTGGTAGGTCGAGTTGTGATCGGGCGTTTCGCCCTGACCAACGAGTCCGTTCTGGACAACGAAGAAGTTCGGGAGCTGGTTATTCAATAACCGCAGATTGGGCGATTTATCATCCGAGCCGCTATCGGCGTGGGCCGGTACGCCGATCAGCTCGGCCTGCTCGATCACGCCACCCAGCGTGTTGATGCGCATGCGGAATCGGTCGGTGACCACCGTAATAACCTGACCGTTGCGGCTCGGGGCGTCGCTCGCGGGCGCCTCCATCGGACCGGCAGCGGCCTGCGACGTTGCATCATCAGTCTGCTGCCGCGGTGCAGCGTCAAAGCTGGGCAGGTCGTCATCATCCACCGGCTGGCCGGCCGGCGCCGAGGTCTGCGCAGGCGTAGCGGTGTCCGCGTAATCCTGCTGCCACGCCTGCCACAGAAAGAAACAGACGACGCCGAGCGCGCAGAACAGACCGAAACGAAGATTATCCATTGACATGGCTCAGGCCTGACCGGATGTGCTGCCAGTGGTAGGAGAGACTTTCAAATAGCTGGCGATTGTCGGTGCGGGCCGTATCCCGGCGTGCCAGTACGACGATGTCGATCGCGGGCATGTCTGGCGCCGCGCTGCGGAAACTTTCGCGGATGATCCGCTTGATGCGGTTTCGATCAACGGCACGACGGGCGACCTTTTTAGAGATGGCGAGTCCCAGCCGGGCCGCGGTGCCTTCATTAGCGCAGGCAATGACAACGAAAAACCGATCGGCCCGCCGCCTACCCTCACCGAAAACGCGCCGGAACTCGCTCGGCTGACGCAGTTTCTGGCTTTTGCTGAATGCGGCAGTAGCCAGGACGTGGATGTGTCAGACCGGTCGGGGAACGCGCAAATCTAGGGCGTCAGCCGCTTGCGGCCCTTGGCGCGGCGACTTTTGAGAACATCGCGGCCACCGCGAGTCGCCATGCGGGCGCGAAAACCATGGTTACGCGCGCGGCGCAAGTTGCTGGGCTGGAATGTTCGTTTCATGACGTATTCGCTTGAAGCTGTCTTCAGGAGGCGGCAGCCGGCAGCCAAGGGCGCATGCCGCTGAATATAAGGAGAGTGCCCGCCAAACGGCCGCGAATTTTAGCTTTCGCAATGACTTTAATGCAAGCCTTGAGACATGAATTTCCCTGTGGATAACTCTTTCTCAGACGTGCTACTGTCAGTCGCCAGTCGGGGCCTCGTTATCGAGGTACCAGGCGGGGCTTGCGCAGCCGGCGAAGCGCTATCAGGCCGTCGGCGGCGTTAGTTTTTATCACAAGCAACTGATAATGCTTGAATAATTTTTATATTTTCCGGCCAGGTCCCAGCTGTGTGTGGGTCCGGGGCCGCGTTTTCGCAGCCGAACAACGGGAATATTGTGTCTGGAGACTTGTGGCAACGCTGCCTTCTGAGGCTGGAGTCGAGACTTCGGCCCGAGGATGTGAATACCCTGTTGCGTCCGCTGCAGGCGAGCACCAGCGAGCGAGGTCTGGAATTGCTTGCGCCCAACGAATTCGTGCGAGAGCAGGTTGGCAACCGATTCCTTGACGATATCAGGCAGGCCCTCAAGGATCTGGGCGGCCAGGAGCTGGCCGGGATCAGCGTCGGCGGGGGTGAGTCAGCGCCGTTGCCCGGTAACGGCCAGGCCGCGCGTCGCGGACAGCGCAGCGGCGGGCGCAAATGGGTCAGCAATCTGGATCCGGCCTATACCTTTGACAGCTTTGTGCCGGGCAAGTCGAACCAGATAGCCCGCGCTGCTGCGGAACAGACGGCCACTTCCAAGGATACCGCCTATAACCCGCTGCTCATCTACGGCGGTGTCGGTCTGGGCAAAACGCATCTGATGCATGGTGTTGGCCACCGGATGCTTGAACTCAATCCCCACGCCAAGGTGGTTTTCGTCCACGCCGAGCGCTTCGTCAATGACCTGATTACGGCGCTGCGCCACCAGAAGATGGATGAATTCAAGACGCATTACCGGTCGGTAGATGCGCTGTTGATCGACGACATTCATTTCTTCGCCGGCAAGGACCGCTCCCAGGAAGAGTTCTTCCACACCTTCAACGCCCTGCTCGAGAACAAGCAGCGCATCGTGCTGACCTGCGACCGGTTTCCCAAAGAGGTGGACGGGCTGGAAGACAGGCTGAAGTCGCGTTTTTCCTGGGGCCTGTCGGTCTCGGTGGAGCCGCCGGAGCTGGAGACCCGCGTGGCCATTCTGCTCGCCAAGGCCGAACAAAAGGGCGTGGATCTACCCCGTGAGGTGGCCTTCTTCATCGCGCAGCGGGTGCGCTCCAACGTGCGCGATCTCGAAGGTGCGCTGCATCGGCTGGTCGCAGCCGCCGGATTCACCGGCCAACATATCAATGTGGAGTTCGCCAAGCGCACCCTGCAGGACCTGCTGGCCATTCACGACAGGCTGGTCACGGTCGACAATATTCAGAAGACGGTTGCGGAGTATTTCAAGATTCGCGTGGCCGATCTGGTGGGCAAGAAGCGCACGCGTTCGGTCGCCCGCCCGCGTCAGATGGCCATGGCGCTGGCCAAGGAGCTGACCCACCACAGCCTGCCGGAAATTGGCGAGGCGTTCGGGGGCAAGGATCACACCACGGTTATGCATGCCTGCCGGAAGATCAGGGAGCTCCGGGAAACCGATACGCGAATTAACGAGGATTATCACAATCTGGAGCGTACGCTGACCCGCTAAGACCTGATGCTGTGGATAAACTGTGCAGCGGCTGCGGGTAGCGGCGGGATGAGCTGCGGGATGGTGTTCAGGCCACAGGTTATCCACAGTTCGCACCAAGGATTGAAGGGGATCAGGCCACAGCTTAAGAGATAGAATAAAGTATTGATTTAATAGGATAAAAAGCAGTTATCCAGCAAGATTTAGATCCTCTACTGCTACTACTGCTTTTATTCTTATATAAAGATTAATAACAGAGCATAGTCTTGAAGTACCGGAAGGGATAAGCAAATGAAGTTCAAGGTAGCGCGGCTGGAATTGCTGGAGGCGTTGCAGGCTGTGATTGGTGTGGTTGAGCGGCGACAGACCATGCCAATACTGTCCAATGTCCTCATCCAGGCAGAGAACGACCGGGTCAAACTGACCGCGACCGATCTGGAGCTGGAAATGGTGACGCAGTTTGGCGCGGCCGTGACCCAGCCGGGATCCGTCACCATACCCGCGCGCAAGCTGCTGGATATCTGTCGGGGTCTGCCGGACGGCGCTGATATTAGCCTCGAGCAGCAGGAGCAACGGATTAAAGTGAGCTCGGGGCGCTCGCGCTTCACGTTGTCGGGGTTGGCAGCCAATGAGTTTCCGTTTCTCGACGATATTGGTGCGGGCACCGAATTCGACATCTCGCAGAAGGCGCTAAAGCGACTGCTGGACCGCACCCAGTTCGCCATGGCGCATCAGGACGTGCGCTACTACCTTAATGGGCTCCTGCTTGCCGTGCGGCAGGATCAGATTCGCTGCGTGGCGACCGACGGCCATCGGCTGGCGATGTGTGATGTTTCACATGAAACAGGGGTGGAAGAGCTTAAAGAAGTGATCGTGCCTCGCAAGGCCATTACGGAATTGCTCCGTTTGCTTGGTAACAGCGATCTGAATATCCGCATCAGCCTGTCTGATAACCATCTGCAGGCGAATCTTCCAGACGTTCGGATCACGACCAAATTGATTGACGGCCGGTTCCCCGATTACGAGCGCGTTATTCCATCCGCGGGTGACAAGCTGGCGATGGGCGATCGAGAGCTGGTGAAACAGGCGTTGTCCAGGACGGCCATTCTGTCCAACGAAAAATTCCGCGGTGTCCGGCTGGGATTTGAAGACGGAAAAATGCGGCTGCAGGCTCAGAACCCGGATCAGGAAGAGGCAGAGGACGAACTGGAGATCGAATACCAGGGCGAGCCGCTGGAGATCGGGTTTAACGTGAATTACCTGATTGATGCGCTCGGCGCCATGGACAGCGAGCAGTTCGCGATTGAGCTTACCGGTTCTGATAGCAGCGGACTGCTCAAGGAAGTGGGCGACGACAGCAGCCGGTACGTTGTCATGCCCATGCGTCTCTAGATGCGCGGATGCGGCCTCGCCAATTGGCTGAGGCTCTTACGGTGTTCGTAGATCGTCTGCGCATCCATAACCTGCGCTGCATACGGAGCGCGGATCTTTCTCCGGGCCCCGGGCTGAATGTCCTTGTCGGCGATAATGCGTCGGGAAAGACCAGCGTACTGGAGGGGCTGTTCCTGCTGAGCCGTGGCCAGACCTTCCGCGTCGGGAACGCGCGGTCCGTGATTCGGCAGGGGGAGCTGGAAACCACCGTTCAAGCAGATGTGCGCGCTCGGTCCGGTCGGGTCAGCCGCATCGGGTTGACGCGGACCACCCACGACTCGCGCTTCCGTATCAACGGTGAGAACGCTCGCCGCATGGCGGACCTAGCGACCGCCCTTCCCGTACAAGCGATTGATCCCAACGTCCACCGCCTGCTTGAAGAAGGGCCGAATCACCGACGCAAGTTTCTCGATTGGGGAGTGTTCCACGTGGAACATGACTTCTATCGAGCCTGGCGTCGGTACATGCAAAGCCTGAGGCAGCGGAATGCAGCCATCAAGAAACGCGGCCCGAAATCGTCCATTGTGGTTTGGGACCAGCCGCTCGTTGAGTCGGCCGAGCGCGTGAATGCGTTTCGTCAGCAGTATGTTGGCGCCCTGTCTCGCCTAGTTCGATCGCATGTTCGCGATATTCTCGGCGACGTCGATCTGGATATCCGATTTCAAACCGGCTGGCCGATCAATCAGTCGCTGGGGGAAACGCTGGCCCGTAATCTGACCGGCGACATGAGTCTTGGGTTTACCCAGGCGGGCCCGCACCGTGCTGATCTGAAGTTTCGCTTTGCCGGTCGTGCGGCGCGTGATTTCGTCTCTCGGGGGCAGCAGAAAGTGATCACCGTCGGTATGCTGCTCGCGCAAGCCGATCTATTGCGTGCTCGGAGGGATATCTCACCGGTTCTCCTGGTCGATGATATCGCGGCCGAGCTCGGTCCGGCTTATCGTGAGCAGCTGCTGTGGAAGTTGGCGGAGTCGGAAGCCCAGGTATTTCTCACTTTTCTGGAATCGACTGATGTGCTGCCTGCGCATGCGTCGGATCAGCTGCGAATGTTCCACGTGGAACATGGTGTGGTCCATCAGCGCAATTAACACCAGCTTGCGTCCCAGCTTGCATCGTTTTTGCCGCATGGGCGGATAGGTGCGCCAGCAGATGTCGCCGCAATGATCGGCCGTTGGTTCGGGTTGGCCGTCGCCCGAAACGGAGCGGTACAGCGTCAGAAAAATCGACGCCAGTCGCCGTTCGCGTCGACCGTTCTGTATCGGTTGATTCAAGCGCGTGATCAAGGCCCCGCGTGCTAAAATACACGGTCAGCCATTCTGGTCGGCGACGCGTCCGACCAATCAATAAACGAGAAGCCCCATGGCGGAACCCAGGGAATACGACTCCAGCAGTATCAAGGTCCTCAAGGGACTGGAGGCCGTGCGGAAGCGGCCCGGCATGTATATCGGTGATACCGATGACGGCACCGGCCTGCACCACATGGTGTTCGAAGTTGTGGACAACGCTATCGACGAGGCACTGGCGGGGTATTGCAGCGAAGTCCAGGTGATTATTCACAGTGATCAGAGCGTCACGGTCACCGACGACGGTCGCGGGATCCCGGTGGATGAGCACAAGGAAGAGGGCAAGTCCGCCGCAGAAGTCATCATGACCGTGCTGCATGCCGGCGGTAAGTTCGACGACAACTCCTACAAGGTCTCGGGTGGGCTGCACGGCGTCGGTGTTTCGGTAGTCAACGCGCTCTCCGATACCCTGGAACTGGTGATTCACCGACACGGCAAGATCTGGCGGCAGCGCTACGCAATGGGTGAGCCGCAGACTGCGCTCGAGCCGACTGGCGATACCCAGCGAACCGGCACGACCATCAAGTTTCATCCCAGCGCTGAAATCTTCAACAATATCCAGTTCCAGTACGACATTCTGGCCAAGCGGCTGCGGGAGCTGAGTTTCTTGAACTCCGGCGTGCGCATCTGCCTGCGCGAGGATGCCACCGAGCGTGAGGATATTTTCGAGTACGAAGGCGGTATTCGCGCGTTTGTCGAGAAACTCAACGAAAACAAGACGCCGCTGCACGACACCGTGTGCCACTACACGCTAGAGCGCGAGGATGTCCTGGTTGAAGTGGCCATGCAGTGGAATGATTCCTACCAGGAAAGCACCTTCTACTACACCAACAATATTCCGCAGCGGGATGGCGGCACGCATACGGCGGGTTTCCGTGCGGCGCTGACGCGAACCATCAACGGCTACATTGAATCCGAGGGGCTGGCAAAGAAGGAAAAGGTCGCGCCCAGTGGGGATGATGCGCGAGAGGGTTTGACGGCGGTCGTATCGGTGAAGGTACCGGATCCGAAATTTTCGTCGCAGACCAAGGAAAAGCTCGTGTCCTCGGAAGTGAAGGGCATTGTCGAGTCGGCTTCCAACGAAAAGCTCGCTGAGTTCCTGCAGGAAAATCCGCGCGAAGCAAAGGCCATTGCCGCCAAGGTAGTTGAGGCGGCCCGTGCTCGCGACGCGGCCCGGCGCGCCCGGGAAATGACGCGGCGCAAGGGGGCTCTGGACCTTGCTGGTCTACCGGGCAAGCTGGCTGATTGCCAGAACAAGGATCCTACCGGCTCGGAACTGTTCCTGGTCGAGGGCGACTCGGCCGGTGGCTCCGCCAAGCAGGGGCGGGATCGGCATTATCAGGCCATCCTGCCGCTGAAGGGCAAGATTCTGAACGTGGAGAAGGCGCGTTTCGACAAGATGCTCTCATCTGCGGAGGTCGGAACCCTGATTACCGCCCTGGGCTGCGGTATAGGGCGGGACGAGTTCGATCCGGAAAAGCTGCGCTATCACCGCATTATCATCATGACGGACGCGGATGTAGACGGATCGCATATACGCACGCTGTTGCTCACCTTTTTCTACCGCCAGATGTTCGAGCTGGTGGAGGCGGGCCACATTTATATCGCGCAGCCGCCGCTGTACAAGATCAAGAGCGGCAAGCAGGAGTATTATGTTAAAGACGACAAGGAGCTGAACAACTATCTGCTCCGCATTGCGCTGGACAAGGCGCAGCTGAGCGTGGCGGCGGACAGCCCGCCGATCAGTTCGGAAGCGCTCGAAACCCTGTCGCACCGGTATACGGCCATGTTGCTGGACATCCAGCGTCTGGCGCGCCGCTACGACGAGGCCAGCTTGCGGCAGATGACCTATCTGCCTCGCCTGGAAGAAGCCGATTTTTCGAATACGGCCGTCATCGAGGAATGGTCGCAGACTCTTCAGCGTCGTCTGGATGCGGTGTCGAGCACCAGTCATCGCTACGAGGTCAGCATGTCGGCGGCCGGCAACAATCACCCGCTTCATTTGCAGGTGACGCGGCACAGCCACGGCATTCCCCATGTCTACGTCTGGCACGAGGATTTCTTCACCAGCAACGAATACGAACGCATGGCAGCGCTCGGGAATGAACTCGGCACGCTGATCCAGGCGTCTGCCGTCGTGCGACGCGGCGAGCGCGAGCAGCAAATCGATACGTTTGAAGCGGCTTATGAGTGGCTGTTGAGCGAGGCCAAGCGTGGCCAGCATGTGCAGCGGTACAAGGGTTTGGGAGAGATGAATCCGGAGCAGCTCTGGGAAACCACGATGGACCCGGATGGCCGACGCCTGATGCAGGTCAAGATCGATGATGCCGTGGCGGCTGATCAGATCTTCACGACCCTCATGGGTGACCACGTGGAGCCGCGGCGGGAATTCATCGAGAAGAACGCGTTGATGGTCAGTAACCTGGATATATGATCGCGGCTGCGTTTTTTTACCGGCCGCATAGATCAGCGGCCACGGCCGCCAGATCGTCAAATACCGTCAATCCCTCGATGCGCCCGACTGCGTCGGTCTGTTCAGCTAGGGTCTTGCGGCCGTTGCCGGTTTTTACCAGCACCGGGCGGGCACCCGCGGCGGTCGCGGCCTGCAAATCCCGGAGCGAATCGCCCACGAACGGAACAGCGTCCAGGCTGACCGAATAGCGCCGCGCCACCTGCTTCAGCAGGCCGGGCGCCGGCTTGCGGCATTCACAGCCGTCGTGCGGGCCGTGCGGACAAAAGAAAATGGCGTCAATGCGACCACCCAGATCGCTCACCTGCTGCAGCATGCGATCGTGAATGGCGAACAGGTCGTCGTAGTCGAACAGGCCGCGGGCTATACCCGCCTGATTTGTGGCGACAACAACGCTGAAACCGGCCTGGCCCAGCCGCGCGATGGCCTCGAGACTGCCAGGCAGCGCATACCATTCACGTGGCGACTTGATGTAATCCGCCGAATCGCGATTGATGACGCCGTCGCGATCAAGAACGATCAGTTTCATGGCCGCTGCTTCCCTCGGCCGCCCGCTCTCGGCGGATCAACACGCGCGCCGGGCATGGCGTCTAATCTACCGACAATCGCGAAATATCGGCCACACGGCGACAGAGGCGATCCATCTCCCCCAGCAGTGCCAGGCGATTGCTTTGTTCCCTGGGGTTTTCGCTCATGACCATGACGTTGTCAAAGAACGCGGCGACCGGCGTTTCGAAAGCCGCCAGTGACTCCAGCGCTGCACCATAATCCCCGTCGCGGACATGCTGTTCGACCGCCCGGGAAGACCGTTCGAGCTGATCGTGCAGCGCTTTTTCCTCGGATAGGCTCAGAGCATCCGGATCCAGCGTCTGATCTTCGGGCTTGTTGCGAAGGATGTTGCGAATGCGCTTGTGCGCGCCGCACAGGGCGACGGCCGACGCCGTCTGGCTGAAACGCTGCAGCGCGGCGAGCCGGCGATCGAAATCCGCCGGCGAGCCAAGACCGTTTGCCATGACCGCCGCGAACGCTTCGGGTGACACGTCGCGCTCGCCGTACCAGGCCTTGAGCCGCTCGCCGAAAAACGCCAGCAGCGCGTCGCGAACGCTGTCCTGATCGACAGACAGTGGCTGCTGGGCAATGGCTGGACGCAGCAGCGCGTCAAGATCGGCCTCAATGGGTGTTTCCACCAGGATGCGCAGAACACCCAGGGCTGCCCGCCGCAGCGCGAACGGGTCCTTGTCGCCGGAGGGTCGCTTGCCCAGCACGAATATGCCCGCCAGCGTATCGAGCTTGTCGGCCAGGGCCACCACGCAGCCGGCCCTGGAAGCGGGAATCGCTGCGCCCGCAGCGACCGGATCGTAGTGCTCGGCCACGGCCGCGGCCACCGCCTCGGGTCGATTCTCTCGCTGCGCGTAATAGCCGCCCATCAAGCCCTGCAGCTCGGGAAATTCACCGACCATAGCGCTCAGCAGATCGGCCTTGCACAACCCGGCGGCTTCACCGCAAACAGCAGCATCTTCGCCGATCATGTCGGCAATTTTCTCGGAAAGCTCGCGAACGCGCTCAGTCTTGTCGGCCATGCTGCCAAGCTTGTTCTGATAGCTGACGCGCGCCAAGCCCTCTGTCATCCCCGACAGTCCGAGGGCTGCATCCTGCTCCCAGAAGAACAGCGCATCCGCCAGACGCGGCCGGATGACGCGTTCGTTGCCGGCGACCACGCGGGCCGGATCCAGGCTGTCGATATTGGCGACAGTCACGAATTTCGGCAGCAGCCGGCCCTGGCTGTCAGCCACCGGGAAATAGCGCTGATGGCCCTCGAGCACGGCAATGATGACCTCGCGCGGCAGCACAAGAAAGCGCTCGTCGAAGCTGCCCGACAGAGGGACCGGCCATTCCACCAGGGCGGTCACTTCATCCAGCAGCGCCTCTGTTATCAGCGGGGTTTCGCCCGCGTCGAGCAGCTGATTGACCCGCTCGCGAATCTGACCGCGGCGCCGTTCGAAATCGGCGATGACGAAACCTGGCGCCTCCAGATGAGCCTCGTAATCCGCCGGCGCGTCGAGTCGAATCCAGTCACCGTGATGAAAGCGGTGGCCGCGTGTATCGCGTCCTGCTTCATGCCCCAGACAATGCAGGGGGAGTACGCGCTTGCCGTGCAGGCACACCAGCCACTGCACGGGCCGCACGAACAGCGCCTCTCCGCTACCCCAGCGCATTCGCTTGGGAATCGGCAATTTCTTCAGCGCTGACTCGACAATGCCGGGCAGCAGTGCCTCCAGGCTTTCGCCCGGCTGGGTGCCAGAGTACGCCAGGCGCTCGCCCTTGTCGGTCTCGCGACGCTCGAGCTGATCCACGCTGACCCCGCAGGACCTCGCAAACCCTTGTGCTGCCGGTTTGGGCTGGCCGGCATCGTCAAAGGCGGCCGCCACGGCAGGACCCAGCTTGTCGATGGTCTGATCGGGCTGTCGGGCGGCCAGCGACCGGATGCGTACCGCCAGACGCCGCGGCGTGGCAAAGCGCTCGACGGCGCCATGGTCGAAGCCGGCCTCGGAGAGGCCTTCTTCCACGCCCCGGCAAAACGCCGCGCTGAGTCGCCCGAGCGCGGTCGGCGGCAGCTCCTCGGTACCCAGCTCCAGCAGAAAATCTTCGGCCTGGCGGCTCATGCGGCGGCCTTTTTCTGCATGGGAAAACCCATGGCCTCGCGGGATTCGTAGTAGCTCTGGGCCACGGCGCGTGCCAGCGCCCGCACGCGCAGGATGTAGCCCTGACGTTCGGTGACCGAGATAGCGTGGCGCGCATCCAGCAGATTAAAGCTGTGTGAGGAAGCGAGCATGCGCTCGAACGCGGCCAGCGGCAGTTGCTGCGCCACCAGCGCCTGGCATTCCGTCTCGAGCGCGTCAAAGCGATGGAATAGCTGGCCGGTGTCCGCGTGTTCGAAGTTGTAGGCGGACTGTTCCACCTCGTTCTGGTGAAACACGTCCCCGTAGGTCACGCGACCCTGCGGTCCGTTGCTCCATTCCAGGTCGTAGACGCTGTCGACGTCCTGCAGGTACATGGCGATGCGCTCCAGCCCGTAGGTGATTTCGCCGGACACCGGCCGGCAGTCCAGACCGCCGACCTGCTGAAAGTAGGTGAACTGGGTGATTTCCATGCCGTTGAGCCAGACCTCCCAGCCCAGGCCCCACGCGCCCAGCGTGGGTGACTCCCAGTTGTCCTCCACGAAACGGATATCGTGTACCCGGTTGTCCAGACCCAGATGCGCCAGCGAATCCAGGTAGAGCTGCTGAATGTCGTCGGGTGACGGCTTGAGCAGCACCTGGAACTGGTAGTAGTGCTGCAGCCGGTTGGGGTTGTCTCCGTAGCGACCGTCAGTGGGCCGTCGCGACGGCTGTACATAGGCCGCGCGCCAGGGCTCCGGACCGATGGCTCGAAGGAAGGTGGCGGGATGAAAGGTCCCTGCGCCCACCTCCATGTCGAGCGGCTGCACCAGCACACAGCCGTGCTGTGCCCAGTAGCTCTGCAGCGCGAGTATCAGTTCCTGAAAATTCATGGTGTTCCCGGGTTTGGACGGCGCGCAGTATAGCGGACGTCTTGTTTGGTAGACAGGTCGCACCGGCCATGATTTGCCCCAAAATGGGGCGCTTTTATGAGACTGCACCAATTTGGGTCATTACACTGTGAGTACCCCTGTGGGAGAGAGCCTAAGTCACTGATTTCCAGTGCACCATGGTCTGGCATGAAAACTGCCTTTATAGTAGCCCATCGAATATTGGCCCTGATGAACGGCCAACGTTCGCTTGCGCGATCATTCCATATTTCAAGGAGTAAGCATGTCGAGTAGTGACGCTCTCAAACTTATAAAAGACAGCAAGGCCAAGTTCGTGGACCTGCGGTTCACCGATACGCGCGGCAAGGAACAGCATGTCACCATGCCGGCCAGCGTCGTGGACGACGAATTTCTCGAAGAGGGCAAGATGTTCGACGGCTCCTCCATTGATGGCTGGAAGGGCATCAACGAGTCGGACATGGTGCTGATGCCCGACCCCGAGACGGCAGTCCTGGATCCGTTCTTCGAAGAGCCCACCATCATCATCCGCTGCGACGTGCTGGAACCCAGCACCATGCAGGGCTACGAGCGCGACCCGCGTTCGCTCGCCAAGCGGGCCGAGGCCTATCTGAAGGCCTCCGGTGTGGCGGATACCGCGTTCTTCGGTCCGGAGAACGAATTCTTCATTTTCGACTCGGTCAACTGGCACAACGAAATGCGCGGTGCCGGCTACTCGATCGAATCCGAGGAAGGCTACTGGAGCTCTGAGCTCAAGTATGAAGAAGGCAACATGGGTCATCGCCCCGGCATCAAGGGCGGTTACTTCCCGGTGCCGCCGGTCGACAGCCAGCAGGACATCCGCTCCGCCATGTGTCTGGCCATGGAAGAGATGGGCCTGAGTATCGAGGTGCATCATCACGAAGTGGGCACCGCCGGCCAGGGCGAAATCGGCATGCTCTTCAACACGCTGGTCAAGAAGGCCGACGAAGTGCAGATGTACAAGTACTGCGTGCACAACGTGGCCGCCAGCTTCGGCAAGACGGCGACCTTCATGCCCAAGCCGCTGGTCGGCGACAACGGATCGGGCATGCACGTGCATCAGTCGCTGTCCAAGGACGGCAAGAACATGTTCGCCGGTGAAGAGTATGGCGGCCTGTCCGAGACGGCGCTGTACTACATTGGCGGCATCATCAAGCACGCCAAGGCCATCAATGCCTTCGCCAACGCCTCGACCAACAGCTACAAGCGTCTGGTCAAGGGCTTCGAGGCGCCGGTTCTGCTGGCCTACTCGGCTCGCAACCGCTCGGCCTCCTGCCGCATTCCGTGGGTGAGTTCGCCCAAGGCGCGCCGCATCGAGGTGCGTTTCCCGGACTCCACCGCGAATCCGTATCTGGCCTTCTCGGCGATGATGATGGCCGGCCTGGACGGCATCAAGAACAAGATCCACCCGGGCGAAGCCATGGACAAGGATCTGTACGACCTGCCGCCGGAAGAGGAATCCGCCATTCCCCACGTGGCCCAGTCGCTCAAGGAAGCCCTCGAGGCGCTTGATGCCGATCGCGACTTCCTCAAGGCTGGCGACGTTTTCACCGACGACGTCATCGATGGCTACATCGAGCTCAAGACCGAAGAGGTGCTGCGCTTCCAGATGGCCACGCATCCCTGCGAGTTCGACATGTACTACTCCTGTTAGACCCACCGCAGGTGAAACAAGGCCCCCGCACCGCCGGGGGCTTTTTTATGAGCATTGGTCAGCCGGTATATTGCCGGCTCCGGCTGCCGGGGGTATGGTCAAAGCATGAAAACCGCAAGCCGTTTCCTGACCGCTGTGCTCTTCGCGAGCCTGTTCGCCGCGGCCGCCCAGGCCGAAATCTACCGGTGGGTGGATGCCGACGGCACCGTGCACTATGGCGATCAGCCCAAGCGCGGCGCCAAGCCGGCCGACCTGCCGGATCTGTACAAGGCTGATCGTATTCCCGTGCCCACGAACCGGCCGAACGACAGCGTCGCTGACAGCGCCAAGGCCGCCCTGACCGTAATGCGCATCGTCAGTCCGGAGGCCGAGCAGACTTTCCGCGACCCGCAAGGCTCGGTGGAGGTCGCGCTGCAACTTGATCCGGGCCTGCCCGCCGGCGTGAGCCTGATGTACTTCATCAACGGCAGCCCTGTCTCCAGCGAGGCCACCCGGGCCGAGCGCATCCGGATCGAGGGCGTCACGGCGGGCTCGCATACGGTATCCGCCGCTGCTGTGCGCGACGGCGTGGAGGTGGCGCGTGCCAGCCCGGTGGTGTTTTTCATGCGTCCCCCCACGGCCATCAAGCCGCTGCGAACACCGGGGAGCGGCGGCCCGTCCAACAACGCGAACGCGCCTCCGGCGACCCAGACCGGAGGCGTACTCGGCGCGCCTCGCTCGTCCGGCACAGGCGCCCCTGCCGCGCCCTGACGGACGAGTTCATGCACTATTTTAGTGCGTACAACGCCATCCTGAGCTAGGATTAACCCTCTATTTAATGGCGCGAGTTTTGCAACGGCGTGCCCATGAGCCTACGCCGCAAGAAGGCCCGATTTGCCGCCAATCCGATTCTGGACAGCATGTCCACGGCGGTGATGTGTCTGAACGAATCGCTGGAACTGCTCTATCTGAACCCCGCCTGCGAGGTCCTTCTGGGCGTGAGCGCGCGGCAT
The DNA here is from genome assembly GCA_002683405.1 of Salinisphaeraceae bacterium. Classification (GTDB taxonomy): domain Bacteria; phylum Pseudomonadota; class Gammaproteobacteria; order Nevskiales; family Salinisphaeraceae. Next base: position 62,940 of record NYTH01000047.1, on the reverse strand, counting down.
TGCGGGACCGATCCGGTGCACAAGGCCATCCCGGAGCTGGGGCGCTATTCATCCCTGTTCCGCCAGGCGATCGACAACGGCGCGGCCTACACGCAGCGTGAAGTCAGGCTGCGGCGCAACAATCGTCAGCCGGTCAATGTTGACTGTGTGGTCACGCCGTATACCGATACCGACGGCCAGGCGAATCTGCTGCTCGAGTTCCTCTCGCTCGAACAGCATCTGCGCATCAGTCGCGAAGCGCAGATGCGCAATCAGAACCAGGCCAACCGCGAAATGCTGCGCGGGCTGGCCCACGAGATCAAGAATCCGCTGGGCGGCCTGCGGGGCGCTGCGCAGCTGCTGGCGGGCCAGATTGCGGATGCCGAGCTGAAGGATTACACCGGCGTTATAATTCGCGAGGCGGACCGCCTGCAGCGTCTGGTCGACGACATGCTCGGGCCCCGCAAGCCGCCCCAGAAAAAGCAGATGAACGTGCACGAGGCGCTGGAGCATGTGCGCCAGCTCGTTAGCGTCGACCTGAGCGGCAGCATTCAGATTGTTCGCGACTACGACCCCAGCATTCCGGATTTCGAAGCGGACCGCAGTCAGCTCATTCAGATATTCCTGAATCTGTTCGGCAACGCGGTGAACGCGGTGGGCGAGTCCGGCAACATCGTGCTGCGAACGCGAACCCAACGCCTTTTCACTATCGGCGCCGTTCAGCACCGGCTGGTCATTCGTGTCGACATCCAGGACGACGGCCCCGGCATTCCCGAGGAGCTGCGGCCGAAAATATTTCATCCCATGGTGACCTCCCGCGCGGACGGTCACGGCATGGGGCTGCCCATTGCCCAGTATCTGGTTCATCTGCACGGCGGCATCATCGAATGCGCGAGCAGACCCGGGGAAACACTGTTTTCAGTCTTTCTGCCGCTGGACCCGGACCGCGGAGAAATTCAATGAGTGACGTGACCGCCTGGATTGTCGATGACGACGAATCCATCCGCTGGGTACTGGAAAAGGCCCTGGGCAATGCCGGTATCGCAGTACGCAGTTTCCCGGGCGGTGCAGAGCTGCTGGACGCGCTGGAAGAAGAGGTGCCGGACGTGCTGCTTTCCGACATCCGCATGCCGGGTATCAGCGGGCTGGACCTGCTGGGGCGCGTGGACGAGGTTCAGCCGGATCTGCCCATCATCATCATGACCGCGCACTCCGATCTGGAGTCCGCCGTGGCCGCCTACCGCGGCGGCGCGTTCGAGTACCTGCCCAAACCCTTTGATATTGACGATGCCATCGATCTGGTGCGCCGCGCCGCCGAAAGCGGGACCGACAAGGGATCGGCCGCAGAGGCCAAGCCACAGCCCACCGCCCATATCATCGGTGAAGCACCCGCGATGCAGGAAGTCTTCCGCGCCATCGGTCGCCTGTCGGCATCGCACATCACGGTACTCATCACCGGCGAATCGGGTACCGGCAAGGAGCTGGTGGCGCGCGCCCTGCATGAACACAGTCCTCGCGCCGACCGGCCCTTCATCGCCATCAATACCGCGGCGATCCCCCGCGATCTCATGGAATCGGAATTTTTCGGCCACGAGAAAGGGGCCTTTACCGGTGCGGCCACCCAGCGGCGCGGGCGGTTCGAGCAGGCAGACGGCGGCACGCTGTTTCTTGACGAGATCGGAGATATGCCCGCTGCCCTGCAGACGCGCCTGCTGCGCGTGCTTCAGGACGGCCAGTTCTACCGGGTGGGTGGCCACATGCCCATCAGCGTCAATGTGCGCATCATCGCGGCCACGCACCAGAACCTTGAAAAGCACGTCCAGGCGGGCAGTTTCCGCGAGGACCTGTATCACCGCCTGAATGTCATCCGGCTGCGGGTGCCGTCACTCCGGGAGCGGCGCGAGGACGTCGGCTTGCTGCTCGACCATTTTCTGGCCCGTGCGGCGCGCGAACTGGGCACCGACGTCAAGATGCTGCGGCCCGAAGTGGTCGATATTCTTGAAGGCATAGACTGGCCGGGCAACGTGCGTCAGCTCGAAAACCTGTGTCGCTGGCTGACGGTCATGGCGCCGGGGCGGGAAGTCTTTGCCGAGGACCTGCCGTCGGAAATCAGCACCGACGCGGCCAACCGGCCAAACCTGAACGGCCAGGCGGGGGGCGACACTCACCCCGCGGCGGCCCCGCCGCCCATGCCCGGCGGCTGGGATAATCAGCTCTCGCAGTGGGCGACACGGCGGCTGGCCGAAGGCGCTGATCACATTCTCGACGAAGCCCTGCCCAGCTTCGAGCGGGTCATGATTACCGCGGCGCTGGAGAAGACCGATGGCCACCGGCAGGAGGCCGCCCGGCTGCTGGGCTGGGGCCGCAACACCCTGACGCGCAAGATCAAGGAGCTGGAGATGGACGTCTAGCCGCCGGACGACTGGCTGGAAAATACCTTCTCGAGCAGTTCGGTCGTGCGGGCCGCGGGGTTCTCCCGAATGCGCGCTTCCTCCTGCGCGACCACGTGGTAGAGCCCGTCCAGCGTACCGCGGGTGACATGGTCATCCAGGTCGAGATTGCCTGCGCCCAGCATGTCGGCCACCGGGCCGGATCGGGCGATCATGTTCTTGTAGGCCTGTGTCACACCGGTTTGCGACGTCGCGTTCGTCACGACGGGGAGAATCCGCTCATACAGCGCCGTTCCGGCGGTATCGCGCAGATATTGCGTGGCGGCGTCGTCGGCCCCCTGCAAAATGCCCCAGGCGTCCTGCAGCGACATCTGCTCGATGGTCGTTGTCACGACGTCCCCGACCTCCGCGGTGGCCGTCTCCGCCGCCCGGTTCAGGGTCAGGCGGAACTGCTCCACCTGGGTGTCGAAGCCGGCGGCGCTTAGAATGGCCTGAGACTGCTGAACAACGCTCGGCAGCCGAATCCGAACGGCGTCGCGCTTCCAGAAACCGTCCGTGCGCCCCAGTTCGCTTACGGCCTTGCCCGCGCCCTGCGCGAGCGCCTGCTTCAGCCCTTCGGCGACTTCGGCCACCTCCAGCCCGGCCGCCGCGGGGCTGTCTGGCGCGGTGGCGCCACGCATGAAATCCCGGAAGACGTCCTGCCAGCCCGCCCGGGCCAGGCCCGCCGGTGCAAGCACCGTGGTGCCCGCCCCCAGCATGAGCAGTATTCGCCGCCGCGTCTGATCAGTCTGCATGGTTGGTATTCCCGTGAAGGTGATCCCACTTTGGCGTCCAAAATAGCAAAAGCGGAGGGGAGAATCTGCTTGACCGGATCAGCAGGGGGCGGCTAAAAGATAGGTCAATGCGGCCAGCCTGCGCCGAGCGCGCTGTCCACGGCGGTCGACCACGCTTCACACTCGTCAACAGCCAGGGTGACTCATGCCCATCGATTTCACGCTTACCGATGCACAACTTGAACTGCAGACCAACGCGCGGGCGTTCGCGCAGGGCGTACTGGGCGGCGTTCGTGACGTAATCGCGGCCCACGACAAGCCGCAAAAGCGCTTCTTCGCGACCAAGCCCTTCTTCGACGAGGTGGCCGACGCCGGTTTCATCAATGCGCTTATCCCGGAAGCCTACGGCGGCGCGGGTTATTCGAATATCGACCTGGCCATCGCCGCCGAGGAACTGATGGCCGTGGACGTCAGCGTTCCGACGACCATGCTGGGGGTTGGCCTGGGGCTGCAGCCGCTACTGATTCACGGCAGTCACGAGCAGAAACAGCGCTTCCTTCCGGCCTTCATCGAAAAGCCGGCCGACCGTCTGGCCTGCCTGGCATTCACCGACGTTGGCGGGGCCGCCAATTTCGATGATCCAAACCCCGATGCCGGCCTGCAGACCTTCGCCCACCGCGACGGTGACGACTGGGTGATCAACGGCCGCAAGCAGTACAACACCAACGGAAGCGGCTGGGACGGCAAGGGCGCCTATCTGTTTTCCGTGGTCTGCCGTGCAGAAGAGCACCGCGACCGCCGGGTGCCGGCCAGCGAATCCATGGCCGTCATCATGGTACCGGGCAATACCCCCGGGATCGAAATCGTGGGCTGGCACGACATGCCGGGTCACCGCGCGGTGGACTCGCCGATCATTCACTTCAACGATGTGCGGGTCCCTGCGGAAAACCTGCTGGGCGAGCCGGGCGACGGCGTCGAACTGAAATATAAGACATTTTCATGGACGGCCGGCCTCATTGGCGCCGCTTGCGTGGGGGTTATGCGCAGCGCCTTCGACTATGCCTTCGAATACTGCCGGTCCGAAAAACGGGCCGGATCGGTGCCGATCATCGAGTATCAGAACGCCGGCTACATGCTGGTGGATATCAAGACCCGAATCGAAGCCTGCCGCTATATGGCCTGGAAGGCCTGCGTGGAGCTGGACCGGTCCGGCGGTCTGTCCGAAGAGTTGCCGACCATGACCAAGATTTTCGCCTCGGAAACCTGTGTGCAGGTCATTTACGACGCCATGCGGCTGGTCGGCGTGGACAGCTATACCAGCGGGACCCCCCTGGCCGGCCTCATGCAGGACGCCCTGTGCTTTCCGGTTTACGACGGGGGCAACATGGGTATTCGGCGTCGCCGTCTGCATCAGATGATGCAGCGCGACGGTTACGATCCCATGGCCGCCATGCTGGGACGCTGGTAACCAATCGTCGTCGAGACGGTGTAAATGTCTGTGCACAGGCGATTTTCAGCGCGCGAACTACGCAGATGTACGGACTGGAAAATGCCCGGCATCGCGTAGACTTGACCGCGCTATAGATGGTTGGGGGGTGCCATGTACCCAAGGCGAACTGGCCTGCGGTAAGGAGTGCACCGGTAGACATGCTGGATGAGAATACGCTGCGGGATATCATTCATTCCGCGCAGGACGGTATTGTCGTGACCGAAACGCAGGGCACCGACAACCCGATCATTTTTGCCAACCCCGCGTTCGAGGCCCTGACCGGCTACGCCGAACACGAGATCATCGGACAGGATTGCCGTTTCCTGCAGGGCCCCGACGCCGACCAGCCCGGCGTAGCGGAATTGTCGGCCGCCATTCGCCAGCGCCGCAGCACCCAGGTCATTCTCAAGAACTACCGCAAGGACGGCAGCCCTTTCTGGAACGAGCTGTCGGTGTCACCGGTCACGTCCAGCGCCGGGGAACAGACGCTGTTCGTGGGTATTCAGAAGGATGTGACCGAACGCGTCGAGCTGGCCAACCGGCTGGGCTCGGCCAACACGCGGCTCAAGCAGATCAACGATCGGCTGGAGAAGGAAAACAAGGTTGACGCGCTCACCGGCATCTACAACCGCAAGGTGCTGGACGAGGAAGTCTCCATGCTCTGGCGCACGGCGCAGCGGGTGGGCGGCAATTTCGCGCTGCTCTATATCGACCTGGACGATTTCAAGCGTATCAATGATAAATACGGCCACGACGCGGGCGATCATTGCCTGGCCCACGTCGCAAACCTGCTTTCCATGCAGTTCCGGCGCGAATCCGACGTGGTGCTCAGGCTCGGCGGCGAGGAATTCCTGATCGCCTCGTTCGGCGCAGATGTCTACAAGGCGATGCGCCTGGCCCAGCAGGTGGTCGACCGGGTCGCGGCCCATCCCTGCCAGGTATCAGGTCTGCGAACCCCGCTGCCCCTGCAGGTCAGCGTCGGGGTGGCGGTGATGCGCCCTCAGCCCGACAGCGAGCTGCAGGATCTCATCAACGAGGCCGACGAGGCCATGTTCCGGGCCAAGAGCGCCGGCAAGAACCGCGCCTGCCTGGCGGGGTCGGTCAAGCTGGTCTGGACCGACTGAACAGCGCCATCAGGCCGCGCGCTTGCGGCTTTCCTGGTCTTTCAGGCGGCGCGTGCTGGGCGGCCGGCCGGTGATGAGCCGATCGCCCGTGCGGTGTGAAAAATACTTCCACATCCACTGCAGCATGACGCGGCTGCGCCGCTCGTTGCCGATCAGCGACCAGATGTGCACGCCAATCCACAGCAGCCAGGCCCAGAAGCCGGCCACGCGTGCCCAGCCGAGGTCACCCACCGCGCGGTTGCGGCCGATGACCGCCATCGAGCCCTTGTCCTTGTACACGAACGGCTTGCCGGCCCGGGCCTTCAGGCGCTTCTTCAGCAGGCCGGCCACATATTCGCCCTGCTGAATCGCGGCCGGCGCCAGGCCCGGCACGATCACGCCCCGGGCATCGGTAATGTCCGCCAGATCGCCAATGACAAAGATTTCGGGATGCCCCTGCAGCGACAGATCGGGCTGACCCCGCAGCCGGCCGCCCTTTTCACGGGGCGTGCGGGTGCGCTTGGCCAGCGTTTCCGCAAAGGCCGAAGCGCGCACGCCGGCGGCCCAGAGAATGGTTTCGGTGGGCACGTTCGACTGCTGCTGCTGGTCGCCTTTCATGGTGACCAGTCCGTCCTCGATGTCCTCGACCAGAGTGCGGGTGCGCACCGTGACGCCGAGCTGGCCCAGCATTTTTTCGGCTTCGCGCGACAAGGCCTCGGGGTAGCCGGGCAGAATGCGATCGGCCCCCTCGACGAGCAGAATCCGCGCGTTGCGGGGGTCGATGCGGCGAAAGTCTCCCGGCATGGTCCGGTTGGCCAGTTCGCCGATCGCGCCCGCCAGCTCCACCCCGGTGGGGCCCGCGCCCACCACGACAAAGGTCAGCCAGCGCTCGCGCGCCACCGGGTCACTTTCCTGCTCGGCCATCTCGAAGGCGTAGAAAATCTTGCGTCGCATGCGCAGCGCGTGTTCGACGGTCTTCAGGCCCGGCGCATGGTCTTGCCAGTCGTCGTGGCCGAAATAGTCGTGTTTCACGCCGGTCGCTACGATCAGCGTGTCGTAGGGCAGCTCGCCGTACTGATGCGTGACCACGCGCGTATCGGGATCGATGTCATACGCCGCCCCCATGACGGTTTTCACATTCTTGTACCGGCGCATGGCCACCCGGTGCGGCACGCAGACATCGCCCGGCGTCAGCATGCCGGAGGCCACCTGGTAGAGCAGCGGCTGGAAGGTGTGGAAGTTCCGCTTGTCGAGCAGCGTGACGTCGTAGCCGCTGTTGCCCAGCTCGCGCGCGGCGAACAGGCCGCCGAAACCGCCGCCGATGATGACGACGCGATGTAGCTGATGATCTTCGCTCATGTTGACTCCGCTGGCGGCATGATGTCCGCCTGACATATATGTCAGTGCTGAATCTACGCCTAAATGTTGCGTTGCACAATAGTGGACAACCCGCATGGGCTGGCCACGCAGCCGCCCGGCCCCCTAAGCTTGTCCCATGTGCCTGATTGCCTTTGCCTGGCGTGCCCATCCGCGCTACGAACTCGTGGTGGCCGCCAACCGAGATGAATTCCATGCGCGTCCGGCCGAGCCGGCCGGCTTCTGGTCCGACGCGCCCCAGGTCTATGCCGGGCGGGATCTGCAGGCGGGTGGCGCGTGGTGCGGCATGCACAGCGATGGCCGCTTCGCCGCGGTGACCAACTACCGCGACGCTCGTCCGGACCGCGGAGAGCGCTCCCGCGGTGATCTGGTCGCCGGATTTCTGAAGGCCCCGGCCACCACCCGCGATTTCGCCGAGGCGGTCCAGGCCGGCCGTGATCGCTACGGCGGCTTCAACCTGCTGCTGGCCGATGCAGACGACATGTTCTATCTGAGCAACCGGCACCCCGGCGGCATTACGGGCGTGAAGCCCGGCATCCACGCCCTGTCCAACGGCGTGCTGGGGGACCGCTGGCCCAAGACCGAGCGCGCCATCAGCGGGCTGCAATCGGCGCTGGCCGGCGACCAGGCGGATACACAGGAATTGCTGACCCTGCTGGCCGACCGGCGCCCTGCCCCGGACGAGGCGCTGCCAGACACTGGCGTGGGCCTGCCGGCGGAGCAGGTCCTCAGCCCCATCTTCGTCAAGACACCGGACTACGGCACGCGGGCGTCCACGGTCATTCTGAAGGACATCGACGGCGGCGTGCGCTTCATAGAAGTGCGCTACAACGCCCAGGCCGAAGTCGTTGGGCGCCAGGACGAGCAATGGCAGATCACGCAGTAGCCGACTACGGCGGCTGGCCGTCGCCGATCAGCGCGGCCGACGTCGCCCGGGCCGGCACGCGGCTGGGCCAGGCTGCCTGGCACGCGGGCCGCGTCTGGTGGGTGGAGGGTCGCCCGGAGGAACAGGGCCGCAGCGTGGTCGTGAGCATGGCCCGCGACGGCGCGCCGCGTGACGAGCTTCCCGAAGGCTTCGACGCCCGCAGCGCCGTGCACGAATACGGCGGCGGCGCCTTCTGCGTGGGCGAGCCCGGGCTGGCTTTCGTGAATGCAGCCGATCAGTGCGTCTATCTGCTCTCCGGGCGTGACGCTGCGCCGCGACGGCTGACCCCGGCGCAGGCCGCCGCGAGCTATGCCGATCTTCAGTTTGATGTTCGCCGCCGCCGCATCATCGCCGTACGCGAAGACCATGCCGCCACGCCCGGACCGGCCGCCAGCCTGGTCAGCATCGCTCTTGACCCACCCGCCGCCGTGCAGACCCTGACAGACGGCGAGGATTTCTTCGCCAGCCCGCGACTGTCGCCGGACGGTCAGTCGCTGGTGTGGTTGACCTGGCGTCATCCCGACATGCCCTGGGACGGCACTCGGCTGTGGCGGGCGGACTGGGATACGGCAGGTCGGCTGCAATCCCCTTGCCCCCTGGCCGGCGGCCCCGGGGAGTCGCTGTTCAATCCGCTATTCGCCCCGGACGGCCGGCTGTACGTGGTCAGCGACGCGAGCGGCTGGTGGAATATCGGCCGGCTCGACGCGGCGGGCGGCTTCACCCCGGTCCTGGTGCGGCAGGCTGATTTTGGTCAGCCCCAGTGGATGTTCGGTCAAAGCACGCTGAGCTTCGACGATGACGGCCAGCTATATGCGCTGTTCAGCGAATCCGGCTTCTGGCAAATGGCGCGGATCGACGTGGATGGCGGCCGGCTGGACATATTCGACCTGCCCTTTACACATCTGGAGCAACTGCGCGCCCGGGGCGGCGAGCTGGCCTTCATTGGCGGTAGCCCGAGCGAAGCGCCCACGCTGTGCGTGATGAGCGCCTCGGGTGCGGGATTGCAGCGGCTGCGCTCGGCGAGCGAGTCCGTCTGGGACGAAACCCTGATTTCCACGCCGCAGGCCACCGTCTTTCCTACGGCCGATGACGATCAGGCCCATGCATTGTTCTATCCGCCCCGCAATCCGCGGATTCAGGCGCCGACGGAGCGGCGTCCGCCGCTGCTGATCAAGTGCCATGGCGGGCCGACCGGCGCGACCAGCACGGCGCTGGACCCGCGTATCCAGTTCTGGACGTCGCGGGGATTCGCGGTCCTTGACGTCAATTACCGCGGCAGCACGGGCTACGGCCGTGAATATCGCCGCAAGCTCTATGGCCGGTGGGGGATCGCCGATGTACAGGACTGTGAAGCCGGCGTGCGCCACCTGATCCGCGAAGATCTGATCGACCCGGCGCGGGTCGTTATCAGCGGCGCCAGCGCGGGCGGCTACACGGTGCTCTGCGTGCTGACCTGGAGCAACATCGCGGCTGCCGGGACGAGCTATTACGGTATCGGTGATCTCAAGCGGCTGCTGGCCGGTACCCACAAGTTCGAATCGCGCTATCTGGGCCGTCTGATCGGCCCCGACGACAGCGAATACGACGCCCGCTCACCGCTGCAGCACGCCCATCGGATCAGCTGTCCCGTGCTGTTTCTGCAGGGCGGCAAGGATCGCGTGGTGCCGCCCGACCAGGCCGACACCATGGCCGCCGCGCTGCGCGAACGCGGGCTGGCCGTGGCGCAGGTCACCTTTCCCGAGGAACGCCACGGCTTCCGCGATGCCGCCAATCTGACGCGCGCGCTGGAAAGCGAGCTGACATTCTATGCGCGCGTGCTCGGTCTCGACGTCCCGCTGCCGGCGACCCCGCTCATCATCGACAACCTGGACTGACGCGAAGCGACCGGCTCGCAATTGACCGGCGTAGTGGTTAGTCTGCCGGGCCGCGCCACGGGCCTGACCGCCCGGACCGAGTAGCGCGGCCCGGGGCGAAGAACGTCCTGCAGAATCTGCGGTCTGATTCGATATATGGCTTTTCGATTGTTTCCCTCCGGGCGCGGCTTGGCTGTCGCCCTGGCGCTGGCTGCCTTGGCTGTTTCGCTCGCGGCGCGGGCGGACAGCGTCGCCGTGGACGTCGACGGTCTGGGCGGTGAGATCGAGGACAATGTCCTCAAGTTCCTGTCCATCAACAACCTGGTGGGCGACGAGCTGACCGAGCGACAGATCCAGCGCGCGCATCGCCGCGCGCTTGGCGAAATCCGCTCTGCCCTCCAGCCATTCGGCTACTACCAACCGGTGGTGAAGACGGATCTGCAGAAACAGCCGGCCGAAGGCGAGGAGCCGGCGCAATGGCGGGCGGAGTACGAGATCCGTCCCGGTCCGGAAACCCGTATCCCCTCGCTGGTCGTCGAGGCCAGCGGCGAGGGCCGCCAGGTCGAAGCCGTGCAGCAGGCCATTGCCGAAAGCGAGCTCAAGCGCGGCGAGCGCATTGTCCACAGCCGCTACGATGCCACCAAGACCGCCCTGCTTGACGCCGCCTACGCATCGGGCTATCTCGACGCAGAATTCACGGCCTCGCAGCTGCGCATCATCAGCGGGCAGAACCGGGCCGAGGTCGAGCTGCGGCTGGAGACCGGGCCCCGGTTCCACTTCGGGCCCATCAGCTTCGAGCAGAGCGTGCTCAACGACGACTTCCTGCGCCGGTACCTGAATTTCGAGCAGGGTGAAGTCTTTGATACCGACAAGCTCACCGACCTGCAGCTCGCGCTGACCGATGCCGACTACTTCAGCCAGATCGAGATCGAGGCCGACCGCGACAAGGCGCTGCTGCCGCCGGACGGCGCTGCGGCGAACGAAGCTGACCGGCTGCCCCAGTTGCCTGTCGTGGTGCGCGCCACCCCGCGTGCACCGCAGAAATACAGCTTCAGCGCCGGCTACGGCACCGACACCGGCCCGCGGATCGGCGCCGGCATGGAGCTGCGGCGCATCAACCGGCGGGGTCACAAGTTCCGCGCCGACGCGCGGCTTTCCGTGGTGCGTCAGGCGCTCTCGGCGCGCTACATCATTCCCATCGACGACGTGGCCCGCGACAGCCTGAGCTTCGGCGCGGCCATCAAGTCGGAGGAATTCGGCGACGCCGACACCACCAATTACGGAATCAACGTGATCCGGGAGGATGGCTGGCGCTATGGCCGCCGGCAGTTCTACCTGAATCTCGAGCGCGAGAACTACACCTTTGGTGACGGTCTCACCGAGGAGGCCGAGCCTCGCAGCGCCGACCTGCTATACCCCGGCATCACGATCAGCAGCCAGATTGCCGACAACAATCTGCGCACCCGCAAGGGCTTCAGCGTGACGGCCGACCTGCGCGGCGGCAGCGAGGCGGCGCTGTCGTCCACCGACTTCCTTCGCTTCACGCTGCGCGGGGCTTCCGTGCTGCCCCTGGGCCGCAAGGGTCGCCTGCTCACGCGCGGGGAATTCGGCACCATTGAAACCGACAATTTTGACGCCCTGCCGCCATCGCAGCGCTTCTTCACCGGCGGTGATCGCAGCGTGCGCGGTTACGATTATCAGGACATCAGCCCCGAAGATGCCGATGGCAACGACATCGGCGGGCAGTATCTTTTCGTGGGCAGTATCGAGGCGGAGTACCTGGTTTACAGGGATTTCGGCGCTGCGGTATTTTTCGATGCCGGTGACGCCACCAATGACACCAGCGCCGACCTGAAACGCGGCGCGGGTATCGGCTTTCGCTGGCTGTCACCCGTGGGCACCGTTCGGCTGGACGTGGCCCACCCCTTCGATGACCCGGACAGCGACTACCGGATTCACTTCAGTCTCGGACCGGATCTGTGAGCAAGCCGAGCACGCCTGAGCCGACAGGAAAACCACGGGGCCGCGGCCGCCACCTCGCGCGCCGGGCCGGCCGCCGGATGTCGCGGCTGCTGCTCTGGAGCGGCGCCGCCGTGCTGCTGCTTGTGCTGGTGCTCACGGCGGGTCTGCTGTTTCTGGTCAGTTCCGAAACCGCGCTGCGCTGGGCCTGGCAGACCGCCGAGCCCATGCTGCCGGAAGGCATCGAAGTGGCCTCCGTGGAGGGTCGCCTGATCGGGCCGCTCGAGGTGAGCGGTGTACGCGTGGACATGGAAGGCATGCGCCTGCGGCTGGATTCGGCCTATGTGGACTGGCGGCCCGGCGATCTGGTTGATCTGCTGCTCAATATTCACAGCGTTCGTCTCAGCGGTCTGGACTACACCGCCCTGCCCGTGGAAAAGACCGAGCCGGACCCGCCGGCCGAACCGTTTGAAATACCCGACGCCGTCGATTTGCCGATCGACATTCGCCTGGGTGAGTTCCTGCTGACTGACGCCCGCATTCACAGCGCCCCTGACGCCGAGCCCTTCGTGGTGGACCGTGCGGAACTGGTGGCCAGCCTGGCCGGCGACAACTGGCGCATCTCGCGCCTGTCGGCCCGCGGGCCGCTGTTCGAGATTGATGGCGGCGCGCGGCTCAGGCCCTCCGGCCGCTATGCCAATCAGGCGCAGTTCCGCTGGCGTTTCAATGCGCCGGACCTGGCGCCGCTGCAGGGCGACACGCGTCTGGAAGGCGACCTTGACCGGCTGCGGCTGAATCAGGTCATCGCGGCGCCCTATAACCTGAAGGCCAGCGCCGTGGTCAGCGACCCGCTCGACGCGTTGACGCTGCAGGCCAGCCTGGCGCTGGAGGCCACGCAAACCCGCGCCATCCGGGCCGATCTGCCGCCGGCCACGCTGAACGTCAACGCCCAGGCCGAAGGCAGTCTGGACGACCTGGGCGTCCAGCTTGACCTGCGCGCCACCGAAACCGACTACGGCGCGGCGCTGATTGACCTGGCCGCCCGCTACACCGGGGAGGCCGTACGCATCGAGCAGCTTCTGCTCACCAGCCCGGACACGCCCGCCCGCCTGCAGGCGCGTGGCGACGTGGCGCTGGCGCAGGGTAACCGCATGGACCTGGTCATCGACTGGGAAAAGCTGCAGTGGCCGTTGTCCGGCAGCGCCGACTACGCCAGCCCGGCCGGGCGCTTCCAGCTGACCGGTCAGCTGGACGATTACCGCCTCGAGGGCGGGCTGGACTGGCTGCTGGCGGCTGCGGCCGGCGCCGGCGCTGACGGCGGGCCTCCTGCCGGTCGTCTGGATATTGCCGGCGAAGGCAACCTGTCGGCCTTTTCTCTTGAATCCCTGGCGCTCACGGGCGCCCCCGGCACCCTCACCGGCCAGGCCGACGTGACCTGGGCGCCGGCGCTGGATCTGTCGGCCACGCTCACCGGCGAAAACCTCAATCCCGGCGTATTCGCGCCCGAGTGGCCCGGCGACATTGCGCTGGATCTCAAGGCAACCGCCCGCCAGCAAGCCGATGGTCTGCATGCCCGGCTGGAGCGGCTGACCGCCGAGGGAGAGCTGCGCAATCAGCCGTTGTCGCTGGAGGCTCGCGCCCGGCACGCACCGGACAGCACGGTGCTCGAAACGCTCGCGCTGACCGCCGGCACCACCGTGCTGACCGCCAGCGGCCAGGTCCTCGACCGGCTGGATCTGCGTTTCGATCTCGACGCACCCGACCTCGCCACAACGGTGCCGGGCGCCGAGGGCCGTCTGCAGGCCAGCGGGCAGGTCAGCGGTCGCCCGGAACGGCCCCGCCTGTCGCTGCAGGCCAGCGGTGACGAGCTGCTGTTTCAGGGCAACCTGCTGGAAACGCTGCGGCTGCAGGCGAACCTGGACGCTACCGGCCAGACGCCCTCCGACGTCGCGCTGACCCTCGGCAACGGCCAGATGGGGGCCACCCAGCTGGACAGCCTGTCGCTGGAACTGCAGGGCACGCCGGCAGACCACGCCCTGTCGCTGGACGTCAGCGCCATGCAGAGCGAGCTGCGGCTGGCGCTGACCGGCGGCCTGCCGGACAGCTTCGAGCGCTGGCGCTTTACGCTCAACGAGCTGTACGCGCGCTACGACGAACTGGCGCCCTGGGATTTGCAGGCGCCCGCCGAAGGGCTGCTCAGCGCCGAGACGCAGCAGCTCGAGCAGGTCTGCCTGGGCAGCGGCGCCGCGCGGCTGTGTCTGCAGGGGAGCAACGACGGCGACGGCGCCAATGCGCGCTTCACGCTGGATGACCTGGACTACGCCTACGCCAAGCCGCTGCTGCCCTCCGACCCGGTCATCACGGGTTCGCTGTCGGCCAATGGCCGGGTGAGCCTGCCCGCCAACGGCAGCCTGGACGCGCAGGTGGAGTTGAACACCAGCGCGGGGACGGTGACCACGCAGACGCAGGACGGCGAAACCGTGCAGGTTCTCGCGCTGGAGCCGGGCCTGATTGCCCTGCGCATGGAGAACGACGGGCTCGATGCAAGCATGTCGCTGCCGCTGAGCCAGGGCGGGGGCATCCAGGCCACCGCGGCGGTGGCCCCGGGCGAGGGCGCACTGACCGGGCGACCGCTAACGGGCGGACTGGACATCGAGGTCCAGGCGCTGGATTTCATTTCGGAAATTACCGCCGAGGTAGAAAGCATACGCGGCGCGTTGACTGGCCGGATGGACCTGGGCGGCACCCTCGAGTCGCCGCGCGTCACCGGGCGGACCGATCTGAAGACCAGCCAGCTGGCGCTCACCACGCCGGGACTGGATATCAAGGACCTGCACCTGGCATTGGTCGGGCGTGGTGAAACCCTGGACGTGACGCTCGACGCCAAATCCGGCGGCGGCACGCTCGACGTGGACGGCAGCGTGAACGTGGCCGACCGCGCGCAGACGGTTGATCTGGCCATCCGCGGCAATCGCTTCAAGGTGATCGACAACAACGAGGCCCGCGCCTTCGCCACCCCGGACCTGACGGTCGTCATGCGACCCGAGCGAATCGACATCACGGGCAGCGTGGCTGTGCCGGTGGCCGAGATCACGCCGCGCAACCTGCCCGAGTCGGGCGCGGTGACGGTGTCGTCCGACCAGGTCATGATCACCCCCGGCGTTGAGGCGCAGACCGACGGCGCCGGCCGCGCGCTGCATGCGCGGGTGCGGGTCATCATAGGCGACCCTTCGGTTCAGGTCACCGAGTTCGTGGATCGCGGCCGCAACTACGCCGACGTGGTGCGGCGTATCCCGGGCGACAAGGTTGTCTTCGAAGGCTTCGGTCTGAAATCGGTACTGGCGGGTGATCTGCTGGTGACGCAGAACCCCGGCAAGCCGGCCCTGGGCACCGGCGAGTTGCGGGTGGTCGTCGGCCAGTACAAGGCCTACGGCCAGGATCTGAGCATTCGCAACGGCCGGATATTGTTCGGCGGCGGCCCGGTTGCCGAGCCGGCCCTGAACATCAGCGCGGTGCGGCGGCCCCGCGAGGAAATTCTGGTCGGTATACGGGTGCGGGGCCGACTGGAAGCGCCGAAGTTCACGCTGTTTTCCGAGCCCAGCAGCATGACCCAGTCCGAGCAGCTCTCCTGGCTGGTGCTGGGGCGGCCGCTTTCCGGCGCGTCCTCGTCGGAGAGCAGCCTGGTCACGCGCGCGGCGCTGGCGCTGGGGCTCAAGGGCGGCAACGTGCTGACCAGCAGGATCGGCGAACGCCTGGGCGTGGACGAGCTGGGTCTGGAAAGCGGTTCGACGTCCACCGGCGCTGAGCAGGCCGCCCTGGTCATCGGCAAATATCTTACGCCCAAGCTCTACGTCAGCTACGGAATCGGCCTGTTCGAGCCCATTTCCACGCTGCGGATGCGCTATACGCTCACCGAGCGCTGGCAGGTTGAAACGCAGTCCAGCAGTGTTGGTAGCGGCGGCGACATCATCTACACCATCGAGCGCGGGCAGTAGGCGGGCCTCAGCCTTCGTCGGGCCGGCTCATGTAGGTCTGCATCCAGCGGGACAGGTCCTGTATCTCTTCCAGGCAGACCTGATGCTGCATCGGGTAGCTGTGCCAGGCCACGTCGTAGCCTTCCGCCTTGAGCAGGTCCCGGCTGATTTCGCCCAGCTGCTGCGGCAGCATCGGATCCATGCTGCCGTGCGCCTGAAAGATCGGAATGCTCTGGTTGGCGGCCTGCTTTTCCTCGGCCAGCCGATCCCGCAGCGGCAGGTAGGTCGATAGCGCGATGATCCCGCCCAGCGGTTCCGAATGGCGCAGTCCGGTGTGCAGCACAATGGCGCCGCCCTGCGAAAAGCCGGCCAGGAAAATATGCGAGGCCGGCACACCGGCGTCCTTCTCGCGCTGGATAAGCGCCTCCACGGCGTCGCGGGACGCCTCCACGCCTTCGGCATCCTCGCGCCGGTTGATGTCGAGTCCGTAGATGTCGTACCAGGCGCGCATGGCCATGCCGTTGTTCAGCGTGACGGGCCGTATCGGCGCGTGCGGAAACACGAAGCGCACGCCGAGCGCGTCGGGCAGCTTCAGCTCGGGCACGATCGGCAGAAAATCGTTGCCGTCCGCGCCCAGGCCGTGCAGCCAGATCACCACGGACCGGACGGGACCTTCGGGATTCATCTCGAGACATTCAAGCATGTGGCTTCCAGCGAGTCGGGCCCCGGAGGGGGTGGAGGAAAACAGCGCGCGATTTTGCCGCTTGCGGCCGCGCTGCCGCAAACCGGCGGCACTTTTACGAGCGATTCAAACAGGTTATAACCTGCGGCAGGATGCACCATTTTTGGGCACGCCCGGGTGCGCCGATCCCGCCGGCGACCATCGCCGGTCCGGAATATAAGCGATAACAGGGAGCAAGACTGATGAAGACACATGTGCGAACAGCCGGGTTGTGCGCCGGCCTGCTGCTGGGATGGCAGGGGGCCGCGTGGGCCACGGCCAATCTCAATATCCGCGTTGTGGACGCCGAACAGCCCGTGTCGGGCGTGACGGTCAACCTGGTCGATAGCCAGGGCAACACGGTATCGGCCGCCCGCGATGACAACAGCGACGGCATCGTGATGATACCGGTGACACAGCCGGGCAATTACCAGATCGTCACGCGCGCGCCCAACGGCGCCGAGGAACGGGTCCGCGTGAGCGTGCCGGCCAGCGGCAGCCACGCCCTGCGCGTGAATCTGGTGGGCGGCGCCGCGGCGAACCAGGCCGCAGCGGGGGCCGCCGCCAGCCGTCAGATGATGCGGGATGCCGGCGACGACATCAGCTACGACTACTTCCAGGTGGGCTGGATCATCGATGCCGAGGTCGAGGACATCAACGACGAGGATGTGGACGGCGAAGGGATCACCCTGGATGCGTCCAAGAGTCTGGGCGAGCTGTTCTACCTGCGGGGTAGCAGTTGGGCGCCCAACTATGATGATGATCTGGTTGGTAGCACCGAATTCGCGCTGACCGACTGGCAGAGCGTTGCCGTGGGTCTGCGCGAGGAGGTGCTGGATCGCGGCAGTACGCATCTGGACGTGTTTCTCCAGGCGGGCTACGACCGCCTGCAGGTGGGCGGGCCGCTGATCGCAGAACCGGCGACGGGCTACGGCCTGGCGGGCGGACTTCGCCTGAAGGTCAACAGCTTCGAGGTTGATCTGCATGCGCGGTACGCGGATGCCGAAGCGGGCGACTATGACGTCGAACCGCTGCTCTACGGCCTGGACGTGCGCTACCGCGTCACGCCCAACCTGGCGTTGAGCGTCGGCTATGCCGAGGGCGACGCCGAGATCAAGAACAGTGGTCTGGGGATCGATGAAGAGCCCGACCTGAGCATGTTTACCGCCGGGCTGCGCTACTACTACGGACTGCCGTGGTCGAGCAGTCGCGCCGCGCCCGAGGATCCGGTCACCAGCTACAACTATCTGCAGTTCGACTATGTGGTCGACGGCGAGGTCGACATCGATGATGGCGTGAACGATGCGCTGGATGTCGACCGGGGGATCGGCCTGGAAGCGTCCTACCTGTTGACCAGCAATCTTTTCCTGCGGGCGCAGAACTGGACCTTCGACTACGGCGTAGCCGGCAGCACGACCGATCTGGTTCTGACCGACATGCTCAATGTGGGCCCCGGTCTGCGTTACGGCATGCCTGTGGGCAAGAGCTATGTGGACGGCTATCTGCAGGTCACCTATGACCGCATGAATCTGGCCGGCTTTGCGACCGAAGGCTACGGCGGCGAAGCCGGTCTTCGCTGGATGGTATTGCCCGGCCTGGAGTTCAACGCCTGGTACCGCGAAGGTCGCAGTGAAGGCGATGTCGGCACGGGTGATCTGGACGTCGATCCCTCGCTCTGGGGCCTGCGACTGGTCATGGGGCCGGAGAACGCCGAGAAGTGGGATGATATCGATTTCGTCATCAGCTTTACTGACGGCGAATTCGACGTTGACGACGGCACGACAGAAGAGGACATCGATTTCGACGCCCTCTCCTTCGGCGTTCGCTACAGCTACTAGGCCGTCCACGGCCTGATGCTTCAGCCTGCACCGGCGAATGCCGGTGCGGGCTTTCTTTTGCCGGCCGCGGGGCCTTGCTGCGTGTAAATGCTGATTGCGCAGCCTGTCAGACGGTTCAAAGTAGGGGAACCGCATTACTCATGCGATCAACGACTTGAATCAGGAACCATCATGAAAAGTAAGGGAATACTCACCGCCGCTTGTACCAGCCTGCTGCTGGCTTTGGCCACCACCGGCCCGGCAGGGGCACAGGACAAAGCGCGGATGCTCGACTTCCAGCCGGCCAAGGACGGCAAGACGATGGGTCAGGGTCAGCTGAAGCCGAAGGACGGCGGTATCCATATCGAGGGGCAGCTCAAGCATCTGCCGGCGGGCGAGCATGCGCTCGTGTTGATGGATATTTCCTGCGATGAGGCGCTGGCCAATACCGACTCCGAGCATTTCCAGCTCAAGGAAGGTACGGGTGGACTGCCCGGCGACAAGCCCGAGGGTCTGGTTGCCGGTGGCCAGGGTCTGCTGCCGGTCCAGGCCACTGAAGAAGGTGCCGATGCCAGTTTTAGCGACCAGATTGATGATCTGAGCCTGACCGGAGAGAACAGCATCAGCGGCCAGTCGGTGGTTGTGGTCGCCAATGCCTACGAAAAGGATCGCGGCGCGTCGGCCAGCAGCCGGTTGGCCTGCGCAACCATTCCCTAGCGTGCACAAGCTGCCGAGCTGACGCCTGTCGGCCGGTATAGTGCGGGTCTGGCGGGCCAGGCGGCGGAATCGATCGCCGTACGTGGCCCGGCCCGATTGTCGGAAATCATTCAATCAGGAGTGAATCATGCAAGCCTTTCGTACGACCCTACTGGCCTGCGCCGCCCTGACCCTGGCTGCCTGTTCGCAGGAGCAGTCTCAGCAGTCGATGCAGGACGAACCGGCGGCGCCGTCATCGAATACGAGCGCGGCCGACGAAAGCGCCATGGCCGGTGTTGAGGCGCCCATGGCGCCCACTGACGCCATGCCACGGGCTACCGCCATGCTGAAGGGCACCCAGGGCAACGAGTCGGTGAGCGGTCAGGTGGTGTTTCAGGCCAGCGCGGATGTCGTGCTCGTGCAGGCGGAAATCAAGGGCCTTGAGCCCGGCGAACACGGCTTCCACGTGCACGAAAACGGCGATTGCTCGGCGCCCGATGCCAGCTCGGCCGGCGGTCATTTCAATCCGGCTGATCACGAGCACGCCGGTCCGGACGCCGAGCGACAGCACATGGGCGACATGGGCAACATTACTGCGGGCGACGACGGCACCGCGCGCGTCGACGCCGAATACCGCTTTCTGGTGCTCGATCCGGAGGCCGACAACAGCATCATGGGCAAGGCGGTCGTGGTGCACGCCGGCGCGGACGACATGAGCAGTCAGCCCAGCGGTGATGCGGGAGCCCGAGTGGCCTGCGGCGTGATCACCAACGCACCGCAATAATCCGAACCGGACCACGCGCTGTGTACAGGGGCAGGCATTTTCGGGTGCCTGCCCTTTTTTTGATTAGAATACCGGCCCGATTTCCCGTGGACCGGTTGGTTTTCATGAAGTTCAGGCGCGCCGTGCTTACGTTTTTCTGTCTGTACGCCGTCGGCCTGGCCGGCTGTGGCCAGAAGGGTCCGCTGTATCTGCCGGGCGAGCAGCCGCCGGGACAGGCCGGCGCGGACGAGACGTCCGAGCCGGCCGAGCCCGAAGCGCCGCCAGCGGGCACCCGCCCGGAGGCAGGCTGACGGTGGATCATTTCAACTACCAGGCCGACCGGTTGTGCGTCGAGGATGTCCCGCTGGAGGCCATCGCGCAAACCTACGGCACGCCGGCGTACGTGTACTCCGGCGCCACCATCCGCCGGCATTTCGATGTGTTCGAGCAGGCGCTGGCCGGTCAGTCCCATCTGATCTGCTACGCCGTCAAGGCGAATTCCAATCTGGCGATTCTCGGCCTGCTCGCCAGTCTGGGCGCCGGGTTCGATATCGTCTCGGGCGGCGAGCTCACGCGGGTGCTGCGCGCCGGTGGCCGGGCTGATCGCGTCGTATTTTCTGGGGTCGGCAAACGCCGCGACGAAATGGCGCAGGCGCTGGAGGCCGGCATTCGCTGTTTCAACGTGGAATCGCAGGCGGAGTTGACGCAACTCAACGACGTTGCCGGCAGCCTGGGCCGCCGGGCGCCGGTGTCGCTGCGCGTGAATCCCGATGTTGACGCGAAAACCCACCCCTATATCGCCACCGGCCTGAAGCAGAACAAGTTCGGCATTGCCATCGACGCGGCCGAGGCGGCCTATCGGCAGGCGGCTGATCTGCCCCACCTGGACGTCTGCGGCGTGGATTTTCACATCGGCTCGCAGCTGACCGACCTGTCGCCCTTCCGGGATGCCACGCAGCGCGTGCTCGACCTGGTGGATCGGCTGGCGGATCAGGGCATCGTGCTGCGACATCTGGACGCCGGCGGTGGTCTGGGCATTCGATATCGCAACGAAAACCCGCCTGCGCCGGCCGATTACGCCCGCACGGTGGGCGAATTGCTGCAGGGACGCGATCTGGAGCTGCTGGTCGAGCCCGGCCGTGTTCTGGTCGGCAATGCCGGCGTGCTGCTGACGCAGGTCCTTTTGCTCAAGCCCGCCGATCACAGGAACTTTGCGGTCGTGGATGCAGCCATGAACGACCTGCTTCGCCCGACCCTGTACGACGCCTATCACGACATTCTGCCGGTCTCGCCGCGCGAAGACGGTCACAAGATCTGGGACATCGTGGGGCCGGTCTGCGAAACCGGTGACTGGCTCGGCCGTGAGCGCGAGCTGGCCATCCAGACCGGCGACTATCTGGCCGTGCGTTCCGCTGGCGCCTATGGTTTCGTGATGGCCTCCAACTACAACAGCCGGCCCCGGCCGCCGGAGATATTGGTGGAAGGCGAGCAGATGTTCCTGGTGCGCGAGCGAGAGACGCTAGACGACCTGTTTCGCGGTGAGCGCTCGCCCTACTGATGCGTGACCGGCCCCGGCCGGTGCGTGTTTCATTCGACCGTTTCAGCCCGAGCGCAAGCCATGAGTCCATCCGAATCGAACGCCCCGCTCATTCTCATCGACGGCTCCTCCTGGCTGTATCGGGCCTTTCACGCGCTGCCGCCGCTCACCAACAGCCAGGGCGAGCCCACCGGCGCGATCTACGGCATGACCAATATGCTGCGCAAGCTGTTGCGGCAGTTTCCGGGCGAGCGTATTGCCGTCATCTTCGATGCGCGCGGCAAGAGTTTCCGGCACGAGCTGTTTGCCGACTACAAGGCCAACCGGCCGCCGGTGCCCGAAGAACTGTCGGCCCAGTTTGCCGGGTTGCGGGACATCATTCAGGCCATGGGGCTGCCGCTGATCCAGATGGAGGGCGTCGAGGCCGATGACGTGATCGGCACGCTCACCCGCCAGGCGCGTGGCGCGGACGAAGACGTGCTCATCGTCACCAGCGACAAGGACATGGCCCAGCTGGTCGACGATCACGTGGTGCTGCTGGACACCATGCAGGACAAGCGCACCGACGTAGCCCGCGTGCGGGAGAAATTCGGCGTGGCGCCCGAACGCATCACCGATTATCTGGCGCTGGTGGGCGACAGCTCGGACAATATTCCGGGCGTATCCAAGGTGGGGCCGAAAACGGCGGCCAAATGGCTGGAGCTGTACGGCGACCTGCAGGGCGTGATCGACAACGCGGGCGATATCGGCGGCAAGGTGGCCGACAATCTCAAGGCGGCGCTCGATGAGCTGCCGCTGTACCAGGATCTGGCCACCATCCGCTGCGAGCTTGAGCTGGACATCGGCCTGGCCGACATCCGGCGTGGAGAGGTTGACGAAGACGCGCTGGCCGCCCTCTTCCGCCAGTTCGAGTTCAACAGCTGGCTCGAAGAGCTTGAGGCCGGCGAGCCCGTGCAGGCCGAGCCGGCCCCGGAAGCGCCCGCCAGCACCGACTATCAGACCGTCACCGACAAGGCCGCGTTTGGCGTCATGCTCAAGGCGCTCGAGCGGGCCGAGCTGATTTGCGTGGACACCGAAACCGACAGCCTGAGCAGCATGCAGTCGGGGCTGGTCGGGCTGTCGCTCGCGGTCGAGCCGGGCCAGGCCTGGTACGTGCCCGTGGCGCATGACTACCCCGGCGCGCCCGATCAGCTGCCCCGCGACTGGGTGATCGAGCAGCTCAAGCCGCTGCTCGAAGACCCGGACAGGCCCAAGCTTGGCCAGCACCTGAAGTACGACATCAACGTGTTGGCGCGCCACGGCATCCGGCTACAGGGTGCGGACTTCGACACCATGCTCGAATCCTATGTGCTCAACAGCACCGCTACGCGCCACGACATGGACTCGCTGGCCCGCAATTACCTGAACCGCGGCACCATCAAGTTCGAGGACGTGGCCGGCAAGGGCAAGAAACAGCTCAGCTTCAATCAGATCGGCCTTGACGAGGCCGGGCCGTACGCGGCCGAGGACGCCGACATCACCCTGCAGCTGCATCAGCATCTTTATGGTCGTCTGCGCAAGGATGACGGGCTGGCCCGGCTGTTTCACGACATCGAGATGCCCCTCATGCCGGTGCTGGCGGATATCGAGCACACCGGCGTGCTGATCGATTGCGATTTTCTGGCCGGGTTGAGCCAGGAAATGGGCAAGCGCATGGTCGATCTCGAGCAGCAGGCCTTCGAGCAGGCGGGGGGCAAGTTCAACCTGGGCTCGCCCGCCCAGCTCAAGGACATCCTGTTCGACCGGCTCGAACTGCCGGTACTGCGCAAGACGCCCAAGGGCGCGCCCTCGACGGCGGAAGACGTGCTGGCGGAACTGGCCGATCAGCACGCCCTGCCCCAGCTCATTCTCGACTGGCGCGAACTGTCGAAGCTGCGCTCAACCTACACCGACAAGTTGCCCGAGCAGGTCAACCCGCAGACCGGTCGCGTGCATACCAGCTACCACCAGGCGGTCGCGGCGACCGGACGGCTGTCCTCGTCCGATCCGAACCTGCAGAACATTCCCATCCGCACCGAGAGCGGTCGGCGCATCCGCGAGGCCTTCATCGCGCCGCAGGGCTACAAGCTGCTGGCGGTGGACTACTCGCAGATCGAGCTGCGGCTCATGGCGCATCTTTCCGAAGACCCGGTGTTGGTGCGGGCTTTCCGCGACGGCGCCGATATTCACCAGGCCACCGCGGCCGAGGTATTCGATACGGCCGCCGATGCCGTGACCGGCGATCAGCGCCGCGCGGCCAAGGCCATCAATTTCGGGCTGATGTACGGCATGAGCGCCTTCGGGCTGTCGCGTCAGCTGCACGTCAGCCGCGGCGAGGCGGGCGACTATATTGATCGCTTTTTCGAGCGGTTTGCCGGCGTGCGGGCATTCATGGACAACCCCCGCCGCGCCGCCCGCGAGCAGGGCTATGTGGAAACCCTGTTCGGCCGCCGGCTCTATCTGCCCGATATCCGCTCACGCAACGCCCAGCGGCGTCAGTACGCGGAGCGCACCGCGATCAACGCGCCGCTCCAGGGCACGGCGGCCGACCTGATCAAGCTGGCGATGATCGATATCCACGGCTATCTCGCGCAGCGCTCCGACGAGGCCCGCATCATCATGCAGGTGCACGACGAACTGGTTTTCGAGGTGCGCGAGGACTGTTTGAAGACCCTTTCCAAGACCCTGTGCGACCGCATGTGCGCCGTGGCCGAATTGCGGGTCCCGCTGCTCGCGGAGGCCGGTTCCGGAGAAAACTGGGATCAGGCGCACTAAACCGCTGATACACGTCTGCCGTAAGCGGCTGTTTGTCCTACAAAAAACTGTCTGCAAATTGCGTCAGAAAATAGCCCTGATGCTAAGTTGCTCTTTTGATTCCGGTTTTTAATAAGCTGTTCAGCTTCTTTGCAAGTCTTTGAAAAAAAATGAAAAAAAAATGGAATTTTTTTTGAACTAACCTCGAGAACACCGGTCTTAATTCCCGTAAGCGCAACACGCTTACCCGCTTGTTCTCCCTGAGCGGAAAATCCGGTTCCCCCCAAGACCGGAGAAGTTCCCCCGATGGTACTCCCCCTGCCATCGGGGATTTTTTTTGTCCGCTATTCGGGCTCAGACCGGCTCGGTCAGCCAGCCCTGAATCTGCGCGCGCGCCTCGTCCAGACCGATCCGCGTGGTCGCCGAAAACGTCTGCACGGTAGCGGGCGTTTCTTCGAGCGCCTTGCGGACGCTGCGCAGACAGTCCGTCTGAGCCCCGCGCCCCAGCTTGTCGGCCTTGGTCAGCAGGATATGCGTCGGCAGACCGCCGGCGAGAGTCCACCCAAGCATCTGCTCGTCGAATGCCGTCAGCGGATGTCGCGAATCCATGATGAGCACCACGCCGCGGAGCGCATCGCGCTGGCTGAAATAGCTTTCCACCAGTGTCTGCCATTTCGCGCGAACGGCGGGCGGCACGCGCGCAAACCCGTAACCCGGCAGATCGACCAGACGGCCCGCCTCGACATCAAAGAAATTCACCAGCTGCGTACGGCCGGGTGTCTTGCTGGTGCGCGCCAGTTTGCGGCGCTCGCAGATCAGGTTGAGCGCGCTGGACTTGCCCGCGTTGGAGCGGCCCGCGAACGCGACCTCCGGCCGGCCGTCGCCCGGAAACTGGCGCGCCGATGCGGCGCTGATCAGAAAGGCAGGGGCCTGCAGTGCGCGGGCCGACGTATTTGTTTTGGAAGGGGTCATGATCAGTGAACGGGGCGGGCGGCTGGTATACAATATCGCGCGGATAAACGCTTTGAGTCATCCGGCCGGGCTGCGCCCGCGCTGTCCAACCCGTTGAGAATGTACGATATGAAATCTGTTTTCGTAACTGCGCTGGCTTGTCTGGGGCTTGTCTGGGGTGCCTCGGTCGCGGTCGCTGCCGAAAACGGCGGCGATGAGCAGGAAGTGCAGTTGTTCGAGGGTGACAAGGCCAAGGGCGCCGAGCTGTCCGGCACCTGCGTGGCCTGTCACGGCACGGACGGAAACAGCAGCAATCCCCAGTGGCCCAAGATTGGCGGACAGCACGCCGCCTATATTCATGAACAGCTCATGGCCTTCAAGAGCGGCGACCGGCAGAACGCGATCATGGCCGGTCAGGTCGCCAACATGAGCGAACAGGATATGCGTGATCTGGGCGTATTCTACGCTGGCCAGAGCATGTCGCCCGGCCTGGCCACGGAAGAGTCGATCGAAACCGGCGGCAAGATCTACCGCGGCGGCGTGAGCTCGAAGAACGTACCCGCCTGCTCGGGCTGCCATGGACCGTCCGGTCTGGGCAATCCCGGCGCCATCTATCCGCGCGTCTCGGGACAGCACGCCACCTATCTCGAAGCCCAGCTCAAGGCCTATCGCAGCGGCGAACGCGACAACACCCGGCTGTCGAAGATCATGACGGCCGTGGCGGAGAACCTCACGGATGCCGAAATCAAGGCTCTGGCGTCCTACATGTCGGGCCTGTATCCGCGCGGCGCCGAATAGATGCGCCGCAAGCAGGCATGCGCGGCAGGGCTGATCCTGCTGCTGGGCTGGCCGTTGGCGGCGGCCGCCCAGCTGCCGCTGCGCTTCGTGGCGGGTCAGGACTATCAGGTGCTCGAGCAGCCGCTCCCGGCGGCCGAATCGGACGTCGTGGACGTCATCGAATTCTTTCTCTATGCCTGCTCCCACTGCTATGACCTTGATGACGCGGTGACCGAGTGGGCCGGCACGCTGCCCGAGCATGCCCATTTCCGGCGCGTGCCGGTGTTGTTCGGCAATCACGGCGAGGCCTATGCGCGGCTGTTCTACGCGGCCGATAACCTCGGTGTGCTCGAATTACTTCACAGCAAGACCTTTACCGCCATCCACGAGGCCGGCCGGCGCCTGACGGCGTTGCCGGCGATCGCGCGTTTCATGGCCGAGGCTTCGGACGTTTCCGAACAATCGGCGCTGGACGCGCTCGACAGCGAGTCGGTTGATCGGGGCGTGGCCGAGTCGGTGGCGGCCATGAAGGCGTTTCGCGTCACGGCGGTGCCCAGCCTGGGTATTGCCGGCAAGTACTGGGTCACCGCCCGCATGGCCGGCAGCAACCAGGCCATGTTCGAAGTGGCCGACTACCTCATTCGTCGGGAGAAGGCCTCGCAATGATTCGCTGGCTCTGGCCGGTTATGGTCTCGGGCGTTCTGGCGATGTCGCCGCCGGCCCTGTCCAAGGCGCGCGGGGCGGAAGCCAGTGACGCGGGTACCGGTCAGGATACGGCCTCCGAACAGGCGCTGATCCGGCGCGGCTGCGACGCCATGGCCGGCGTGCTGGGCAGCGTGGACATGAATGACTGCCTGAACATCGGGCTGAAGCCATCCGGCGCCTTCACCGTGCAGGGACGGCCTATCCTGGTTCGCGAATACCCGCCGCTCGCGCCGCGCGAACCGCAGGCGCGCGTACTGCTGGTGGGCGGCATCCACGGCGACGAGTATTCCTCCTTTTCCGTGGTGTTTCGCTGGCTCGAGGTGCTCAACGAGCATCATTCCGGGTTGTTTCACTGGCGCGTCATCCCGGGTCTGAATCTCGACGGGCTGAACGCCGGCCCGGCCGAGCGCATGAACGCCAACGGTATCGATCTGAACCGCAACTTCCCCACGCCGAACTGGCACGAGAACAAGCAGGAATACTGGGTGGAGTTCACGGGGCGGGACCCGCGCCGCTATCCGGGCGAGGCGCCGCTGTCGGAGCCGGAAAGCCAGTATCTTTTCGATGAAATCGAGCGCTTCAAGCCCGACGCCATCGTGGCGCTGCACGCGCCTTACGGCATCCTCGATTTCGACGGGCCCAAGAACCCGCCTCACCATCTGGGCTATCTCTATCTCAACCGGCTGGGGACCTACCCAGGGTCACTGGGCAATTTTGCGGGGGTGCAGCGCAAACTGCCGGTTATCACGATGGAGCTGCCGCACGCGGGCATCATGCCCACCCGGGAGCAGAGTTCGCAGGTCTGGAACGACCTGATCTACTGGCTCAAGCGGAACGTGCAGCGACAGGAACGGCGGGAGCCGGAGCAGAAAAGCGATCAGGTCGCCGACAACTCCGGGATTACGCCGGCCTATCTGTCGGGCGATTCGGCCTCGTGTATGACCTGCCAGCCCGAATCGTCCTTGCGCCAGAACTGCTGCCGGCGCGATTCCGAATCCTGGAACTTGCTGGTGGTCGAATAGACCCGCTGGGTAAAGCTGATCAGCGCCATCTCCCGGTAGCCGGGGTAGCCGAAAATGCTGATGTCCTCCAGGCGCACCTTCATGTTGCCGGCGGCGGGCGAGTCTGCAATATCGGCCAGATATTCGCGTCGCTCCTGACCATTGCTGCTGACAAAATCCTCGGCGTAGTGGCGGGCCAGCCGTGACGGGTCTGCCGATTCGCGGTCCTGTCGCCACTGGGCAATGACCTTGACCAGGCGATTGCGCCGTTCGGCGGCCTCCGCGGGGTCGAGCCATTCCAGATCGTTGCTGAATACCACCGGCGTGATGCCCGGCCGAATGTAGTCGCGCAGGGTTTCCAGATCATCGTTCGAGACCACCACACAGCCCTGGCTGGCGCGGGGTGCGCGATTGTAGGTGCTGCGGGGGACTCCGTGCACCCAGATGCCGTAGCCGGTCCGGCCGAATACGCGATCCAGACTGTTGGGGTAGTTCACCGGGAACGCACCGTTGCCGTAAAGCTCGGGCAGTTCCTCGTCGGGCTTGTATTCGGTCACGTGATACACGCCGATGGGCGTCTTGGCATCCCCTTCCAGCTGTTTGCCAATGCCCTGCACGCCGATGCTGGCGTAGAAGTCGGCGACGATTTCGGGTTGTCCGCCGTCGTTGCGCATCAGATAGAGTCGGTTGCGCACCAGGTCGACCACGATCACGTACTCGTAACGATCGGCCAGGGTCAGCACGGCGCTGGGGGTGGCGTCCTGCGCAGGCGACTGCAGGCGATGGGACCACCGCACCCGGGCCTCTTCGAGCAATTCGGAGCGCTTGTCGCTGAACGGGCCGTCGCTCTGCGGCAGCGGCCGGCCGGCCTTGGCCAGCAGCAGATCGGCATAGACGATATTGGCGAGGCGGAAGTCGGGCTGATCCTCGATCAGCAGGCTCAGGTCGGACAGCGCATCCTCGTAGTCACCGCTGTTGAACTGCGACAGTGCATCCAGCAGCCGGACTTCGGGATCGGAATGGAAGGCATCGCGCGTTTCGGCCGACGCCGCGGCGGCCATCGACAGCGACAGACCGGAGAGTAAGGCGCACAGACGACCGCGCATCTTGAGCTTATGCCTGCGGTCGCTTACAGCGGTTGACTGGTTTCGCGCACGATCAACCAGCGTCCGTCATTACGCTGCATGGTGAGCGTCTTGCTGACCTGATCACTGTAGTTGATGGATTCGTAGGTCTGCCGGAACGTCACGCTGGCGCGGTCTTCAGCCTGAAGTGACACTTCCGGATTGACGACCCGCACGGCAATATCGCCCGGCTTGCCAACACGCTGGCGGCGCTGCGCCTTCCACTGGGGCAGCGACAGGCCGTCGCCGGGGTAGAAATTGTCCGCGTAGCTGTTCAGATAGCCTTCCACATCCTGGCTGGCCCAGGCGCGCGCCCAGTTTTCCACGGCCGCCAGTATCGCCGCACGCGCCTCCGCGGGCGACTGCCCGGCCGATTGAGCCACCGGTGCGGTGGCCGGCACGGTTTGCGCGGGCGTCGGCGCCGTCGTCGGGCCGGCGGCCGGCTGTGAGGCAGGCGCCGTGGCCGTCTGCGCCGGCGTGGCGGCGGGCGCGGGGGCCGGCCGGGTGGCCAGCGGCTTGTCGGCGGTGTCGGCCGGCTCGAACGGCTCGGGGTTGCGGGCGGGCATCACCGGCCGCGGCTGGGACGGCGCGGCCGGCTGTGACCGGGCCGACTGGGCCAGCGCCGTGGCGCTGCCGCGATCCGCGGAGCCGCTGAAGCTCTGGACCATTTCCAGATCCACGCCCAGGTCGGACGACTGCTCCTGCTCAAGTGCGCGACTGTAGGCAACCGCAGCCAGCGCGGTGTAAACGTCACCCAGGTTGCGATGCGCCGTTGCGTAGGCCGGATGGGTGCTCATGGCCGACTCGAGCCAGCGGCGTGCCTTTTCGTAATCACCCTGCTGGGCGTAGAGCACGGCGAGATTGTTGGCCGGTTCGGGCGCATCAGGGTAGGCTTTCGCCAGCGCGGCGAAGGCCTCGATGGCGGCATTTGTCTGCCCCATGCGCGCCTGCGCCACGGCATGCAGGAATTTGGCCTGGGTGTTGTCGGGATTGGCGTCGAGCAGCGTGTCGATCTGCTGGAGCGCCTGCTTGTACAGGCCCTTGTCGATCAGCGTCTGAGCTTCGCTGATCGAGGCTGCGTGGACAGGCAGGGTGATGAGTGCGGCTGCCAGCGCGGCAATCGCTACGGGACGGCGGTCAAGTCGCATCACGATCGGCTTTTCCCTCGATGATTCCCAGCTTTGAGAATACGGTGCTTGTTCGGGCCACGGTCAACGCTCGTCGGCGCATGACGTGGCATCAATATTGGATATGCAATCGTGCCGCGAGTATACACTAATGCGCTCGTAAACCCCGATCGCCAGCGTCTGCGCGAGGGGCGGATTTAAAGGCGCGGCGGGCTGGTTTAACGGCGTCTGTACTGGCCTTGCGTCGGTATTGCTGGTATCACTTGGCCCCGGATTCGGGGTCCGGTTCAATCGTCAGATTCAGGAGAACTTTATGATCGTCCCCGTGCTGCTGGCCGGAGGTTCCGGAACGCGTCTGTGGCCGTTGTCCCGCGAGGCCCGGCCCAAGCAGTTCCTGCCGCTGGTCGGTGAGCGCAGCCTTCTGGAGCAGACGCTTAGACGCGTGTGTGCACTCGAGGCCGTGACCGATCCGCTCATTGTCGGCAGTGAACCTCATCGCTTCATGATTGCCGAGCAGATGCGCCGCGCCGGCGTGACCGGCCTGGTGCTGCTGGAGCCCGCCCGCCGCAACACGGCGCCGGCCGCCGCGGTCGCCGCTCTGGAGGCCATCCGCTCCGCGGGCGAAGACGCGGTCATGCTGATTCTGCCGTCAGATCACGCCATCGAGGAATCCGACGAGTTCGGCAAGGCGGTCGCGCTGGGTCTGAAGGCGGCCGAGCACAAGCAGCTGGTGACCTTCGGTGTGGTGCCCACCGAGCCCGAAACCGGCTACGGCTACATCCGCGCCGGCGAAGATACCGGCGACGGGGTGCGGCGTATCGACGCCTTCGTGGAGAAGCCCGACGCCCAGACCGCGCAGGGCTATCTGGACGCAGGCGGCTATTTCTGGAACAGCGGCATGTTTCTGTTTCCGGCGCGCCAGTATCTGGACGCGCTGGGTGAGCACGCGCCGGACATACTCGCGGCCTGCGAGAAGGCGCACGCCGGCGCGCAGCGCGACCAGGACTTTCTCCGGGTGGACGCCGAGGCCTTTGCGGCCAGCCGCGAGGATTCCATTGACTATGCCGTCATGGAGAAAACGCGCTCGGCCGTGGTGGTGCCCTTCGCTGCCGAATGGAACGACCTGGGCAGCTGGGCGTCGGTCCGCGAGGCCAGCCGGCCGGACCCGCGCGGCAACGTCACCCGCGGCGACGTCATGCTCACCGACAGCGACGAGTGCTTGGTGCACAGCGACGGCCGCCTCGTGGCCGTGCTGGGCGTGAAGAATCACGTGATTGTGGAAACGGCGGACGCGGTGCTGGTGGCGCACGAGTCGCGTCAGCAGGACATCAAGAACGTGGTGGGCAAGCTCAAGCAGGCAGAACGAAGCGAGGCCACGGAACATCGCAAGATGTACCGGCCCTGGGGCAGTTACGAAAGCATCGCCCGCGGCGAGCGGTTCCAGGTCAAGCGCATCATCGTGACGCCCGGCGGCCGGCTGTCTCTCCAGCAGCATCACCACCGCGCCGAACACTGGGTGGTCGTGCGGGGCACCGCCCGCGTCACGCGAGACGGCGAAAGCTTTCTGCTGACCGAGGATCAGTCCACCTACCTGCCGCTCGGCGCCATTCACCGCCTGGAAAATCCCGGCACCATCCCGCTGGAGCTGATCGAGGTGCAGTCGGGCGCCTATCTGGGCGAGGACGATATCGTGCGCTTCGAAGACGTCTACGGACGGGCGCCGGAAGACAGTGAAAGCAGCAAAAAGGAATCGGCCTGATGGGTCAGTATTACCCCTTCTTCAAGGCATATGACGTGCGGGCCCGAGTGCCCGATGAACTCGATGAAGACCTCGCCTACCGCATCGGTCGCGCTTTCGTGCACGAGCTGTCGGCCCGGCGCGTCGTGGTGGGCCGCGACATGCGCCTGTCGAGCCAGCCGCTGGCGAAGGCTCTGTCGCGGGGTCTGACCGACGCCGGCGCCCACGTGCTGGACGTCGGCCTGTGCGGCACCGAAGAGGTGTATTACGGCACCTTCAGCCAGAACGCCGACGGCGGCATCATGGTGACTGCCAGCCACAATCCCGTCGACTACAACGGCATGAAGTTTGTGCGCGAGCAATCGCGCCCGATATCGTCCGATACCGGCCTGTTCGATATAGAACGCCGCGTGTTCGAGAATGATCTGGGCGATGCGCCCGGTGGTGGCGAAATCATTCCGCTGGATCAGCGCGGCGATTACATCGATTTCCTGCTCGACCAGATCCAGCCGGAGAAGATGAAGCCGCTGAAGATCGTGGCCAACCCCGGCAACGGCTGCGCTGGACTGGTGATGGCCGAGCTGGAAAAGCGGCTGCCGTTCGAGGTCACCCGGGTGCATTTCGAGCCGGACGGAAATCTGCCCAACGGCATACCCAACCCGCTGCTGCCCGAGAATCGCGACGCCACCGCGCGCGCCGTGCGCGAGGCGGGAGCCGATCTGGGTCTGGCCTGGGATGGCGACTTTGATCGCTGTTTTCTGTTCGACGAGACCGGCGCATTCATCGAGGGTTACTACATCGTCGGCCTGATCGCCCGATTGCTGCTGGCCATGCAGCCCGGCGCGAAGATCGTGCACGACCCGCGCCTGACCTGGAACACGATCGAAATGGTCGAGCAGGCCGGCGGTACGCCCGTCCAGACCAAATCAGGCCATTCGTTCATGAAACAGTGCATGCGTGAGCAGGACGCCATCTATGGCGGCGAAATGAGCGCGCATCACTACTTCAGGAATTTCGCCTACTGCGACAACGGTCACCTGCCCTGGCTGGTGGTGGCGCAACTCATGAGCGAGACCGGTCAGTCGCTGTCATCACTCGTCAACGAGTGCATCGCGGCCTATCCGGCGTCGGGCGAAATCAATCGCGAAATTGCCGATCCCGATGCGGCGCTCAAGGCCATGGAGGCGCGGTTTGCGGACGAGGCCCAGAACGTCGAGCACGTGGACGGGCTGTCAATGGATATGGGCCAGTGGCGCTTCAATCTGCGCAAGTCCAATACCGAGCCGGTGGTTCGCCTGAACGTGGAATCACGCGGCGACAAGGCGCTGATGGAGGCCAAGACAAAGGAATTGCTGGGCCTGCTGGGCTGATCGCAGGCCGAATGTTTTCGTCTTCAAAGCCGGGATCAGGCGCAGACCTGTCCCGGCTTTTTCGTACCTGGTGGCTTGGGCAGGATCAGCTGGCGATTGATGCAAAGGGTGCCGGCAGGATGCGAGCGATGAGCTGTCCGCTTGCTGCCGCCATGCGATGTCTTTAATGGCTGCGCGGCGCTGCTGTTTACGCATCATGTAGGCCGGATGGAGCACGGCGGAATCCGGCGTTTTCTTGGTTGTCGCCTTCGCTCACAAAGCAGCGGCGAAACTCCTCAGGAGCGGAGGCCACAAGACCGAATACGCCGGATTCCGCTTTGCTCCATCCGGCCTACGAAAGACCAACAAAAAAACGCCCCGGATTGGCCGGGGCGTTGATCCTGATGGTAAGCCAGGCGCGTCAAAGCCCGACGCAAACCGTCTTGTGCTCCAGGTAATGATCGAGCACCTTTTCACCCATCTCCCTGCCCCAGCCAGACTGCTTGTAACCCCCAAACGGCAGTGACGGATCGAAAATGTTGTAGGTGTTCACCCAGACGGTGCCGGCCCGGATTCTGGCCGCCAGCTTGTGCGCCTTGCTGATGTCCTGGGTCCAGATACCGGACGCCAACCCGTAGACCGTATCGTTGGCACGGCGAATCAGGTCATCATCGAAATCCTTGAACTTGGTGGCGGCCACCACCGGCCCGAAGATTTCCTCCTGATAGACCTTCATGTTGTCCTGCACGTCGACCAGGACAGTCGGGTCCACGAAATAACCCGTATCCCCGTGTCGACCACCGCCACTGGCGGCCCGCGCGCCCTGCGCCTTGCCGGACTCGAGATAACCGGTCACGCGTTCTAGCTGGGTCTGCGAGACCAGTGGCCCCATTTGTGTTTCCGGGTCCAGGCCGGGGCCGAGCTTGATGCCTCTGGCATAGTTGGCCAGACCTTCCACGATTTCGTCGTACACGCCCTCCTGCACGAACAGCCGTGACCCGGCCGTGCAGCACTGTCCGCCGTTGAAGAAGATGGCGTTGGCTGCGCCGGCAATGGCTTTCTCCACGTCGCAGTCGTTCAGAATGATATTCGGACTCTTGCCGCCCAGCTCCAGCGACACCCGCTTCAGGTCGTTCTGGGATGCATTGACGATGAGCTTGCCGACTTCCGTGGAGCCGGTGAAGGCCACCTTGTCGGCACCCGGATGCGCCGCCAGCGGTGCGCCGGCGGTTTCGCCAAAACCGGTGAGCATGTTGACCACCCCATCCGGCAAGCCGGCTTGCTGCATCAGCTCGGCCAGGAACAGGCCGGAGAGCGGCGTTTCCTCGGCCAGCTTCATGACCACGCAGTTGCCGGTGGCCAGCGCCGGGGCCAGCTTCCAGGCCTCCATCAGGAGCGGGAAATTCCAGGGGATGATCTGCGCGCAGACGCCCACCGGCTCGCGCCGGCTGTAGGCATGCCACTCGGCGCCCGGCGCGTAGACCACCGACGGGCTGATCGACTTGCCGTCGAGCTTGGTGGCCCAGCCCGCCATGTAGCGGAACATGTCGGCGCTCATGGGCACATCGGCCGCGCGCGCCACGCTGATGGGCTTGCCGTTATCCAGCGATTCGAGTTGCGCCAGCTTTTCCGTGTTCTCGTCGATCAACTCGCCGATACGCCAGACAATTTTCTGCCGCTCGGACGGCGACATCCTGGTCCAGGGGCCTTCGTCAAAGGCCTTGCGGGCGGCCTTCACGGCCTTGTCGACATCGCTTGCGTCCGCCGACTGCGCGTGGCCGATGACCTCGGCGGTGGCGGGGTTATAGATTTCAAAGGTCTTGCCCGATTCCGCGGCGACCCATTGCCCGCCGATGAGCATCTTGCGGGGCTCGCCCACAAAGCTCTGCACGGTCGGGTCCAGCGAAACTTCCGATGCTGCAACTGCACACATGGTTCTTTGTCCTCCGTTTTTCGCACATGATATGTCCGCAGGGTCATCCCCGCGTTGTCCGCCAGACAATACGCCGGGATACGGTGGTCGCCAAGAGGGCGCTAACATGGGATCAGCTGATGGCCGGGCCGTTTGACCATGGCGTTTGACGAGGGGCTGGCCGCGCGCGTGCGCGAGGCGCTGCAGGGCGTGAGTTTCGTAACCGAGAAGCGCATGTTCGGCGGTCTGACCTTCATGATTAACGGCCACATGTGTTGCGGCGTCATGGGAGACCGGCTGATGCTGCGGGTCGGTGCCCCGACCTACGAGCAGACGCTGTTGCAGCCGCACGTGCGGCCCATGGATTTCACGAACCGGCCGCTGACCGGCTTCGTGTTTGTGCAGCCCGGGGGGCTCGAAGATGACGATGAGCTGGCGGCCTGGGTTCAGCGCGGCATCGACTTTGCCGGCGCCCTGCCCCCCAAGGATTTGCCGAACAAGCGACGGATCAAGCGGAAACGGACATGAAGGATTTCGAATCAACCAGCCTGCGGGTGCGCGGCGGGCAGCTGAGCCTGCTCGACCAGACCCGCCTGCCCCACGACGAGATCTGGCTCGAGTGCCGCTCGGTGGCCGACGTGATCGACCATATCCGCGCGCTGCGCGTGCGCGGCGCGCCGCAGATCGCCAACGCCGCGGCCGCCATGCTGGGCTGCCGTGCCGCCGCGGGTGACGAGGCGGCGACGCTGGTCCGGGCCGCCGCGGCGTTACGCGACGCGCGGCCGACGGCGGTCAATCTGATGCACGCCATGGACGCGCTCACCGACACGCTGCAGCATGCCGGGCATACCGCCGAACTCATCGACCAAGCGGTGGCGCTGATCGAGGCTGACCGTGCCTGCTGTGACGCCATTGCCGCACACGGTGAGCCGCTCATCGCACCGGGTGATCACGTGCTCACCCACTGCAATACCGGCAGCCTGGCCACGGCGGGTGTGGGGACGGCCATGGGCGTCATCCGCCGGGCGCACGAGACGGGCAAGCAGATTCGCGTCTGGGTGGATGAAACGCGGCCGCTGCTGCAGGGCGGGCGATTGACGGCCTGGGAGTGCGGCAAACTCGGCATCCCCTACCGGCTGATTGCCGACAACATGGCCGGCTCGCTGATGGCGTCCGGCGAGGTGGATGTCGTCATCGTCGGGGCCGACCGCATTGCCGCCAACGGCGACTTTGCCAACAAGGTGGGCACCTATCCGCTGGCGGTGCTCGCGAGATACCACGACATACCCTTTTACGTGGCGGCGCCGCGAACCACCGTGGATCCGGCTTGCGCCAGCGGTGCGGATATTCCCATTGAACAGCGTGACGCCGATGAAATCCGCGGCGCGGTGACGCGGGACGGCTTCCGCCGCTGGAGTCCGGCGGATGCTGCCGTCCACAATCCGGCGTTTGATGTTACCCCTGCCCACCTGGTGACCGGCTGGATACTGGATTCGGGCGCCTTCCGGCTTGACGATATCGGCCAGAGCGCCCTGACGGCCCCTGACCGCGGGACGGCATCGGGCGGCTGAGCGGGCGGCTTTAGTTGTCCAGGCGCGGGAAGGCCTGTGCGATGCTCGAGCCGGTGAACTTCGCCACCCAGCCCTCCTGGTTGTCGAACACGCGGATCACCTTGAAATGCGGGTTCGGGCCCATGTCGAACCAGTGCGGGGTCCCGGCCGGCACGCTGATCAGATCACCCTGCTCGCACAGCACTTCGTAGACGCGGTCGCGGATGTGCAGGGTGAACAGCCCCTGGCCGTCGACGAAAAAGCGCACTTCGTCTTCGCTATGCGTGTGTTCCTCCAGAAATTTCTGGCGAAGCGCAGCCTTGTCCGGATGCGACGGGTGCAGCCCGATGACGTCCCAGGTCTGATAGCCGCCCTCTTCCAGGAGCCGATCGATTTCCGTGCGATAGGCCGCCGCGATCTCTTCGGCGCCGGCATCGGGCGCCAGCGTCTGTTCGGCGGGCCAGCGGCGGAACACGACGCCCACTGCGGCCAGCGCATCGGCGATCTGCCCGCCCTCGCGGGCCACCAGCTCGGGCTCGGCGGGATTACTTTCGGGGTAAACGGTGAGTTGACTCATGGCAGATCGAAAAGCTGTGCGACTTCGTCAAAATTGTGCGCTACTCCATGACCGGTTTCCAGTGTCTTGGCGCCTCCTTCGCGTAACAGCAGGCAAGTCCGCATGCCGGCCGTGGCCGCAGCAGCCAGTTCGGCCTCTACGTCGGAGAGGAACAGCACGCGATCCGGGTCGAGCGCCAGTTGCGCCGTGATCGCCTCGTAGCTGGTGGCGTCCCGCTTGGCGCCAATACGGGTATCGAAATAGCCGCTGAACAGGGGCGTCAGGTCGCCCGCGCTGCTGTAGCCGAAAAGCAGTCGCTGCGCCGCTTCGGAGCCGGAGGAATAGACGTACAGGTCCAGGCCGGCGGCTGACCAGGCGCGCAGTCTCGCCGCGGCGTCGGGATAGACGTGGCCCGTAAAGTCGCCCTGTTCATAGCCGCGCCGCCAGACCATGCCCTGCAGGGCCTTGAGCGGCGTTGCCTTGCGATCTTCGGCCATCCAGGCCAGCAGGATGTCCCTGACCCGATCGGACGACGCATTCGGCTCGCCCGCCTCGGCCCGCACCGCCTCAAGCTGTTCGGCGACTGACGAGGCCTGAGCCTGCGCGTCGATAAAGGCCGGTAGCGCCCGCGCCGCATAGGGGAAAAGGACGTCATGGACAAAGGCGATATCCGTGGTTGTGCCCTCTATATCGGTAACGATCGCTGCAATATCGCGCATTATAAGTCCTTTTCGCTGCCATTGCCCGCCAGGCTCAGCTCGGCGAGATGGCATTCAAGCAGAAACTCCCAGCCCTCGAGATGCCGACGGGCTTCCGCCAGATCCTGCCCCCAGGCATACAGGCCATGGCCTCTGACCAGAAAGCCGAAAGGCAGTTTATTGGCGCGGATAGACTCCAGTTCGCGGCATATGTCTGCCATTTTCTGACTGTTTTCTACAATCGGCAGAGTGAGCGGGCTTTCGTGGTCCGGCTGACCGCGCACGGCCTTCTGCATCTCGTAGCCCTGGAAGCGAACGCCCCGGCCGGCACAGCGCGATACCACCGTGTTGGCGCGGGAATGCACATGCAGTACGCAGCCGGTGTCCGGCCGGTGCTGGTAGAGCCAGAGGTGCAGGGCGGTTTCGGCGGAGGGTTTGCCGTAGCCCCGGGCCTGGCCGTCGACGCCCATGCGAATCAGATCGCTGGTGGTCAGGCGCCGCTTGTCCACGCCGGATGCCGTCATCCACAGGCTGTCCGCGTCCACACGAATAGAAAAGTTGCCGCCGGTGGCCGGGCAGTAGCCGGCTTCGGCCAGGGTCCGCACACAGGCGGCCAGCTGTTCGGCAAGATCAATCGAGGAATCGGTGCTGTCCATCTGCCGCGCATCATGCGGTCAGGCGTGGTGAATTGAAAGGCCGCGCCGGCGCGGATTTGCCGTCGCCGTCAGCGGGGCGATCAGAATCGATAGCGCAGGGACAGGTCCATCTCGATATCACTCAGGCTGGCCTCGATACGCTGGGAGGGAAAACGCGAATTCTGCCCCTGCCGGTCGTTCTCGAAGGCATAAAGGAAGGAGAAGTCGAGGCCGATGCGGCGAGACAGGCGGTAGTGAGCGCCGACTGCCACGTGATGCTTGAGGATGCTCGCCGCGAGCAGATTGAAAAAGAACTGTTCCGAGTCGACCGGCGACCGGCTGTAGCGATAGCCGGCGCGCCAGACCCAGGGGCCGCCCGTGTCATAGCGTATGGCGGTGCTAAAGGACGTGCCGTTGCCCCAGCCGAACCCGGGGCCGCCGCTGGCCCCGAGCGGCGCCGGCGCGTCCGGGCTGTTGGCCTGAGCCGCCACGCGGCTGAAGAAGACGCGGCGCCAGTCCAGCATCCAGGTCAGGCGCGGCGTGACGTCCACCGCAAGGCCGACCTGAGCCAGGGGGGGAATGTTCAGCCGGCCCTCGTCGGGGAGCAGGCCGGCATAATCGTCGAACGGATCCACGCGCACCCGGGTCTGGTAGACCAGGCCCATCGAAAGCCGCGGCGCAAGGCGCAGCTGCGCGCCCAGCTTGGCGCCGTAGCCCAGCGAATAATCATGCCCGTTGTTGGTCAGCGCATCAGGGTCGCGAGACACGGGACCAAAGGCGGATAGTCCCCGGGCCTCGAACGCCTGGATCGCCAGAATCGGCGCCACGCCGATGCGCAGCCAGTCGCCGAACTGATGCGCGTAGGTGGGGGAGATGAAGGTCTGGGCGATATCCACGCCGGCGCCCCCGCTGCAGTACACGCCCTGGCCGCTGCTCTCGGGCGGGCAGACCGGGTTGTCGAAATCGTCATAGGTGCTGTTCAAACCGCCGTTGCCATAGACGGCCAGCCCGATCGCAGAGTGGGCATTCAGCCGCCAGCTCAGGGCGAATTGCGGTATGACGAATATGTCGCCGGGCACTTCCGGATCGCTTTCGATGCGGCCGGGCGGCAGCGGAAACGCGCCCGGGTCGGCGTCGGCCGGGTCGGCATTCAGCGGCCCGATATCCACCGTGGTGTAGGCCTTGAGCAGGAGAACATCGAACTGCAGCTCCCGGCCGTGTAATCCGGCGAGACTGGCCGGGTTGTTCGCCATGGACAGCGGCTCTTCGGCGATCGCCGCCCCGGAACCGGCGTAGCCGCGACTCGCCGCGCCCCAGCCGTCCGGAAAATAGCCGGTGCTCGCAACGGCGGGCTGGCATAGCAGCATGAACAGCAGGCTGAAGGAGCAGCGTTGGCGCGTCATGGTGGATTCCGATTTATTTGCGTGGTGTCAATAGGAAAAGCGGGGTGGTGAAGCCGGGAACCGTACGTTGGCCTACCAGTACGGCGGCACCGGCCCCAGCTCGGCCTCGCATCGGCTGCAGCGACCGGTCTTGTTGTGCGCATTGTTTTTCTTGCCGCAGGCTTCGCAGGCGATCATTACCGGTTTGGTCCGTACCAGCTGATAGACGCGGGAATGGGTGGCGTAGGCCACGTTTTCCTTCATGAACTGCTGCACGACGTCGCGGTGCGCTTCGTTGGGCAGGATCTGGTCCATGTCGGCCAGCGATTCCCAGGCGGATACCGTGAAACCGTAGCCCTCGCCGTCGGCATCAGGCAGCCGCGCGCCGACGATGCCGG
The DNA here is from genome assembly GCA_002683405.1 of Salinisphaeraceae bacterium. Taxonomy (GTDB): domain Bacteria; phylum Pseudomonadota; class Gammaproteobacteria; order Nevskiales; family Salinisphaeraceae. The sequence goes on along the minus strand of NYTH01000047.1, from coordinate 22,909 downwards.
TGATGAAGCCCTTCTGTTCTGACAGATGCTCCAGCGCATTCTTCGTGATGGTGGCGACGTGCTCGAAGGGGGCTTCGCCGCCTTTCACCGTAATCCACGTGGTGCCGATGGCTTCGGGCGGCGCCGAGTTGCCGCGGTTCAGGCGGTAAAAGCCGCCAAAGCCGTAATCTCCCATTTGCTGGGGCAGGATCAGCGCCTGGAAGCCAAGGGCTTCGCCCAGCGCGACCTGATCAAAGCGGTTGATGACGCGCTGAATACGCGCGCCGCTGAATTCGATGAACAGCGCGCCGGGCAAAGCGATGCGCCGGCCCGTGGCGGCTATCTCGCTGAAGCCGATACGGCCGGGCAGGGGGCCGTTGTGGGTGGCGTGCAGCACGTAGCGGGCGGCCACGCTGCTTTCGCCGGCGGTGAGCGGGCCGTCAAGCTCGAAACGCAGGTCCGGGAAGGCCTTCAGCAGCATCGCCGCATGCGCCCGCAGCGCTTCGCCCTCGATGGTTTCGCCCGTCAGCGGGTCCTGATAGGGAAAGCGGGCCAGCGCGTCCACCGCGTGCTGGTTCCAGTCGCGCAGGTAGCGATCTGCCGCCGCCAGCCTGCCTGGTCCGCGCAGCAGCGCGCCCGCCAGCAGCCTCAGAAACAGGCCGAGCTTCTCCATCGCACGTCCTCCGCCGTTTTCATGAACGGCTGTTTATGTATTGGCCGCGGGTCGCGCCGCGGCCGCCCGGGGGCTGTATCAGACCCGGTCTAGAATCGCCGGCCGATGCCGAGGTCCACCGCCACGCCGCCCAGCGACAGCGTGATTTCCTGCTCGGGCAGCGTGGCGTTGGGCCCGGTCAGCTGCTGGTCGGGAAAATAACCCAGCGTGGCGTCCAGATAGGTTTTCTCGCCCACCCGGCGCGTCACGCCGATATCGAAACGATCGGCCAGGATGCTGCCGGAGACGAGGTTGTAGAAGACCTCATCCGACTCGATTTGCGAGCGCCCGTCCGCGTAGCCGCCGCGAAACGTCCAGTCATCGTTGGCGCGGTAGCGGAAGCCGAATTTCCAGGTCTTGGTGTCACCCCAGCCAAAGCCCGGACCGTTGTCGGCGCCGTAGGGCTCCCCGGTGACCACGTCGTTGCCGGTGGCGCTGACGGAGCCGAAGTAGATGCGCTGAAAATCGACCGCAAACGTGAGCCGCGAACTGACGTCCCAGGCCAGACCGGCCTGGAAGTAGGGGGCAATATCCAGCTTGCCCTGTTCGGGCAGCAGACCGGCGTAGTCGTCGAACTCGTCCATTTCGGTCTTGGTCTGCGCCACCAGGCCGAACTGGACCTTGTCCAGGATATTGATCTGCAGGCCACCCATCAGCGCATAACCCAGCGCGTGATCGTGCCCGTTGTTGGTGAAGTTGTCCGGATCATTCGACTGGCCGGCCAACAGCTCGAACCCCTGGATTTCCAGCGACTGCCAGACGATCTGGGGCGCCAGACCCAGCCTGAGCCAGGACAGCGGCTGCCAGGCGACCGTGGGCGAGATAAAGGTCTGACCGATGTCCGACGACAGGGTGCCGCCGCAGAGCAGCCCCTCGCCGCGAGTCCCCGGGCCGCAGTTGGGGTTGGGCGCGTTGGCCCGGAAGGTGGAATTCAAGCCGCCGTTGCCATAGACGGACAGACCCACCGCCCAGCGCTCGTTGAGCCGCCAGCTGATCGCGCCGAACGGGATGGCAAAGGTGCCGCCGGCCTGCGTGGCCACTTCCGGGCGGCTGCTGTAGATGCCCGGGCGCAGCGGGATGGCGCCGGGCGGCGGGGCCTCCTGCGGCTGCTCGCCGACAATCACCTTGGGGCGTGGATGAAGGAAGATGCTCCCGATCTGCCATTGCCGGCCGCTCAGGCCGACGGCGGCGGCCGGGTTGTTGGCGATGGACATGGCGTCCTCCGCCAGCGCCACGCCGGCCCCCGCCATGCCGCGCGCGCTGGCGCCTGCGCCATTCAGAAAATAACCCGTGGCCTGCACCTGGCCGGCGGCCAGGCCCGCCAGCAGGCCTAGCAAGAGACGCCCGCGAATGCCCATGTCTCCCCCTTGTTCGCGGCCGGACGGCGGCGACCGACCATCCGGCATCGTTTTCTACTCAGGCGGAGATTAACACGGTGTCAATTAGCGTGGTCAGGCAGAAGCGGCAGGCCGGGAGGATACGGTTTCATGCCAGCGTGCCAGGTTCTGGTGGCGGTCTTCGATCCGGGCCTTGATCACGGCCGCAAAGTCGATGGCGATGAGCGCGGTGATATCGGCAAAGCTGTAGTAGTCACCCACGATGTATTCGTTATCCCCCAGGTGCCGGTCCAGGAAATCGATCATCGACACGACTTCCTGTCGACACAGCTCGCCCCATTCCGGCACCGGCGTTTCGCGATCCTTGAAAAAGCCGGAGATATTCCGGAAGGCCATGCCGACGTGCAGGAACAGGTTGATTTCCATGCGCTGACTCCACATGGCGACCCGCGCCTTTTCGAGCGCATTGCGGCCGAGCAGGGGCGGCTCGGGAATGGTCTCCTCGAAGTAGCGCGCAATCGCCGCGCCCTCGGCCAGGCAGGTGCCGTCGTCCAGCTCGAGCAGGGGCACGCGCGTCATGGGGTTCTTCTGGCGGAATTCGGGTTTGAGGTTGTCGCCGCCCCCCAGGTCCAGGTTGATGACTTCGATCTCGTCGAGATTGATGCCCTTTTCGGCCATGACGATGCGGGCACGGCGCGGGCTGGGGGCGCGATCGGCGGAATACAGTTTCATTGCGATTACCTGCGTTGCGGGTGAAAAGAAGGCGCAGCCTCGAGCGCGGCTAGCTCGGATATTTCATGAGGGATCGCGAGTGAATTGCGAATTCGCAGCAAGTAGCGCGCGGTCTTGGAGCGCCAATCCTAGCCGTAGCTAGGGTTTGCGTGAAAGACAAGCGATACGCCGCGAGAAACGCAAGGCACCGCGATAGATTGGCGCGGAATCCAAACTGTACCGAATAAAATGCCCCTAAAACTAGCGTTTTTCTCATTCGTATCAATTGTTTGCGCGCCCGCGCCAATTGCCCTGGTGAAATATGCGGGCTAGATCGTGGTGCCACCGTCCACGACGTAGACCGAGCCCGTCACGTAAGACGCCGCGGGGCTGGCCAGGAACAGGATGACCGGCGCGATTTCGTCGGGCGTGGCCACCCGGCCGAGCGGCGTCTGTTTCAGAAAGCCTTCGCGAATCTCGTCGTTGTCGACCAGCGCGCTCGCGAACTTGGTGTCGGTCACGCCGGGCGCCACGGCGTTTACGCGGATGTTATGGGCGCCGCATTCGCTGGCGAACACCTTGGTCATGTTGATTACGGCGGCCTTGGTGATGGAATAGATGCCCATCATGTCGCCTGGGCGGAAACCGGTGATCGACGAGGTGTTGACGATGGCGCCGCCGCCGCGCTTCTGCATGAGGCGCGCCGCCTTCTGGCTGGCGTAGAAATAGCCGCGGATGTTCACGTCGACCGTCTTGTCCACGGCCGCCAGGTCGGTGTCCAGCACGTGGCCGAAAGTGGGATTGGTCGCGGCGTTGTTTATCATGATGTCCAGCCCGCCCAGCTCGTCTTCAATGCGCCGAAAGAAGCTGTCCATGGCCTGTGGATCGCCGATGTGGCAGGCCAGGGCGGTGGCCTGACCGCCGGCGGCCCGGATATCGTCCGCGACGGCCTGGCAGCCTTCGATCTTGCGCGAGGACACCACCACGTGGGCGCCGCACTCGGCGAGCAGCCGGGCCGTGACTTCGCCGATGCCGCGGGAGGCACCGGTCACCACGGCCACCTTGCCGGTCAGGTCGTACAGTCGTTCACGCATGGTCAATCTCCTGTGTCGGGGGCTTGCAGATAGTGCAGCATCAGGTCGGTCACGCTATCAGCGTAACGGCCTGCGGTCAGGCCGCGGTCGGAATGCTTGCGGTGTTTCAGATACCAGTCCTGCAGCAGGGGCTTGAGCAGGCTGGCCGTCGTGCGCGGATTCACGGCGCGGAAATCGCCGGCCTCGACGCCGTCGGCAATCAGGCCGGCGAACAGATCCTCGGATTCGAGCTCGCTGCGGATGGCGGCCTGGCGCGGCCCGGTCGGGAGCAGGCGCGCCTCCATGTACAGAAAGTGAAACCAGGGCCGCATGGCTTCCGACAGCAGCAGGTGCGCCCGGATCGCGGCGGCCAGCCGATCGCTGGCGGCCACGGGTTCCTGCAGCGCGTCCTGCATGACCCGCAGCATCTGGCGTCGGCCCTGGGCCTGGATCATTTCCACCAGCCCGGTCTTGCTGCTGATGTAGGCGTACAGGCCGCCCAGCGATAGCCCGGCCCGCGCGGCGAGCTGCCGCAGGCTCATGCTGGCAAAGCCCTGGCGATTGGACAGCGCCAGCGTGGCCGAGATGATACGGCCGAGATTCTCGACCGCAATCGTCTCGTTGCGCACCTGGATGGCGTGCGACTGCGAGCGAAAGATTTCCCGGCAGGCTGCAGCCAGCGTCAGGCCATGGGCGCGGCGAAACCGCGCCAGTTCGGCGCTTTCGCTGTCGGCCGTCCGCTCAGGCAAGGCTGCCGAGCACCTGCTGGGCGACCTTCTGCTTGTGCACCTCGTCCGGGCCGTCGTAGATGCGCGAGGCCCGCTCGTGGCTGTACCAGTGCGCCAGCGGGGTGTCGTCGGTCATCCCCAGCGAGCCGTGCGCCTGCAGAGCGCGGTCCACCACGCGCTGCAGGATGCCGGCGCAGTGGTACTTGATCATGCCGATTTCCGTGCGGGCCGCCTTCCAGCCGTAATGGTCACCGGTCCAGGCGGCCTTCAGCGTCATGCAGCGGGCGGCCTCGATCTCGGCGGCATTCTCGGCGATCCAGTTCTGGATGGTCTGCTGATCGGCCAGCCGCTCGCCGTTGCGTACCTCGCGCCCGAGCGCCTGCTGGCACAGCAGCTTCTGCGCCCGTTTGCAGATACCCAGCCAGCGCATGCAGTGATGGATTCTTCCCGGTCCGAGGCGTTTCTGCGCAATCAGGAAGCCCTGGCCCGGCTCCCCCAGCATATTTTCTGCCGGCACGCGCACGTCGTGAAACTTGATCTCGGCGTGGCTGAAGTAGCCCTCGCCGGCGTGGCCCATGATGGAAATGTTGCGCACATGCTCGATGCCCGGGATATCCAGCGGCACGATGATCATCGAGGCGCGCTGATGCCGCTCGGCGTCGTCGTCGGTGACGACCATGGCAATGGTGAAGGCGGCGCCGTCAAAGCAACTGGTGAACCACTTGTGGCCGTTGATGACCCAGCTGTCGCCGTCGCGCACCGCGCGGCTGGTCAGCAGCGTGGGGTTGGAGCCGGCGGTCTGCGGTTCCGTCATGGCAAAGCAGCTTCGTATCGCGCCTTCGGCCAGCGGCTTGAGCCAGCTGTCCTGCTGTTCGGGCGAGCCGAACTCGTGCAGGATTTCCATGTTCCCCGCATCCGGCGCCTGCGCACCGAACACGTAGTTGCCGATGGGCGTCTGGCCCATTACCTCGAACATGAGCCCCAGGTCGATCAGCGGCAATCCCATGCCGCCAATATCCTGCGGCAGGTTGGGCGCCCACAGCCCCAGCTTTTTCACCTGCTCGCGCTTGGCCTGCAGCAGCGGCTCGATGTGCCACCAGCCCTTCTGAATCTCGGGCTCGAGCGGTATGAGTTCCTCGTCGACAAACCGCTGGGTACGCGCCAGCAGGGTCTGCGTCTGTTCGGAAACGGAAAAATCCATGGCGACTCCTTGCCGGCCTGCTATCGCAGCGTGACGAGATCGTCACGCCCGGCCAGCTGCAGATGGGTGATGTTGTTGAAGCCCGTCATGCGCCAGCCGTCACGGCTGCTGCGCAGCAGGGTAATGCTGCAGTTGTTCACAACCCAGTTGAGCTGGACGATGGCTTCCGGCGCCAGACCCAGGCTTTCGCCCACGCAGACCGACACGGGCCCGCCGGACGTGAACAGGGCGATGCGCGCACGGCGGTCGTAGTCATCGCGCAGTCGGGCGAGCCCCGCCACCACGCGGGACCGGAACGCGTTCCAGCCCTCGAAGGGTTCGGCGTCGTGATCCGCATCGGCCAGCCACTTGTGGGTGACGCGCTCGAAGATCCGCTGGAACACCCGCGGCTGACGCATCATTTCGTCGTGCTGCGCCGCCAGATCGGGATGCTCGTCGAGCACCGGCCCCAAATAGGCCCGGAACAGCGCGTCGGCGTTGTATTCGTTGAATTCGGGCCGGGTCTCGATGGCCGGCGGGGCGTCCCAGGCCTCGAGCGCTCGCCGCGCGGTCACCTGCTGGCGGGACAGGTCGCCGGCCACGGCGTGATCCAGCCTCAGGCCCAGGCGCACAAGGTGCTGGCCGGTAACGGTGGCCTGTTGCTCTCCGGGTGCGGAAAGCTTGTCGTAATTTTCCGCGCCGAAGGAGGCCTGTCCGTGGCGGATGATGTAGAGCGTTGTCATGGCGCCGTTAACCTAAGCGAGCCGTGCCGGCCGGTCAATATCGAACGAACGTTCGATATATTCAAGGCAGCTGCTCTATACTCGGCAGCCACAGGTCCGGGGACAGCGAGGAGGCAGAAATGACTCGAGAGTTCAGCGAACGGCGTATCGCGATTACCGGTGCGGGCAGCGGTCTGGGGCGGGCCCTGGCGCTGCGCTACGCCGGCGAAGGCTGGCGGGTGGCAGTGACCGACCGCATCGAGGCGCGAGCGCATACCGTAGGCCGGGAGGTCGACTCGGCCGGGGGCCACGCACTGGTGGAACCGCTTGACGTCACCCGGGAGGCTGATTTCGCACGGCTGTGCGATCGCCTGCAGCGCGAGTGGGGCGGCGTGGATGTGTTTGTGAACAATGCCGGCGTGGCCGCCGGCGGCAGTCTGCTGGAGGCCGACCTGGCGCAGTGGCAGACGCAGATCGAAGTTAATTTGCTGGGCGTGCTGCGCGGCTGTCGTGCGGTCATGCCCCTGCTGCTGGAGCAGGGCAGCGGCCATATCGTGAACGTCGCGTCATTTGCCGGTATTGCCTGCCCGCCCGGCATGGTCAGCTACAACAGCGTCAAGGCAGCGGTCATTGCCTTGTCCGAATCGGTGCGGGCCGAGGTCTGGGACGCCGATATTGGCGTCACGGTGGCCTGCCCGGCCTTTTTCCCGACCAACCTGCTGGAGAACTTCGACAGCCCGCAGGCCTCGCAGCGCGAGGCAGCGCGGAAAATGATGGAACGCTCGGGCGTTACGGCCGAGGACGTGGCCGACGGTATTGTTCAGGCGGTGCGCTCGGGCGAGTTTCTGGCCATTGCGCACGCGCAGTCGCGCCAGCAGTACGATGCCAAGCGGGCCGATCCGGAAGCCTTCTTTCACGCCGTTCGCCAGTCCATGAAGAAATTCTCCGGGGCGAGCGAGCGCGACTGATCCGGCCTGCAGCAGGCCGGCCTTCTGCGCCCCAACTCAACAGACAAGCCATGCCCGAGAGGACAAGCCATGACTGAGCAGACACACCGCTGGATGATCTACGGCGCTTACGGTTACTCCGGTGAGCTGATTGCCCGCGAAGCCGCCAGGCTGGGGCTTGAGCCGGTGCTGGCCGGCCGCAACGAGGCCAAGCTTGAGCCGTTGGGAAGGGAACTCGGCCTCGACATCGCCGTGCTCGACCTCCACGACGAGGCCGAACTGGCCATGGCGCTGCAGCCCATGCACCTGGTGCTGCACTGCGCCGGGCCGTTTTCGGCCACCGCCGGGCCGATGATGGACGCCTGTATCGCCAGCCAGACCCACTATCTGGACATTACCGGCGAAATCGAGGTGTTCGAGGCCGGCGCGCGACGCGACGCCCAGGCGCGCGCCGCCGGTGTGGCCCTGTGTCCCGGCGTCGGGTTCGACGTCATCCCCACCGACTGCGTGGCGGCGCATCTGAAGGAGGCGCTGCCCGGCGCAACCCGGCTGGCGCTGGGCTTTGATTCACGCTCGGGCATGTCGCCGGGCACCGCCAAGTCCAGCATCGAGGGCATGGCGGCGGGTGGCCGTGTGCGCCAGGGCGGCGTCATCAAGCCGGTACCGCTGGCGGCCAGTGTCCGGGAAATTGATTTCGGCAACGGCAGCAAGATGGCCATGACCATTCCCTGGGGCGACGTTTCCACCGCTTTCCACAGCACCGGCATTCCCGACATCGAAGTCTACGTGCCCGCTTCGCCTCGCCTTATCAAGCAGGCGCGGCGGGCGAACTGGGTACGGCCGCTCATGGGTTTCGGGCCGGTGCAGTCGCTATTGAAAACCCTGGCTGGTCGACGCGTGACCGGCCCGGACGCCGGCAAGCGCGACAAGCTCATCACGCATGTCTGGGGCGAGGTCACCGACGACCGTGGTGATCGGCGGGTGGCGCGCATCGTCACCGGCAACGGCTACAACGTGACGCGCGACGGCTCGCTCATGGTGGCGCAGCACCTGCTAACGCAGACCGTCGAGGGCGGGTACCACACGCCGTCCACGCTGGTGGACAAGGACCTGGTCAAACGCCTGCCCGGCTCGGGCGAGCTGACGATCGGGGAAGGCTAGGTTTCGGGTCGGCGGGCGGCCGGGGCGCGGCGTCGGGTTGGCCGGGTTCGTGGCCCGGTTCGGCATGCCGGCGCGGGTCGCGTGGGGCCCGGCAATCGCCGCAGCCGGACAGTACCCGTCCGAGCAGAATCCAGCTGTTCATGATGAAGGCGCCGCCTGTCGTGTGATTGACCGACGGCCACCTTCATCCTTTTGTGTTGCAGCCTGAAGTCAGCCGCTGGCCGCCATCTTCAGCGCGGGGGCGGCGTCACTGCCGGCGTGGCTCTCGGGGTCGAACTGCAGTACACCGTCGTCGATGCGGCCCTCGAGCAGCAGCTCGCGGTCACTCGGATAGTCGCTGGTGACCTTCCATGGCGCCCGCTCGCCCTGGCGCGGCATCAGGTGCTTCGAGCGCTTGATGTAGCCGGAATCAAGCTGGTCGAGAAACGGCCCGTCCGTGCGACAGCCGGTCTGGTCCAGCGCCACCGCCACATCATGGCCGTGTTCATCCATGTGGTTGATCAGCCGGCACATGTAGCCGGCCACGATGTCGGCCTTCAGCGTCCAGGGGTAGTTCACGTAGCCCATTATCCAGGAGAAGTTGGGCAGGTTTTCCACCATGGAGGCCTTGTACATCATGAGCCGGCTCAGATCCTGCGATTCGCCGTCCACCTGCATGTCGGCGCCGCCCATGATCTGCAGTTCAAGCCCGGTGGCGGTGATGATGATGTCGGCGTCCAGGCGTTGGCCGGATTTCAATTGAATGCCGGCCTCGTCGACCTTGTCGATATGGTCGGTGACGACCGAAGCCTTGCCGCTGTTCATGGCCTTGAACAGGTCGTTGCCCGGCACGGCACACAGCCGCTCGTCCCAGGGCTGATAGTCCGGCGTGAAATGGTGCATCTGGTCGCGGCCGACCTGCTTGCGGACCGCGCCGAGCAGGATTTTTCGCATCAGCGCGGGAAAACGCTTGGAGGTATTCCAGATCAGCCGGTAGAGCAGGATGTGCCGCTTGCGCGCCAGTTCGTAGACCGTTTCGTCCGAAAAGACCTTCTTGAGCTGCTTCGACAGCTCATCGTTCTGCGGTACGGAGAAGATATAGGAGGGGGAACGCTGCAGCATGGTGATGTGCCCGGCCTTTTCGGCCATGGCCGGCACCAGCGTGACGGCCGTCGCGCCACTGCCGATCACCACCACCTTCTTGCCGCTGTAGTCCAGCCCTTCCGGCCAGTTTTGCGGGTGAATGACTTCGCCGCCGAACTGATCAAGACCCGGAATCTCGGGCGTGTAGCCATGGTCGTACTTGTAGTAGCCGGTGCCCATGATCAGGAAGCGGCTGCGGAAGGTCTGCAGCTGGCCGCTGGGCTCGTGCAGGGCCGTGACCTCCCAGCAGCGCTGCTCGCTGGACCAGTTCGCCCGAGACACCTTGAGGCCGAAGCGCACGTGATCGGCCACGCCGTATTCGCGCGCGGTTTCCTTCAGATAGGCCTTGATCTTGTCGCCGTCGGCGAGAATCTCGGTGCGCTTCCAGGGGCGGAACTTGAAGGCGAAGGTAAAGACATCCGAGTCCGACCGGATGCCCGGATAGCGAAACAGGTCCCAGGTGCCACCCATGTCCTGGCGCCGGTCAAGAATGGCGTAGCGCTTGCCCGGGCATTCGCGCTCCAGATGACAGGCGGTCCCGATACCGGAAATGCCGGCACCGATGATCAGCACATCCAGCATTTCGTTGTCTGACCGGGGTTTGTTTGCAGCGGCCATGGGTCTCTCCTCATCGGCGCCGGGCACGCGGTAGCCGGCGCGTTCATGTTGAACATTCAACACCGAACAATACCGTGACCCGCGGGGGACGCAAAACGGCAAGCCATGCTTGTATGGCCGGACACCGCGGACCGGTCTTGGACTGGCGGTCGGGCCGCTTGCTTTTTGAGTCACACAAACGTATGAATGAGCGTGGGGGCCGTTCAGGAAAACACATGCCCGGCGTCGATGCCATACAAGCCGTCAATCGCGGCAGCCAGACCCGACGGCGCCTGTTGCGTGCCGGGCTGGAGCTGTTCGGCCAGCGCGATTACGACAACGTCACGACTCGCCAGCTGGCCGATCTGGCCGGCGCCAATCTGGCGGCCATTCCCTATCATTTCGGCACCAAGCAGGCCCTGTACCAGGCCGTCGCCGAAGACATCGTGGCCAGCATTCAGCCGTCCACGCGGGCGGCGCTGCTGACCGCCGGACGGTGCGCCGATACGCCCGACGCCGGTGCACACCGTCTGCTGCAGGCCCTGCGGGAAGTCATTCTGGCCTTCAGTCACGAAGTGGTAGGCGTGGCGGATGCGCGGCTGCGGGCCGGCTACATACTGCGGGAGCAACTGCGTCCCAGCGCCTCTTTTGACGTGCTTTACGAGGGTTTCATGCGCGAACTGCACTCCGTGATGACCAGACTGCATGCCCGGCTGCTGGGCTGTCCCGACGAGGATCCGGCCATGGCATTCCGCTGCCAGTGCCTGATCGGCCAGGTGCTGGGTTTCCGTGTCGGCCGCGAAGTGCTGCTGCGTCGGCTGAACCGGGACACGCTGGACCCGCGCCAGATCGCCGAATTCGTGGCGGATACCAACGTGGCCGCGCTGCAGCGGGAGATTGGTCATGCCTGATCGTCGAGCAAGTACGGCCCTGGTGATGCTGGGCCTGTCTGTCTTGCTGACGGGCTGTGGCTCGGAAGAGCCGGCGCCCACGCCGCCCCGGCCGGTGGCCTGGACCACCGTGCAGGCGGACGAAGGCGGCGAGTTGCGCCGGTTGCCCGGCGTGCTGCGGGCGGCCCGACAGGCGCCCCTGAGTTTCGAGGTGCCCGGCCGCGTGGTCGAGGTGAACGCCGAAATTGGCGAGTCGTTTGCAGCGGGCGACGCGCTGGCCGCGCTGGATGACCGAAACTTCCGGCTCACGCTGGAAGAGCGCCGCGCCAATCTTGCCGACGCGCGGGCCCGGCTTACCGAGGCGGACAAGAATCTGGCCCGCAAACGCGAACTGCTGGCGCGCAAGGTCGCCTCGCAGGCCGCGGTGGATAATGCGCAGGCCACGCGGGACTCCGCGGCCGCGCAGGTGGCGCGCCTGAGAGCACTGGTGGACCTGGCTGAAGAAGATCTCGCCGACGTGACGCTCGATGCCCCCTACGACGGTTCGGTGCTGCAGCGCATGATCGAGCCGTCACAGCAGGTTCAGGCGGGGCAGACGGTCTTCCAGATCGAAGGCCGGTCCGACCGCATCGAGGTCATGGTCTCCGCGCCCGAAACCGTCGTGAACCGTCTATCGGTAGGGGACGACGCGACGCTGGCGTTCCCCTCGCGGCCCGGCCTGTCGCTTACCGCCCGCGTGAGCGAAATAGGCGCGGGTGCGGTTGAACGCAACGCCTTTCCCGTCACCCTGGTGCTGTCGTCGCCGCCGGCCACCCTGCGACCCGGCATGACGGCCGAGGTCGGCTTTCGGCTGCAGAACAGTCCGACATCCGAAGGCCAGATGACGTTTATCCCCGTCACCGCCTTTCTCGCGGCCGAAGGCGAACAGCGGCGGGTGTTCGTGATCGACCCCGAGAGCAGCCGGCTGGAGGCCCGCGCCGTGGACATCGGCAGCATCGAAAACGGTCGCGCCCGGGTGCTCGACGGCCTCGCTCCCGGAGAGATCATCGTGAGCAAGGGTCTGGCTTTCCTGCATGACGGCCAGCGCGTTCAGCGTCTGGGCACCGGCACCACCCGCTTTCAGGAGTAGCCGCGGTGATGACGCTGAGCGAAATGGCCTACCGGCGGCGGGCCGTGGTCTATCTGGTCACGGTGTTGCTGATGGGCATCGGCGCGGTGAACTACTTCACTCTACCCGCGCGCGAGGACCCCGAAATCACCATTCGCGAGGCTCTGGTCACCACGGAATACCCGGGGCTGTCGGCCGAGCGCATGGAGCTGCTGGTCACCAAGACGCTGGAAGAGGCCGTGCGGCAGATCCCCGAGGTCGAGGAAATTCGCTCGGTCACGCAGTCGGGGCTGTCGATCATCCATGTAGAGCTGCGCGACAGCATCTTCGAGCTGGATCAGGTTTGGGACGAGGTCCGGGCCGAGGTCGAGGCGGCGCGTGCACAGCTTCCGGAGGGCACCGGTCCGCCGCGCGTGTTCGACGATTTCGGCGACGTGGCGGTAGTGACGGCCGCGCTGACGGCGGACGACTTCGACATGGCCGACATGTACGACATGGCGCAGCACGTGCGCGACCTGATGTACGGCGTACCCGGCACCAAGCGAGTTGATCTGCTCGGGGTCCAGCCCGAGCGCATCTACGTCGAGGCGAAGAACGCGCGGCTGGCCGAACTGGGCCTGGACCCGCAGGTGCTGGGCGCCATGCTGGCGGAACAGAACATCATCCGGCCGGGCGGCGAAGTCGATACCGGCGAGCGCGCCTTCATTCTCGAGCCCAGCGGGAATTACGATGATCTGGAGGCCATCGGCGACACCCTGGTACGTCTGCCCGGCGGCAACGGCGCCGTGCCGCTGCGCGACCTGGCTACCGTGAAGCGCGGTTATCAGGACCCGCCCATCACCAAGGCCTACTACAACGGCCGCCCGGCCATCGTCTTTGCGGTGGCCATGGTGGGCCACAACAGCGTGCTCAGTTACGGCGCGCGCGCCAAGGCCCGACTGGAGTCGATCGCCGACACGCTGCCGGCAGGCTACCAGCTCGATCTGATCACGCACCAGGCCGAGCAGGTCGGCAAGGCGGTATTCGGCGTCAGCGCCAGCGTGCTGCAGACGGTGGTCATCGTGCTGATCGTCGTCATTCTCTTTCTGGGGCTGCGCACGGGGCTGATTGTCGGTTCCATCGTGCCGGCGGTCATGCTGGCGTCACTGGGGGTGATGGGCTTTGCCGACATGCAACTCGAGCGGATGAGCCTGGCCACGCTGGTGATTGCGCTGGGCATTCTGGTGGACAACGGCATCGTGGTGGCCGAGGACTTCAAGCGCCGGCTGGAGGAGGGCATCAGCCGGGACGAGGCGCTGCGGCAGACCGGCGGCGAGCTGGCTTTCCCGCTGCTGGCCTCGTCGCTCACCACCATTCTGGTGTTTCTGCCGCTCATGCTGGCCGATCACGTGTCCGGTGAATACACCCGGTCGGTGTCGCTGGTCATCCTGATCACGCTGTCGGTGTCCTGGGTGCTGGCGCTGATGCTCACGCCGACGCTGTGCCACCGCTTCATCCGGATCGATCCTGACCGGGCCGGCAGCGACGGCCACAGCCCGGCTCTGGAGCGCCTTGAGCGCGGCTACGGCCGGCTGCTGCGCGGCATACTGAAACAGCGCGCGCTGTTCCTGCTGGTCATGGGCGGGCTGCTCGTGGCGGCGGTGGTGGGTATGGGGCTGGTGCCCAAGAAATTCTTCCCGGCGTCCGACCGCAGCCAGATCCTGGTCTATATCGACCTGCCGGCCGGCGTCACCACGCGCACGACGGACGCGGCGGTCAATCGCCTGTTCGGCTTTCTTGACGATCGCGAGCGCTTTCCCCATATCGAAGACTACGCGGCCTACATCGGTTTCGGCGGACCGCGCTTCGTGCTGTCGCTCACCCCCATTGATCGAGCGCCCAACAAGGCGTTCGTGATGATCAATGTGGATCGGTTCGAGCACATGACGCCCATGGTCACGGGCCTGCGCGAGCTGTTTGCCAAGGAGTTTCCCGGCCTGTCGGCGGAGGTGGCCCGCATGTTCCTCGGGCCCAGCGATTCGGCCAAGCTGGAGGTGCAGGTCCGGGGACCCGACGCCGACCATGTCTACGCCATCGCGGGCCACATGGAGCGGCTGCTCGAATCGGTGCCGGGGGCGATCAACGTGCAGCAGGACTGGGAGAATCGCGTCAGCAAGCTGGTGGTCCAGGTGGACCAGACGCGCGCACGGCGGGCCGGAATTACCTCTGCGGACGTCGCGCGGGGACTGTCGCGCTACTTCTCGGGCGAGGCGATTACCGATTTTCGCGACGGTGACGATCTGGTGCCGATCGTGGTGCGAGGGGTCGATGCCGAGCGCCGGGACATGGACCGCGTGCGCAGCCTGGCTATCTACCCGGCCAACGCGCCGGCCGGCACCGCCGGCGTGCCGCTGTTCCAGCTGGCCGACTTCGAGCTGAAGAACGAGTTCGCCCGGATAGAGCGTGAAGACATGATCCGCACCATCACGGTCGAGGCGCGCAACAGCGTCATGAACGCCGAGGACATGGTCCCGCGGCTGGCCGACGGCCTGGCACGACTGCGCGCGGACCTGCCGCCCAACCATTTCATTGAATACGACGGCGTGGTGGCCGAGTCCAAGGAGGCGCAGGCGGCGCTGCAGGCCAATGCCCCGCTCTGCCTGGGCATGATCCTGATTCTGCTGGTCACGTTATTCAATTCCTACCGGCGGCCGGTCATCATCATGCTCACCGCGCCGCTGATCGTCATCGGCGTCGTGATCGGCCTGTTTGTCATGCGGGCGACCTTCGGGTTCATGGAAATCCTGGGCATCTACGCGCTGGCCGGCATCATCATGAACAACGCCATCGTGCTGATTAACCGCTTCGACATCGAGCGCGCCGATCCCGACAAGAGCGACTTCGACGCCATCGTCTCGGCCAGCATGCGGCGGTTGCGCCCGATTCTCATGACCATGGGCACGACGGTGATCGGCCTGATGCCGCTGATCATCGGCCGGGATGCGCTGTTCTACGGCATGTCCAGCGTGATCGCCTTCGGTCTGGCGGTGGGGACCATTCTCACGCTCGGCGTCACGCCCGTGCTCTACAGCCTGTTCTTCCGTATTCGCTACCAGCCGCGCAGTCCGTCCTAGCCCGAGCCCGCCGCCCGCGGGGGCGACGCCTGGGCCGGCGCCGCGCGGGCGCCGCCGGCCTGCTGGTCAAGGTCCAGCGCGGTAATGGGGTAGGGCATGACGATGCCCTCCTGTCGAAAGCGCGCGTGCAGCGCCTTGATGAACGCCGATTTGACCCAGAAGCGGTTGAAGTACTCCTTGGCCCGAAGCATGCAGGTGACGCGGATGGCGAAGTCGTCGAAATCGGTGAACAGCACGAAGGTGTTGTACTCGGTCACGCCCCATTCGTGGTCGCGCAGCACGCGTCGCGCCACGTCCAGGGTGATCTGCTCGATCCGCTCCAGATCGGCGTCGTAGCGCACCCGGAAGGCCACCGGCACCGACAGCTCCTTCTGGGGCAGGTAGTAGTTGATCAGCTTCGACTGCGCCAGCTTGCTGTTGGGCATGATCACGATATTGTTCTGCAGCATGCGGATGTGCGTGGAGCGCCAGCCGATGGTTTCCACGAAGCCCTGCTCACCGGATTCCAGCTCGACGAAATCACCGGCCCGCACGGGGCGATCCATGACGATCTGCACGCCGGAGAAAAAATTCTCGAGCGTCGGCTGCAGCGCCAGGGCAACGGCCAGCGAAGTAATGCCCAGCGACGCCACCAGCGGCGTGACGGCAATCCCCAGCGTGCCGAGCAGCACCAGCAGCCCGAGCCCCAGCACGACGGCCCGCACGAGAATGCGCGCAATGCTGCCGCTGCTTTTCAGCGCCTCGCGCTGCTCAATGAAGCGCGTGATCGATACCCGCGCGAGCGCATCGACGAACAGCACCAGCGTCAGGATGACCAGCGCCTTCAGGCCCGTCAGCAGCGCCTGGGCCACGGCCGTGTCGATCTGATCCAGCGCCACCAGCTCCAGCCGCAGGCAGGCCAGGCCGGTGGTGAGAATGAGCAGCGCAACCGGCAGCCGGCCGGCGGCAATCAGCCGGGCATACAGCGGGGATGCGGCCCGAGCGAGCAGCCGCTCAAGCCGCGTCAGCACCAGGCGGCTGAGCAGCCACAACAGCAGAAACAGGGCCACGGTCGAGGCCGGCAGCAACCAGTGCACCGACCCCGGTTCAAGCATGGAAGACCATTCCGGCATGACGATAGCCGCGGCGCGGTGGCCGCGCGTGAGGACCCGGTCATGGAGGATGCGAACTTCGTGCCATGCCCGGCGGGCGGGCGGTCTGCGGTCAGCCGAACTGGCGCACTCGCGCCCCGTAACCCAGGGCGGAACTGAACGGCCAGATCATCGAGTACACCAGCCGCTGCGCCAGCGGATGCGGCTGCGCGACCTGGAATTCTTCCCAGAAATACAGGCCCAGCTCCGCCATGATCATGGCGCCAGGCCGACCGTCCGCACGGAATTCACCCGATTCGGCCAGGTGGAACACGGTGCGGAAGAAGGCTTCGGAATTCAGGGCCGGCTCGAAGTCCTGAAGAAAGCGCAGCGGGGCATCCCCCATGACCCAGATCTGGTGAACGGCGCCGGGTGCGATCTCAACGCTGTCTCCCGGCCCCAGCATGTGCTTCTCGTGCGCCAGGCGCAGCCCCAGATGCCCGTCCTCCACGGTCAGACGATTGATCTGCTTGGGATGCCGGTGGGCGGCCTCCAGCAGCCGCGAGGGTGGCCGGGTGCATTCCAGGGTGAGCCGTCGGCCCTCGGTGTCCGCCGCCGTTTCGACAAAGCGGATGTGTTCACCGGTGCGCGGATTGTCGATTTCGTCAGGCTGTTCCATAAGCGGATGTGGGGGCAGTCGGGGGCGCAGTCTATCGCGCCCGCCGGCTGACCGGGCCGGATCGGGGCTGCCGGTCGACCGTTTAAGGGAAAGCGGCGGGCCGGTCGATAACCTAGCCAGCCGCCCCGCTCGCCAGACCGCGCCATGCTCCACCCCCGCCGTAGACGCCTGCCAGCCGCTCTTGAGCGTCTGGCCCGCTGCGTCTGCTTTGCCGCGCCGATTGTCTGTGCGATGCCCGGTCTGGCGGCGCCCGATGGCGCGCGCGCAGACGCCGACCTCACGGAGCTCAGTCTCGATCAGCTGCTGGATATCCGGGTGACCGCCGTGTCGAAGCGGCCGGAGGCCCAGGACCGGGCGGCCGCGGCGGTTTTCGTGCTGTCCGGGGAGGACATCCGCCGGGCCGGCGTGCGCACTCTGCCCGAGGCGCTGCGCATGATTCCGGGCATGCAGGTGGTGCGCATCGACTCGCAGAACTGGGGCGTGACGGCGCGCGGCTTCAGCGGTGGGCTGGCCGACAAGCTGGAAGTGGTCATGGACGGCCGCAGTCTGTACACACCGCTGTTCTCTGGCGTGTTCTGGGACGCCCAGGACACGTTTATCCAGGATATCGACCGTATCGAGGTCATCCGCGGGCCGGGCGCTTCGGTCTGGGGCGCCAATGCGGTCAACGGCGTGGTGAACATCGTCACCAAGCCGGCGGCCGAAACCACCGGCATCCTGTTCAATGCCGGCGGCGGTAGCGAGTACGAGTCGTTCGGCGGCCTGCGCGCGGGCGGCAGGCTGGGAGACAGGGGCCATATCCGCGCCTACGCGAAGGCGGCGAATTTTGGCGACAGCCTGCAGGTGGATCGCGTGCCGCCCGGCGCCGGCCCCAGTGAGCAGTCGGGTGGGGATGCCTGGCAGCGTTCGCAGGCGGGGTTTCGCGCCGACTGGCTGGCCTTCGGCAGCGATCAATTCACGGCCCAGGGCGATATCTATGATGGCGAGCTGGATCAGCGGATTTCGGCTCTGAATCCGGCGGCGCGCGCCGAGGACTTTTCCGGCCACAACGTGATCACGCGCTGGAGCCGCAGCCTGTCCGCCACGTCCGGTCTGCAGCTGCAGGCCTACTACGATCACAGCGAGCGGCGTGACCCCGGTACCTATGCCGAGCAGCGCGATACCTATGACATCCAGCTACAACATCATTTCAACCTCGGCCCGCGGCATGCGCTGACCTGGGGGCTGGGCTACCGGCGTTCGGAAGACGAGGTAGACAACCTCATGCCGGCCGCATTCCGCTTCGACCCGGCCCGCCGCACGCTCACGACCTGGAGCCTGTTTGCCCAGGACCAGCTGTCGCTGGCGAATGACGCGCTGCGGCTGACGCTGGGAGTGAAGCTGGAGCACAACGATTTCACCGGAACGGAAGTACAGCCCAGCCTACGGGCCAGCTGGCAGCTGCGGCCGGGCCACAACCTGTGGGCGGCCGTGTCGAGCGCGGTGAGAACCCCCAATCGCCTGGATGACGATATCCGGGCCTTCACCGGCCAGGGCCCGAGCGGGTTCATCTCCGGCAATCCTGCATTCGAATCGGAAACCGTCCTGGCCTGGGAGACGGGCTACCGGGTCCGGCTGAGCGAGCGTGTCTCGCTGGATGTCTCGCTCTACTTCAACGACTACGACAAGCTGCGCGGCGTGGACAACACCGCCACGCCCGACGCGCTGATCGACAACCAGCTGTCAGGCGAGACCTATGGCGGCGAGCTGAACCTGGGCTGGCAACTGCGCGACAACCTGCGCCTGCACGCCGGCTACGGCTATCTCGATCTGACGCTCGATCTGCTGCCCGGCGCCACCGACACGGTGTCCGCCGCCCTGGGCGACAACCAGAACGACCCGCGCCACCAGGGCTTCGTGCGGGGCATCTGGGAGGTGAGCAACACGGTTTATGTCTCGGGCATGCTGCGCTATGTCGACAGCCTGCCCGGTCAGGGCGAGTTTGATGCCCTGGGCCGGCCGGTGGGCCTGGACAGCTATACCGAGCTTGATCTGCGGGCGGCCTGGACCCCGTTCGAGGGCGTGGAGCTCGCGGTGTCCGGCCGCAATCTGCTGCATGACGCCCACCCCGAATACGGCCGTGGCGCCAGCATCTACGAGATTGAGCGCGCCCTGTACGGCGAGTTGACGTGGCGCTACTGAAACCCGGCAGAAAGATCGCTGCCTGCGTGTTTCTCGCGGCCGTGGTGGCCGTTTCCGCGCGGGCTGATGATTTGGCCCTGGAATACCGCGTCAAGGCGGCCTTCGTATTCAACTTTGCGAGGTTCGTGACCTGGCCCGCCGACCGTTTTGCCGGCCCGGACGCGCCGCTGGACCTTTGCGTGCTCGGACGCGACCCCTTCGGTCGTCACCTGGCCGACGTAGTGCGCGACAAGCGCGTGGCCGGCCGGATGATCAGCCTGCATTACGCGCAGGCGCCGGACCGCCTGCCGGCCTGCGAAATACTCTTCATCGGCGAGTCGGAAAGCGATCGTCTGCACGAGCTGCTGGCGGGCGTGACGACTGAACCCGTGCTGACCGTGAGCGAGCTGCCGGAATTCGCTTTTCGGGGCGGGATGATCCGTCTGCTCGTGGAGAACGGTAAAGTCCGCTTCGAAATCAACCCCGCTGCGGCCCGCGCGGCCGGTCTGGACATCAGTTCCCGGCTGCTGAGTGTCGCGCGGCTGACGCCGGCGCGCGGTTACTGATGCCCTCGCTGATTCGGCGCATGTCGACCGCCGCCTGGCTTCCCGGCGCGCCGGGGCGGCGTCGCCGGGCAATATCCACGCGCATGCACGCCGCGGTGATGGGCATCAGCAGCCTGGTGATTCTCATGACCACGCTCGCGTTCCTGTCCTACGAATGGTATCTGGTGCGTATCAGCATGCAGCGCGATCTGACGGTGCTGGCCGAAGTCCTGGCCGGCAACAGCACGGCGCCGGTGGTTTTCGGGGATGCTGAGGCCGCCGCGGAGGTGTTGCGCTCCCTGAAGGCCAAGCCGAACGTGCTGGGCGCCTGTCTGGACACTGCCGGCAGCACCGCGGCGCCGGCCGGCGTGCTGGCGCGCTATGCCAGAGCGGGCGCCGATTTCTCCTGCGATGCCCGGTCACGCCAGGCCGATGAGCTGTTCGCCGACAACCTGCTGCAGGTGACGGTGCCGGTGGTCGTGGGGGAAGAAACAGTGGGCCATCTGACCATCGCCAAGACCCTGGACGAATTGTGGGAGCGGCTGTTTGTCTATCTGCGTATCGCGGTGGTGATCCTGTTTGTCGGGCTGCTGATTGCCTTCGCGCTTACTCGAGTCTCGCAGCGGCTGATCACCCGTGGCATCACCCGCCTGGCGCAGGCGACGCAGGCCGTGTCGGCCTCGCGGGATTACCGCCTGCGCCTGGACAAGGAATCCGACGACGAGGTGGGTGACTTGATCGACAACTTCAACACCATGCTCGAGCAGATCCGGATTCGAGACGAGGCCCTGGAGGCGATTCGCGCCGATCTGCTGCGCGAGGTGGCCGAACGCACGCGGGCGAACAATGAAATGGAAACCGCCCTGGTCGAGCTGCGGGACCTGCAGACCCAGCTGGTCCAGAACGAGAAGATGGCCTCCCTGGGCGGGCTCGTGGCGGGCGTGGCGCACGAAATAAACACGCCGGTCGGGATCAGCGTGACCGCTGCCTCCACGCTCCGCGAAAAGGCCGTCGAGCTGCGCGAGGTCTATCAGTCCGGCCGGATCAACCGGTCAAAGCTCGACGCGTTCGTGGACACGGCAGACCAATCCAGCGCCATCATCCTGAGCAACCTGACGCGCTCGGCCGAACTGATTCAAAGCTTCAAGCAAGTGGCCGTGGACCAGTCAAGCAGCGAGCGCCGTATGTTCGACATGCACGACTCTCTTCAGGAAACGCTGCTCAGCCTGTGGCCGAAATACAAGCAGGGGCCGCACCGCGTCGAACTGGACTGCCCGGAGAACCTGCGCATTGACGGCTTCCCCGGCGCGCTGTCCCAGATTCTGACGAACCTGCTGCTCAATTCCCTGACCCATGCCTACGCGCCCGGCCAGGCGGGCGTGATGCGGATTGACGTGAGCGCCACGGCCGACCGTGTCAGCCTGCGCTACAGCGACGACGGCGCGGGCATGGAAGAGACGGTGCGTCAACGCATCTTTGATCCGTTCTTCACCACGCGTCGCGGCCGTGGCGGCAGCGGGCTTGGCATGCACATCGTTTACAACCTGGTGACCAACACGCTGCGCGGACGCATCCAGGTGGACAGCCGCCCGGGTGAAGGCGCCCGCGTCAACATTGATTTTCCCAGACACCCGTTCGAACGTGAGGCAGACGCAAGATGAGCTTCGCGACGATAGACGCGGTGGCCAGGTCGTCAGTGGTCACGGGGCCAGGATGGAAGAGCAGAGCATGAAAGACCGGGATGAGTCTGATCGCGGCTTCGAGATCATCGAGGACGTCGAGGCGGCGGTGCCGGCTGTCGGCGGACAGGACGGCCGCTGGAAGCTGCTGGTGGTTGACGACGACGAGGCCGTTCACAGCGTCACCCGGATTGCGCTGTCCGACTTCGAATACGCCGATCGCGGCCTGCAGCTGCTGCACGCCTATTCGGGCGCCGAGGCGAAAGCGCTGTTGCGCGAGCACGAGGATATTGCCCTCATGCTGCTGGACGTGGTCATGGAGTCCGACGAGGCGGGGCTGGAGGGCGCCCGCTTCGTGCGAGAGGAGCTGGACAATCCCTATATCAGGCTGGTGCTGCGGACGGGCCAGCCCGGCCTGGCGCCGGAGCGCGACGTGGTGACCCGCTATGACATCAACGATTACAAGCACAAGACCGAGCTCACGCGGGATCGACTCTTCACCGTGCTGTATACCAGCCTGTCGTCCTATCGGCAGCTGCGGCGACTGCAGTGGCAGACGCGCGTGCTGGACCGCAGCCGCGCCGAATCCGCGCGCATTGCGCACGCCGCGTCGCATCAAATCAAGGCGCCTCTGCTCAGCATTCGCCGCTTTACCGAGCTTATGCGCAAGCGCTATGCCGACAAGCTGGACCCGGATGGCCGGGCGCTGGTGGACCTGGCGATGGAGTGCGTGGATGACATGAACGGCCTGATGGCCGATCTGGCCACCCTCACGGCCGCGGATGGTGATGACATCCGCTTTCAGCCGGTGTCGGCCGACGACCTGCTGCACTGGTCGATCAGAAAGCTGGCGGCGCGCGGCTTCGATACGAGCGGGATTATCAGTCGCGCTCCCCTGCCGACGCTGCAGGGCGAGCACGGCCGGCTGCTCGAACTGTTCGGCCAGGTTCTCGAGAATGCGCTGAAATTCCGGGGGGACAGCCCCGCTCGTGTGCAGATCACGGCCACGGCGGTCGGCGCGGAATGGGATATTCGGGTAACCGATGCCGGGGTCGGTATCCCGGACGAGGCGCGGGAGCAGGTGTTCGATGCCTTCAGTGTTGCCCACGACGGCTCGCAGCCGGTGGGCAATGGTATCGGACTGGCGATTGCCAGAAAGATCGTGCAGCAGCACGGCGGCAGCATTCGCGCCGAGCCGGCGCCCGGCGGCCAGGGCACCAGCATCGTCATGCGTCTGCCCGGTGAGCAGAGTGATGTGGCGCGCTTCAGTGCGCGTTCGCTGAACCCGCCGGCCTGAAGCCCTAGTGTAGTGCGCCACACTGTCTGGCACTTATACCGGCCCCATTTTCCGCCATGCGGCGTTGCACCTCCTCGCCATAGCTACGGCTATGACTCG
>NYTH01000046.1 GCA_002683405.1 Salinisphaeraceae bacterium | reverse complement strand
GCCACAGGCCGGCTACCGCTTCGGCGCCCTGGCCGCACCGCTTGAAGATCTGCTGAAGCAGGCCGACGCGCCCGCCCGAATCGATCTGCTATCGCTGGACGTCGAAGGCGCCGAGCTGGAAGTGCTGAAAGGCGTGGACCACAGCCAGCGAATCTTCCGCTACGCGCTCATCGAATGCCGTAACCGGCAGCGCCTGGAAGACTACCTAGGCCCGCTGGGCTACCAGGTCGCCGACCAGCTCAGCCCGCACGACTACCTGTTCCGCCACCACAGCGCCTAGACCCCACCGAGCGCAGATCGTCCGGCCGGGGATCCCGCTGACGCGCCCCTCTCCATAGCCGAATCAACTCTGCTTGGGCACCTCGTCCGGGCTTTCCGACCAAGTAGATGGGCACGACACCTACCGCGGAGCAGCCTATGGCAGATCGCGAAGATAGCGATGTGCAACAAAGCGCTCAAGATGTCGAAGTACTCCGGGTCAAGAACCCTAAAGCGTGGTCGATACTCTTGATGAAGGCGCCAACATCCAAACCGAGCCAATGCACCACCAAACAATTCGAAACAGCGCTATAAATACTGCATATATAGATTTATATGTATTCCTTCTAATCAGCTGTTGCACATAGGCACGCTCCGCGTGCAGAGGAAGAGCAGCTCATGCGCACCACTGTTTCCGAGCTGATTAGACAGGAATTTCCGGCCTACGCCGCCCGAAGAAAACTCAGGATCGAAGAGCATAAAGCGGCCCAAGCCATGATGGCCTGCCGTACCTCGGTGATGGGCAGTTTCGAATACTCCTGCCCTGAAGGGCATGAATCCTGGCAAGGGCACCATAGTTGCCATCATCGTAGCTGCCCGCAATGTAACGGCCAGGCCAAAGCCGCCTGGCTGGATAAGACTCTGGATCGTTTGCTGCCCTGTGACCATTTCCACGTGGTTATGACGTTGCCGCACGAGCTCAATGATTTATGGCGGCACAATCGAGTCTGGTTTTCTCAGACGCTGTTCGCCTGTGCCGCGGATAGCCTGAAGCAGATGCTGGTGGACCCTCGACACCTGGGTGCTATACCCGGTTTGATGCTGGCCGAGCATACCTGGGGCCGGAGTCTGATTTTTCATCCGCACGTCCACTGCCTGGTGACTGCTGGCGGCGTGGATGCAGCAGATCAATGGCGAGCCATAGATTCCGATTTCCTGCTACCGGGTCGGGCCCTGGACATACGAAAGCTGGCTCTGCCGGGAGACTGTTCCGTTAGAGACATCAGACGGCTTTTATTCTTGCTGGCCCGTAAGCCCCGGCATGTGCGGATCGAAAAACGCTATAGCCATGGGCGCGGTGTCGCCGGCTATCTGGCTCGCTACGTCAAAGGCGGTCCAATCGGCAACCGCCGTCTGACATGCACGGCACAGAACAAACTGCGGTTTCGCTACTTTGATCATCGCAGTCACCAGCATCGCTGGCTTACCCTGGAAAGGCAGCAATTCCTGGCCCGATTGCTCTCTCATGTACCCCCTGCCTGGCGGCAGCGGGTACGCTACTATGGTCTCTACCATAGCCACCGCCGCCAGCTTCGCTCGCGGCTAGGCGAGCAAATGCATGCACCACAAATCGCCCGCACACGAACACGTCTTTTTCAGCCACCGCGATGCCGCCAGTGCAAGCGCCCTTATCAGTCACGGCACTGGCGCTTTCATGGAAATTACCTATATCAGGTATCCGCGCCGCGGCGTGTGCGACAAGGCGTTGAAGTGGGCGTGCCCAGCAGACCCAACACCCTGTCGGGCGATACCGGGCCGCCGCACTTCTCTTTTTTGCCCTCGGGCACGCCACTTAACTAAGCGTTGGGCCTCATGCCAAAGATTCGCATGAAAGCCTCGGTTGCAGGATTGACGTAAATTAGAAATAT
Organism: Salinisphaeraceae bacterium; assembly: GCA_002683405.1. GTDB lineage: Bacteria > Pseudomonadota > Gammaproteobacteria > Nevskiales > Salinisphaeraceae. The sequence continues at coordinate 34,335 of NYTH01000046.1, read as the reverse complement.
GAAATTCTCGTATTCGCACCCCCGGGCCGCTGGATGCTAAATATCATTATTGGTGCGGCTATTTTTATTTTTGGTTGTGTAGCCATCCTGTTCTCGACCGGCCACACTGACCTCGACGCCAAAGATAAGGCAGCGCTCAATTATTATCGTGATCGTTACGGTTACTGGATGGTGAGATCATCAATCGCAATAATGATTCTGGGCGTCGTATGGGCTATCTCCCCGTTCGTATAGGTCAAGAACTACGTCTCCTTAAAAGAATTCCCAGGCGTATGCCCTACTGTGTTAAGAAAAGCACAAGGCCCAACAAGGCGCTCGAGTTGACCGCTGCTCCGCTACGCTTCGCAGCGTCAACTCAGCTTTAGCGTTAGGCCCCAAGAATATGGCGCAAGGTAGCTATTACGTTTACGTGTATATAGATCCTCGCAATTTCGAGGAGTTCTACTATGGGAAAGGCCGTGGGTCGCGTAAGAATGCCCATCTTTTTGAAGATTCAGATTCAGAGAAGTCCAAACGTATAAACGCCATCCACAAAGCCGGCCTTAAGCCAATCGTTAGGGTAATAGCTCGCAATCTCTCTGAGCACGACGCACTGCTAGTTGAAAAAACCTTGCTATGGAAGCTTGGCCGACAACTTACAAATATTTCGTCGGGCCATTATTCGCAAAACTTTCGGCGCCACAACACGTTACACGCCGAACTATCAGGGTTCGATTTTGAGAAAGGCATCTACTATTACAACGTCGGCGATGGCCCTACGCGCTGCTGGGAAGACTATGTGCAATTCGGTTTTATATCTGCTGGGCAGGCGACGCGCTTCAGAGACGCAATGCTCGGGTTCCAACCAGGGGATATTGTTGCCGCATACCTAAAGAGGCATGGTTTTGTGGGTATAGGGCGCATCAAGCAACGAGCCAAACCTGTCCGCGAAGTCACAATCAACGGCTTGCCGCTGCTCAAGCATGAACTTTCACGCCCGGGCTTAGCCAGTAATGTAGATTCTAACGAAACTTGCGAGTACGTTGCTATCACCGAATGGATAAAGACCGTTAATAGGTCCGAGGCAAAATGGAAACCAAAATCCGGGTTGTATACCACCACGCACGTCCGAGCGTCGTTAGATAGTCAGCCCAAAACCATAGAGTTTCTAGAAAGCGAGTTTGGTATTGATCTCAAAGCACTTGTGGCCTAACACCTACAGAAAAATGGGGTCAGAGTAAAATATTCATTTAAGATTCGACCGCTTCAACCCCTGTCGCCGACTGCAGTTCATCCCACTCGCCATCAGTCGAAATAGCTGAACCGCTCGCCGCTTTCGATCCCCATCACGCCCTGATGAATCAGGCGAATGATGTTCTCCACGTCTTCGCGGTGCACCATCTCGACGGTGGTGTGCATGTAGCGCAGCGCCAGCGATATCAGCGCCGAGGGTACGCCCTGGTTGCTGTAGGCGAAGGCATCGGTGTCGGTGCCGGTCGCCGGGGCGCTAACCTGCCGCTGGAAGGGGATGTCGTGTTTTTCGGCGGTGCTGATCAGGTGTTCGCGCACGCGGTTCTGCACGGCCGGGGCGTAGGTGATGACCGGGCCGGCGCCCATCTTGGCGGTGCCGGTCTTCTTCTGTTCGATCATCGGCGTGGTGGTGTCGTGGGTTACGTCGGTCACGATGGCCACATCCGGCTTGATGCGCTCGGCGATCATGGTGGCGCCCTTCAGGCCCACTTCTTCCTGCACCGAGTTGACGATATACAGGCCGAAATCCGGGCGCTTGTCGGCTTCGTGAATGAGCCGCGCCACCTGGGCGACCATGAAGCCGCCCATGCGGTTATCTATGGCGCGGCAGACGAACTTGTCGTTGTTCAGCACGAAGAACTCGTCGGGATAGGTGATGACGCAGCCCACGTGCACGCCCATCTTTTCGACTTCTTCCTTCGACTCGGCGCCGATGTCCACGAAGATGTTGTCCTTCTTCGGGGCCTGCTCCTTCATCGGATCACGCAGGTGAATGGCTGGCCAGCCAAACACGCCCTCGACGATGCCGTTTGCGGTGTGGATATTCACGCGCTTGGACGGCGCGATCTGGTGATCGGACCCGCCGTTACGCAGCACGTAGATCAGCCCCTGGTCGGTAATGTGGTTGACGTACCAGGAAATCTCGTCCGCGTGGCCTTCGATGACCACCTTGTACTCGGCGTCGGGATTGACCACGCCCACGGCCGATCCGTAGCTGTCGGTAAGGAACGTGTCGACGTAGGGCCGCAGATACTCCATCCAGAGCTTCTGACCGGGCAGTTCGTAGCCCGTGGGGGCCGCGTTGTTCAGATAGCGGGCGAGAAAATCGAGAGCGTCTTGATCGAGCAGCGTGGAATCGTTGGACACGGGGAATGGGTTCCTTCTGAGCAGTCGAGCCTGCGTGAGTGTGGTCCGATTGTCGGGGCAGCGCCGGTCGATTCAAGTCGGGGGGCGCAGCCGGGCAACTCCCTGCAGTACACCGCGCCAACCGACCTGCGGCACGTAGCCGACGCCACGATAAGACCGGCTGATTGATGATTGACCAGTGCGTCGCCGCCCCGGTGGCCTGCCCTGCCAGAGGCCGGGCGACCGGAGTTTTAACGGGTCGAAACTAGTCCAGGGGCCCGCCATCGTCAAATGGTCTGCCCCGCGGCGCCCGCGCACGCCGGCCTGTGTTGGCGGCTGCCCGTCTGCCTCGCGGACAAGATCAGCCTGGCCCGGCAATCGTGAATGGCGCTGCCGGTCCGAGCGCATCGTGCGTTCGGGTTCGCGCGAGCTCACGGGCACAGCAGCGCGCGTTTGCAGCCGAAGCCGCTGTTTCCGACGGCATTCAAGGGTATTCCCTGGGTGACCACAGCGCCCTGACGCCATCACCAAATTCGCGACCTGCCGGGCGCCGCAAGCATTACCCATCAAGCCCGAAATGCGCACGCCAGCCAGACACGGCCTGCCACAACCACAGCCCTTGCCGCTTGCTGCACCGTCGACAACGGACCGAACGGCGCAATCAGCGCCTGGTAACAAGTATTAATCCCTATGGCGCCGCCTCACCCGAGGGCGTATCCCTGGCGATATGACATAGTCCATTTTGACTACACGGAGGTAGGCATGGACCTTTACAACGAAGTTTTCGAGGCCGTGGCACTCCTGGCAATTCTGGTATCGGGGGTCGTGATGCGGTTCAGCCCCCAGAAACGGTGGATCAACCGCGCCTGTGGCATTACCACCCTCTCGGAAAAGCGGCAAAACCTGGTGCGCGTGCTCACCCAGGGCCCGGTCGGCACGCGTCAGTACCACGTGCTGCTCGCGCTGCACGCGCATCCTCTGTGCTGTCGGTCTGCCGATCGGCTCATTACGCACCGCTATCGGCCCGGCACAGCGCCGGCATTGCCGCTCCCCGACTGCTCCGCACCGGGCGCATGCCGTTGCGCTTTTCAGAAAACGATAGAGCGCCGCAGAAGTGAGCGCCGCGGGCAGGCGTCCGCCGATCTGCCGTTTCCAGATCGCCGGCAAGGACCCGATCGGCGCGGCGACGGGCGCTGACGGGCGTCCAACGCCGCGCGACTATTTGCGACCGGCCGCGACGATTCGACACGATGACAACAACGGCGCCGGCATCATGACGTGATCCCCTCTGGCTGCATGCGGTAGTCCCGCTTCTTCAGCGTCTTCATCTGCCGCCGGTACTGGGTTGCGAAGCCCGGATACATGGTGGCGTTGAAACCGTCTTCGGTGAGATACCAGCTGCTGCAGCCGGAGTTCCAGTTGGTTTTGGCAAGGCGTTTCTGGATGCGGCGGTTGTGGCGTTGCTGCACTTCGGGTTTCACGTCCAGCGCGCGCAGGTTGTTGTCCAGCAGCGTCCTGATGCCCTGCACGATGTAGTCGATCTGCGCTTCCATGTAGACCAGCGCGGAGTTGTGGCCCGGGCCGGAATTCGGGCCGAAGGTGAAGAACAGGTTCGGGTAGCCGGACACGTTCACGCTCTTGTAGGCCTGGGCCCCGCCCCGCCACTCCTCTTCCAGGCGACGACCGTCCAGCCCGGTCACGGGGAACGGCGTGCCGGTCTTGTTCACGTCGAAACCGGTGGCGAAGACGATGCAGTCGGCCACGTGTTCCAGCCCTTCGGCGGTGCGAATGCCGGCGGCGGATAGCCTGTCGATGGGCCAGGTAACAAGCTGGCAGTTGCTGGCCTGCAGCGCGGGATAGTAATCGCTGGACATGAGCACACGCTTGCAGCCGATGCGGTAGTCCGGCGTGAGCTGGCGCCGCAGCCAGGGGTCGGCCACCTGGTGTTTCAGATGCGCCTTGGCGACGCGTTCCAGAAGGCCGGTTACGGGCGTGTCCCAGATGAGCGCCGTGGCCATGGACTCGTGACCCCAGAACAGCGCTTCGCGCACCGCGCTCTGGGTGATGGGCAGGCGCTCGAACAGCTTCTTGTTCCACTCGGGGGTGCGCAGGTCCGGACGCGGCAGCACCCAGCCCGGCGTGCGCTGGAACACCTTGACGAACTCGGCCTTTTTCACCAGCTCCGGGATGATCTGCACGGCGCTGGCGCCGGTGCCGATAACCGCCACACGCTTGCCGGCAAAGTCGTAGTCGTGATCCCAGCGGGCGCTGTGAATCCGGTGGCCCTCGAAATCATCAATGCCCGTGATGTTGGGCAGACTGGCGTTGGACAGCGGCCCCTGGGCCATGATGACGGACCGCGCCTTGTAGGCCCTGCCCCGCTGCAGCTTGATCGTCCACAGGCCCTGCGCTTCATCGAAACTGGCGCCGGTGACATTTTTGTTGAAATGAATCAGCGGCATCAGCTCGAACTGATCCACCATGTCGTGGATGTAGGCCAGGATGTCGCGGCTGCCCGAGAAGCTGCGCGGCCAGCCCGGGTTGGGCACGAAGGAATAGGAATACAGGTTGGACGGAATGTCGCAGGCCGCGCCCGGGTACTGGTTGTCCCGCCAGGTGCCGCCAACCTCGCTTTCGCGCTCGAGAATGACGATGTCCTCGACGCCCTGTTGCCGCAGCCGGATGGCGCTGCCCAGGCCGGCAAAGCCGGCGCCGACGATCAGCACGTCATGCACGTGCGTGACTTTGGCATTCATACCTGCGATCTCCACGAAAGCTGCTTGAACCAGGACGGCAGCGGCCGGACCAGCCGGCGCGGATAACGGTCGGACAGCTTCACCAGCGCATCCACCGGTACGTGATACAGCCGGTTGCCGCGGTCGATCACCATCTTCCCCTGCAGGCTGATGATGCGGAACCAGGCGTTGCGACGGCCCTGCTCCGTGCCGCCCACGCGCTCGTACTTTCGCATGGCGTCGTAGAGCTTTTCCTCCTTCAGGCCCAGCGCCACGAGGTTGTCGCGCATGCGGTTGAGCAGCGGCAGATAGGCCAGAATGCCGATCATCAGCTTGGGGTTGAGGATGTTCGCCACGGCGCGGATGGACGACTGGTACAGCGGGCTGTAGCCCAGGGTTTCCAGCACGTGGAAGTCCACGCCCAGGTGGCGGGCTTCGTCGGCATTGATGGCGCCAAAGACCTCGTGGCACAGCGGGTCGTCCACCGTGTCCAGCAAAAACTTGCACAGCGCGCCGTCCAGGGTGATTTCCAGCATCGGAATCACCGAGCCCAGCACGTCCAGCGGCTGGTCATCGGCACAGGTATCCAGCCAGTCCACCACCAGGCGAATGTTGATGTTGGGTTCGGGCAGCTCGTCGCCCTCGATCATGCCCCAGCGCTTCATGAGAGCCAGCTCGGCGTTGGCGTGGCGCTGCTCCTCGGCGTGGAAGTAGCGGTAGATTTCGGCCAGCGTGGGGTCCTCGGCCTTCTTGGCCATGGCGGCGAAGCCGCGCGCGCCGACGTGCTCGATCCACATCAGATCGGCCATGAACACCTTCAGCTTGGCGTATAGCTCGGGATTTTCGGTGACGGTTTCGCGGCCCGGGGCGTCCCAGTCAAAATCGGCCAGCGCCCACTGGCTGGCCTTGATCTTGGCCAGCATGTTGTCGAGATCAAGCTGCATCGGGTTCTCCTTTGCCTGCGGTTTTTGCGTTTCGGGACATCAGCCGCGACACCAGCCGCGTGCCCTGCAGATAGCCGGCCGGGGCGTAGCGCTTCATGCGCCAGACGGTGCGGGCGTCGAGCTGCGGCATGACGTAGAGCTGACCCTTGTCCAGGGCCTTCAGCGCGGCGAGCACCACGCCATCGGCCGACACGCCCGTCCATGCCATGACCCGGCTGGCCAACTTCGACTGTTCGCCGCTGATGCGGCCATCTTTGACGATGTTGGTCTTCACGAACGTGGGGCACAGCGCGCAGACGTTGACGCGCGTGCCGGCCAGCTCGGCCGCCAGGGTTTCGCTGAGCGCCAGCACGCCGGCCTTGCTCACGTTGTATGGCCCCATCAGCGGCGCCGCGGCGAAGCTGGCGGTGGAGCCCACGTTGATGATGCCGCCTCGCCCCGCCTGGCGAAGCTGCGGCGTGAACACGTGGCAGCCGTAGATGACGCCCCAGAGGTTGATGTCCAGCGTGGCCTTCCAGTCGTCCATCGAGGTTTCGCCGATCGGTCGCCCGCCGGTACCGATGCCCGCGTTGTTGATGATCAGGTTCGCGGGCTGCCCGAAGCGGTCTTTCGCGGTTTGCGCCAGAGCCTCCACGGCGGCCAGATCGGTGACGTCACAGGTGGTCGCCCAGGCGCTGCCGCCGGCTTTTCGAATGTCGGCAGCCGTGGCCTTGGCCGAGGTCAGATTGATATCGGCGCAGAGCACTTCGCCGCCGCGCCCGGCGAGTTCCAGCGAAAAAGCGCGGCCGATGCCGCTGCCGGCGCCCGTGATGACTGCCCTGGCCTCACGGCTGATAGGTTTGCTGTTGAACATGCTGGGGTGTGCCTCTGGCGATCCGATTGATTGTTACATTGATCGATGGCAAGTTAATCCGAAACATTGTTCGGATTCAATTCGGATTAGAGGTCGATCAGCATGACGCGAAAACCCCAGCAGGCCCGCTCCAGGGCGACCGTGGACGCCATCGTCGAGGCCGGCCTGATCGTGCTGGCCCGCGAAGGGCCGGAAAACGTGACAACCCGCAAGATCGCCAGCGTCGCCGGGGTGGGCGTGGGGTCGCTGTACGAGTACTTCGATAACCGTGAGGCGGTCTACGGCGCCATGTTCGGGCGCATTACGAAGGACGCGGTGGCGCGCATCCGGCCATTGATTCCGGCACTGGTCGAGCTACCCATCCGCGATGGCATCATTCGCCTGCTCGACGCGGTGCGGGCGCTGCTGGAGGAAAACGATGGCCGCTATCTGTACTGCCTGCGCCACGGCATGAACCTGACGCGCCACTACAAGCTCCGCCCTCTGGAGCGGGTACTGAACGAGCTGATGATGCAGTACGTGCTGCGCCACCCGGAACTGATGCGCGCGACCAATCTGGCCGCCATGAGCTATATCTTCATCTACGGCGGCACCTTCACGCTGATTCACCATTTGTCCGATCCCGAATCGGCGCTCGGATTCGATGAGCTGGCCGAGGGTCTGGCGGATATGGTGACCAGCTACATGGAGAAAAGCGCCGGCATGTCGCTGTGAGCCGAACCTCGTTTTTGCGCAGGCGCGACGCGCTCCGTAGTCGGCCGCTTCGGCGTGGGCGTAGCCGCCTGATAGTCTGCCGCCACCCGCGACTCGCAACGGATCGTCAATATGGCAAGAATCGTGTTCATGGTACTGGCCGTCACGGCGCCCGCCTGTCTGGGGCTGTGGACGTGGTTCTGGCCACCGGCGCTCTGGCTGCTTATTCCGGTTCTGGGCCTCGTGGCGCTGGGCGTGTACGACATCCTCTGCAAGCACAACGTGCTCAGCAATTACCCGGTGATCGGGCATCTGCGGTACATGCTCGAATTCATCCGACCCGAGCTGCGGCAATACTTTTTCGAGTCCGACATCAGCGGGCGCCCGTTCAACCGCGTGCAGCGGGACGTCATCAACGCCCGGGGTGACGGCGAAGGCGACACCTCCCCCTTCGGCACCATCCGCGATATCGAGGCCGCGGGCTACGATTTCGCGGACCACTCGCTCGCCGCCAGGACCGTGGATGCGCAGCACGGACGTGTGCTGATCGGCGGGCCGCAATGCGACCAGCCTTACCTGAGCTCCCGCCTGAATATTTCCGCCATGAGTTTCGGCTCGCTCTCGGCCAACGCCATCCTGGCCATGAACAAGGGCGCCCGCCTGGGCGGCTTCGCCCACAACACCGGCGAGGGCGGTTTATCGCCCTACCATCTGGCGCATGACGCCGACGTGATCTGGGAGCTGGGCACGGCCTACTTCGGCTGCCGCACCGGCGAAGGCCGCTTCGACAGCGCCGAGTTCGCGGACAAGGCGGTCGACCCGCGCATTCGCATGATCGAGCTCAAACTGTCGCAGGGGGCCAAGCCCTCTCACGGCGGTCTGCTGCCGGGCAGCAAGGTCAATGCCGAAATCGCCCGCGTGCGCGACATCGAGATCGGCCGGGATTGTCATTCGCCGGCCACGCATCCGGAATTCGACAGCCCCACCGGTCTGCTGGAATTCGTGGCCCGGCTGCGGTCGCTGGCCGGCGGCAAGCCGGTGGGCTTCAAGCTCTGCCTGGGGCGCCGCTCGGAATTCCTGGGTATCTGCAAGGCCATGCTTCAGACCGGCATCCGCCCTGATTTCATCACCATTGACGGCGCCGAAGGCGGCACCGGCGCCGCGCCGGTGGAGTTTTCCGACCGGCTGGGCACCTATATCAACGAGGCCCTGCCCTTTGTCCATGCCGCGCTCACGGGCGTGGGCCTGCGAAACGAGATACGCGTGGTCGCCAGCGGCAAGGTGGCCATGGGGTTTGACATGGTCACCAAACTGGCGCTGGGCGCAGACTTGTGCGCTGCGGCGCGGCCCTTCATGTTCAGCGTGGGCTGCATCCAGGCGCGGCGCTGTCACAACAACAGCTGCCCGACCGGCGTGGCCACACAGGATGCGCGGCGGGCCCGCGCGCTCAACGTCGACGAAAAGGCCCTGCGCGTGCAGCGTTTCCACGCCGCCACCGTTCAGGCGTTTCTGGACATGACCGGTGCGCTGGGCTGCTCGCGGCCTGAAGAGCTGAATGCCGAGATGATCTATCACCGCCAGGAATCCGGCCCGGCCATGACCTACGCCCAGCTGTATCCAGGGCTTGGCCGCGGCGCCCTGCTCGAAACGCCGCCGCCCGACGCATTCGCAGCCGCCTGGCAGCAGGCTTCGGCGGATCGATTCTAGGGCGTGTGAACCGTTGGTACGCCCTAGAGCCTGGCCGGCTCGCGCAGGCGCCTGGCCCTGGCGAGATTATTGTCTTCGTCACTCTCCTCAATCGCATTGTCGGGATCGGCCTCCACGGCAAATCGATAGGCCAGACCCTCCGGCAAGAGCGTCATGTCTTTCCGAAACGGGGCCGTGACCCGCGCGGCCTCTCCCGGCTTCAACGTCGGCACATCGACGGTGGCGACGGTGTCGTATTCGGCGCTGGTGTAGTCGCTGTACCAGGCACCGGTGGCGCAAGCCGCGTTGGGCGGCCCACCCACCCGCTGCGTCACGGCGCAGGCAATGCGTAGTGAGCTGGGACCGACCGCTGCCTGGCCGCGATACGAACAACCACCGGGCTGCTCATGGATGGGGCGATCAGCTGAACATCCGCTGATTGGTCAGGCCTCCGGCAACTGTCATGAATGTGGTCCGGGTATTGCCGAGCGTGTATCGGACGACTCATCTGCCGCAACCCGGTGATTGCGCGCGCCGTGAGCAGGCGGACCACAAGACCCTTTTATAGACGCCAATTCGCCTCATATTCAGGGCAGCACCAGCTATACGGCGCAACCCAACGACCAGCACAGTGGCTCACTCTCACTCGTGATGGACTCGGGTATCCGATACTGATGTCAGACGACTGCGCCCATCAACCCCACACATGCAGAGGTGACGACATGGCAAAAACCGCAATACTTCACCGCATGGTCATGCCCGACCATCTTTGCCCCTCGGGCCTGAAGTCCAAGGACCTGCTGGAGAAGCAGGGCTTCGAGATCGAGGATCACCATCTCAAAACCCGCGAAGAGGTAGATGCCTTCAAGCGCGAACATCAGGTGAAGACCACGCCGCAGACCTTCATCGACGGCCAGCGCGTCGGCGGTTACGACGCCCTGCGTGAGTACTTCGGCAAGGGTGCGCCCGCAGATGGGCAGACCAGCTACAAGCCGGTTATTGCCATCTTCGGCATGGGCTTTCTGATGGCGCTGGCGACCAGCTGGGCCGCCTTCGGCGATTTGCTGACCCTGCGCGCCTTCGAGTGGTTCATCGCCATCTCGATGAGCCTGCTGGCCATTCAGAAGCTGCAGGACGTCGAGAGCTTCTCGACGATGTTCCTGAACTACGACCTGCTCGCCCGCCGCTGGGTGCGCTACGGCTATATCTATCCGTTCGCCGAAGCGCTGGCCGGCGTGCTCATGATCGCCGGCGCCCTGCTCGGGATCGCCGCGCCGGTGGCGCTGTTCATCGGCACGGTAGGCGCCGTGTCGGTCTTCAAGGCCGTTTACATCGACAAGCGCGAACTCAAGTGCGCCTGTGTGGGCGGCGGCAGCAACGTGCCGCTGGGCTTCGTATCGCTCACCGAAAACCTCATGATGATGTTCATGGGGCTGTGGATGGGCGCCCGCCTTCTGGCCTGAACGCAATGGCAGGACAGGCAGGGCATCGCCGGTGGGCGTCAGGCGGTCAGGCCGCTGCCGCCGTTGACGGCGATAACCTGGCCCTGAATGAACGCCGCATCGGGCGAGGCCAGCCATCGAACCAGGCGCGTGTAGTCCGCGGCCTCGACGCCGCGGCCGCTGGGGTTGGCGTCGGCCGCCTGCTGCACGACGCGTTCCGCCTGATCGCCAAACACCTGACGTAGCGCGTCCGTGTCGGTCACGGCCGGCGAGATGGCGTTGATGCGGATGCCCAGCGGCGCCAGCTCGCCTGCCAGATAGCGCATGGCGCATTCCGACAGGGCCTTGCCCATGCCGATGGCGGCGTAATTGGGGACGACCCGTTTGCCGCCGGTGCTGGTGACAAACACGATACTGCTGCCGCGCTGCAGCTGCGGCAGCAGCGCACGGGTGATGCGGTGCAGAGACAGCCCGTTGACCATCAGCGCCTGAACCAGCGCCTCGTCTTCCAGCGTCAGCAGCGGGCCGGCCAGCGCGTCCACGGCGCCATGCACCACCAGATCCAGCGCCGCGGCCTTGCCGTATTCGGCAGTCTCGACACCCCGTGCCAGCGCCCGGCAACCCTCGGCCGATCCCAGATCCGCCTGGACGAGATGGCAGGTGGCGCCGGCCCGTCTGATACGGTCGGCCGCGCTGCCTGCACGCGCCGCGTCGTGGGCATAGTTGAGAAACAGGGTGTTGCCGGGTTCCGCGAATTCGAGCGCGATATTCAGACCGATACCGCGGGTGCCGCCGGTCACCAGGATTTGTCGGGGTGGTCGGCTGCCGGGCTCATCTGTCGTCATGATCATCCGGGATCGGTGATGGGCGTCGGGCGGGCCGCCATTTGCCGGCAGCGCAGGTCCGGCCGGTCAGCGAATGCTCTGGAAGGCCTTTAGGACATCCGCACGCCGAATACTGCCAACCAGCCGATTGTCTTCCAGCACCGGCAGCGCATTGAACGAGGTGTTGCGGAAAATCTGCGCCACTTCGAGCACGTTCTGATCGGCCTCCACGGTGACGGCATTGGGCGTCATGTACTGCTCGACGCGGCCGCCCTTTTCCTCGTGATAGGCGGCGCGCAGGGCGACTTCCATACAGTCGCGTTCGGAGAGAAAACCCACCACGTTGCCCAGCTTGTCGGTGACCGGCCCACCGGAGATGTGGTTCTCGAGCAGCAGGTGGATGGCCTGGGTCACGTCCATATCTGGCGTGAACGTCACCAGTGCCGCCGACATGTGGTCCTGCACAACAAGCGAATGACGCATTTTATTGACCATGAGATTGGCGTTTTTATTGTGGCTTTGCTTCGAAGGCGATCAGGTCCGGGCGTCCGCCGGCTTGTCGCTGTCGCAGGGCTCGGTTGCGCCGCACAACTCGCAGGAACCGCCCTCCATGGCGTTGATGCCGCCGCAGCTGCCCTTGATCTCGCGGCCGGAGAAAATAACGCCCACGGCCATCATCAGAACGACCAGGGCCATGACGGCGAATGCGATCAGAAAGGTTGTCATTGCGCTTTTTCCATATAGGCGGCAAATGAATCCGTATGCGCTTTATTATACGCGCCCTGCTCTCCGCTGATAAACAAGGCGGCCAGACCGTGCTTGCGCGCGTAAGCCAGGCCCTCTTGCGGGCCCATTACCAGGAGCATGGTGGCCAGTCCGTCGGCTTCCAGGCAGCTATCCGCCAGCACGGAGACCGAGTGCAGGTCGTGCCCAACCGGGTAACCGGTGCGCGGATCGATGGTGTGGGAGTAGCGCTTGCCGTCGATCACGCGGAAATTGCGGTAGTCCCCGGAGGTCGCCAGCGCCCGGTCGGGCAGCCGCAGCACCTGGCCGATCTGCCGTGCTTCGTCCACCGGCTGCTCGATGGCGACCCGCCAGGGCTCCCCGCCCGGCTTGTGCCCGCGCCCGACAAGTTCACCGCCAATTTCAACGAGAAAGTTACCTAGCTCGCGGGCTTCGAGCAGTTCGACCACCACGTCCACGCCATAACCCTTGGCGATGGCCGAATAGTCCAGATAGACCGGGGCGGACTTGCGCAGCGCGGGCGGCGCGTCGCGCCACTGCAGATGCGTCATGCCCACCCGGTCGCGGGCCTGGGCCAGCACCTGATCGGTGGGCAGGGCCTGGCTGCCGGCCTCGGGGCCGAAGCCCCAGAGATTCACCAGCGGGCCCACCGTCGGATCAAAGGCGCCGCCACTGGCGGTGTAAAGCGTCTTAGCGTATCGCGCCAGGCGGACCAGCGGCTCGGCCACATCGATCCAGGGTCCCGGAGCGGCCTGGTTGAAACGCGAAATATCCGATTCGGGTCGATAGGTCGACAGGCGGTCTTCCAGCCGGTCCAGACGCTCGTCGATGGCCTGCCGAATATCGTCGGGCTCGACCGTCAGCGGCTGATCGGCCAGCGTGACGCGATAGGTGGTGCCCATCGTGCTGCCGGTCAGTACGGGCAGCGGGGCCTCGGCGGGCTGGCAGCCGGTCAGGCCCATCAGGCAGACACCAATAAGAACGCCGCGGAGGACCGCGGCGTTCAGCGAAGACGGCTTGCGGATCAGCCGCGGCAAACGTCAGCCACCGAAATCATCAAGCATGATGTTTTCCGGCTCCACGCCGAGATCTTCCAGCAGGTTCACCACCGCGGCGTTCATCATGGGCGGACCGCAGAGATAGTATTCGCAGTCCTCCGGCGCCGGATGATCCTTCAGGTACCGGTCGTACAGCACGTCGTGAATGAAGCCGGTGTCTCCGTCCCAGTCGTCCTCTTCCTTGGGGTCGGAGAGGGCGACGTGCCAGGTGAAGTTGTCGTTCTCCTCGTCCAGCATGTCGAAATCGTCCACGTAGAACATTTCACGCTTGCTGCGGGCGCCGTACCAGAAGGTCATCTTGCGGTCGGTCTTGATGCGGCGCAGCTGATCGAAGATGTGCGAGCGCATCGGCGCCATGCCGGCGCCGCCGCCAATGAACACCATTTCAGCGTCGGTGTCCTTGGCAAAGAATTCGCCGAACGGGCCGGAGATTGTGACCTCGTCGCCCGCCTTCAGGTTGAAGATGTAGCTGCTCATGATGCCCGGCGCCACGTCCTGCTGCCCGGGCGGCGGCGTGGCTATACGGACGTTGAGCATGATGATGCCCTTCTCTTCCGGATAGTTCGCCATGGAGTAGGCGCGGGTGGCGCCTTCCTTGAACTTGTACTTGTACTGCCAGACGTTGTGGTTGTCCCAGTCTTCGTGGAAGCGCTCGTTGATGTCGAAGTTCTTGAAATCGACCTCGAACGCCGGGCACTGAATCTGGATGTAGCCGCCGGCGCGGAAATCGACGTAGTCGCCTTCCGGCAGCTCGAGCACCAGCTCCTTGATGAAGGTGGCGACGTTGTCATTGGAGCGGACCTTGCACTTCCACTGCTTGACCCCGAACACCTCCTCGGGAACCTTGATCTTCATGTCCTGCTTCACGGTGACCTGGCAGGACAGGCGATCGCCCTCGCGGGCTTCGCGCTTGTTGATGTGCTCTTCCTCGGTGGGCAGGATCGAACCGCCGCCTTCGGTGATCTTCACCTTGCACTGCGCGCAGGTGCCGCCACCGCCGCAGGCCGACGAGACGTAGAGCTTGGAATCGGCCAGCGCACCCAGCAGCTTCGCGCCCACCGGCGCCTGGATGGTTTTCTCGCCGTTGATCTCGATGTTCACGTTGCCCGTGGCCACCAGCCTGGATTTGGCCGCAAGAATGACGCCCACCAGCGCCAGGACCACGCCGGTAAACACGCCAACACCCAGCAGAATCTGTGCTAACTCACCCATGAGAATCTAGTCGAAGATGTTCCGATTGCGTCACCGCCCTGCGGCCTCGCCATCCGTCGTCCTCGTCCTCCTATAACTGAATGCCAGAAAAGGCCATGAAACCGAGCGACATGAGCCCCACCGTGATGAAAGTGATGCCCAGGCCCTGCAGTCCGTCCGGCACGTCGGAATACTTGAGCTTTTCACGCACGCCGGCCAGCGCTGTAATGGCCAGCGCCCAGCCGATACCGCTGCCCACACCGTAGGTCACGCTCTCGGCAAACCCGTAGTCGCGCTCGACCATGAACAGCGAGCCGCCCAGGATGGCGCAGTTCACTGTAATCAGCGGCAGAAAGATGCCCAGGGCGTTATACAGCGCCGGCACAAAGCGATCCAGAAACATTTCCAGAATCTGCACCATGGCCGCGATGACGCCGATGTAGCTGATCAGGCCGAGAAAGCTCAGGTCGACGTCCGGCAAACCGGCCCAGGCCAGCGCGCCTTCCTTGAGCAGGTGCTGATAAATGAGGTTGTTGACCGGCACGGTCAGCCCCTGCACGACGATGACGGCAATACCCAGCCCGAAGGCGGTCGAAATTTTCTTGGACAGCGCCAGGAAAGTGCACATGCCCAGAAAGAAGGCCAGCGCGAGGTTTTCGACAAAAATCGATTTAACCAGGAGGCTCAGCAGTTGTTCCATGATTGCGTTCCCGTTGGTCCGGTTAAATGACTTCGGTTCTGTGAACCTGATGAATCTGGTAGTCCGCCTTCTCGACCTGTTCGGTCTTCCAGGCGCGCAAGGCCCAGATGAAGAAGCCGATGATGAAGAACGCGGAAGGCGGTAGCAGCATCATGCCGTTGGCAACATACCAGCCGCCGTCCTTGACCAGCGGCATGATCTGGTAGCCCAGCAGCGACCCGGAGCCGAACAGCTCGCGGATGGTGCCCACCACGACGAGAATCAGACTGTAGCCCAGGCCGTTGCCGATACCGTCCAGGAACGACAGACCCGGCGGCTCCTTCATGGCGAAGGCTTCGGCGCGCCCCATCACGATGCAGTTGGTGATGATCAGCCCCACGAAGACCGAAAGCTGCTTGGCCAGGTCGTAGGCAAAGGCCTTGAGAATCTGGTCGACGACGATCACGAGCGAGGCGATGATCGTCATCTGCACGATGATTCGGATCGACGACGGGATGTAGTTCCGAATCATGCTGATGAACAGATTCGAGAACGCCACCACGGCCGTCAGCGCAGCACACATCAGCAGCGATGTAGCGAGTTGACTCGTCACCGCCAGCGCCGAGCAGATGCCCAGGATCTGCAGCGCGATGGGGTTGTTGTTGAACAACGGGTCGGTTGTAACTTTCCAGGCTTGACTTGCCATGATTAGAACCTTGCTTGCTTGACTGGCTGGCTGGGTACGCGGGTTATTTCGCTGCGGTCAGCGAGCCCTGGCGGATACGCTTCAGGAACGGCTGGAAGCCGCGCTCGCCCATCCAGTACTCGAGCATGTTGCTCACGCCCCGGCTGGTAATGGTCGCGCCGGACAGCCCGTCCACCTTGTATTCGGAATTGGGCGTGCCTTCGCTGACGCTGCCCTTGATGACCCGGATCTGCGGCTCGCCTTCCGGCCCGTAAACCAGCTTGCCGGGCCACAGATCGCGCCACTTGGGGTTTTCAACCTCGGCGCCCAGACCCGGCGTCTCGCCCTGCTGATAGAACTTCAGGCCCTGGACGGTGTTGGCATCGGGCTCGAGCGCGATGAAGCCGTACATCGTCGACCACAGGCCATAGCCGTGTACCGGCAGGATAATGCTCTCGATCTCGTCGCCGTTGCCCTTCACCAGGTAAACCTCGGCGTACCTGGAGCGCTGCTTGATGCCGGCGATATCCTCTTCGCGCGGCACTTTCACGCTCATTTCCGGATCCCGCGCAGCTTCCTGCTGCTCGAAATCCTCCGGGTCGATCGATTCAACGTATTCGCCGGTTTCGATTTCGACAATTTTCGTGTCAATGCGTTCGTCAAAACGCTGACGCACATCGATACCGGGCTCCATCAGGCCGGCCACTTCCAGAATATTGCTCTGGCGATCGGCGGCCTTGTTCACGTTCTGCAGCGGCTTGAGGTAGACGGCCGCGCCCGATACGAACACCGAGCAGACCAGACAGACGCCCACCGCCATGACGACGATGTAGCCGATGCCGTCACGGGACATGTTGAGAATTCCGGGCATGGGTTACTCCACCGCAGGCTGGGCCACGGGCGGCGACGCCGACTCGGGCGCCGAGGCCTGTGCCTTCTGCGTGCGCGCCATGCGGCGCTTGATGTTGGATTGCATGACGAAATAGTCGATCAGCGGCGCGAAGATGTTCGCGAACAGGATCGCGAGCATGATGCCTTCCGGAAACGCCGGGTTGACCACCCGGATCAGGGCGGTCATCAGGCCAATGAGCACGCCGTAGATGAAGCGGCCCATGTTGGTCATCGAGGCGCTCACCGGATCGGTGGCCATGTACACGGTGCCAAAGGCAAAGCCGCCGATCACCAGGTGCCAGTACCAGGGCACCGAGAACATCATGTTGGTGTCGCTTTCGAACAGGTTCAGGAACATGGTGGTCGCCACCAGCCCCACCACGCAGCCCAGCATGATTCGCCAGGAGGCCACCCGCGTATACAGCAGGAACGCAGCGCCCAGCAGAATGGCCAGCGTGGAGGTCGAGCCGAGCGAGCCCTGAATGTTGCCGAAGAAGGCGTCCCACCAGGTCATCTGCGCCAGAATGCCCTGGAAGCCCTCGGCGGCGCCGGCGCCCAGCGCCGTGGCGCCGGAATAGCCGTCCACGGCGGTCCACACCGAATCACCCGAGAGCTGCGCCGGGAACGCAAAGAACAGAAACGCGCGGCCGGTGAGCGCCGGGTTGAGGAAATTCTTGCCGGTGCCGCCGAACACTTCCTTGCCGACCACCACGCCAAAGCTGATGCCCATGGCGACCTGCCACAGGGGGATGGACGGCGGCAGCGTCAGCGCAAACAGAATCGAGGTAACGAAGAAACCCTCGTTGATCTCGTGGTTGCGCACGGCGGCAAATAGCACTTCCCAGACGCCGCCCACCACGAAGGTCACGATATAGACGGGCAGGAAATACCACAGCCCGTGGATGAAGTTGTCCCAGAAACTGTCCGGACTGAATCCGACGCCCAGCAGATGCAGCGGAATTTCACGCCAGTTCGCCACTTCGTCCAGCCCCATGCCGGCCATGGCCATGTTGGCCTGATAGCCGGTGTTCCAGCAGGCCATGAACATGCAGGGGAAGGTGGCCAGCCAGACGTAGATCATGACCCGCTTGAGGTCGATCCCGTCGCGCACGTGCGGCGCGGTGCGCGCTACGTCCGGCGGGGTGTAGAAGAACGTGTCCACCATCTCGTACAGGGCGTAGTACTTTTCCAGCTTGCCGCCCTTGGCGAACAGCGGATGGGCACGATCAAGCGCTTTTCTCAGACCACTCACGGCTTAACCCTCTTTCTCGATCATATCCAGACTACCGCGCAGATGCGGGCCGTAGTCGTATTTGCCCACGCAGACAAAGGAGCACAGCGCGAGGTCTTCTTCGTCCAGCTCCAGACAGCCCAGCACCTGGGCCATATCGGTGTCGCGCACCAGCAGCGACCGCAGCAGCTGCGTGGGAAGAATGTCCAGCGGCATGATTTCCTCGTAGTTGCCGATGGGCACCATGGCGCGAGGACTGCCGTTCTGGGACGTGGTGAACTGATAGCTGGACGGCTTGAGCAGGCTGGAAAGAAAAACGTTGATCTTGGAGAACTTCTTGCGCCCGGGCATGATCCAGCCCATGAATTCGCGCTCGCGCCCCTCGGGCAGCACCGTCAGCTGGACATCGTAGCGCGACAGATAGGTGCCCCAGCCCGCCGCACGGCGGCCCGACAGCACGGAGCCGGAAATCGCGCGGGACTCCACGCTCTTGAGCTCGTCGGTCAGCAGCTCTTCAGTGTTGGCGCCCAGCCGGGTGCGCAGCAGCCGCGGCCGCTCGACGCTGGGGCCGCCCAGCGCGATGACCCGGCGCACATCCAGGCGGCCGGTGCTGAACAGCGTGCCCATGGCAATCACGTCCTGATAGCCGACGTGCCAGACGCAGCCATCCAGCGACACCGGATCGAGATGGTGGATATGGGTGCCCACCAGGCCTGCGGGATGCGGCCCCTCGAACTCGGCGGTTTCGAGCCGGCTGCTCTGCACGGCGGGGATCTGCGCGCCTGTCGCGTGCGTGATGAACAGTTTGCCATCGGTCAGCTGGGCGAGAATGCGCAGGCCTTTCTGAAAGTCGTCCGCCCGCTCGCGGATGATGACCTGCGGGTCCGCCGCCAGCGGATTGGAATCCATGCAGTTGACGAAGATCGAGCGCGGCACGGCGCCCGGCGAAGGCACCTTGCTGAAAGGCCGGGTGCGAATCGCGACCCAAAGGCCCGAGTCGATGAGCTGCCGCTGGATGGCATCGCGGCCGATGCTGTCGAGCGCGCCGTCGTCGTGGCCCTCGAACTCGATTTCCTCTTCGTCGGAATCCAGGCGAATGACAACGGATTGCAGCACGCGCTTGGCGCCGCGGTTGATGCTGACGATTTCACCGGCGCCCGGCGCGGTGTAGAACACGCCCGGGGTTTTCTTGTCCTCGAATAGCGGCTGACCGAGCTTCACGCGGTCACCCTCGTTCACCATCATGGTGGGCTTCATGCCCACGAAGTCCCGACCGATGACGGCAACGGAGGTGACGGGCCTGGCGTCTTCGATGATCGACTCAGGCGCTCCGTCGATCGGTAAATCAAGCCCTTTCTTGATGGTAAACCGCGTCGATTTCAAAGCACTTTCCCGATTACTGGCGGGCTGTCAAAAGCCCACCGTGATTCCTGGTTGTTCGCTGGCGATATCCTGTCATGCGCCCTCTTGGGCCGCCCGCCGCTGCTATTCCGGCAGCGTGTCGGCCGGCGCGGGCGGCGCCGCTTCTTCTGGCGGATTCGCCGGCTGTTCCTCGAACAGTTCCGACCCCGGCACCTTGAGCTGCTCGGTCACGCTTTGTGGCTGCGTCTGGCCACCGCCACTGACCAGATAAGCCAGCGTCAGGCTCAGCGCGAAGAACAACGTGGCCAGAGCGCCGGTCGAGCGGCTGAGGAAGTTGGCCGAGCCCCGTGATCCGAATACCGTGCCGGATGCACCGCTGCCGAATGCGGCGCCGGCATCGGCGCCCTTGCCGTGCTGCACGAGAATCAGCCCCACAAGGCTGATCGCGACAACGACTTGAGCGACAACGAGAATGGTGTAAAGCATGAGCGCTACTGAGTATTTGACGGCGCGAGGGCGCTAGCCCGCTCGCGCAATGCCGAGAAAGGATTCCACCTTCAACGAGGCGCCACCAATCAGGCCCCCGTCAACGTCTTCACAGGCGAACAGCTCGGCCGCATTGTCAGGCTTGACGCTGCCGCCGTAGAGAATCTGTAGCCCTGCGGCAATTGTATCATCTTGCGCGGCCACTTGGCTTCTCAAGAATGCGTGCGCCGCCTGCGCCTGCTCGGGGGAAGCCGTCTTGCCGGTGCCGATCGCCCACACCGGTTCATAGGCCACGATGGCCTGCCCAAGCGCCGACGCGCCGCATTGCGACAGCACGCAGCCCAGCTGCTCTGCCAGCACCGTTTCCATGTTGCCGGCTTCGCGCTCTTCCAGCGTTTCACCCACGCAGAGAATCGGCACCAGGCCCGCGGATTGCGCCGCGGAAAACTTGCTTGCGACCATATCGCTGGACTCGCCGTAAATATGGCGACGCTCGGAA
Source organism: Salinisphaeraceae bacterium (assembly GCA_002683405.1). GTDB lineage: Bacteria > Pseudomonadota > Gammaproteobacteria > Nevskiales > Salinisphaeraceae. The sequence goes on along the minus strand of NYTH01000046.1, from coordinate 13,977 downwards.
TGACCCACGATAACGTGGCTGGCACCTATATCCGACAGCATTTCGGCGCTGACTTCGCCGGTGAACGCCCCCGCCTCGGCCGTTTCGCAAACCGTCTGCGCGCCCACCGAAATGCCGGTGCCGCGGGCGGCGGCGAGCATCTCGGGCAGGTAGACAAGCGGCGGACACAGCAGCAAACCGACCTGGTCGGGCAGCGACTGGTTCTTCATGTCGTCGAAGAAGGATTGAATCAACGCACTGGAGCCATTCATCTTCCAGTTGCCCGCAACCAGTCTGTTTCTGCCCATACGGCCGTCTCCCCGTGAATACGTGATGGATTCGGGCGACACGACGCGTCGTCAGGCCACGCCGCGGCCTGTCAGGCGACCCCCTGTGGCGCCGCACCCGAACGGCGGCGAGCTTAGCACAGCCGGGGGCCCTGCCCCGGCGTTCAGGGGCTGGCGACGGCGGCCTCGATAGCCGCCGCAATGCGCTGCGCCGCCTCGCGCGAGGCGCCGGCGTCGGTACTTTCCACCATGACGCGGAGGAGCGGCTCGGTCCCCGAGGGCCTGAGCAGAACACGCCCGCTCGCGGCCAGCGACTGCTCCTCGGCCGCTACCGCATCCATGACCGACTGCGCCTGCATGAGGTCATCGGCGCTGCGGCCGGCCAGCGGGACATTGATGAGTGTTTGCGGGCACTGGCGCACCTCCGCAATCAGCTCCGCCAGCGAGGCGCCGGTGGCCGCCATGACTTCCAGCACCTGAAGCGAGCTGACAATCCCGTCCCCGGTCGAGGCACGATCCAGGCAGAGCGTATGTCCGGACGCTTCCCCGCCCAGCATGCCGCCGCTGTTCATCAGCATCTCGAAAACGTAACGATCGCCCACCCGGGCACGCTCGAACGCGATTCCCGCGTCTGCAAGCGCCAGCTCGAGGCCGAGATTGCTCATGAGGGTGCCGACCACCGGCCCCTGCAGTGCACCTGCCCGCTGCCGCGCCCGGGCAATCACGTACAGCAGCTGATCGCCGTCCACCAGGCTGCCGTCGGCAGTGACCATCAGGCAGCGATCGCCGTCACCATCCAGCGCTATGCCGGCATCGTAGCCGCCGGTCCGGACTTTTTCGCGCAGCCCCTCCATATGCGTGGAGCCGCAGTCACGGTTGATATTCAGCCCGTCGGGCTGATCGCCCATGCTGTCGACCTCGGCGCCCAGCTCGCGATAGACATGCGGCGCAACGTGATAGGTGGCGCCGTGCGCACAGTCCACCGCCAGCCGCATGCCCGACAAGCCGCCGACACCGCCGCGGTACGTTGATTTGCAGAATTCGATGTACCGGCCCGGCGCGCTGTCCAGCCGGCGGGCCCGTCCCAGCTCGGCCGAGCCCACACATACCAGCTCGTCAGTCAGCTTCGCTTCGATGGCCTGCTCCACCGCGTCCGGCAACTTGCGCCCGCTGGACGAGAAGAACTTCACGCCGTTGTCGTAATAGGGATTGTGCGACGCGCTGATGACCACGCCGGCTGCGGCGCTGAACGTGCGGGTGAGATAGGCAATGGCGGGGGTCGGCATGGGCCCGACCAGCAGCACGTCCACCCCGGCGGCCGACAGCCCAGACTCCAGCGCGGACTCGAACATGTACCCGGACAACCGCGTGTCCTTGCCGATAACGACCCGAACCCGCTCACCCGGCTTGGGTGCGCGCTCGCGCCCTTCGTGGGCCAGCACGCGACCGGCCGCCCAGCCCAGGCGCAGCGCAAAATCCGGCGTCATGGGGGGCTGGCCGACACGTCCGCGAATGCCGTCTGTTCCGAAATACTGTCTGCTCATTTCTGTTCCTGCCGTTGCGCCCGGACGCGCCGTTGCGATTGTCCCGGAATTGATGGGCCTCATGTCCCCGACGCAGACCGCCGCATGGCGTTGGCCAGGGATACGGCGTCCACGCTTTCACGCACATCGTGGACCCGCACGATCCGGGCCCCCTGCCAGACCGCCAGCCCCGCGGCCGCAAGACTTGCCGGCACACGGGCCAGCGGATCATCGCGCCCCAGCAGAGCCCGGAACAGGGACTTGCGGGACATGCCGACGAGCAGCGGGGCGCCCAGCGCATCAAAGGCGTGCAGATTCGCCATGAGCGACAAATTGTGCGCCAGCGTCTTGCCAAAGCCCAAGCCCGGATCCAGGCACAGGGCCGCCTCGGCGATACCGGCGTCCAGCGCGGCCTGCCTGCGGCCGGCCAGGAATGCGACCACATCAGCCACCACATCGGCATATACGGGATTGGCCTGCATGTTGCGCGGCTCGCCCTGCATGTGCATCAGGCAGGCCGCCATGCCGGCCGATTGAACCGCCTCGAGCGCGCCCGGCGCGCGCAGCGCCGTGACGTCGTTGATCATGTCCGCACCGGCCCGGGCCACTGCGCGCATGACCTCGGGTTTGGTGGTATCGACGGAAATCCAGGCGTCGGTCTGCTGCCGCAGGGCCCTGACCACCGGCAGCACCCGTTCAAGCTCCTGCGCTGCGGACACAGGCTCGGCGCCGGGCCGTGTGGACTCGCCGCCCACGTCAAGAATACGAGCGCCCTGCTCGACCATCGCCAGTCCGCGGTCGACCGCCGCGGCCGGCGTGACGAACTCGCCGCCATCGGAAAACGAGTCGGGCGTGACGTTCAGAATGCCCATGACCACCGCCTGATCCAGATCAAGCGGGCCGCGCGGACCCTTCAAGAAAACCGGAGCACTTGACATGGTTCAGGCATTCAGCGGCGGCAAGGCGCTTGACCGGCGCGGCCGGCAAAAAAAAACGCGGCGCCGGCACAGGCCGGCTACCGCATTGGAGAGGATGACTCGGCAGACGTCGAGCGCTAGTCGCTGTCACGCACGCGATGGTGCGCCGGACTGGGCTCACCCGTGCCCGAAGAGGGCTTCGGCCGGTCCGTCTTGCCGGCGGCCGGCGTGCCGCCGCCGCCGGAGCCCGGCTCGTCGGAGTCGTCCCAGCTTTCGGGCGGACCCGGTTCCTGTCCGGCCATGACCTGATCGATCTGCTTGCGGTCGATCGTCTCGTACTTCATGAGCGCATCGGCCATGAGATGCAGCTTGTCCATGTTCTCTTCGAGAATACGCTTGGAGCGCTCGTAGCACTCGTCCACGATCGACCGGATTTCCTCGTCGATGGCGTGAGCCGTTTCGTCCGAAATGCTCTTGTGCTGGGTAACCGAGCGGCCGAGGAAGACTTCGTCGTCATCGGTGCCGTAGACCAGCGGACCCATCTTGTCCGACAGGCCCCACTTGGTGACCATGTTGCGGGCGATGTCGGTGACGCGCTCGATGTCGTTCGAGGCGCCGGTGGTCACCATGTCCTTGCCGAAGATGATTTCCTCGGCCAGCCGGCCGCCGAACAGCGAGCATATCTGGCTGTTCAGGCGCTGTTTGGAATAGCTGTGCCGATCCTCTTCCGGCAGGAACATCGTGACGCCCAGCGCCCGGCCGCGCGGCACGATGGTCACCTTGTGCACCGGATCGTGCTGGGGCACGTTCAGACCGATGATGGCGTGGCCGGCCTCATGGTAGGCCGTCAGCTTCTTTTCGTCCTCGGACATGACCATGGACCGCCGCTCGGCGCCCATCATGATCTTGTCCTTCGCCTTTTCGAAGTCGTCCTGATCCACCAGCCGCTTGTTGGCGCGGGCGGCAAACAGGGCCGCCTCGTTCACCAGATTGGCCAGATCGGCGCCCGAGAAGCCGGGCGTGCCGCGCGCCAGAATGCTGGGATTAACGCGGTCGTGAATCGGCACATTCTTCATGTGCACCTTGAGAATCTGCTCGCGGCCGCGCACGTCCGGCAGCGGCACAACGACCTGACGGTCGAAACGGCCCGGACGCAGCAGCGCGGGGTCAAGCACGTCGGGCCGGTTGGTGGCAGCGATGACGATCACGCCCTCGCTGCCCTCGAAGCCGTCCATTTCGACCAGCAGCTGGTTGAGCGTCTGCTCGCGCTCGTCATGACCGCCGCCCAGGCCCGCGCCACGATGGCGGCCCACGGCGTCGATCTCGTCGATGAAGATGATGCAAGGCGCGTGCTTCTTGCCCTGCTCGAACATGTCGCGCACGCGAGAGGCGCCCACGCCCACGAACATTTCCACGAAATCGGAACCGGAGATCGAGAAGAAAGGCACGCCGGCTTCACCTGCAATGGCCTTGGCCAGCAGGGTCTTGCCGGTGCCGGGCGAGCCGACCATGAGCACGCCGCGCGGAATCTTGCCGCCCACGCGCTGGAACTTGCCCGGGTCGGAGAGGAACTCCACGAGTTCCTGCACTTCCTGCTTGGCTTCTTCCACGCCGGCGACGTCGTCAAAGGTGAGCTTCACCTGATCGGGCGACATCATGCGCGCCTTGGACCGGCCGAAGGACATGGCCCCGCCACGGCCGCCGCCACCCTGCATCTGGCGCATGAAGTAGATCCAGATGCCGATGAGAACGATGAAGGGGAACCAGGAGATCAGGATCTGCTTGAGCAGCGAACCCTGCTCGGGCGGCTCGCCTACCACTTCGACGTTGTTGTCGAGCAGCGTGCCGATCATCGCCTTGTTGTCCGACTCGGGGCTGAAGGTCACGAAGCCGGTGCCGCTATCCAGCTTGCCGGTGATCTTCTCGCCCTGAATGGTGACCTGATCCACGCTGCCGCCTTCCACCTCGTCGAGGAAGCGCGAATAGGGGATTTCCTGGGCACCGGTCGTGGTTGGCGCAAAGCTGGAAAACACGCTCATCAGCACCAGCGCGATCACCACCCACAACAAAAGATTCTTCGCTAACTCGTTCAAAGTCTTCTTCCCGGACAACAGATGGCAGCGGCGCTGCCGTGCATCCTGATGGTCAGATTTAACAACCCTAAATACCGATAGGCGAGTATAAGGCCCAAACTATGACGGCGTCTAAACGGCTCGGTAGTTGCCTCGTCAGCCCGACCGGAACGTTTTGCCCAGCAGATACATCTCGCGACTGCCGTCCCGTGAGGCATCCGGCTTCCTGACGGCCGTGCTGGCGAACAGCCGGCGCATGGTCTGCAGCAACTCGTCGAAACCCTCGCCCTGGAACACCTTGACCAGCAGCGAGCCGCCGGGACGCAACCAGTCTTCGCAGAAGGCCAGGGTGAGTTCGGCCAGATGCATTACCCGCATCTGGTCGGTCACGGTCACACCGCTTAGGTTGGGGGCCATATCGGAAAGCACAAGGTCTGCGGGCACATCGCCCAGGCGCGCCTCCAGCGCCTGCAGCCCCGTCTGTGCGGCAAAGTCGGCCTGCAGGAACTCGACGCCCTCAAGCGCGTCCATGGCCAGCAGGTCGATACCGATTATCCGGCCCCGCCCACCCAGCCGGCTGGCGCAGTACTGACTCCATCCGCCCGGCGCGCAGCCCAGATCGACCACGGTCATGCCGGGCCGCAGCAGCTGATCTTTTTCGTCGATCTCGGAGAGCTTGAATACGGCCCGCGAACGCCAGTGACCGGCGCGGGCCGCCTTCACGTACGGGTCGTTGCGATGCTTGTCCAGCCAGCGGCGGGTGCTGCTGCGCTTGCTCACGCCTGCCACCGGCGGCGCTTGCGCGTACACTGCGATGCCCCATGCCTCACGGACCCGACCGCATCGTGGAAAACAAGCCTGACGCCGCCGACATTCGCGCCCTCAAGAAGCGTGCTCATCATCTCGATGTGGTGGTGCAGACGGGCGCCGCGGGGCTGACCGATGCCGTGACCGCCGAGATCGACAACGCTCTGACCGCGCACGAGCTGATCAAGATTCGCCTGGTTGCCGACAGCCGCGCCGACCGCAAGGAGATGATCACGTTCCTGTGCGACAGCCTGCAGGCCGTGAACATTCAGCAGATTGGTCATGTATGCGTGCTCTACCGTGCCCGACCGGAGGATGACGCCGGGGCGGGCTAGCCGTCGTAGCGCACACCGACGATTTCCAGATGCCGGGCGCCGCCGGGCACCTGCACCTCCACGCTGTCGCCTTCGCTCTTGCCGATGAGCGCCCGCGCGATGGGGGATGCAAAGGACAGCAGTCCGGATTTGATGTCCGATTCATCTTCTCCCACGATCTGGTAGCGCAGTTCCTCGCCTGAATCCTCGTCCATCAGGTCCACCACCGCGCCGAAGATGATGCGGCCATTGGCCTGGGCGCCGGCGCGCGCCACGTCGACAATCTGGGCGGTCGCCAGCTTGCTTTCGATTTCGGCAATACGCCCTTCGTTGAAGCCCTGCTCTTCCTTGGCGGCATGGTACTCGGCGTTTTCCTTCAGATCGCCGTGCGCGCGCGCCTCCTCGATCGCCTGCACGATGCGCGGGCGCTCCACCGACTTGCGGCGCTTGAGTTCGGCCTTCAGCTCATCGGCCCCCTTCTGGGTGAGTGGCGTCTTGTCCATGTTCGCAAAACCTCGTCAACAAAGCCGGTCCGGCACGGCCGGCAACCGTGAAAACGAAAAAACGGGGTAACAGTCGCCGGCGCGGGCCGCGCCGGTCGCTCAAAGCCTAGCAATCAGCGCAGATTACGTCGAGACGGCGCGCTCGATGCCCTCGGTGGCCACGGCAGCCAGATGTTTGATCTGCTCGGGCGTGATCACATAGGGCGGCATGAAATAGACCACGTTGCCCAGCGGCCGCAGCAGCGCCTCACGCGTGAGCGCATGGCGATAGACCGCCAGCCCCCGGCGTTCCTGCCAGGCAAACGGCGTCATGCCCGCCTTGTCGGCCACCAGCTCGATGGCCAGCACCATGCCGGTCTGGCGGATTTCACCCACGTGGGGGTGGTCGGCCAGGTGGGCGACCGATTCGGCCATGGTGGTCGCCAGCGCCCGATTGCGCGCCACGGTGTCTTCCTGCTCGAACAGGTCCAGCGTGGCCAGTGCGGCCGCACAGGCCAGCGGGTTACCCGTGTAGGAATGCGAGTGCAGGAACGCGCTGAGATTTTCGTATTCGTCGTAGAAGGCGTCGTACACGTCCTCGGTCGTCAGCGTGACCGACAGCGGCAGATAGCCCGCTGTCAGGCCTTTCGACAGACACATGAAATCGGGCGAAATGCCGGCCTGCTCGCAGGCAAACAGCGTCCCGGCACGACCGAAACCCACGGCAATCTCGTCGGCAATCAGATGCACGCCGTAGCGGTCGCAGGCCTCGCGCAGCAGTTCCAGATAAACCGGGTGGTACATGCGCATATTGCCCGCGCACTGGATGAGCGGCTCGACGATGACGGCGCAGGTCTCGTCGGCATGCTCGGCCAGGGCCTGCTCCATGTGGGCGAACATGGCGCGGCTGTGCGCCTCCCAGGACTGCCCCGCCTCCCGCGCAAAGCAGTCCGGGGACGGCACGGTGAGCGGCTTGAGCAGCAGCGGCTCGTAGGTCTTCTTGTACAGATCGACATCCCCGACCGCCAGCGCGCCCAGGGTCTCGCCGTGGTAGCTGTTCGACAGGTTGATGAAGCGCGTCTTCTGCCCCCGGCCGCGGTTGTGCCAGTAGTGAAAGCTCATCTTCAGGGCCACTTCGACGGCCGCGGAGCCGTTGTCGGCATAAAAGCAGCGCGTGAGACCCTCGGGCGTAATGTCTTTCAGGCGTTCGGCGAGACGCACGGCCGGCTCGTGCGAGAAACCGGCCAGTATCACGTGCTCCAGACTGTCCAGCTGTGCCTTGATGCGATCGTTGATGTACGGATTGGCGTGGCCGAAGATGTTGACCCACCAGGACGACACGGCGTCGATGTAGCGATTGCCGTCGAAATCTTCCAGCCAGACGCCTTCGCCGCGCCGAATCGGCACCAACGGCAGCGTTTCGTGGTCCTTCATCTGGGTACAGGGATGCCAGACCACCGACAGATCGCGTCGGATGAGCTCTTCGTTGTTCATGGCAAGCGGCTTGTTGAAATGGACTTATCCGGCGGCGGGCCGGATGTGGGCGCGGCGGAGTGTAACGCGCCGTCCCGTGCTGGCAAGGCGGCCCTGCCGGGCCCGCCGCGGCAGGGCGACTAGCGTGCGCTGGCGATCAGGTTATCCGCCAGCGGCCGGTACAGCGCCTCGCGGCGCGTCACCTTCACCAGGTAATCGCTGGTCTGCGGCACGGAGTACCGCGCCAGCAGGGCCCGAAAACCGGCGCGATCGCGCGGCACGCCATGCTTGCGCAGGATATTGCGGATTTTGGTGGGCCCCTGGTTGTAGGCCGCTATAACGGCAGCCTCACGGACGTCGTCATTCGTGATGAAGGCGAAATGCCGGTCCTCCAGCGAGCGCAGATAAGCCGTACCGATGCGAATATTGATGGCCGGCTTGAGCAGCGCCGAATGGGACGGAAAGCCGCGGCGCCCCTTGATCAGCCGAATGGCTTCCGCGCCACCGCTCTTGGCCACCACCTGCATCAGACCGACCGCCTTCCAGTTGGTCGTGGCGTTGTCGCGAAAGCTTGATTCGGTGTGGATGATGGCCAGAATCCGCTCCACCGGCACGTCGAATTCGGCCGAGGCGCGCCGCACGGCCGGCAGCACATCCCTCACCCGGGTCTTGAACCGGCTGTGGATGGCCAGACGGTCCACCAGTTCGAACAGATCTCCGGACACCCGATCGGCATCGCGCTCGACCACGACATCCGCGGCGGCGGCCTGGCGATTCTTCTGGCCGAACAATGCCCTGGCTTCGGCAGCCGCCTCCGCGGCGACGGCCCGGGATGCATCGCTGCGTCGCGGGGTGGCGTCTTTCTGAATCGCCGGCGGGGCGGACACCGCACGAGTCTCATCGTCGACCACCGCCATGGCTTCGTGCCGGCCCAGTTCGGTACTGACGCCTTCCGCGTCGGCCGCCGTCGTGTGCGCCAGGCTGAGCATGAGCGCCGTAAAGGCAGCAGAGACCTTGTCCTGCCGGCGCAGCGCGCCAGCCAGTTCGGTCCGGCTGATGACGCCGGCCGCCAGCAGAACCTCGCCCAGGCGCTTGCCGCTGGCCTGCTGTGTACGCAGCGCGTCTTCAAGCTGGTGGGGCTGGACCAACCCCTGCGACAGCAGCAGCTGACCCAGTCGCGGCATCTGCCGCGTGCGTTGTCTCGTCTGCCACCAGTGCTTGCCGAGCACCAGGGCGCGTCTCACCGGGCCCGTCGAGGCGCGGCTATTGACGTACATTTCACGAAATTCATCGCCCAGCGACATGTCGGCCGGCCCCCGTTATTCTTATCGCAATTCCGCCAGGCCGCAGATTGTCGGACTGGCGGAAAAGATCGTGCAGTATAGGCACCCCAGGTCGGGTTTTCCAGTCATCGGCCGGTCCGGAGCGATCTTGAGGGCCCGCAAACTTGTGTTTCACGTCGTCCCCGCCCTCGCCGTCTACAGCCGTTTGATGCGGCCCGAACCACTGGTGAATATTGACTTGCTTCGATCATGCAGCCTTATTCATGAGCACGGAATCGGTGACCCTCCATGCACTCCGTCATATTCTGTAGGCATTTGTTGTAGGAAATTCACCATCGGCAGGCTATTTTTCATTTTTAATGCTCATCCAACCTGTCAGGTTAAGCGCCCATAACCCTGTTTTTAATTGATTGTTTTGCCTTGAGACGCTCTACTGTTTTTATTCGAGCGACTCAGGCGATGTGGGCCGTAAAGGGTCGAGCCTGCCCTGATTATCCTGAATTCCGGAGGTCTGCTCAGGCCAGGTGAACCTGCCAGGCAATACCGGCAAACACGCAGGCGCCCAGCCAGTTGTTGTGCAGGAACGCGCGAAAACAGGCGTCGCGGTCGCGGCGGCGGATCAGCCACTGGTGATATACGCCGACCGCGCTCGCCGCGGCCAGGCCGCAAAGATACGGCAGGCCGTAACCGAACGCCTGGCCCGCCGCCACCAGAATAGCCAGCATCAGCAACTGAAACACGCCGATGAGCAGCCGATCGAAGCGCCCCCAGAGCACCACCGTGGACTTCACGCCGATCTTCAGATCGTCATCGCGGTCGACCATCGCGTACATGCTGTCGTAGATCAGCGCCCAGACCACCGCCGCGGCAAAGACGTACCATGCACCGATCGGCACCCCGCCCGATTCGGCGGCAAAGGCCATGGGCACTGCCCACGCAAAAGCCAGACCGAGGAACAGCTGAGGCCAGTGCGTCCAGCGTTTCGTGAACGGGTAAAGCGCAGCCAGCACGGCGCCTAGCAGGGCCAGCTTGATGGTCAGGCCATTGAGCGTGAGAACCAGCAGGAACGAAAGCAGACACAGGCCGGCGAACACCGCAAGGGCATCAGCGGGCGTCAGCTCACCGGTGGCCAGCGGCCGCGCTCGGGTGCGCTGGACGTGGCCATCGATGTGGCGATCCGCATAGTCGTTGATTGCGCAGCCGGCCGAACGCATGGCCACGCAGCCCACGACAAAGACGGTCAGCACCCAGAGGTCAGGCAGGCCGTCAGCCGCCACCCACAGTGCCCAGAGCATGGGCCAGCCCACCAGAAAGATGCCAATCGGACGGTCGATGCGCGTTAAACGCAGGCAGGCGTGGAATTTTCGGGGTCCGGGCAAGTCCATAGATCATCTGCGTCAGCCCACCCGTCCACCCGCCATCCGGCGGCACGGGAAGACCTGTGATTTCACCGGGTTCGGCAAAACGGGTCACGCATGGTAGCTTTTGCGCCGGCTCACCTGCCAGGGGCGCAGGCGAGAGCCGTCACGAATTCGGGAGCATGAATGTCCGCACCATCCACCGGTGGCGGTGAGCCAATCACAGACCGGCGCCAGCTGATCGAGTATTTCGACGCGGCCTGCAAACCCAAGCAGCAATGGCGGCTGGGTACCGAGCACGAAAAGTTCGTCTTCAGGCAGTCGGACAACCGGCCGCCGGCCTATGACGACGCGCGCGGAATTCGCGCCTTCCTTGAGGGCCTGGAACGCTTCGGCTGGACGCCCCTGCATGAAGACGACAAGCCCATCGCGCTGGCGCACGGCGGCTGTCACATCACACTGGAGCCCGGCGGTCAGCTCGAACTGGCCGGCGCGCCGCTGGACAACGTGCACCAGGCCTGTGACGAGGTCCACACGCACCTGGCGCAGGTCAAGGAAGTGGCGGCCGAGCTCGACCTGGGACTGATCGGCCTGGGCTTCATTCCGGAAGGCCGGCGCGAGGACATTCCGTGGATGCCCAAACAGCGCTACGAGGTCATGCGTCGCTACATGCCGCAGGTGGGCAGCCTGGGCCTGGACATGATGCTGCGGACCTGCACGGTGCAGGTGAACCTGGATTACGCCTCCGAGGCGGACATGATCCGGAAGTTTCGAGTCGGGCTGGCCCTGCAGCCCGTGGCCACCGCACTGTTCGCCAACTCGCCGTTCACCGAAGGCCAGCCGAACGGCTTTCTCAGCTACCGAAGCCAGATCTGGACCGACACCGACAATGATCGCTGCGGCATGCTGCCCTGGGCGTTCAAGGAAGAAATGGGTTTCGAGCGCTACGCGGAGTTCGCGCTGGATGTCCCCATGTATTTTGTCTATCGCGACGGCCGGTATGTCGACGCCGCCGGCCAGTCGTTTCGTGATTTTCTGGACGGCAAGCTGCCCGCCCTGCCTGGCGAGCGCCCGCTACTCAGCGACTGGGACGCGCACCTGACGACCATCTTTCCCGAAGTGCGTCTGAAGCGGTTCATGGAAATGCGCGGCGCGGACGGCGGTCCGTGGCGACGCCTGTGCGCCCTGCCCGCGCTCTGGGCCGGCCTGTGCTACGACGCACCGTCGCTGGAAGCGGCCTGGGCCCTGGTGCGCGATTGGCGAGTGGAAGAGCAGGACGAACTGCGGCGCCAGGTCCCCAGAACCGGTCTGAAGACCCGCTTCCGGCGGCATGACTTGCGCCACGTCGCTCGCGACGTGCTCGAAATTGCGCTGGACGGCCTGAAGGCACGGCGACGGCTGGGCGAAAGCGGCCGTGACGAACAGCAGTTCCTCGAGCAACTGGTGGAAATCGCCGAGTCGGGACAAACCGCAGCCGACCACCTGCTGTCGCTGTACCACGGTCCGTGGAAGCAATCGGTCAAGCCGATCTACGAGGAATTCGCCTATTGAGCAACGGCCTCAACCAGGCCGCTGCAATGGCAGACCCGCTGACGCGGTCTGCTGTTTCATGAAAACGATGAACCGCATCCGCCGGCCCGGCCTGTCCTTTCTGATGGCCGCGGCGCTGGTGGCCGGCCTTCTCGCGGCCTACTGGGCGGCCCCGGAGGCTGGCGCCCACGCTGTGGATGGCCAGCCGCAGGCGCCTGCATTCACGCAGCAAGGCCCTCAGGACTGGCTCAACTCGCCGCCGCTGGCGTGGTCCGACCTGCGCGGCCAGGTTGTCCTTCTGGATTTCTGGACCTTCATGTGCTGGAACTGCTACCGGTCCTTTCCCTGGCTGACAGGCCTGGAAGAGCGGCTCAAGGACAGGGACTTCCGCGTGATAGGCGTGCACACGCCGGAATTCGAGGCCGAAAAGGACCGCGCCAGGATCGCCGAACGCGCCGATCACTTCGGGCTGCATCACCCCATCATGGTGGACAACGACCACGCCTACTGGAAGGCGATGGGCAATCGCTACTGGCCGGCCTACTACCTCATCGACAGGCAGGGCCGTGTGCGGCATTACTTCGTGGGCGAAACGCACGCGGGCGACGAGCGCGCCGTCGAGATAGAGGCGCGCATCCGTGAACTGCTGGCCGAGCCGACCGACTGAAACCGGCCCCGCAGGTCAGCGACCGCAGATTTCGTCCCGACCATAGAACTTGATGCCGCGCTCGATGCGCTCGCGACCACTCTCGAGGCGGTAGCGATTGGTGTCCCGCAGTGAAAATACGCAACCGCAGTATTCCTGCTGGTAGAACCCTTCACGCTTTGAGAGCTCGATCATCCGCTGCGACCCGCCCTTCTTGCGCCAGTTGAAGGTCCAGTAGCTCAGATCGGCGTACCGGTCGGCCGCGCGCACGCCGCAATCGTTGATCTGCGCCATGTTCTTCCAGCGCGAGATGCCGAGCGTGCTCGTGATCACGGGAAAGCCGTGCTCGGCCGCGTACAGCGCCGTACGCTCGAAGCGCATGTCGAAACACACCGTGCAGCGCTCGCCGCGCTCGGGCTCGGCTTCTAGCCCCTTGACCCGATCAAACCAGTTGTCGGTGTCGTAGTCGGCGTCGATGCATTCGATCCCGCGATCCTCGCAGAATCGGCGGTTCTCCTGCTTGCGCATCTCGTACTCGTCGCGCGGATGGATATTCGGGTTGTAGAAATACACCGTCATATCCACCTCAGAGGCGGCGATCGCCTCCAGCACCTCGCCCGCGCAGGGCGCACAGCAGGAATGCACCAGCACCCGCTCGGCGCCGTCAGGCGGCGTGAGCACGGGGCGTTCGTAGGTATCCAGCGAATAGGGATTCATGACACGCGACCATCGGCAAATCGGTCGCGGATGGTAACGCAGTCAGGCGGCCGCTGTGGACCGCGGGACAGCACGTCACGCGCTGCCCCGCCGGTTGTTTGCATCAATAACCGATGAAGCGGTAGTCCGAGGAGCTGCCGTAGTGCTGCACGTGAATGGGCGCGCCCTTGCTGTCGTAGCTGTCGGCGCTGAACGGGCCGAAGCCCATGCAGACGTAGCCGAACAGACCGACCAGGGCGGCAATGATGAGCGTGTTACCGCGGGAACGGGACTGTGAGGTGGATCGGGACATGGCGAGCTCCGGCTTCAACAAGGACGTTAATGACTTGTATGAATTATCGGCCCTGCCATCGCGGCGCTTTGTAGGAAATATCTGATTCGGTGGTAGGACAGCACCGCTTTGCGCGCGCCAACCCGGACCGGATTGATCATCCGGCCCGATCCAGGCGTTCTAGTGGAGTGCGCCACATTTGATGGCACATGAGACCGAGTTCCATTTTTCGTCAGGCAAGGCGCGCCGACGAGTCATAGCCGTAGCTATGGCGAGGAGGTGCAACGCCGCATGGCGGAAAATGGGGCCGGTATAAGT
>NYTH01000045.1 GCA_002683405.1 Salinisphaeraceae bacterium | reverse complement strand
TTGGCCGACCCGGCCGCGTTGGCAGCCCGTTCATTGAAACGCTTTGCAGCCGATTGTGGAAGCCGTTTGCCGACATGGCCACAGTCTAGCTCGCCATCTTCATGGCTTCGTCCACGTCCACACTGACCAGCCGCGACACGCCGGGTTCCTGCATGGTCACGCCGTGCAGCTGCTGCGCCATTTCCATGGTGACCTTGTTGTGGGTGATGACGATGAACTGAACATGCTCCGCCATGCGCTTGACCAGTTCACAAAAGCGCACCACGTTCGCGTCGTCCAGCGGCGCATCGATTTCGTCGAGCATGCAGAACGGTGCGGGATTGAGTTCGAACAACGCGAACAGCAGCGCCACGGCCGTCAGGGCCTTCTCGCCGCCGGAGAGCATCTGAATGGAGGCGTTGCGCTTGCCCGGCGGGCGGGCCATGACCCGGATGCCGGTTTCGAGCATGTCGTCCTCGGTCAGTTCGAGCCGGGCTTCGCCACCGCCGAAAAGCGTGGGGAACAGGTCGGAAAAGCGGTGATTGACCCGCTCGTAGGTATCCCGGAAGCGGCTGCGGGTTTCGCGGTCTATCTTCGCAATGGCGGCTTCGAGCGTGGCCAGCGCCTCGCTCAGGTCGGTGTGCTGGGTCTGCAGGTATTCCTCGCGTTCCTTCTCGGTTTCGAACTCCTCGATGGCGGCGAGGTTGATCGCTCCCAGACGTTGAATGCGACGCTCCAGGGCTTCGAGCTTCTGCTCCCACTGACTCGCGTTGGCCGCCTCATCCAGCGTTTCGCAGACCGCCTGCGGGCTGTGACCGGCTTCGGCCAGCTGTTCCTCGAGCGTCTGCCGGCGCACGGCGACATTTTCCAGCTCGACCCGGGCCTGCTGCACGGTTTCGCGCAGCCCCTCGACCGCCTGCTCGGCGGTCAGCGCGCGCTGGGCGATTTCGTCGGCGCGGCCCTCGATTTCCCCCAGCTGCTTGCGGGCCTGCTCCAGGGCAGCGCGCGCCGCTTCACGGCGCTGCGCGATGTCCGACCGTGATTCGGTATCCGCGTCTTCGGCCGGCAGGGTCGCAAAGTCGGCCTGCATGCGCGCCACGCGCTCGCGCTGCCGGGTGAGCCGCTCCTGCAGTTCGGCCGCGCGCTGTGCGCTGGCGGACTTGCTGTTGTTCAGGTTGGCCAGCTCGAGCTGCAGGTTCTGTCGGCGATTTTTCAGCCCCTCCAGCTTGCGCCGCGCCGCGCCGAGCGCTTCGCGCTGCTGGCGCAGGTTTTCCTGAGCCTGCTGGCGCTGCTGGACGTGATCGCGCGCGGCGCCCGCAACTTCGTCAAGCTGTTCGCGGGACTGCGTCAGGCGCGTTTCGTAGTCGCGCTGCTGCTCGCGCAGCTCCTTGATGTCCTCGTCCAGCTCGCGCCGGCGGCGCTGGGTCTGATCCAGGCGCACCTGTATCCCCTGCCGCTCGGCCAGCTGCTGGCCGTGCCGCTTGCGCAGGTCGTCCAGCGCGCGGGCGTAGCCGGCCCGCTTCTGCTCGGCCTCCTGCAGCCGGGCCTGCAGATTGTCCAGCCCGGTCTGACGGTCGTTTTCGTCAGCCGCCATTGACCGGCACTGCTCGCGCAGCTCGCTGATCGTCTGCTCGCGCCGAATGACGCCGCCCTGCGGGTCCTTGCCGCGCGGCACGCGAACCCAGCCGGCCCCGTAGCAGACGCCTTCCCGGGTGACCAGCATCTGGTCGGCAGCGAGCCGGGGCACGGCCTCGCGGGCCTGCCGGTCGTCGTTCACCAGAAAGATTCGGCCGGCCAGGCGACTCAGCGCCGCCGGCGCCTGCATGACGCTGGCCAGCGACGGTGCGCCGGCCGGCCCTTCGGCCGGGCTGTTCACGTCGCCGTGCGTATCGGCAACCAGCGTGAGCGCCTGCCCCGGCCACTGTTCGACGCGGCCGATCCGGTCCTGCAGATCGGGCAGCGCCACCGCGCGCAGGAAGCCACCCAGAGCCGCCTCGGCGGCCATTTCCCAGCCCGACTCGACCTGTACCTGATGCGCCACGCGCCGCCCGGCGTCCCAGCCCTGCTGCTCGAGCCAGGCCGACAGGTCCTTGTCGTCCTCGCGCAGCGCAGCCTGCTGTAGTGCCTCCTCGGAGGTCAGCTGCCCCTTCTGCGTGGCGAGCACCTGCCGCAGCTCGCGCAGCGCCTGCTCCTGTTCACCGCGGGTCTGGCGCAGGCTGCGCAGCTCGCTTTCGGCGGATTCGTGATCGGCGTGCAGTGCATCAAGCTCCTCGCCAAGCCGCGAGAGCGTCGACTCGGCCTCGGCCAGCGATTGCTGCAGCGGCTCGCTTTCCAGCCGCTGCCATTCGGCCAGCTGGCGCTCGAGCCGCTTGCCCAGGCCGTTGAGGTTCTGCTCGAGCTGCTCGGCGCGCGCCCGCTCGGTTTCTGCCCGCTGCACCGGGTTGTTGTCCGACTGATTCAGGCTGTCCCAGCGCGATTCCACCTCGACAGCCTGCTTTTCCGCCGCCTCGAGCTCGACCTGAGCTGCCTGGGTTTCGCGGGCCAGCACGTCCTCGCTTTCCTCACGACTGCCCAGCTGCCGTGTCCAGTTTTCGGTGGCGCTGTTCTCTTCGGCCATGCGCTGTTCCAGACCCACCTCGCTGCGCTTGGCGTCTTCCAGCTCCTGCTCGCGCACGCGGCGCAGCTCGCGGGCGTGCGCCAGCGCCTGCTCCACGCGGGCCAGCTCGGCCTCCGCCGTGTAGAAATCGCCCTGCAGCCGCTGGCATTCATGGGCGGCGGCCTGCTGGTCGCGCCGCTGGGTCTCGCGCTGATCGGCAATGTCGCGGGACTGGTTGCGCGCCTGCTCCAGCTTTTCCACGCGTGCCCGCAGCTCGTCATTCTGACGGCTCGACTCGGCTTCGAGCGACTGCCAGCGCAGCGCCAGCAGCTCGGCGCGCAGCTGGCGCTCTTCCTGCTTGTACTGCTTGAACTTCTCGGCGTTGGCAGCCTGGCGCTGCAGCTGCGCCAGGCGCTGCGTGACCTCCGAGATCACGTCGTTCAGGCGGTCCAGATTGTCCCGCGTGTGCCGGATGCGGTTTTCCGTTTCCCGGCGCTTTTCCTTGTAACGGGAGATGCCGGCCGCTTCCTCAAGCACCTGCCGCATGTCCTCGGGCTTGGCCTCGACCAGCCGGTTCACGGCGCCCTGCTCGATCACCGCATAGTTGCTGCGCCCCCCCAGGCCGGTGCCCAGGAACAGGTCGATCACGTCGCGCCGTCGGCAGCGGGCACCATTGATCCAGTACTGGGAATTGCCGTCGCGGGACAGCTCGCGCCGAATGGAAATTTCGGCGAACTGGGCATACTGCCCGCCCAGCTTGCCGGCGCTGTTGTCGAACAGCAGTTCGATGGAGGCGCGGCCGACCGGCTTGCGCGCCTTGGAGCCATTGAAGATGACGTCTTCCAGCGCTTCGCCACGCAGCTGCTTGGCGCTGGACTCGCCGGTTACCCAGCGAACCGCGTCGATCACGTTGGATTTACCGCAGCCGTTGGGCCCGACCACGCCCGTGAGGTTGCTGCCCAGCCGCAGGACCGTGGGATCCACAAAGGACTTGAAGCCCGCGAGTTTTATAGCGGTCAGGCGCATGCGTGTCGGTTATCGGACTGCTCGCGTGTCCGGTCGGCCGGCGACCGGATGGATTGATGCGTCGTGAGGCCGGACTACCCCGCGTCCGGCCGGCCAGTATATGGCGGCGTAGTGTACCCTAAGCGGCCCCCGAATTGGCCGACAGCAACCGCTCATGAGCACAAGTCCCAGCATTGATCTCGAGACCTTTCCCAACCCGAATCCCGGCCGCGATTACACCATCCGCATGCGCATGCCGGAATTCACCTGCCTGTGTCCGAAGACCGGGCAGCCGGACTTCGCGACGCTGTATCTGGAGTATGTGCCGGATCAACGCTGCGTGGAGCTCAAGTCGCTCAAGCTCTACCTGTGGTCCTTCCGCGATCGCGGCGCCTTTCACGAGGCCGTGACCAACGAGTTGCTCGAGCATCTGGCCACGGCGACACGACCCCGTTTCATGCGGCTGCGAGCAGAATTCTACGTGCGGGGCGGCATCTACACCGATGTGGTGGTGGAACACCGTGACCCGGAATGGACAACGCCGGCCAGGGTCGAACTGCCCTGACCGGCGTTGGCCGCTGTCCTCCTGCGAAGCGCGATCAGCGCAGGATGACGTTATTGCCCTGCACGCGCACCGACTGACCCACGCTCAGCTCGTCAGCATTGGCCACGTTGGCCACCTGCGTGCCGCCGGTATCCATGTTCACCGTGACTTCGAAGAAACTTTCGCCACGCACCCGCTTCTCGATTTCGTGGCCGGCCATCGCGCCGCCCACACCACCGATGACGCGCGCAGCATCCTTCTCGTTCGAGAACTGATTACCCACGATGACGCCCGCCAGCGCGCCCACGGCCGCACCGGCACCGCTGCCCTTGCCCTTGACGGTGCGCTTTTCGATATTGGCAATGGTGCCGCAATCGCCGCAGACGGGCGGTTTCTCGACCACGGGGGCGGTCTTGGGCTGGGTTTTCGGCTGCGTCTTGGGTTGCGGCTTGGGCTCGGGCGTCGGCTGCTTCGCGGCGGCCTGCTCGGCCGGCGGCGTGTCCGGCGTGGTCGCCTCGGCCTGCGTCTGCTCGGTCTGCGCTTCAGGCTTGTCTTCCAGACAGCCGGAAAGCACGAAGGCACTCAGCAGTGCAACAATCAACAGATAACTTTTTCTCATTCTTCCGCTCCTTTGAACGAATACGTATGCGGCATGTAGCGTGCCGCATATTAAGGCGACGAACCTGACCGAAAACTGAACATGCTGAACGATATCCTCGCCGGTGCCGGCTATATGCGCCGCGGTTGGTCGCTGATCCGCGAACCCGGCCTGCGGCGCTACGTGATTGCGCCGATCGCGGTGAACTGTCTCGTGATTGCCGGGCTGGTGTGGCTGTTCAGCAGCTACTGGGGCGGCTGGCTCGACAGCTGGATGGCCGGACTGCCCGACTGGCTGGCCTGGCTGGAAGCCGTGGTCTGGTGGCTGGGCATGATTGCCGTGCTGGCGGTCTTCGCGCTGACCTTCACCGTGCTGGCGAATCTGATCGCCAGCCCCTTCAACGGCCTGCTCGCAGCGCAGGTCGAAAAACGCCTGACGGGGCAGCTACCGGAAAGCGGCCAGAGCCTCTGGAGCGAAACGGTTTCCGGACTGACCGGCGAAGGACGCAAGCTGTTCTACTTCGCCTGGCGGGCGATCCTGCTGCTGCTGCTCAGCCTTGTGCTGATTCCCTTCCCTCTGCTCAACACGGCCATTCCCGTGCTCTGGTTTGCGCTGAGCGCCTTCATGCTGGCGCTGGAGTATCTGGACAACCCCATGTCGAACCACGGCATGAGCTTCCCGGCCAAGCTGGCCAGCCTGCGCCGGCGACGCGGTCTGGGTCTGGGCTTCGGCGCCGTGGCCACGGTGCTGACTACCCTGCCCCTGGTCAATCTGGTGGTCATGCCCGTGGCGGTGGCCGGGGCAACGGCGTTGTGGGTAGACCGGCTGCGCGAGTCAGCCAGGCCCGGCCACTAGACGGATGCGGCTCAGGCGGCCGGCGGCGCAGAGCGGCCGGCGGCATCGTGCAGCCCGCACAACAAATCGATGTCGACGTATTCGAACTGATCGTCCCGCCCGGTGCCGCCCAGCCGCTTGCAGCAGGCGTCCGGCTCGCCCAGCTTGTTCACCACCAGCAGCGCCTCGGAAAAGTCCTGATGGCGGGTGTCGGCATTGACGGTGACGACGGCGGGCACGCCGGCCGCACAAGCGGCCTCAAGTCCGATACGCGAATCCTCCAGCGCCAGACAGTCGGCGGGCGCCAGCCCCAGCCGCTCGCAGGCCACCAGATAAAGGTCCGGCGCCGGCTTCTTGCGCGCCACCTCGGCGCTTTGCACGATGACCTCGATACGGTTACGCAGGTCTTCACCGAGGCTGTGGTCGAGAAAGGCGTCCAGACTGGCGCGGCTGGCGTTGGTGACCAGCGCCAGCTTGATATCCCGCGAAACGGCTTCCGCCATCAGGCGCTGCACACCCGGCCGCAGCGGCACCCGTCCGGCGGCAAGGCGCCGTTTGAAGTACTTCGACTTCAGCGCGTGCAGGCTCTCGATCCAGCCGCTGCGATCCTTTTCTATGCGCTCCTTGTGCTCGCCCAGATTCGGGCTGTGCTCATTCAGGTAATAGTCGATGCGCTCACGCCCGCCGGGTTGCAGCAGCAGGTTGCGATAAAGACGCTTCGACCAGGTCCAGTCCAGGCCCAGATCCTTGAACGCGCGGTTATAGGCAGGCAGGTGGCCATGCGGCTCGGTATCGGCGAGCGTGCCGTCCACATCAAACAGCAGGGCCTTGAGCGTCACGGCGACACGCGCCAGGCCGTCCTGACCGGAACGACGTGGGACCTCATCGGTTCGATGGGCCGGGCGGGCTTCGGGCAATGACTGCCCGACAATGAACTTTGAGTAGGCACCTGGGTCGTAAGTGACTGCGTTTACGGCAATTTATTGTGCCAGACCGAACCGCCGCCGGCCACCGCCCCGTAGCGATTGCCGGCTGACAAACTTTTCTGATATACGTACCGGTCGATTTTCGCCCTTCAACAGGATTCCGAGCCCATGGCCGCACGACAAGCCGCAGCAAAAACTGAAGCACCACAGGCGTTTAAGCCGTACAAGCCGAAAAAGGGTGAGGAATACATGAGCGAGGGCCAACGCGCCCATTTCCGCGAAATCCTGATGCAGTGGAAACGCGAGCTCATGGAAGAAGTGGATCGCACCATGCACCACATGAAGGACGAGGCGGCCAATTTTCCCGACCCGACGGACCGCGCCACGCAGGAATCGGAGTTCAGCCTTGAACTGCGCACCCGGGATCGCGAGCGCAAGCTGATTCGCAAGATCGACCAGGCCATGCATGCCGTGGACCGGGACGAGTACGGCTTTTGCGAAACCTGCGGTACCGAAATCGGCATCCGGCGTCTGGAAGCCCGGCCCACCGCTACGCTTTGCGTGGACTGCAAGAGCCTGGACGAAATCCGCGAAAAGCAGCTGGGCCGCTAGGCCCTGCCGGTCGGCGCCGCCGCCATCAGGCGGCGGCGATGACGGCCCCGAGCCGGGCGCGCTCGGTCTGCCAGCCTTTCACCTGCCGCGGCTACCGTTTTTATGCTGCTATGCAGCACGGCAGTGATCTGTCACACTTTGCCGCTGTTCACCGCCGTTGCGGCAGTACCACAGGCCTCACCGAGGCGTTAGCAACGCGCGTTCCCCACGATGGACCTGCGACCATTTCGCAGGAGAGGTCAACGTGACGAGCAAAAGCAAAGCCGCCCGCACCATCAAGAAGTATCCCAATCGTCGCCTGTACGATACGGAGATAAGCCGTTACATCACGCTCGAGGAAATTCGGCAGCTGGTGCTGCGGGGTGAGGAATTTGCCGTGGTGGACAAGCGCTCCGGCAACGACATTACGCGTTCGATACTGCTGCAGGTCATCAGTGAACAGGAGGAAGGCGGCGACCCGATGTTCTCGGTAAAGGTGCTGCGCAACATCATCCGCTTCTATGGCGACTCGATGCAGAGCACGATGGCCAGCTACCTCGAGCTTTCGCTGGATCTCTTCAACGAACAGCAGCACCAGTTCAAGGATCGACTTCGCAAGCTGCTGGACGTCAACAACCCGCTGGCGGCGCTGCGTGAACTGTCGCAGGAACAGGTGCCGATCTGGCGGACCGTACGCCGTGAATTTCTCAAGAACCTGACCGACAAGGGCCGGCCCCGTTCCGCCTCGGCCAAGCGCGGCAGCGGAAAGTCCGAAGAGAAGCATTGACACCCCCCGGAAACGCGCGGAGCACGCGACAAGCCTTTTGAGTCAAGTCTTTGTTCTTGAATGACTTTTAGACTGCTTGAAGAAATTTTTGGTGCGGCGCAATATTTTTACGA
This sequence comes from Salinisphaeraceae bacterium, assembly GCA_002683405.1. GTDB lineage: Bacteria > Pseudomonadota > Gammaproteobacteria > Nevskiales > Salinisphaeraceae. The sequence goes on along the minus strand of NYTH01000045.1, from coordinate 17,342 downwards.
AATTCTCTTGACATGTATGTCAGTCGCTCGTATAGTGCACTGCAACATGAGCAGTAACGGACAGGTTCCGCAGCGCTAGAAGCGCAAAACCCCGCCGAAGCGGGGCCATGCAAAATCTCCTCCGAAAGGCCTCCCCGGCCTTTCTCGCACCTTGCCCCCTTATCCTAGGGGGCTTTTTTTTGGCCCGCATACAGCGAACCGGCGGAGATAGTACGCCGCGCCCCGGCCTTTCACAAGTCTTTGCGCCGCGGTGGCGCTAGCCCGAACGCGTCATGCGCGGGTCTGCAGCCGTACTCTCCCCTGAACAAGAAAACCCGGCAGCCTCTCGACCGCCGGGTTCGTCCTTACCGATCAGGCCGAACGGCTCAGTCGGCTGACGGCACGTCCTTCATGGACAGACGCACGCGGCCCTGCTTGTCGACCTCAAGCACCTTCACGCGCACTGTATCGCCCTCGTTGAGCTCATCGGTGACCTTCTCGACCCGATGCTCGGCGATCTGCGAAATGTGCACCAGCCCGTCGCGACCCGGCATGAGACTGACAAACGCGCCGAAGTCCATGATGCGCACAACCTTGCCCTCGTAGACCTGCCCGGCCTCGATGTCGCGGGTGATGTCCTCGATTCGCTTGATGGCGGCATCGGCAGCGGCCTTGTCCACGGCGGCGACCTTGATGGTGCCGTCGTCGTCGATGTCGATGCTGGCACCGGTCTCTTCGGTGATCGCGCGGATGGTCACGCCGCCCTTGCCGATCACGTCGCGAATCTTGTCCGAGTCGATCTTGATGGTGAAGATTCGCGGTGCCCATTCGGACACGTCGGCGCGCGGCGTTTCGATGACGCCCTTCATCTCGCCGAGGATATGCATGCGGCCATCGCGCGCCTGCTCCAGCGCCGCCTGCATGATCTCGCGGGTGATGCCCTTGATCTTGATGTCCATCTGCAGTGCCGTGACGCCGGTCGGCGTGCCCGCCACCTTGAAGTCCATGTCGCCCAGATGATCCTCGTCACCCAGGATATCGGTGAGCACCGCAAACTTGTCTTCTTCCTTGATCAGGCCCATGGCCACGCCGGCCACGGGGGCCTTGATCGGCACACCCGCATCCATCAGCGCCAGGCTGGTGCCGCAGACGGTAGCCATGGAGGAGGAACCGTTGGATTCGGTGACCTCGGAAACCACGCGCAGCACGTAGGGGAATTCATTTTCCAGATCCGGCATGACGCGCTCCACCGCGCGCTTGGCCAGCTTGCCATGACCGATTTCGCGGCGTTTCGGGCCGCCCATGAAGCCGGTCTCGCCCACGCAGTAAGGCGGGAAGTTGTAGTGCAGCATGAAGGGCTGCTTGAACTCGCCGCCAATGGCGTCGATGACCTGGGCGTCGCGACCGGTACCCAGCGTGGCCACGACCAGCGCCTGCGTCTCGCCGCGGGTGAACAGCGCCGAGCCGTGGGTACGCGGCAGCACGCCGGTGCGGATGGAAATGGGCCGAACGGTGCGCGTGTCGCGACCGTCAATGCGGGGCTGACCATCCAGAATGCGGCCGCGCACGGTGGCCTTCTCCAGGGCCGACAGCGCCGCCTTGAGCTCGTCGTCTTCGTGCTGACCTTCTTCGCCGCCGAATTTTTCGAGCAGTTCCTGCTTGATTTCGCCCAGGCGCTGGCCACGGTCCTGCTTGTCGGCAATCTGGAAGGCCTCGTTTACCGCGTCGCCGAAGGCCTGCTTGACGGCCTCGTCGACCGACTCGTTGCGGGCCGGCGGCTGCCAGTCCCAGGCCGGCTTGCCCACTTCGGACACCATCTCGTTGATCGCGTTGATGGCGACCTGCATCTGCTCGTGGCCGAACAGCACCGAGCCGAGCATGACGTCTTCGGACAATTCGGCCGCTTCTGATTCCACCATGAGCACCGCGTCGGCAGTACCGGCCACCACCAGATCCAGCGCCGAGGATTCAAGCTGCGTCTTGCTGGGGTTGAGGACGTAGTCGCCGTCTACATAGCCCACGCGGGCGGCGCCCACGGGACCGGCAAACGGCATGCCCGACAGCGCCAGCGCCGCCGAGGCGCCGATCAGCGCGGGGATGTCCGGGCTGACTTCCGGGTCGAGCGACAGCACCGTGGGGATGATCTGCACTTCGTTGTAGAAACCCTTCGGAAACAGCGGCCGCACGGGCCGATCGATCAGCCGACAGGTCAGCGTCTCGTTTTCGTTGGGACGACCTTCGCGCTTGAAGAATCCGCCCGGAATCTTACCGCCAGCGTAGGTGCGTTCCTGATAGTTCACGGTCAGCGGGAAGAAATTGGCGGTGGGTGAGGCTTCCTTGCGCCCCACGGCCGTCACGAGCACCACGGTGTCGGACATGCGAACCATGACAGCGGCGTCGGCCTGGCGGGCAATTTCGCCGGTCTCCAGCGTGACTTCGTGCTGGCCGTATTGAAAGGTCTTGGAACAGGTAGGCGTTACATTCGACATGAGAATTCCTTGCTCAAAGCAAAAAGGCGCCGTGACCGTCGTGCGGCCGGCGCCCTGAAAAACGAATAGACAACTGGAGCTTTCCGCAACCGGGCAACGGGCGCCCGGACTGCCGCGTGTCTAGCGGCGCAGACCCAGTTCGCCGATCAGCGACTTGTAGCGATCAGGATCCTGACGCTTGAGGTAGTCGAGCAGCTTGCGGCGATGGTTCACCATCTTCAGCAGACCACGACGGGAATGGTGGTCGCCCTTGTGCTCGGAAAAATGCGCGCCGAGCTGATTGATGCGCTCGGACAGCAGAGCCACCTGGACTTCAGGTGAGCCGGTGTCCGAATCAGAGCGGCGATGCTTGCCGATGACATCGGCTTTCTGGTCTGTCGACAGAGACATTGAATACTCCTGCTTGGTCGCCCGCAGCTGGGACGGGCCGGGATGCAGGTCACGGTTCCGGCCTTTTCCCAAGAGCAGATCGCGACAGCCGCCTGCCCTGCGCTTGGGAAAAGCCCGCATCCGTATCACCTGCGAGCCGACCCGGTCTTTCAGCTGACCGGGCAGTGATGGGTGCCTGCGGGGTGGTGTACCAGCGCCAGCAGGACCCTGCCTTGAGCCACCGGAAAACCGATGGCCTTCAGCGCTTACTCGAGAGCCCACGACCGCATGGGCCGTCGTCTGAGCGCGCGCATTCTAACGCCTGCAAGCCCCTGTAAACAAGGATTTCAGGCCATGGCCGACTTGATAAGCCGCCGCGGCGCAATCCGCCCGTCCTCGAGCACTTCGCCCACGGCCATCAGCCGTTCATTCTGATCGTAAACCCGCACATGTCCTTCGGTCGGCGCCTGCGGCACCTGGACGGCTTCGCCGCGCTGCATGTAAAAGCCGCTGTCGGCGTCCAGAGCCACGGCCGGCCAGTGCGTCAGCGCGCTGCCGATCGGCTGCAGCCGGGCGTCCAGGCCGTCACGGCCCTCGCCTTCGGCGACCGTTTCCAGGTCGGCGTGCGTCATCATGCCCTGCTGCGTGAAAGGCCCGACCCCCAGCCGCCGCAGCTCCTCGACGTGCGCGCAATGATTCAGTGACCTCGCCAGGTCTTCGACCAGCGTGCGCACGTACGTGCCCTTGGAACAGCGCACGCGCAAATCGGCGCTGCTGCCGTTCACGGCCAGCAGATCGAAGGCATGGATGGTGATACGGCGAGGCTGACGCTCGACCTCCTGGCCCGCCCGCGCCAGTTCGTACAGGCGCTTGCCCTTGTGCTTCACGGCCGAATACATCGGCGGAATCTGATCGATGGGCCCGACAAAAGCACTGGCTGCGTCGCGAATCGCCTGTTCCGTCGGCATGGGCGCATCGCAGGTTTCCACCACGTCGCCCTCGCGGTCGGCGGTGGCCGTGCGGCTGCCGAATCGCGCCCGCACCCAGTAGTCCTTGTCGGCGTCGAGCAGAAAGGCCGATATCTTGGTCGCCTCGCCAAAACACACGGGCAGCAGGCCACTGGCCAGCGGGTCAAGACTGCCTGTATGGCCCGCCTTGCGCGCGCCATACAGGCGCTTTACCGCCTGCAGCGCCGCATTGGACGACTCGCCCGGACTCTTGTCCAGCAGCAGTACGCCATCCACCGGACGGCCCTGTCGATGTCTTCGACCCATGGTTCAGTGTCGCCGGCGGTCTTCCTCGACCGCCTCGTCAATCAGGCTGGAAAGATGCTGGGCATCGCGCTCGGTCGTGTCCTCGATGAAGCGCAACTCGGGCGTGACCCGCAGGCGCAGTTCTCGCCCGAGCCGCGCGCGGAGAAAGCCGGCCGCCTTGTTCAGCCCGGCCAGTACTTCGGCGGGCTCGGCGGCCATCTCCAGAATACCCACGAAAACCTTGGCGTGGGCCAGATCACGGGAGACTTCCACGTCGGTCACCGTGACCAGCCGCACGCGCGGGTCTTTCACCTCGGCGCTGATCAGCACGCTCAATTCGCGCTTGATCTGCTCCGCGACCCGCCGGCTGCGTGGAAACTCGTTGGGCATGCGTAACGCGCGGCCTACGCGGTTTCTTCCGCGCTGACCTTGCGCTGCACTTCGGTGCGCTCGAAGACCTCGATCTGGTCGCCGGCCTTCACGTCGTTGTAGTTTTTCACGCCAATGCCGCATTCGGTGCCGGCCTCGACGCGGTTCACGTCGTCCTTGTGCCGGCGCAGCGACTCGAGTTCGCCTTCGAATATCACGACGTTGTCGCGCAGCACGCGAATCGGCAGACCGCGGGACACGAAGCCGTCCTCCACCAGGCAGCCGGCAATGGCGCCCAGCTTGGAAGAGCGGAACACGTCCTTGACGCCGGCCAGACCCACGATTTCCTCGCGCGTTTCCGTGCCAAGCAGGCCGGAGATGGCGTCGGAGACGTCTTCGATTGCCTCGTAGATCACGCTGTAATAGCGCACGTCCACACCGGATTCCTGGATCAGCTTGCGGGCCACGGCATCGGGGCGCACGTTGAAGCCCATGATGATGGCCTTGGAGGCCAGCGCCAGCTCGATATCCGACTCGCTCAGGCCGCCCACGCCGCTGGCCACGATTCGCACGCGCACTTCCTCGCTGGGCAGCTTGCGCAGCGATTCGACCAGCGCTTCCACGCTGCCCTGCACGTCGGCCTTGATAAGCAGGTTGAGATCTTTCGACTCGCCGCCGCCGTCTTCGCCGATCTGCGAAAACACTTCTTCCAGGCGCGCCGCCTGCTGCTGAGCCAGCTTGTTTTCGCGCATCTTCTCGTCGCGCAGCTCGGCAATGTTCCGGGCCTTGCGCTCGTCCGACACCACAAAGGCCTCGTCGCCGGCTTCCGGCGTGCCGCTCAGGCCCAGCACTTCCACCGGGATGGAGGGCCCGGCCTGCTTGACCTGCTCGCCGTTTTCGTTGAACAGCGCACGCACGCGGCCATAGTGCGAGCCCGCGAGCAGCGTATCGCCCCGCTTGAGCGTGCCCGACTTGACCAGGATCGTCGCCACCGGACCGCGGCCCTTTTCCAGGCTGGATTCGATGACCACGCCCTTGGCGGCCACGTCTCGGGGCGCCTTGAGCTCGAGGATTTCCGCCTGCAGCAAAATGGCGTCCAGCAGATCGTCAATGCCATCACCGGTATGCGAGGAAACAGGCACCACCTGGGTGTCGCCGCCCCAGTCCTCGGGCACGATTTCCTCGGCGGACAGCCCGCTCTTCACCTTGTCCGGATCGGCGTTGCTGACGTCCGACTTGGTGATGGCCACCACGATCGGCACGCCCGCGGCACGCGCGTGCTGGATGGACTCCTTCGTCTGCGGCATGACGCCGTCATCGGCCGCCACGACCAGCACCGCCACGTCCGTGATCTGGGCGCCGCGCGCCCGCATGCGGGTAAAGGCGGCGTGGCCCGGCGTGTCGACAAAGGTAATCAGGCCCTTGTCGTGCTCCACGTGATAGGCGCCGATATGCTGCGTAATGCCACCGGCTTCGCCCGCCGCCACCTTGGCGCGGCGGATGTAGTCCAGCAGCGAGGTCTTGCCGTGGTCCACATGCCCCATGACCGTCACCACCGGCGCACGCGGCTCGCCCTCGACATCGTGATCGTCGGCGGCCACCTGGGCAATCAGCGCTTCTTCGACATTATCTTCGCTGACGGGCTTGGGGTTGTGACCCATTTCCTCGACAAGAATGGTAGCCGTGTCCTGATCCACCACCTGATTGATGGTGGCCATGACGCCCACCTTCATCATGTGTTTGATCAGCTCGTTGGCCTTGACCGCCATGCGCTGGGCGAGCTCGCCCACGGTGATCGTGTCGGGAATCTCGACGTCGCGAACCACCGGCGCCGTCGGGCGCTCGAAGCTGTGCTCGGTGGCCACCTGGACCTTGCCGACGCGGCCGCGCGCCTTCTTCTTGCGACGACCCTGCTTGCCTTCGGCAACGTGCAGTTCCTTGCGCTTGCCGCGCTCGCGCGCCTTTTCGCGGGCTTCGTCTTCCGCGGTCCGGCCGTGTTTTTCGGCGGCCCGGCGCAGATTTTCCTTGGCGCGGCTTCGCGCCGTATCCACCATGGCCTCGCTGGCGCGCTGTGCCGCCGACATGGGCGGCGCATCTGCCTGCTCGGGCTCTGCCGGCGCGGCGGGCTCGTCCGCGGCCGGCGCCTGTTCTTCCGGCTCAGCCGGCTCGGACTCGGGCGCCTGGGCCTCCGCCTGCGCCTGCTCGGCCTGCTTTTCGGCCTCTTCGCGCGCAGCCTGTTCGCGGGCTTCCGCTTCGGCCTGCTCCTGCGCCTGGCGGGCCTGCTCGGCTTCTTCGCGAGCCTCCTGCTCGGCGCGGGCCTGCTCCTGGCGGGCAGCCTCGGCCGCCTCCTCTTCACGCTGGCGCGCCTCTTCCTCTTCCTGGGCGCGGTTGACGTAGCTGCGACGCTTGCGCACCTCCACGCTGACGGTCTTGCCAGGGGCGTTGCGGCCGCCGCTGAGCTTCAGCTCCGAGGTCGAGCGACGCTTGAGCGAGATCTTCCGGCCGCCGGACGATGACGAGCCCGCCCCTTTCGCCGCGGGCTTGCTGTCACGCAGATGCTTCAGCAGCTTGAGCTTGTCCTCGTCGCTGATGACATCTTCCACGCCCTTCGCGCCAACACCGGCTTCCTCCAGACGGCTGAGCAGCCGATCGGTCGGAATACCGACTTCCTGCGCGAGTTGCTGGACTGTTGTTTCTGCCATCTAAGTCTTACTCCGCTTTCGCTTCCTCGTCCTCGAACCAATGAGCACGAGCCGCCATGATCAGTTCGCCGGCCTCTTCCTCTTCGAGTCCGGCAATTTCGATCAACTCGTCCACGCCCAGCTCAGCCAGGTCATCACGGGTCCTGATCTCGCTGGCGGCCAGCGTGGCGGCCAGCGTGTCGTTCATGCCTTCCAGCCCCAGCAGATCTTCCTGCGGGCCGTCCTCGTCACCTTCGGCCGAGGCAATGGCGCGGGTCAGCAGCACGTCACGCGCCCGGTTGCGCAACTCTTCGGCCACTTCCTCGTCGAATTCCTCGATTTCCACCAGCTCGGCCGGCGGCACGTAGGCAATTTCCTCGATGGAGGTGAACCCTTCCTGAACCAGGATGATCGCCACTTCGTCGTCCACATCGAGCTGCTCGCGGAACAGCGTCTGGATGGCTTCGCCCTCGGCCTCGCTTTTCGCGTCGGCCTCTTCGAGCGTCATCACGTTCAGTTCCCAGCCGGTCAGGTCGGCCGCCAGGCGAATGTTCTGGCCGCCGCGACCAATGGCCTGGGCCAGCTTGTCCTCCTGCACCGCCAGATCCATGCTGCTGCGGTCCTCGTCCATGACAATGGACTCCACATCGGCCGGCGCCATGGCGTTGATGACGAACTGGGCCGGGTTCTCGTCCCACAGCACGATATCGATGCGCTCGCCCGCCAGCTCGTTCGACACACTCTGTACGCGCGAGCCCCGCATGCCGACGCAGGCGCCAACGGGGTCAATCCGGCGGTCTTTCGCCTGGACCGCAATCTTGGCGCGCAGCCCCGGATCACGGGCAGCGCCGCGCAGAACGATAAGGCCCTGCCCCACTTCCGGCACTTCCAGCTTGAACAGCTCGATCAGAAATTCCGGCCGCGTCCGCGTGACAAACAACTGCGGGCCACGCGGCTCGGGACGCACGTCGAACAGATAGCCGCGCACGCGATCACCCGGCCGCATCGGCTCGCGCGGAATCACGTGTTCCCGGGGGATGATGGCCTCGGCGTTGCCGCCCAGATCCAGAATGACCGCGCCGCGCTCCATGCGCTTGACCAGGCCGGTAATCAGTTCGCCCACGCGGTCGGCGTACTGCTCCACCACCTGGGCCCGCTCGGCTTCGCGCACCTTCTGCACGATCACCTGCTTGGCGGCCTGCGCGGCGATTCGGCCGAACTCGACCGACTCCATGGGCTGCTCGATGAAGTCACCCGCATTCAGATCGGGGTTGCTCTGGCGCGCCTCTTCCAGCGAGACCTGACGATCGGCCGATTCGATTTCCATTGGCTCGCCGGTTTCCTCGTCAACCGCCGATTCGTCAATGACTTCCCAGCGGCGGAAGGTGGAGTAGCTGCCCGTGGACCGATCCACCGATACGCGAACTTCGATGTCCTCAAGATGCTTCTTGCGGGTCGCAGACGCCAGCGCCGCCTCGATGGCCTCGAAAATGATGCTCTTGTCGACGCCCTTCTCGTTGGAAACTGCTTCCGCAACCAGCAGGACATTCTTGTTCATTGCCGCCATGCGCTTGCCTCTTCGACTACTTGAAACAACGCCTGTCGTTGGAACAGCGCGCCGTTTGCATTGCCTTGTTACTCGACAGGCCGGTCAGACCCGTGGGTTGGTTGTGTCAGGCCCGCCCACCTGCCTGGCTGAAATCGGGCACCAGCCGGGCCTTGGCGATGGCGCTATAGGCAATCTGCAGCCTGTCGCCATCCACGTGAACTTCGACCTCGTTGTCATCCACCGCCACGATCACGGCGGCAAACTTACGCTTACCCTCGATCGGCGCAAACAGCGTGAAGCGTGCCTGCTCGCCTGCAAACCGGCGAAAATGCTCGGCCGTCACCAGCGGGCGATCCAGCCCCGGTGACGACACCTCCAGATCGAAAGCCCCGGAAATGGGGTCCTCCACGTCCAGAGCCGCACTCAACTCGCGGCTCACGCGCTCGCAGTCCTCGAGCGTGATGCCTTCCGGAGCATCGATATAAACGCGCAGCAGGGCGGTGTTGTCCTTGCCCGACTGTTCCAGATGCCAGAGTTCGTACCCCAGGCTGGTCACAATCGGCGCCATCATTTCCTGCAGTCTGCCTGACATGCGGTCCGTATCGCCGAATCTCTGCCTGAAATAAAAAAGGCCCTCATCGGGGCCCTTTGAACATCGCCGGAAAACCGGCGCTAGATGTTGGTAGCGGGGGCAGGATTCGAACCTGCGACCTTCGGGTTATGAGCCCGACGAGCTGCCAGACTGCTCCACCCCGCACCCGATGAGCGGCGCATTATAGAGATGGGATTTCGGACACGCAAGGGCAATTCGAAAATTAATTGAAACTCAATGCTTAAGCGCTGCTTTGACACTGTCCCTCAAGGCCCGAATCGCCTCCAAGGCTCTGCTACGAGACACGTTTAACGGACGTGCGCCAGTTCTCGCTGGCCCACATATGGCCCAAATCTGGCCCATCCATGGCCCACTCCGAACATCGATACTCAAACCGAGTCCTGATTTTGACCGTCGGTCTCTTCGTCCACCCAGACCAGCAGATCGCCAGGCTGGCACCCGAAATACCGGCAAAGAACGTCAAGACTGTCCGTGTTCGTCTTGTATCCAGGCGTATTGGCAATGCGCGAGATCGTGGGGCGGGATAACCCGGTTGCCTCGCATACCTCATTCAAGGTGATGCGCCGCCTCTCCTGGAAGGATTTTTCGTCAAGCATTTGCTTGAAGAGGATTCGAATCATCTCGCCAACCCGGGCAAATAAATCAAACTATTTACAATATGAATCATGTGGTGATACATTTAATTCGACGATACAAATGAATCCCTCATTGCACAAAAGGGAAACACATGAGCCAAACATACCTGACCACCGATGAACTCGCCAGCCGGATCAAGTACGACCCGCGCACGATTCGAGAGCGCCTGAAGGACGCGGTACTACTAGAGGGGCGTCACTACTTCCGGCCTTTCGGTGGCCGGAAAATTCTCTACATATGGGAAGCCATCGAGGAGGACATGAAGGAAGCCAACCCTGCCCCAGGTGGTATTCCCATGGCGAACGGGAGCGAGTGCCGTGTCTAGTATTCGATCCAACGCAGGCCTCCTCTTCTTCGACTTCCGCTACCAGGGTAAACGCTGCCGCGAGTACACCCGTCTGCGTGACACCGCGCCCAATCGCAAGCGCATGCAAAAAGTGCTCGACAAGATCGATGCCGAGATCACCCTCGGCTCATTCGACTACAGCCAGTATTTCCCGGGCAGCAAGAACGCCGAGAAATTTGCGGCAGAGGTGAAAGCCTCAGCTCTTGGTAGTACTGACGCATCCACGCCCTTATATAAAGACTTCGCGGAAACCTGGTTCTCCGAGTCCGAGCCCCAGTGGCGGCGCTCTCACAAGGCCACCGTGCGCTCCACACTCGATCGGCACCTGATACCCGGCTTCGGTGATACGCCGGTGGGTGATGTATCGAAAGCGGACACGCTCCAGTTCCGCTCGGCGCTGGCCAAGCTGCCGGGACGCAGCGGCAATACCGGGCTGTCTGCCAAGACCATCAACCGCATCATCCAGATTCACGGCCAGATCCTGGCCGAGGCCGGGGAGCGGTACGAGTTCTCCAATCCGGTAGACCGCATCAAGCGCCTGAAACAGCAGCGGGTGGATATCCACCCGTTCACGCTGACGGAAGTGCGCTCGATTATTGACGCGGTGCGGGCTGACTATCGCCAGTATTTCATCGTGCGCTTCTTTACCGGCCTGCGCACCGGTGAGCTGCACGGCTTGCAGTGGCGCTACGTGGATTTCGAGCGGCGCCAGATTCTGGTGCGGCGCACGCTGGTGCGCGGCGAGCTGGAATACACCAAGACCGATGGCTCACAGCGGGAAGTGGATATCAGCCAGCCGGTCTTCGAGGCGCTGCGGGCGCAGCAGGCGACGACGGGCAGATTGTCCGAATACGTGTTCTGTAACGCCGCGGGCGACCCGATCGACCTGGACAATTTCACCAACCGGGTCTGGTACCCCCTGCTCCGCCATCTGGGGCTGGAGAAGCGCCGGCCGTATCAGACGCGGCACACGGCGGCGACGCTGTGGCTGGGTGCGGGCGAAAACCCGGAATGGGTGGCCCGGCAGCTGGGCCACGCCAATACCGAAATGCTGTTCAAGACCTATTCGCGCTTCGTGCCCAATCTCACGCGCCGGGACGGCTCCGCGATGGAGCGGCTGCTGGCCGCCCATATTGATTCTCACCCCACGGAAGCTGCCTAGACGTCTTTATCCAGCTTCCTTTTTTACTCCCCTCCACAACAAGAGGTATTCCAATGCCCTCCATCCATAAACTCAAGAACCGTCTGGGCTGCATCGTCACCGGGCAGTACCGGCTAAAACAAACCCTTTACCACAAGTTTTCAGGCGGCAATCCTTACACGGTGCTTCAGCTGGCGGATGCCAGCGGGAGTATCCGGGTGTACTGCTGGCCGGAATCGGGGCTTTTGTCCGAACTTCCGGATCAGCCGGAGAAGGTGGTCGAGGTGACGATGTACGTGCGTGTATTCAATGACGAGGTAGTGGCCGATCTGCGGGGTATTCGCCTGCCGGGGCCGGACGAGGTAATCAACGCAGCCTTGCTGCTGGACCGGGCCGCCTGTCCGCCGGTGGCGGTGCCCGCGCTGGTGTCGCTGGCCACCTTTGTGCACCGGCTGGCGCCGCAGGCGCTGCGGGGATTCGTGAATCGGGTATTGCTTGATGAGCACGTCGATCATCAGCTGCTGCGCTGCAAGGCGAGTCAGCGGCATCACCACCGGTATCGGGGTGGGCTGCTGGTGCACAGCGTGCAGGTGATGGACGTTGCACAGGCCATGGCGATTGCCGGCGGGCTGACGCCGCTGGAAACGGCGATCACGCAGGTCACCGCCCTCTTCCACGATCTGGGCAAGCTGCGCTCGGTGGGCTCGGACACCAATCGGCCCGTGCCGCAGCATCTGGTGCGGCATGAAACGCAGACGCTGCGATTGCTCGCGCCGCATCTGGACTGGCTGCGGGCACGGGCGCCCGAGATTGCGTCGGGTATCGAGTATTCACTGGATTATCTGGCGCAGCCGGCCGCGCACCGCGGGCAGGCCCGCTTCGTGGGCGCTGAACTGGTGGCCAGTGCGGATCGCATGAGTGCGGCGCTGGATAACGGGCGGCGCCTGAATGACCTGCTGCAGGTTGCTCGCCCCCCGGCGACCAACCCCGCCAACACCTCCAATACACAGGACCACGCTGCTGCTTCGGCTGCGTCGGCCCACTAAACAGGGAGTAGGAAATGACGACTCAATTTTTACTAAGGGGTGTGGCGATCGCAGCGGCACCCATCACGGTGGGGCTGCTGTATCTGGCAGTCCAGCAGTCCGTCGATCAAGTGGCGTGGAGCTCACATCATGTGGAACTCACCACCATCGCAGGGCAATGCCCGGGGCAGCATATCGCCATCAGGGATGCCCTGGGTGATGAGCGTCTCGGACTGTTTGAGGCGCGGACGTTGATTGAAGACTGCGCTGCCGAGGCGCTGGGCCGTATTACTCAGGGAGATGCGTGATGACCACACACCTTATTTTCATGGCCGCAGTGCCGGCTGTCGTTCTCGTTCTCGTCCTGCTTTTCCTCTTCCTGAAGTGGGAGACGCCTGCGGTAAGCTTGACCGCAGTGGCCATACCCGCCGTGCCGATGTTCTGGCTGGCTTACACCTACCATTACATCTGGTCCACGGCCAGCGCAGCGCAGCAGAGCGAATTGGCGAGCATGGTCGCCAACTGCCCGCATACCCGGGAAGAGGTCAAGCTGGTGGTCGCGGGAGGCATCAGCATGGGCGAGGCCGAGACGCTGATCTTCGAGTGTGCCGAGGAGCATTTGAGAATTAGTTCGGCGGCGGCTTCGCCCTAGCTGCTTCGGAAGGTTCGGTGAGTACGGTTCTGGCTGAGCAATCTCACCAGCCAGGACCGACCCGTTTCCGCCAGCGTCTTAACGAGCATCGAATGGCTACGGGCATGAAACGGTGACAGGCCCAATTCGGCGATCGGCGGCATCTTCGGGAACTGGCAAACCTACCCCAAAGGGGATCTTACGCCGGCAAAGCGATTACCCAGCACATGCGTGTAGATCTGGGTCGTGCGAATATCAGTGTGGCCAAGCAATTCCTGAACGGTACGGATGTCCGTGCCCGAATTGAGCAGCTGGGTGGCAAAACTGTGCCGAAACGTATGGCAGCTGGCGGTCTTGCGAACCTGGCCGCTCCGCACGGCCCGCCGTACGGCTTTCTGCACGGAGCTGATATGGATGTGATGGCGCACAGCCTCGCCATCGTCATCCGGTGACAAGCTGTCAGACGCAAAAAGCCACTGCCAGACAAAGCTCTGATTGGCCTTCGGATGCTTTCTTTTCAGGGCAGCGGGCAGGCTTACCGGATGCCGATAGCGCTTATGCCCCGCTTCAAAATCCCGCTGCATTGCATTGATACGCTCGGCAATCGTTGCACCAAGACTGGCCGGCAGCAGGGTGATGCGGTCCTTCGCACCCTTGCCATCTCGCACGCAAATGGTCTGGCCTGCCAAATCAATGTCTTTCACACGCAACCGGCAGGCCTCGGTTACCCGCAAGCCGGCGCCGTACATCAGCGAAGCGAGCAGATCATGGGGTGAGCCCAGGAGCGAGATCACCTGAATTGCCTCCTGGTGCGTAAAGACCACCGGCATGCGGCGGGGCCTTTTGGAACGTACTGCCTCACCGATATCGCCTAACGGAGCGTCCAGCACGTGCCGATACAGGAAGACCAGCGCGTTCAGTGCCTGATTCTGAGTCGCCGCAGCCACATGCCGTTCGACGGCCAGGTAGCTCAAGAAGGTACGCACCGCCTCCTCACGCAACTGCTCCGGATGCTTGTAGTGATGAAACCGGATGAAATATCGAATCCAGTAGCAATAGCTTTTCTCGGTTCGGATGCTGTAATGCTTCATGCGAAGCACGCTACGAACAGAGTCCATCAAGCGAGGGGCGGTTTGTGGTGCCGCGGTTCTCTCAAGCGCAAGAACAATGTATTAATATACACTTTTCTACTGGTGTGAAAAAGAGAAATGCGGTGATGTGCTCAGAGCGAAGAATTCAACGAACAACTAAATTATTGTTTTCGAATGACTAATTACGCACCACCTCCCTCCCGTTCCGGCACTTATGTGGAAAGCCGCATAAGAGACAATAACGCGGCGTTCCACCTAATCAGCTGTTGAGCCGCATGAAATGACTCTGGCGCGAATAACTATTTTCAGCGTTATCTCGGCGAATTTCTTATCTGGTTGCGTTTCTCATCCCTGCGCAGCCATGGCACGTACGTTTCAACCTGAAACCAACCGATATCATCTCTATCATCCAGACGTTGGCATAGTTGTAGATCAAGAGGCCAAAGAATTATCAGAGGAAAAAAATAGGGAAGCTCGTGACAAGCGACTGAACATCTGGCTTGCCGAGAAGCTTCCGCAATACGAATGCCGGAAGGCAGAACAAGATATTGTATTTTTTGAGGGGCCAGGCTTTATGGCACGGATCGTTTGTAGTCATTCCTTGCCAACCGAGCAAAATAACAGCAGCTATTCCGGAGGTTACGAGCCTTCGCACGACTACTGCGTACCACCATAAACCAATGCCCCTTTGGTTAAACAAAAATATGCGGCCCAACAAGTCGCTCAACCCGACGCAAAACCCGCTGCGCGTGTTTTGTTCCCTCCGTGCTTGGCACTCCGGCGCGGGTTAGCTCTGGCGTTAGGCAAAAAGGAAGGTCACATGCCAGTATTTATAAGTTATTCACATTCAGATGGCTTTATCGTGAATAAGCTTGCAGCTCATCTAGTCAAGCACAATGCGAACGTGTGGGTTGATACGTGGGAGTTAAATGTAGGCGACTCAATTTTAAATAGAGTCCAAGATGCTATCCAAGAATCAAGTGCTCTGCTTGTAATATTATCAAAAGCATCTGTTGAGTCTGAATGGTGCAAAAAAGAATTATCAGCCGGGCTGATACGTGAGCTTGATGAAAAACGAGTAGTGGTATTGCCAGTTCTAGTTGAGGACTGTGAGATACCATTATTTCTTCGAGAAAAAATGTATGCCGATCTGCGTGGTGATTTCAATAAAGGCTTACATAGTATTTTGGATGCAATAGCAAAGGTTACAAATGCAGACCAAGGTCGATTAGAGCAGGAAGAGGGTACCGTTGATTGGTCAGAAGATTGGGGGTACAGCGATGATTTATTCCATATCCGGTTTACCATCGTCAATTGCCCTGAAACACTGCCGATGACTTTCCTAACTACAATTTATGTCTTCTGTAATGACGTTGCGACTAGAAGATACAGGCAGTATGAGAAGGCAGGGCTTGACTGGATAGGAAGGGCTGTTATTGCAGAGGCTCTATTTGACTTCGGCGAAAAGGATGATTTTCGTGTCATTTTGGATAATCAGTTTCCCCAGAAAGTAGAAGCCACTATTTCAGATCCAAAAACAGGCTCCGAATATGATGTGATTTGTGAGTCTAGGAAAATGGGGCAAGACAACGGAAAAGATCAACTCTTAAACATTAGCGATTATCTTAAACAAATAAGGGAGTATATGCGTTCTGTATCGAGAAAACCTACACCGGAAGAGGTCGCTAAAATCCACAAAATCATGGCATCTCCCTGGAATGCCTAACAAACACATCAAATTCGCTCCCTTCGGTCGTCCGACGCTCGTACCTCGCGCGGTTTATGTGGGGCTTTGGGGCTACAGGAGGGAATCACATGTTGAGTGAGCGGCCTAGCCTATTGACTGCCCCATTTGTAAAGCCGTGGCTGTTTGTCGGGGCGTTCTGCGTCCTTGCCTTGTTACTCGTTTTTGCATCCTCTCCGCTCGGTGAGCGGCGAGTGGAAAACGGAGTGCCGATTTTCGGCAAGAACGAACAAGCGAAGCAGAAGCTTTATGAAAACCCCAATTGCGATGTTAGAAGGAGACCGGACATGACATTTCAAGTGTCGTGTCCTGGCTTGCCTCAACCACAGCAAGAGAAACTGGCACGCCAACTCAATGGCATCGAATCTGACTGGACTCACCAAACCCCTACAGAGTATGCCAACAACTGCGTCAGAGATTGGGCGGCTTATGATGTTGTCTGTCGAGAACTGGGCGGAGATGACATTCACCTTATTAAAGCTGTAGCGCCTCCGCTATTCGCTGGCTTGTGCCTTGTCACCGGAATTCTCGTACTACTTATTTCCTTTCCTGTCTATTTATTCTCAAGTAATAAGGAGCGTAGCAAGAAGGCTGGCGGCCTTGTGAAATCATCTTTTGCGTTCGTCACGGCAACGGGGGCAGCTTGCTTAAAACTCTTCTAGCCCGCCCCAACCAGTCGCTCCAGCCGACCGTTTTGCCTTCGCTTCGCTACAGCAAAACGGCGGCTGAGCTTGGGCGTTAGGCGGCTCTAAGGCGTTGTGCCAATCACCAAGCGAAAGAGGCCCCGAGTAGGAGACGTTATCGAAATCGAGACTCCTTGTGGCTTCGCTTACGCTCAGGCGACACATAAACACGCGCAGTTCAGTTATCTCTTGCGCGTAGTTCCCGGAACCTTTCAAGAGCGGCCTGAAGGCTTCAGCGAATTGGTAGCCCAAGAGCCTCAATTTCTGCTCTTCTTTCCGCTCGGTGCTGCCTGCAACCGCGGTATCGTTCGGGTTGTCGCGGAAGAGGAGATTCCAGAACCTCATTGCGCGTTTCCGGTCTTCCGTGCTGCCGGAGCCAGGTCCCGAGATGGCGAGGTGCTCAAATGGTTTCTTTGGGACGGACATCGGGAGTGGCCGGCCGACATGTCGACCGAACAGCTTGCCGAATACCCCATTCGAGGGATTTGGAATGATACGCTGCTGGTCGAGCGAGTTTGTGCAAAGTGGCAATCGAAAAATGAATTCTGAGGGTGTCCTCGGTGGTAGCGGTAACCACTAGAAGCGAAAACAGTTTCCGTTACGCGGTCGAAACTCATTTCGTCACGGTCAGCGAGCCGCCGCCTAACACCTATGAGGCCTCCCGCCGTCAATAGGTAAAGCTCATCTGGCCCCGGTTTTTTTCATCCAGGCGATGTGGAGTTTTCAAGCGACTGATCTGACTT
>NYTH01000044.1 GCA_002683405.1 Salinisphaeraceae bacterium | reverse complement strand
GGCGGACCTGCCACGCCGCCATCATTGCTCGCGAACTGGGCATTGCGGCCGTGGTGGGCTGTGGCGATGCCACCGAAACGCTCAAGGACGGCACGCCGGTGACGGTGTCCTGCGCCGAGGGCGATACCGGCTACGTCTACGAAGGCGAGCTGGAATTCGACGTCAGCAAGGTCGAAATGGCCGAGCTGCCCGAAATTCCCGTGAAGATCATGATGAACGTGGGCAACCCGGACCGCGCGTTCGCCTTCACCGCCACGCCCAACAAGGGCGTGGGTCTGGCCCGACTGGAATTCATCATCAACCGGATGATCGGCGTGCATCCGCGCGCGCTGCTGGAATTCGACCAGCAGGCCCCGGAACTGCAGCGGACCATAAAGCACCACATTGCCGGCTACGCCGATCCGGTCAGTTTCTATGTGGATCGGCTTGCCGAGGGCATTGCCACCATCGGCGCGGCTTTTGCGCCGGAGCCGGTCATCGTGCGGCTGTCCGACTTCAAGTCCAACGAGTACGCCAACCTCATCGGCGGCGAGCATTTCGAGCCGGATGAAGAGAATCCCATGATCGGCTGGCGCGGCGCGTCACGCTATCTGTCCGATGATTTCCGCCGCTGCTTCGAGCTTGAAATCGAGGCCATGAAGCGGGTGCGCAACGACATGGGCCTGACCAATGTGCAGGTGATGATTCCCTTTGTGCGCACCCTCGACGAGGCCCGGGGCGTCACGCAGTTGCTGGCCCGGCATGGCCTGGAACGCGGCAAGAACGACCTGAAACTCATCATGATGTGTGAGCTGCCGTCCAACGCCGTTCTGGCGGATCAGTTCCTGGAGTACTTCGACGGATTCTCGATCGGCTCGAACGACATGACGCAGCTTTCGCTGGGGCTGGACCGCGACTCGGGGCTCATCTCGCACCTGTTCGACGAACGCGACCCGGCGGTGAAAAAGATGCTGGAAATGGCCATTACGGCCTGTACTCGCCAGGGCAAATACGTGGGTATCTGCGGCCAGGGCCCGTCCGACTATCCGGACCTGGCCAAGTGGCTGCTGGAACAGGGTATCGAGAGCATGTCGCTCAACCCGGATACCGTGGTGGAAACCTGGCTGTACCTGGCGGGCGAGAAGCGCTAGCGGCGTATCGGCTGACGCGGCGGCGCCAGGCGGGCGCCGCGGCCCGCAGGTGGGCCCTACCGAGCCTGTCGAAGCAGACGCGCCAGCGCCGTGCCGTCCGACGCGGGTGCCCGCCAGAAGCCCTGCAGGTAGCGGCAACCGGCTTCACGCAGCGTCCGGTAATGACTGTCCGTCTCGACCCCGTTGACGATCAGGTCGCACTGCTTGCCCCGGGCGACCTCCTGCATGCGCTCCAGCACCCTTCCCTGCCCGTTCAATCCCTTGGCGGCGTCATGCGGCAGCCAGGAACGGCTCAGGCGGATACTGTCGATCTGCCAGGGCGCAAGCAGCGCCGCCGGTGTGTTGATGTCCACGTTGCCCAGCCCGATGCGCACACCCTGCGCGCGCAGATAGCCGATGCGATTGCCCGTGACCGTGTCCCGGTTGCGCAGCAGGTCGCGGCCGCTGATCTGTATCTGTAGCTGACTGGCGGGCAGCCCCGCGCGCTCCGAGGCCTCCAGCAGCGCTTCGAGGTAGCTCTGTTCCCGCAGTTCACGCAGCGACAGATTCACCTCGACCCTGGGCGGCACGATGTTCTGCTCGCGCCAGCGCACCCATTGTTGGGCGGCCTGCGTGAGCATGCGCTTGCCCAGTTCGAGCAGATGGCTGCTGTTGTCGGTGGCGGGCAGAAAGTCATCCGGATAGATCAATTCGCCATTGGGCGTCTGCCATCGGGCAAGCACTTCCACACCGGCCATGCGGTCTTCGTCGATATCCCACCAGGGCTGATAGAACGGCAGCAGCTGATCGGAATTCAGCGCCTTGCCCAGCTCAACGGCCAAGCGGGCGTGACTGGCCGGGGCTTCGGCAATCTTTTCGTCGTAGGTGCACACCGACTTGTCCCTGGCTCCCTTGGCGCAGTACATCGCCATATCGGCATGCTGCAGTAATTCGTCCACCGTATGGCTGTGCTCGGGGTAGAGCGCCACACCCACGCTGGCCGCAATGTGCACGTCGTGGTCCAGCACCCGTTGGATGTCGCTGATGCGCTGCGCGAAACGCTGCGCGAGGTTCTCGATTTCGCTGCGTCCGCCCGCCGGCATGAGCAGAATGGCAAATTCGTCGCCGCCAATGCGGGCCACGGTATCGGTCTGCCGTACTTCGTGCGCCAGTTCGTTGGCCACGCGACGCAGCAGTTCATCACCCACCGCGTGGCCGTAGATGTCGTTGACCGGCTTGAAGCCGTCGAGGTCGATGAAGCACAGGGCCACCTTCTGATCGTGACGGCGGGCCTGGGCCAGTGCCAGTTCGGCGCGATCGCGGAACAGCTGACGGTTGGGCAGATTGGTCAGCGGATCGTGCGTCGCCAGGAAATACTCGCGCTCGCGCAGGGCCTCGAGTTCCATCACAAGCCGGTTGCGCTCGGTAGCGTGCCGAATGATCCGTGTGAGCGCGTCGCCCTCGACCTGCCCCTTGATCAGATACTCCTGGGCCCCGTAGTGGATGGCCCGCAGACCGCTCTCATCGCGATCATCGCCGGTCATCACGACGATGGGAATCTTGCGGTTGCGCTCGCGCAGATAATTCACGTTCTGCGGCCCCACGCCGTCGGGCAGGCCCAGATCCAGCAGGATGCAGTCGAAGGTTTCGCCGGCGAGCAGCTTCTCCGCGTCGGCCAGCGACTTGACATGCTGCACGTCGATGTAGGGCCCGAGTTGACTGTCGGCCAGATTGGCCTCCACCAGCTGCGCATCCAGGACTGAATCCTCCACCACCAGCACCCGCAGACGGCGATCCGCACCGAAAGCGGTCGGCTCCAGTGAACTGGCGTAGCCGTCGTGGTCTTCGGGTCCGCGCGGCATGATCAGTGGGCCGGCGGCAGCCGCACAGTTCGCAGCCAGTGTCGCTCAACCACCTCCATGACCTCGACGAACTCGTCCAGATCCACCGGCTTGATGATGTAGGCGTTGACGTGCTTGGCATAGCAGTCGGCCACGTCGTGCTCGGCCTTGGACGTGGTGAGCATGATTACCGGAATCGTCTGCAGTTCGGGGTCGGTCTTCAGGTCGGCCAGCACTTCGCGGCCGTCCTTGCGCGGCAGATTGAGATCGAGCAGGACAATATCGGGTCGCCGGGCGTCGGCGTATTCGCCCTGCCGCCGCAGAAACGCCAGCGCCTGCTCGCCGTCGCGCACGACATCCAGCGCAACAGCCGACCGGCTTTCGCGCAGAACTTCCTGCGTCAGCCGAACATCGGCGGGATTGTCCTCGACGAGCAGTATTCTCTTGCTGTCCTGCTGCATGGCCGTTATCACCATTAGCTGGGTGCCCCGTTCTCATGTCGCCTGACGACGCGTATCAGGCCGCTTCACCGGCAACACCCGACCGGTCCGGCCACACCGAATATTAGCGCGTCCATGGTGGAGTCAATAGCCCGCCCTATCAAAATATATCGGCCGGAGCCGCCAATCTTTTACGGGCGGCACATCACCCGGTGCGGCATGGCTTCAGACGGCCCGCAGTTCCTCGTCGGCGGCATCGCTCGCGCCGCCGTACAGCTTCCAGCGCTCCATCCAGGACAGCAGCTCGGACGACGGCATGGGTCGCGCAACGTGAAAGCCCTGCAGGCAGTGGCAGCCCAGTTCTGTCAGACGCTGCGCGTGCTGCTCGTCTTCGACGCCCTCGCCCACGATCCGCAGCCCCAGCGCCCGCCCCATGTTGATGGTGGCCTCCATGAGCGTGACGTCGGCTTCGGAGGCAAACAGATCGGCCACGAAGCTGCGGTCTATCTTGATTTCGTTTACCGGAAGCCGCTGCAGGCTGGCCAGCTGGGAGTAGCCGGTCCCGAAATCGTCGATGGATATCTGCACGCCCAGACCCGCGAGCTGCGTGATGACATGCTGGGTGCTGACCCGGTCCGACATGGCCGTGTCCTCGACGATCTCGAGGATCAGGCGCTCGGGATGAATCTGAATCTCCGCGATCAGGTCGCGCAGCATGTCGGGCAGATGCGGGTCCAGCATGCTGCGCGCCGAGATATTGATCGACACATCCAACGACTGTCCCACCCGCTGCAGCTCCTTGGCCAGCTGCAGAGACCGGCGCAACACCCAGCGAGTCAGGTCCATGATCAGCCCGCTGCGCTCGGCGCGCGCGATGAACTCGCCGGGCATGATCATGCCGCGCTGGGGATGCTCCCAGCGAAGCAGCGTCTCCACCGATCGTATCTGCCGGCTCTCGGCCTCCACGATCGGCTGGGCGTACAGCGTGAGCTGATTCTGCTCGATGGCCGCCCTGAGTTCATCCGACACGCCGCCCGACACCGCCTTGCGAGCGCGCATGGCCGCATAAAAGCTCAGCGGCGTACCCTGCTGCTTGGCGTCATCCATGGCCAGTTCCGCGCAATTGAGCAGCGCTTCGGCGTCGCGACCGTCATCGGGCGTCATGGCGGCGCCGGCCGTCAGGCTGAGCGACAGAGTCTGATTGCCGACGATGATCGGAGCCTCCATGGCGCGCTCCACCCGCTTGGCCAGCAATACCAAGCCGTCACGGCTGGTAAGGCCCGCCTGAAGCAACGCGAAACGATCGCCGCCCAGCCGCGCCACACGGGCCGAATCGCCCGCCGCTTCGCGCAGCCTGCGGGCCACGGCGCGCAGTACGCGATCACCGTTGCTCAGCCCCAGAGCGGCATTGATGCCCTTGAAATCCCTTAGGTCCACTACCAGAACGCCTACGCGATCGGCACTCCTGCCCCGCGTTTCGAGCGCATCCTGGGTGACGTCCAAAAACAGCGCGCGACCGGCCAGGCCGGTCAGGTCATCCATGGCGCTGTGCTGAATATTCTTGGCTTCAAGCAGCTCCTGGCGGGCCCGAAGGTCCTCGGTCTCGCGCTCGATCAGACTGCCGGCCTCCCGCGCGAGCAGCACCGCCGAATACTGGCCCCAGAACGCGTAGGCGAAAGGCAGGATATCCAGCAGCCACAGGGCCGGGCTACTGGCCTGGGCCGCCAGAAGCGCAGCAAAGCCGATATTGCCTTCGGCCATGTAGGCCGTAATAGCGGTCGCCACCAGCACGGCGGCCACCGCAATGGCCATGCCCACGTAGGCAAACCGGTTGGCCCGGCTGCGCAGCAGGGCAATATTGGTGGCCAGCAGACCGATTTGGTCCGGCATGCGCTGTCTCCCGTCAGTCGTCCGGCCGGCCTCCCCCGCAGGACTCTGCGGCCGGGCTGCTCAGCGTCCCTCGTTGTTCTGGTAGAGGTTATCGTCCGGCGGATCGATCTCGTTAATCCGGATGGCCCGTGCCGCGATCAGGTCGCACATTTCCCGATAAGCGGCAGCCGCAAGCGGGCGCTTGCCACGCAGACCGAACTCGATGGCCCGGCGTCCGCCCGAATCCGGCAGGCAGGACACGCGTACCGCGGGATATCGCTGGAGAATGCCGTCCATGATGTCGATCAGATCGCTTTCGGGCGTGTCCAGCGCTTCAAACAGATATTCGCGAACCGGGTCGGCGTCGTGCAGATGGGCGTAACGGTTATCCAGCACCCATTCGACCATGGGCCAGGCCATCTTGGGAAAGCCGGGCACGAAGTGATGATGGTCCAGACTGAAGCCGGGTACACGGTTGACGGGATTGGGAATGGGGCGTGCGCCGCGGGGCCACTCCACCATGTGAATACGATGCGGATACAGCCGGTCGCCAAACACTGCTTCGAGCGTGCTTCGGCCTTCTGCATTGAATTCCAGCGGCACCCCGGCGGCGCGCGCCGCGCACTGCCGCGTGAGGTCATCCGGCGTCGCGCCGATTCCGCCGAAGCTGAACACCACGTCGCTGCTGGCCAGTGTCCAGCGCAGTGTATCGCTCAGCCGATCCGGGTCGTCACCCACCGTGTGGGCCCAGTCCAGTTCCAGACCGCGGACGCCGAGAATTCGAATGAGCTCGGGCAGATGCTTGTCGGTCCGCTTGCCGGTGAGCAATTCGGCGCCGATCATCAGGGCGCCAAAACCGGGTCTGTCCTGGGTCATGGGCTAACCGTCCTGTCGCCGCGCGCCGTGACTCGGCCGGCACCGGCAGTACAGTCGAACACGCTTAAGCCGACCGTCTTCCCGGGATGTCACCTGGCGCTGCTCGGGCAGACGAACAGTCGGTAGTCCAGAATGCGTGTGGCTGTCTGCGGGGGAAAGCATGGGGCCGGAAGTCTAACACCGGCGTGGACACGCCCCGGCCGGCGACAAAAAAGGCGGCCCGCGGGCCGCCTGATCGTCTTGTGTTCGGCTGCCGTCAGGCCGCCTGCGCCGCGTTCTGCAGCATTTCCTGCAGCTCACCGGACTGGTACAGGTCCATGATGATGTCGGACCCGCCGACCAGCTCGCCTTTCACATAGAGCTGCGGAATCGTCGGCCAGTTCGAAAACAGCTTCACGCCCTGGCGGTAGACTTCCTCGTCCTCGAACACGTTGACCGCGGCAAAGCCCACGCCGCAGGCCTTCAGGGCCTCGATGGCCCGGGCCGAGAAACCGCATTGCGGGAAGTCCGGCGTGCCCTTCATGTAGATGATGATGGGGTTTTCGGCCACTTCCTTGCGGATGACTTCCAAAGCTTCGGTGCTCATGGCGTTAATCGCTCCTGTTGGGGCAAAGATCCCGCATTGTAACGCGTATCAGGCCTTGTCATGGCCGAATCCGCCGCCACCGGCCGACGCCAGCCGCAAGCAGTCGCCGGCCCCAAGTCGCCCCTGACACTTCGCCGGAACAGGCACATTGTTGACCGCGTTCTCGCCCGGCTGACCGGCACCGCCCCCATCCAGCCCCCAGGGCGCATGCCGGCGTCTTTCGGTCAGCAGGGTGTAGCGCGCCGGGCCGGTGAACACCAGTTCCCGCAGCAGCCCGTCGCCGCCACGGCAGGCGCCCGGGCCACCCGAGCCCCGGCGCAACGCATAGCGGGTGATTCGCATGGGATAGTTGCGCTCCAGCACTTCGATCGGCGTGTTCAGCGTGTTGGTCATGTGCGCCTGCACCCCATCCAGACCGGCGCCGGCGGCGTGCGCGCCCAGCCCGCCGCCCATGGTTTCGTAGTAGTCCCAGGGCTGGTCGCCCTCGTGCCAGCCGAGCGCCAGATTGTTCATGCTGCCGTGGCCCGCGGCGCACAGGCGGCCCGGCACGGCCTGCGCCAACGCGCCGATGACCGCGTCGACTACTCTCATGCTGGTCTCAACGTTGCCCGCGGCCACCGCTGCCGGCGGCCGGGCGTCAAGCAGACTGCCGGGCTCGGCGCGGAGGCAGATATCGCGAAACGCCCCCGCGCAGCCCGGAATATCCGCCGGCATGAGACAGCGGAACACGTACAGCACCGCCGCAGCGGTCACCGACAGCGGACAGTTCAGGTTGCCCTGAACCTGGGCGCTGGAACCCGTGAAGTCTGCCAGGATGCGGCCTTGATCCACCGTCAGGGCGCAGCGGATGAGCAGCTCGGCCTGCCCCTGCCCGTCGTCGTCGAGATAGTCATCAAAACGGTAGCAGCCGTCGGGAATGTCGCGCAGCACGGACGCGGCAAGGCGCTCGGCGTAATCGTTGTAGGCGGCCAGCCAGGCAATGAAGCGCTGTGCGCCGTGGCGCTCGATCAGCGTCTGCAGGCGCGCCAGCCCCAGCCGGTTGGCGCTGATCTGCGCGTCAAAGTCGCCCCGCGACACGGCCGGATTGCGCATGGGCGCCAGCAGCCACTGCATGCAGCTGTCGATAACTTCGCCCTCGGCCAGCAGACGCGTCGGCGCGATGACCAGCCCTTCCTCGGACAAGGTTGTCGACAGCGGCATTGACCCGGGCGACTTGGCGCCGATATCCGCATGGTGGGCGCGGTTGACCACGAAAGCCACGAGGGAGTCTTCCGCGTAGACCGGCGCGATCAGCGTCACGTCCGGCAGGTGGGTGCCGCCCTGATACGGGTCATTGAGCACCACCATGTCGCCCGGACGCCAGTCGATTCCGCTGACAATGTCGGCCATGGCGTAGGCCATGCTGCCCAGATGCACGGGGATATGCGCCGCCTGCGCGGACAACAGGCCCGAGGCGTCGAACACGGCGCAGGAGAAGTCGAGACGATCACGAATATTGGGTGAAAAGGCTGCTCGCCGAAGCACGGCGCCCATCTCTTCGCAGATCGCGGTAATGCGGCTGGCGAACACGCTCAGGTCGATCGGGTCGACGGCGGGGCTATCCGGTGTCCGGGACATCACCGTAGTACTCCGAACTTGTTTTTGCGAACAGCAATGAGATTATCTGCCCTGTCCCGACGCAAGCTGCCGCAATGCTTACGCGGCGCAGTCGCCTTGTGCGACGCACCCGGGCCGACGGCACATCCGTCTGACGAAAAGTCTTTGAATTCTGCTGCCATGCCCCCATGGTTTCAGGTTCATGCTTGGGTTTCATCCATTTCACTCGAAGGAGAGGAAACATAATGGCATTTGAACTGCCCGACCTTCCGTACGACTACGACGCCCTCGAACCCTATATCGACGGGCGGACCATGGAAATCCATTACGACAAGCATCACCGCGCCTACCTGACGAAGTTCAAGGGCGCCATCGAAGGCACCGAACTCGAAGACAAGGATCTGAAGTCGATCCTGGCCGATGCCGGCAAACACGGCGGCGGCGTGCGCAACCAGGGCGGCGGTTACTACAACCACATCGTCTACTGGAACAGCATGAGCCCCAATGGCGGCGGCAAGCCGTCCGGCAAGCTGGCCGAAGCCATCGATTCCAGCTTCGGCTCCTTCGACCAGTTCAAGGAAGACTTCACCAACGCGGCGACCGGACTGTTCGGTTCGGGCTTTGTCTGGCTGCTGCCCAAGGGCGGCAAGCTGGAAATTGTTGGCACGCCGAATCAGGACAACCCGCTGATGGACGTGGTTGACGCCAGTGGTGAACCCATCATGGGCCTGGACGTCTGGGAACACGCCTATTACCTGAAGTACCAGAACAAGCGTCCGGAATATGTCGAAAACTGGTGGAACGTCGTAAACTGGGACGGTATCGCCAAGCAGTACGAAGACATCGCCGGCTGATTGCCCGCGACCAATTCGTGAATCGAATCGAGCCCCGTCGTTCGCGGCGGGGCTTTCGATTTTTAAGGCAGCCGTACAGCGCATGGAACAAGGCCACCTCATACCAACCTACGCACGACAGCCGGTGGCGTTCAGCCACGGCGAGGGCTGCTGGCTTTGGGACACTGCGGGCCGGCGCTATCTGGATGCGCTCGGCGGGATTGCCGTCAATACGCTGGGACACGCGCATCCGGCGCTCACGGCGGCCCTGACGGCGCAGGCGGGCCGCGTCATTCATCTATCGAATCTCTATCGCATACCCGAGCAGGAGGCCCTGGCGGACAAGCTGTGCGCCGCGGCCGGCATGGATGCGGTGTTCTTCGGCAATTCCGGCGCCGAGGCCAACGAGGCAGCCATCAAGCTGGCGCGTCTGCACGGCCACCACAAGGGTATTGATCTACCGGCCATCGTGGTCATGGACGGCGCCTTCCACGGCCGCACTCTGGCCAGTCTGGCCGCCACCGCCAACCCCAAGGCCAAGCAGGGTTTCGAGCCCATGCCCGATGGTTTCGTGCGCGTCCCCTTCAACGATGTGGGGGCGGTACGGCAACTCGCCGAGCGGACCGACATTGCGGCGATTCTGGTGGAACCGATCCAGGGCGAAGGCGGCGTGCGCGTGCCCGATCCCGGCTATCTGCGGCAGCTCGCCGAGATCTGTGACCGGCAGGACTGGCTGATGATGGTGGACGAGGTCCAGAGCGGCATCGGGCGCACCGGCCGCTGGTTTGCGCATCAGCACGACGACATTCGGCCCGATGTCATGTCGCTGGCCAAGGGCCTGGGCGGGGGCGTGCCGATCGGCGCCTGCGTGGTGGCCGGCCGCGCCCGGTCGCTGTTCGGGCCGGGCAGTCACGGATCGACTTTTGGCGGCAATCCCCTTTCAAGCGCCGCGGGTCTGGCCGTCATGGACAGCATCGAAGCCGACGGGCTGCTGCACAATGCCGCGGCGCGCGGGGCACAACTCATCGACGGCTTGCGCACCGCCCTGGCGGGATGCGAGGGGGTCGCGGATATTCGCGGCGCGGGGCTGATGCTGGGCATCGAACTCGACCGACCCTGCGGCGAACTGGTTCACGCGGCGCGCGAAGCCGGTCTGCTGATCAACGTGGCCGCCGAGCGCACCATTCGGCTGCTTCCGCCGCTCGTACTCAGCGACGCTGAAGCCGCAGACCTGATGGACCGGCTCGTCCCGCTCATCCAGGACTTTCTGAACAAGCCCTCAAAGCCGGGCTCCTGACGGAGCGTTGAATCATGAGTACCCGTCATTTCCTGACTCTTCTGGATTTCAGCCCGGCTGAGCTGCGCGGCCTGATCGATCGGGCCATAGCACTCAAGGCCCTGCATCATCGGGGTGAGCGTCACACGCCCCTGTCCGGCCGGACGCTGGCCATGGTCTTCGAAAAGGCCTCCACGCGCACGCGGGTGTCGTTCGAAGCCGGCATGGCGCAGCTGGGCGGGCACGCGCTTTTCCTGTCGCCCCAGGATACGCAGCTGGGTCGCGGCGAGAGTATCGAGGACACGGCCCGGGTTCTGTCGCGCATGGCCGATGCCGTGATGATTCGCAATCACTCGCAAACCCTGCTGGAGCGCTTCGCCGCCTTCTCCGGTGCGCCCGTCATTAACGGCCTGACGGACCGGTTTCACCCCTGCCAGCTGCTGGCCGACATCCAGACCTTTGTCGAAATGCGCGGTGACATAAAAAACCGGCGCGTGGCCTGGATCGGTGACGGCAACAACGTCTGCCAGTCGTTCATACACGCCAGCCTGCAGTTCGACTTTGATCTGGCGATCTGCACGCCGCCTGGCTACGAGCCCGATACGGCGGTGCTTTCCGCCGCGCCGCGGGCGCAGCTTGCCGACACCCCGGCCGGCGCCGCCGAAAACGCCGACCTCGTCGTGACCGACGTCTGGGCCAGCATGGGGGACGAGGACCAGTCGCAGCGCATGCAGGATTTCCAGTCGTTCCAGGTCAATCAGGCACTGATGAAACTGGCCCGGCCGGACGCGCTGTTCATGCACTGCCTGCCCGCCCACCGGGGCGAGGAAGTCTCTGCCGAGGTCATGGACGGACCACAGAGCGTGGTCTGGGACGAAGCGGAAAACCGCATGCACGCCCAGAAGGCGCTGCTGGAATTCCTGCTGACCTGACGGCCTGTCCCCGTACGGCCGGCGGCGCACTCCCGGCAGTTCCGGGGTGTTTCCGGATGAATTGACAGCCTGGACGCCCGAGCCCGGCAGCTCACGCATTCAGTTCCGGTCCAGCAAGCCGATATATCACCTGTGCCGATGTGCCCGGCCACCTCCTTGCAAGCACCACCCGGGATATAGGGCAAGATGAAGGACCTTACTCTCAGGACGCGACTGAAGCGGGTCGCCGACCTCGGCCAGCTACGCGTCATCTGCACCGATTTTGCCGAAGACCTGGGCTGTCCCTTCTATCTCTACGGGCTGCGAATACCCACGTCACTGGCGGAGCCCTATCACCTGACCATCACGAACTACCCGGCATTCTGGCAGCAGCGCTATGAAGAAAAGGCGTACCTGCGCGTGGATCCGGTGGTGGCACATGTCGTTGAGTCGAGCACGCCGGTGTACTGGGACGAGCTGCCGCAATTTTCGCCCGATACCCGCGACTTCTTCCGTGACGCCGCCGATTTCGGCATAGCCGATGGTCTGACCACACCTATCTACGGCCGCGGATGCGAGATCGGGCTATTCAGCGTGGCCCGCGGGCAGCCCATGCCGCGCGGGGAACACAAGCGCCTGAATTTGGCAAGACGCGTGCAGTGGTTCAGCATAGAGTTGCATGAACATGCGCGACGTCGGCTACTGGGGAAATTCGATCTGCCGATATCATTGAATGCATTGAAGATGACGGAGAAGGAATGCCTGTTGTGGCTGGCGGAAGGCAAGTCGGCTGATCAGACCGCAAAACTGCTCGATATTACGGCCGCCGCCGTTGAGCAGCATCTGAAGTCGGCCGCCGGCAAGCTCGGCACGAGGGATTTCGGCAATGCCGTGGCGCGCGCCGCGGCGCTGGGCGAAATTCATCCCCCGAGCTATGTCACCCGCAGCAAGCACGCCACTCCGCCCATCGCCTGGCACGGTCGTACCACTTGACACCACACAGGTCGGCATTGCGCTTCGACCCAACCTGCCCGGGTTTAGACAACCACCCTGCCGACTGAGGCAGGGACAACGGGGGGATGCCGGATCATGGCCGTCAACGAACAACACTTCGCTGATTCACTCAAGTCGGCCCGACGGGTGCCGGACGTATTCAACGTCTGTCGTCAGTTTGCGGAAGCTTCAGGCTTCAAGCACTTCGTCTATGCCGTTCGCATACCCACTTCGATGACCGAGCCCTACCACTTCTCGATCAGCGGCTTTCCCAGCGAGTGGCGCAAACGTTATGACGAGATGGGCTATCTGCGTATCGATCCCATCGTCGCCCACGTCTTCAGCTCACTGACACCATTAATCTGGGACGAGATCGACGGCAGCGATCCGGCCGTGGCGGGCTTCCTGGCCGACGCGGCGCGATTCGGGCTGGAGCATGGGCTGACGATTCCGGTCTATGGCCGGGGCGGAGAAATCAGCCTGTTCAGTCTGGCTCGGTCGCGCGCGCTACCCACGCTCGACAGCAGCCGGCTGTCGCTGGTGCGCCGTGCCCAGTGGTTTGCCACGCACGTGCACGAGGCCGTGCGGCCCATCATCATGGAGCGGGAAGACGCGCCCGGCGGGCGCGGCCGCCTCACCGCGCGTGAAAAGGACTGTCTGCTCTGGGCAGCGGAAGGCAAGACCGCCTGGGAAATTGCCCAGGTGCTGTCGATTTCGGAGCGCACCGTCAATTTCCACCTGCAGAACGTCCGCGACAAGCTCCAGGTACAGGGCAGCCGCAACGCCGTCGCCAAGGCCATCGCCATGGGCGAGCTGACATCCCCTGCCTACGGCACACACGCCGATGGCGGGATGCCGGTCATCCACTGGCACAGCGCCGGCAGTCCGTCCGGCGCCACCGACAAACTCATCAACTGACGCCTCCCCGATCGCGCCCTGCGCTGCGCAAATCCGCGCGATTTCGCCCTGCGCGCAGCCATTGGTGAAAAAAAACGCAAGATGACGTCAATTTTACTCACCGGCTGAACGCCAAATATTCCGCACCCGCGCTACCGCCGATACCCGCCGAAAGTCGCCAACGGCCAAACCGACAAAATACCCTTTGAGTTTAATCGCTTAAGACGTATTCATGTACTTCAAAAGCGGTGATTTCAGCTCACTTTCCGGCTGAAAATAACTCATCTGGGCTATGCCGATCGACGCAAATAAGAGACTCGGGGTTAACCCTATCCTGTCAAACCTGACAGGTTACGAGCCGCTTCGCATTGTGTCTTCTTAGCCCATCCAAGCTATGGGGACGAGGGGCGCATCATGTACGAAATCATCGCGGGACGGCTGGCAGATTTTGAAAAAACTCCGGGCGTGGCGGAAGCCATGTTCCGTCTTCGCCACCACGTGTTCTTCGAAACGCTGCAGTGGGACGTGCCGAGCATCAACGGCATGGAAATCGACGATTACGACGACGAGGACGCCTATTATATTCTGTCGCGGTCGCTGGTCACGCGAGACGTCGAAGGCTGCGTTCGGCTGCGCCCGACCCTGTCGTCCTACATGCTGAAGGACACCTTCCCCATGCTGCTGGACGGCCAGGCTGCGCCGGAACGCGCCGATCTGTGGGAAATCAGCCGTTTCGCCGTAGTGAACACGCCCTACGCGGATGCGCGCTACGGCTTTGGCGACCTCTCCCGCGACATCATTACCGAGATGGTCGACTTTGCGGTACAGCGCGACATCGGCGGCTATGTCACCGTCACCAGCACCGGCCTGCAGCGCATCACCGACAAGCTGGGCTATCACACTGCCCGCATCGGCCAGGCGCGCCGTATCGGCCGCGTGCGCACGGTTGCGCTGGACCTGCCCATCGACGCCAACGCCCGCCGCTGTGCCGATGTCCACCGTGCCAAGCGCATTCATCAGCCCGCCGCATGAGTCGCTCGGGGGTCGTTCGCGCCCATGATGGTCGGTGGTCCAGCCGAACCTGCGGCCCGACATTCACGCGGCCCTGCGGCACCCGGTATCTGGTGTTCGACGCCTCATCCGGACAGCAGCGGCCCCGCTGGCTGACCGACCTGCTGGAATCAGGAGTGGCGCGAAGAGTCGACTGGGATTATCAGCCTGACCCGCTGGACATGGCAGGCGTACAGTCGGTGACCGTCATCGACGACGGCGGGGAGCGCGCGGCGCGCGCCGTAAACACCGCGTTCCTGCTCAAGCAGCAGAACCGCGGCCTGCAGGTATCGGTGAGTCGCACGTCGCCCGCGACCCCGGCGCCGGGCGCCCGCGTCCTGCCCTTCCCTGGCGGCCGCCACGGCTTGTAAGCCTCCGTTCGCCCCCTGTTACGCGGGTCGCGCAAGCATCAGCGAATACTGGCCGCCAGACGCCTCGAAGTGGGCCGCCGGTTCGAGGCCGGCGTCCAACAGCAGTTGCTCGAGGCTGTCCGGGGTGAACTTCCGGCTGATTTCCGTTCGAATCTCTTCGTCTTGCTCAAGCACCAGCGTGGCCTGAATGGCTTCGAGCCGGACGCTCTGGGCCTCGCGGCTGCGCAGCCGCATCTCGATTTGCTGAGCCGCTTCGTTGAAGACCGAGCGGTGCGAGAAGCGCGCCGGGTCAAAATTACCGTCGAGCTCCCGATTGAGAACATTCAGCAGGTTCAGGTTGAAGCGCGCCGTCACCCCGGCGGCGTCATCGTAGGCCGCTTCCAGTACTTGCGGACTCTTGACCCGATCGACGCCCATGAGCAGATGGTCGCCCGGCGACAGCAGGCCCCGCACTTCGCTCAGTAGCCGTACCGCTTCGCCATGCGGGAAATTGCCAATCGTGCCACCGAGAAACAGCAGCAACCGGCGCCCCTGGTCGGGTAGCGGAAGATTGGCCACGCCACCGCCGTAATCTCCCACCATCGCGTTGACGCTGAGCCAGTCGTATTCTTCGGTCAGCTCGCGCCCCGCTTCCAGCAGCATGGGCTCCGCGACGTCGAACGGCCAGTAGCTGCAGAAACGACGCGCCGCCTGACAGGCGTCAAGCAGATGCCGGGTCTTGCGTGAGCTGCCGCTGCCCAGTTCCACCATGAGATCGGGGCGGGTGAACTCTATAATGCGGTCGGCCCTGTCGCGCAGCAGCGACTCCTCGGCCCGCGAGGGATAGTATTCGGGCGTCCGGCAGATCTCCTCGAAAATGCGGGAGCCGAGTTCATCGTAGAAGTACTTCGGTGGAAGCTGACGCGGGGCGGTCATCAGACCCTCGCGCACGTCCTGTTCGAGGGTGGGCACGGGACGCTGCGCGGGCACATGCGCACAGGACAGGCGGGGGGGAATTTCACGCAGCAACTGCATGGAGAATCTTTGGGTCGGAACAGTGCTTAGGCTACCATCGCCCCTACTTCTTGCCCATCAGTAACTTTGACAGTTTCCATGTGTCGAATCGCCGCCTATCTGGGCGCGTCCATTTCGCTCGAGCAGTTTCTGCGTCAGCCCGCCCATAGCCTTTACCGGCAGTCCTGGGAACCGCGCGAGATGCTCACGGCCGCCGTCAACGCCGACGGCTACGGTGTCGCCTGGGCTTCGCCGGATGATCGCCCTGCCCGCTACCGCAGCACCCTGCCCGTCTGGGCAGACCCCAACCTGGACGACCTTGGCGCCAGCCTCCACAGCCGCTGGTGGATGGGCAATGTGCGCAGCGCCACGGAAGGGCTGGGCACGCACACGATCAATACTCAGCCGTTCTGCGATGACCAGCTTGCGTTTTGCCACAACGGCTTCATCACCGACTTCCAGCACACGCTGCGACGTCGGATTCGCCTGGCGCTTGATGACGAGGCCGATGGCGCCACGGTGGGCAATACCGACTCGGAACACATCTTTGCGCTGATGCGCAGCCAGCGAACCGATATCGCCAGCGCCCTGCGGCGCAGCCTGTCGCTGCTCGCGCAGTGGATCAACGAAGCTGACACGCGCGCGCTGCTGTGCATTGCCGTCACTGACGGCAAGACGCTGTATGCCGTGCGTAGCAGCGTCAACGCGCCGCCGCCCAGCCTTTACTATCACGCGGCCTATCCCGGCCAGGCTGGCGGCTGCGTGGTCGCCTCCGAAGCGTTCGACGACGATCCCGGCTGGCACCCCGTCGCACCCGATCAGATGATCCAGCTGCGGCCCGGCGAGTCGCCGGCCATACACCCGCTGTGAAGCTGCCCGATCCGTACGAGCGCCTGCTGGAGCTGCGGGCAGGCTGTCGCGATCAGCTGCAGCAAATCAGTGCCGCGCAGAGCAGCCTGCAACCCCACCCCGAACTCAGTCCCCTCATATGGCATGTGGGGCATTGCTTCTTTACCGAAAGCCTCTGGCTGCGGCGCCGGGTGCTAGGCGAGCAGGACGCGCGCGACGATGCGCGCGCCGCGTTGTATACCCCGGAACAGAGCAGCAAGCACCTGCGCGGCTCACGCGCGCCCGATGTGGACGCGCTGCTGCGCGAGACCCGACAGAGCGAGGGCGAGTGTGTCGACGCATGGTCGCGCGCCGCGACCTCCGGTCACGCATTGATGCAGGACGACTATCTGCCCTGGTTCATCGTGCAGCACTACGCCCAGCACCTGGAAACCATGGCGATGGTGGCGCAGCAGCTGCGCATGGGCGCGACGGGCCCCGACGCACACTGTGGTCCAAGACTGACTGCGACGGGCGATCAACTGCCGGCATGGCTGGATTTTGCCGCGGCCCGCTGCCGACTGGGCACGCAGGCCAATCCGCAGGCCTACGACAACGAGCTGGTTGCCCACGACGTCGAGCTGCCACCCTATCGGCTGGGGCAGCAACCCGTGTCCAACGCCAACTGGCTGACGTTCATGCAGGACGGCGGCTACCGCCGGCCCGATCTGTGGGACACCGAGGGCTGGGCCTGGCGCAGGCAGACGGGGATTGAACATCCGCTGCACTGGCGCGAAGCGTCTGGCGGCTGGACCAGCGCCGACCCGGCCGACCCGCTGCTGGCGCAGGCGCCTGTACACGGCATCTGCTGGCACGAGGCTTGCGCCTTCGCCCGCTGGGCCGGCGCGCGGCTGCCGAACGAAGCCGAACTCGAGCATGCGGCACGTCTGGATCGGCTGCCCGGCCGGGGCCAGGTCTGGGAGTGGTGCGCCAATGCCCTGGCACCCTATCCCGGCTTCGAAGCCTACCCGTACGCGGGCTACTCGCAGGCCTGGTTCGACGGGCGTCATCGCGTGCTTCGCGGCGGCAGCCGGCACACGCATGCCGAGTTGCGTCGACCCGGCTTTCGCAATTTCTATCCCGAAACCCACCGCCATGTCTTCGCGGGGTTACGCCTCGCGGCAGACGCCTGAGACGGTTTGAGCTACCGGAGTATCACCGAATGACCGCTGCACTTCCCGACGGTATTGCCGATCAGGCCCGAGCGGCGCTGGCCGAAGACGTTGGCGCGGGCGACTGCACGGCAGTCGTCGCCGCCGAGCAGGCCCGCTCCCTGGCACGCGTGATTGCCCGCGAAACGGCCGTGCTGGCCGGCAAGGCCTGGTTTGACGCCGTATTCGCGCAAGTCGATGCCAGCGTGAACGTGACCTGGCACGCGCAGGACGGCGATCGCCTCAATGCCGATAACCCCGTCTGCGACATCGAGGGACCGGCCCGGGCGCTGCTGACCGGCGAACGCACCGCGCTGAACTTCCTGCAGCTGCTGTCGGGTATTGCCACGTTCCCCCGCCGTTACGTTGACCGCGTCAAGGGGACCCAGGCGCAGATTCTCGACACCCGCAAGACGCTGCCCAATCTGCGAGCAGCGCAGAAGTACGCGGTGCTCTGCGGCGGCGGCGTCAATCACCGATTCGGGCTGTATGACGGCATCCTGATCAAGGAAAACCACATCGCCGCAGCCGGCAGCCTGACCGAGGCGGTCCGACTGGTCCGCCTGCACAGCCCCGGGCTACCCGTTCAGGTGGAGGTCGAGAACCTGGGCGAGCTCGAACAGGCCCTGCAGCAGGATGTGGATTCCGTGCTGCTCGACAACTTCAAGAGCCACAATCTCACGCGCGCGGTGCAGATGGCCGGGCGCTACCGCATGGCTCACCAGGCGCCCATTCTCACGGAGGCGTCAGGTGATATCAGTCTGGCCAATGTCCGTGAAGTCGCCGACACCGGGGTGCATCGCATTTCCATCGGCGGGCTGACCAAGCACATCACGGCAACGGACTTCTCCATGCGGATGCAGATTAACTAGCCGGCAATCGCCCGTCGCAGCCGGTCGAAACCCGCGTCCAGATCGGCCACCAGATCATCCGCGTCCTCGAGTCCGGCGTGAATGCGCAGGCAGGGATACCGCGTATCCCAGCGCGTGGCGCTGCGGATGCCGGCCGGATTGACCGGCAGCACCAGGCTTTCGTATCCGCCCCAGGAAAAACCCATGCCGAACAGCGACAGGTCATCCAGCATGGGGGCAATCCCCGGCTCCGATCCGGGCTGTAGCAGGATCGCGAACAGACCGCTGGCGCGCTCGAAATCCCGCCGCCAGAGCGCGTATCCCGGATCCGATGGCCAGGCGGGGTAGCGGATGGCCGCCACCTCCGGCTGCGCATCGAGCCAGGCGCATAGCCGATCGGCGTTGTGGGCATGCCGATCCAGTCGCGTGGACAGCGTGCGCAGCCCGCGTAACCCCAGATACACGTCGTCGGGCCCGGCGCAGTAGCCCAGCTGGCGCGCGCAGCGGCGCACCGGATCAAACCAGCGATCGCCGCAGGCCAGCACGCCCAGCATCGCATCGGCGTGACCCACGATGTACTTGGTGGCCGAGTGAATGCTGATGTCCACACCGGCGTCGATTGCACGAAAGCCGATCGGCGTCGCCCAGGTGTTGTCCATCAGGACCGCTGCGCCGGCGGCTCTTGCCGTGGCTGCCAGCGCGGGAATGTCGGTCATTTCGAAGGTGAGCGAGCCGGGCGATTCGAGGAAGACCGCTGCGGCGCCCGACTCCAGTAGCCGAGTCAGGTCATCCGGCTCGCAGGGGTCGAAATAGACCGTGCTGACCCCCATGCGGGCCAGCAACCCGTCACAGAGCTTGCGCGTGGGCGCGTAGACGTTGTCGGCCACCAGCACCCGATCACCGGCCTTCACCACGGCCAGCAGCGCCACGCTGATGGCGGCCAGCCCGGAACACACACTGACCGCGCCAGCCGCGTGCTCCAGATCGGCAATGGCGCGCTCGAACTCGAAGTGCAGCGGCGTGCCGAAGCGCCCATAGTAAACGCCTTCGAAGGGGTTTTTCTCGGCGGCCTCCAGCGCAGCAACGCTGGGAAACAGCACGGTGGACGCGTGGTATACGGGCGGGTTGACCATGCCGTGCTGCCGGCTGGGCTGTCGGCCACCGTGGACCAGATAGGTGTTGTCCTTCATGCTCGCCTTTCCCGTCTTAGAACCGGCCGGATTGTCGCATGCCCGTTCCGTCCTTCCTGCAACAGGCTTTCGAATCGACGGCCGAGCACGTTCATGCCGGCCTGCCCCGGCGCCCCTGCTCCGCGGCGGATCTGGCGCAGACCCGCGTCATTGCGCATCGGGGGGAGCGCGCGCAGCCCGGCGTGGCCGAAAACAGCTTTGCCGCCTTCGACCCGCTGGTGGATTCCGGCGTCTGGGGGATCGAGTTCGACGTGCGCTGGACGCGCGACCTGCAGCCAGTGGTTGTTCACGATGCCGACCTGCAGCGTGTGTTCGGCCAGTCTGTGCGGGTGGCCGAGCTGACGCTGGATGCCCTGCGCGACCTGCAGCCCGCCATCCCGACGCTGGAGGCCATGATCGATCGCTATGCCGAGCGGTTTCATCTGATGATCGAGCTCAAGGCCGAACCCTATCCCCGACCGGAGAAACAGCGGCGCCGACTCGAGGCTATATTGAGCCGCCTGCAGGCCGGTCAGCAGTTTCACGTGCTGTCGCTCGATACCCGCCTGTTCGGGCACGTGGCCGGGCTGCCGAGCGCCGCCTGGCTGCCGGTGGCCCGCACCAATCTGCGCGAAATGAGCCATTTTGCCCTGCAGCATCACTGCGCCGGGCTGGCCGGACAGTTCGCCCTGCTCGGGCGCCGCTGGATTGCCCGGCATCGTTCGGCCGGCCAGGTACTGGGTACCGGCTTTCCCTACCATCGTCAGGTCATGCGGCGGGAAATAAACCGCGGCGTGCGCTGGCTGTTCAGCAACCACGCGCTGCGGCTGCAGCGGCTTGTCGATGCGGAGCAGCGCGCCCGCTGACGCCGTTCAGATCGGCAGACGCTCCCGATCGTGCGGGGCATCCAGCGTCAGTTCGGGCCCCATGGGCACGATCCCGGTGGGATTGATGGTGCCGTGGCTGCGGTAGTAGTGGGCCTGGATATGGTCCATGACCACCGTCTGTGCCACGCCGGGATGCTGGTAGAGCTCGCGCAGATAGTTCTGTAGCGCAGGATAGTCGGCTATGCGCCGGATATTGCACTTGAAATGGCCGAAATACACGGCGTCAAAGCGCACCAGCGTGGTGAAAAGGCGCCAGTCGGCCTCCGTGATCTGACTGCCCACCAGATAGCGCTGGGTAGACAAGCGCGCCTCCAGCGAATCGAGCTCATCGAACAGCGCGCGACAGGCCTCTTCGTAGGCGCCCTGCGTGGTGGCGAAGCCCGCCTTGTACACCCCGTTGTTGACCGCGTCGTAGATCGGCGCATTGACCGTGTCGATAGCGTCTCTCAGGTGCTCGGGGTAGTAGTCCAGCTCGGGATGTTCGGCCAGACCATCGAAGGCGCTGTTGAACATGCGCATGATGTCGGCGGATTCGTTCGAGACGATAGTCTGCTGCTTGCGGTCCCACAGGGTGGGCGTGGTCACCCGGCCGGTGAAATGCGACGCGGCCTGCAGATA
Source organism: Salinisphaeraceae bacterium (assembly GCA_002683405.1). Taxonomy (GTDB): domain Bacteria; phylum Pseudomonadota; class Gammaproteobacteria; order Nevskiales; family Salinisphaeraceae. Next base: position 28,580 of record NYTH01000044.1, on the reverse strand, counting down.
GACCTCGTACAGATAGGTCGCCCCGTTAACGGTATCGGGAATGCAGCCGGGCGTGTCCGAAAAGAACCAGCCGTTCTCGCCCATGTAGGGGTCTACGATCGACAGGCCGATCACGTTTTCCAGCCCCTTGAGCTTGCGCATCAGCACTGTGCGGTGGGCCCAGGGACAGGCGTTGGCAACGTACAGGTGATACCGGTCGGGTTCGGGCGTGAACGCACCGTTGGCGGTCACCCAGTCGCGAAACACGGCCTCGCTGCGCACGAAATGCCCGCCGGTGGACTCGGTGTCATACCACTGATCCTGCCAGCGCCCTTCTACCAGTAATCCCATATTTCAATGGCTTCCGTATGCTGTGCCATCCGCTGCACGCCGATTGCCGGCCGCAGCGACGAGTGAATGATTCGACTACGGCGACAATGCGCCGGGTGTAATGCCGCTGGTCGATGCCGTCTCGCATAGACAGTGGGCGTACATTCCCCGCGGATCGTTCAGGTCCTGCAGCAGCCAGCGCAGGCTGCCGTCAATCGGCACCTCGCTGGCCCACTCCGGCAGGAGCGTCCCCGCGAGGCGTTCTCGCAGCTGCAGCGACAGGAAATCCATGAGCGTGGCGCGCCAGTCGCGAAGACCCTGCCGCGTTTCGAGCTCGTAGTCGCCTTCCTGCAGCCCGGCCAGGCGCGCCGCCGCCTGCACCGCCTGATCGAGCCCGCCGATCTTGTCCACCAGCCCGATCCGTTCGGCGTCCAGACCGCTCCACACCCGGCCCTGAGCCACCCGGTCAACCGCGTCCACACCCATGTCGCGCGCGTCTGCAATCTTGTTGATGAACTCGCGATAGGCGTGCTCTATGCCGCTCTGGAGGATGCGTTTGGCTTCCGGCGACATCGGGCGATCGGGCCGGAGCGCACCGCTGAGCTCGGTCGTCCCGATGCCGTCGGTATTGATGCCCAGGTTGCTCAGCGGCTTGCTGAAACCGGGCACCACGCCGAACACGCCGATCGATCCGGTGATGGTGTTCGGCTGCGCCCAGATTTCGTCGGCGTTCATGCTGATCCAGTCCCCGCCCGAGGCCGCCACGCCGGCCATGGACACCACCACCGGCTTGCCGGCGTCGCGCAGCAGCTCGATTTCTCGCCGGATGGTTTCCGAGGCAAACAACGAGCCGCCGGGACTGTTCACGCGCAGCAGCAGGGCCGACACGTCGTCGTCGCGGCGTACGTCGGCCAACAGGCGGGCGATGGTATCCCCGCCGGCCGATCCGCGCGCGCTCTCACCATCGATGATGGCGCCTTCGACCACCACCATGGCGACCTTGCTGTCGGTTCTGGGCTCCGGGGCGGTGGCCCGTGCCGCGCGCAGATAGTCGAAATGGCTGATCTGACGGAAGCTGCCGTGCTCCTCATCGGTTCCCACCAGACTGCGCATCTTGTTGCGCAGGGCTTCCAGCGGGAGCACTTCATCCACCAGCCCGCCCTTGAGCGCCACTTCCGCCGCGTTGCCGCCGTAACGCTGCATGTTCTGGCTGAAATTGCTGATATAACCCTCGATGTCCTCGCCCGAGAGCCCGCGGGCCTGGCCGGCGGGGTCCTTGTAGGTGGTCCACACCGACTCCAGCCAGGCGCGATTGGCGGCCCGGGCCTCGGGCGACATGTCGTTGCGGGTAAACGGCTCTACGAAGGACTTGTACTCGCCTACGCGGAAGATATTGACGTCCACTTCCAGCTTTTCGATGGCATCACGAAAGTACTGCCGGTATACCGAATACCCTTCGAGAAACACGAAGCCAAGCGGGTCCAGATAGATTTCGTCAGCCTGCGCGGCAAGATAATACTGAGCCTGGCTGTAGCCCGGCGCCCAGGCCACCACCTTCTTGCCGGCTTCGCGAAAACGCTGGATGGCCATGGCCAGATCCTGCAGCTGCCCCGCCGTAGCGCCCGTCAGCTGATCCAGCTTCAGAAAAGCCAGGCTGATCCGCGCGTCATCGGCCGCTTCGTCCAGTGACTGGATCAGCCCATGCACCTCGGTAACCCGGTTGTTCGACGGCAGCAGCCGGTCCAGCACCACGTTGCTGACAGGCGAATCGCGCTGCTCGGTCAGATTGCCAATCGGTACCCAGACCAGCGCGACGTTTTCCTCCACCGTGACCCGCGGGCCACCGGACAGGATGAAGTACATCGCCACCGGAATCAGAATCAGCGACAGCAGCATGAACAGGCCGTAGGCGAGTCCGACCAGCCGCCAGACAAACTTGAGCACGCGCGAAATCAGCGATGGTTTCTTGGCCACTGCATATCCTGGGTAACGCCTTGAATGCCGCAATAGTACGCGAAGCCCGACGACCGTGAACAGGCAATCGGGACGGAACCGGGGCACCCGAACAGGTAGAATGACGGCCCGGCAAATTCATTTACCTTTCAGTGGTCGAATACAGCATGCGCACAGCAGACGAGCAATCAATCAGACACCACAGCCTGATCATTCTGGGCTCCGGTCCGGCCGGATACAGCGCGGCAGTCTACGCGGCCCGCGCCAACCTCGACCCGGTGCTCATTACCGGCATCGATCAGGGCGGTCAGCTCATGACCACCACCGATGTCGATAACTGGCCCGGCGGCGAACACGGGCTGCAGGGGCCTGATCTGATGGACCAGCTCAAGCAACACGCCGAGCGCTTCGATACGCGGCTGGTGTTCGATTACATCAACAAGGTCGACTTCGGCCAGCGTCCGCTGCGTCTGACGGGCGACAGCCACGAATACAGCTGTGACGCGCTCATTATCGCCACCGGCGCGACTGCCCAGTACCTGGGACTGCCTTCCGAAGAGGCGTTCATGGGGAAGGGTGTGTCGGCGTGCGCGACCTGCGACGGGTTCTTCTACCGCAAGCAGCAGGTCATGGTCGTCGGCGGCGGCAACACGGCAGTCGAGGAAGCGCTTTACCTGTCGAACATCGCCGAACAGGTCACGCTGATTCACCGCCGCGACAAGCTGCGCGCGGAAAAGATGATGTCGCAGAAGCTGCTCGACAAACCGAACATCAACGTGCTCTGGAACACCGAGCTGGACGAGGTCCTGGGCGACGACATGGGCGTGAACGGCGCTCGCGTGCGCAACAACGAAAGCGGCGAGACGCAGACGCTGGACGTGACCGGTGTGTTCATCGCCATCGGCCACAAGCCCAATACCGGCATTTTCGATGAACAGCTCGACATGCAGGACGGCTACATCACGGTAAAGAGCGGTTTGCAGGGCAACCACACAGCCACCAGCGTGGCGGGCGTGTTCGCGGCAGGCGACGTCATGGATCACGTCTATCGGCAGGCCGTGACCTCGGCCGGCACAGGCTGCATGGCCGCGCTGGACGCCGAGAAATACCTGGACGCGGTCGCCGACTCGAGCGGCGGCGCCGGTGCGCCGAAGGAGGCCGTCAGCGCCCCGGATGAACAGGCCGCGGGGTAGACCGCGAACCTCTGGCAAGCCACGGCTGTTTCATGCATCATCCCGCCATCATGCCCCGCTCGAATGTGACGCTCGCGTTTGTCGCCGCCCTTGCAGCCGTTGTGCTGGCTGGCTGCAGCGGCAATACCAAACGACTGAGCGAAGCGCGCACGCAGGTTCGCGGCGTGTGCATTTCCCAGCTCGGCGCACCCTATCGCTACGGCGGCCACGCCCGGACCGGCTTTGATGCGGGCGGGCTGGTGCATTTCTGCTATCGCGAGGCGGGCTATGAAATTCCGACCTATCCCGAGGGGCAGCTTCGCGCCGGGCAGCCGATCGAGTACAGCGCGATAGAGCGCGGCGACATCCTTTTCTTTCGGCTCCGTCAGCAGGCGCTGGGAGGCGACGAGCGACTGCATTCCGGCGTCTACGTGGGCGACGCCAAGATGATTCATTCCAGCGCGGATCGCGATGAAGTGGTCTCCGACCCGATCAACACGTCCTACTGGGAAGAAAGACTGGTGGCGGTGGTGAAGATTCTGCCGTGAGGTCGGTCATCCGATAGCGGGCACAAAAAAGGGCGCTTTCAGCGCCCTTTTTTGTGCGTGGAAAGCGTTGTCTCAGGACAGCTTTTCCTTGATGCGGGCGGACTTGCCGCTGCGCTCGCGCAGGTAGTAGAGCTTGGCGCGACGCACGTCACCGCGGCGCTTGACCGTAATCTCGGCGATCTGCGGCGAGAAGGTCTGGAAGACGCGCTCCACGCCCTCGCCGTGAGAAATCTTGCGGACCGTGAACGCCGAGTTGACGCCGCGATTGCGCTTGGCGATCACCACGCCCTCGAACGCCTGCAGGCGCTCGCGCTCACCCTCTTTCACCCGTACCTGTACGACCACGACATCACCGGCGCTGAATTCGGGTATTTCCTTGCCCTGGCGCTGTTCGGCCTCGAGTTCCTGAATGATGTTGCTCATGACTAGTCTGCCTGTAACAAATGCCCGGAACGCCGCTGTCCCGTCGGCACGAAATCGGATTATCGGGTAGTCGGGACCGAATCGCCCCGCTGGAAAGCCGCGCATTGTACCTGATATTCGTCGGCCAACGCAGCCCCCGCCGCGCAATTCTTTTCAGGCCCCGTCGCCGGTCTCCAGTTCACTGATGAATTCCCGCAGCAGCACGGTCTGCGCCTCGGACAGTGCCAGCCGTTGCAGCAGGTCCGGCCGCTTCAACCAGGTCTGCCCCAGCGCCTGCTTGAGCCGCCAACGCTCGATCGCGCCGTGATCCCCGGAGAGCAGAATGGCGGGCACGTCGCCTGCCTCATCGGCCGCCGGGCGCGTGTAGTGCGGGTGATCCAGCAGACCATGGCTGAAAGAATCCTGCGCCGCCGATGTCGAATCCCCGAGCGCGCCGGGCTGCAATCTCGCTATGGCGTCCACGAGCAACATGGCCGGCAGCTCCCCGCCCGACAGAACGAAATCGCCCACGGAGATCTCCAGATCTATCCGCGCGTCCACGAATCGCTGGTCGATACCCTCATAGCGGCCGCAGATGATCCGCAGGCCGGGCTCGCCAGCCAGACGCGCCGCCAGCGGCTGATCCAGCGAGACCCCCTGAGGACTCATGAGCAGCGTCGGCCCGCCGCCGCCGCCGGCATCGTCTGCGATGGCGTCAAGACAGGCGCGCAGCGGCGCCGCCTGCATGACCATACCGGGGCCACCGCCGTAGCTGCGGTCGTCCACGCGCCCGTCCGAGCGATCGGTAAAATCGCGCGGCGTCCAGCACCGCAGATCCACCAGCCCGTCGCGCAGCGCACGACCCGTAACGCCATAGTGGCGCAGCGACTCGACCCAATCGGGCATGAGCGTGACGATATCAATACGCATCAGTAGTCCGGCTGCCAGTGAACCGTCAGGCACCGGCCGGCGAGATCGATATCGAGCACATAAACATCGCGCACGAAGGGAATGAGCAGCGACTGTCCATCCCGCTCGATAGCGAGCACCGGATGCGCGCCGGTGTCCATGACGTTGATGATTTCGCCCAGCGCGTCACCGACCTCGTTCTCCACGGCCATACCGACCAGATCAGCCAGGTAGATTTCGTCGCGGCCCGGCCGCGGCAGCGCCTGGCGCGAGACACCGATACGCGCGCCAATCCAGCCGGCGGCCAGGTCGCGATCGTCGATAGCGCCAGCCTCGCCTACGGCAAACTGCGCCACCAGACCCTTGCCCTGGCGACGCCCGCTGAGCAGCCGCGCCGGTTTCCAGTCGGCCGGCGCCGGCTCGCCTGTCGCACCGGGCAGCGCCAGCCAGCAGTCTCGATGCTTGAGGATATTGGTGATCGGCGCCGTGTAGGAGTGCACTCGCACCCAGCCGCGGACACCGTACAGGCCGCTCACATGGCCCAGAAGCAGAATGGAACTGTCATGGCTCATAGGCTGTGCACAAAAAAGCCCGGGGTTGACCCGGGCTTGTCTGTTCTCCTGCTCCGCCCCACCCCGGCGGGCCGGGGTCGACCGCCTGAAGGCAGGCTATTCCTTGGCTTCGCCGGCGTCGTCAGCCGGCTTTTCGGCTTCGGCGCCCGACTCCGTTGCAGCCTCATCGGCCGCTGCGTCGTTCGCCTGCGCTGCTTCCGCCGTCTCTGCGGCTGCCTGCTCCGCCGCGGGCTCGGGCTCAGCCGCCTTCGGCTTGGCCTTGGGCTTGCTCTGCGGCGGCGCCGCGCGGGCCGGCGCCTGCTCTTCACCGTGCTTGATGAAATGCTTGACCAGGTGCGACACGCGCTCGCTGGTCTGCGCGCCCTGCGACTGCCAGTACTCGATACGCTCCACATTCAGGCGCAGCGGCACTTCGCCACCAATGGCGACGGGGTTGAAAAAACCCAGACGCTCGATATAGCGACCGTCGCGCGATTTGCGCTGGTCACTCACCACTACGTGATAAAAGGGCTTTTTCTTGGCGCCACCGCGGGCCAGCCGAATCTTGACCATATGTCTACCGAAAAACCGTTAGGGGTTGTTTGACGCCCGGCGCAAGGCTCCGCGGGCGCGAAGGCCGCGTATTGTACGTATTTTCGGCCGAATGTGAAGGGTTTGCCCGGCCAGGCACAATCGGACGCTGCAGTCGGCTACGCCGGGCTAGCGACCAAAGCCCGGCGGCAGCCCGCCACCAGGCGGCATGCCGCCCATGCCCTGCATGCCTCGCATGAGCTTTTTCATCCCGCCCTTGGAGAATTTCTTCATCATCTTCTGCATCTGCAGGTGCTGCTTGAGCAGGCGATTGACGTCCTGCACCTGAGTACCCGACCCCGTGGCAATCCGCCGCTTGCGGGAGGACTTGATCAGGTCGGGGAACTGCCGTTCGTGCGGTGTCATGGAATTCACGATGGCAATGGTCCGGGTAATCTGCGTCTCGTCGGCCATGCCCGCGGCGCCCTTGGGCAGCTGAGCGCCACCCGGCATCTTGTCGAGCAATGCCGCCATGCCCCCCATTTCCTGCATCTGCCGCATCTGGTCGGCCAGATCATTCAGATCGAAGCCTTTGCCCTTCTTGATCTTACGCGCGAGCCTGGCGGCCTTGTCCTTGTCGACCTTGCGCTCGGCCTCTTCAACCAGGGTAAGCACATCGCCCATACCCAGAATGCGCGACGCAATCCGCTCCGGGTGAAAGGGCTCCAGCGCCTCCAGCTTCTCTCCCGTACCCAGGAACTTGATGGGCTTGCCGGTCACCTGGCGCACCGACAGCGCGGCACCGCCACGAGCGTCGCCATCGACCTTGGTGACCACCACGCCGGTCAGCGGCAGGGCCTCGCCGAAGGCCGCCGCCGTGCGCGCCGCGTCCTGGCCGGTCATGGCGTCGACCACGAACAGCGTCTCGGCCGGCTCCAGCTGGCCGTGCAGCGCGCTGATTTCCTGCATCATGGGCTCGTCGATCGCCAGGCGGCCGGCGGTATCCACGATCAGCACGTCGTGAAACGATTTCCGGGCCTGCGCCAGCGCCGCCTTGGCGATGGCGACCGGCTTGTCGTCCGCGCTGCTCGGGAAAAAGTCGACCTGCACCTGCTCGGCCACCCGCTTGAGCTGGTCGATCGCCGCCGGGCGATAGGTATCGCAGCTGACCACCATGACCTTCTTCTTCTGGCGTTCGCGCAGGTGACGGGCGAGCTTGCCGACACTGGTGGTCTTGCCCGCCCCCTGCAGGCCGGCCATCAGCACCACCGCCGGCGGCTTGGCGCGCAGGTTCAGTTCACTGTTTTCCTCGCCCAGTGTGCGGGTCAGCTCTTCCTGGACGATCTTGATGAGCGCCTGGCCCGGCGTAAGGCTGCGCAGCACCTCGGCCCCGACCGCGCGCTCGCGAATGTCCTCGACGAACTGCTTGACCACGGGCAGCGCCACATCGGCCTCGAGCAGCGCCAGGCGCACCTCGCGCAGGGTTTCCCTGACGTTGTCTTCCGTGATGCGGCCGCGGCCACGCAGCTTGTGAAGACTGTCGCCGAGGCGATCGCTCAGATTCTCGAACATGAACCGGCCAATAGTGCGTCGAATGAGCTCGTCAGTATAAAGCCTGTATCACTGGGGCAAAGCATCGATTTGTTTTCCGCGCACGCGCAGCTGTGCCAACATCAGCCGATGAGTCTGCCTCCCCTTCTTGTTGCCGCGGCGCTGGCCGCCTACCTGCTCGCGGGTGTCGTCATCTGGCGCGCCCTGGAAGATGGCCGAACCCCCCGAGGCGCCTCCCTCGCGGCATTCGCGGCTGTCGCGCTGCATCTGGTCCTGCTCCTGCTGCGGCTCACGGATAACGAGGGAATGCGTATCGACCTCGGCCTGGCGATGTCGCTGTTTGCCTGGCAGGCAGCGCTGCTGCTCTGGCTGTTCGCGCTGCGCCAGCCCATGGGCGTGCTGGGCGTCGTGGTGTATCCCGCCGCGGCGGCCATGCTGTTCGCGGCGCAATGGCTGCCTCCCGGCAATTCATCGATAGCGGAGCTGGACTGGACGCTGCAGGCGCACATATTCCTGTCGCTTATCGCCTACGGGCTGTTGACGCTGGGCGCCGTCCAGGCCTGCGTCATGGCCATTCAGCACCGGCGCCTGCACGACCATCAACCCGGTCGGCTCGCCGCCAGTCTGCCACCGCTGCAGACCATGGAAACGCTGCTGTTCAGGCTGATTGCCTCCGGTTTTGCCATGCTTACGCTGGCCATTGTCAGCGGTGCTTTCTTCATCGAGCACCTGTTTGCCCAGCACCTGGCGCACAAGACCGTGCTGTCGCTGCTGGCCTGGGCGTTTTTTGCCGTGCTGCTATGGGGACGATGGCGTTCGGGCTGGCGCGGTCAAACGGCCGTCCGCTGGACACTGGGCGGCTACGGCCTGCTTCTGCTGGCCTACTTCGGCAGCAAGCTGGTGCTGGAACTGATGCTGGGTGAGCACTGGACTTGACCGCGCGGGCTGCGGCAACGACTATGAACAAATCATGTACAAGAGGGCCGGGTAGCCATACGGCGCACGCCGTGATGAGCGGGCCGTCCGACGCCCGCCGCTACAGCTAACGGCGCCCATTTCGTCAACGGTTTTATAGGTCGTTCTCCTTGGACGAAATCTCGCTGCCGGTTCTTTTCGGCATTCTCGCGATACTCATTATCCTCTCGGGATTCTTTTCGGGCTCCGAGACGGGCCTGATGACGCTCAACCGCTACCGGCTGAAGCACCTGCAGAAAGCCGGGCATGGCGGCGCCCGTCGCGCGGCCAGCCTGCTCGAGCGCCCGGACCGGCTGATTGGCGTCATCCTGCTCGGTAACAACCTGGTCAACATCGCCGCGTCCGCGGTGGCGACCATCATCGGGCTGCGGCTGTTCGGCGAACTGGGCATTCTGCTGGCCACCATATTCCTGACGCTGGTCATCCTGATCTGCTCGGAAGTCACGCCGAAAACGCTTGCCGCTCTCCATCCCGAGAAAATCGCCTTTCCGGCGTCGTATGTGTACGGCCCGCTGCTGCGGGTACTGTGGCCGCTGGTCTTCGTCATCAACCTGATCACGAACGGCATTCTCAAGCTGGTCCGAGTGTCGCCGGAGGACGCCGCCGCCCACAACCTGAGCTCCGAGGAACTGCGCACCGTGGTCACGGAAGCCGGCGCCATGATTCCGCGGCGGCATCAGCAGATGCTGCTGTCCGTGCTCGATCTGGAAAACGCGACCGTCGAGGACATCATGGTGCCGCGCAACGAAATTGTCGGTATCGACCTGTCGCTGCCCTGGGCCGACATCCTCGCCCAGCTGGTCAGCAACGAGCATACGCGGCTACCGCTGTACGACGGCTCGATCGACGAGCTGCGTGGCATGGTGCATCTGCGCCGGGTGCTGTCGCTGCTGGCCGACGACAACCTGGACAAGGAAAAGATGCTCGAGCTGGCGCGTGACCCCTATTACATCCCGGAGGGCACGCCGCTCAATCAGCAGCTGCTCAATTTCCAGACCCAGCGCCGCCGCATCGGCTTCGTGGTGGATGAATACGGCGATATCCAGGGTCTGGTGACCCTGGAGGACATTCTCGAGGAGATCGTGGGCGAATTCACCAGCGACCCCGCCACGCGGGTCAAGAACGTCTACATGGAGTCGAAAGACAGCTATCTGGTCAACGGCAACGTCACGCTGCGCTCGCTGAATCGCGCCATGGGCTGGAAGCTGCCGCTGGACGGCCCCAAGACCGTCAACGGCCTGGTCCTGGAACATCTGGAGACGATTCCCGAAGCCGGTGCGACCTTCAAGTTCCGCGACTATGTGTTCGAAATTGCGCAGACGCGAGCCAATCTGGTTCGCTCGGTGCGCATCCGTCCGCCGGCAAAATCAACGCGGCGGCGCGCGCGTCAGTAGTTCGCCCAAGCGGAAACTGCTAGAGGTGGTCGAGGGCCTCGCTCAATCGCCGCACCGCCGTAATCTGCAACCCTTCGGGCCCGCGCCCGGACTTGGGCGCATTGGCGGCCGGCACGATGGCCCGCTTGAAGCCGTGCTTGGCGGCCTCCCGCAGGCGGTCCTCGCCGCCCGGCACCGGCCTGATCTCGCCCGCCAGACCGATCTCGCCGAAAACCACGAGTTCGCGCGGCAGCGGCCGATCACGAAAGCTGGATAGCGCCGCCAGCACGACGGCCAGATCGGCCGCCGGCTCACTCACGCGGATGCCGCCCACGACGTTCACGAACACGTCCTGATCGGTCAGCGCAACGCCGCCGTGGCGGTGGAGTACCGCCAGCAGCATGGCCAGCCGGTTGCCTTCGGGCCCCAGCGCCACGCGGCGCGGATTGTGAAGGTGGGACTCGTCCACGAGCGCCTGCACCTCGACCAGCATGGGCCGGCTGCCCTCGCGGGTGACCATGATGACGCTGCCGGCGACCGCTTCATCATGCCGCGACAGGAATATGGCCGACGGGTTCGCCACCTCCTTCAGCCCGCCATCGGTCATGGCAAACACGCCCAGTTCGTTCACTGCGCCGAATCGATTCTTGACCGCACGAATCACCCGAAAGCGGCTGCTGGCCTCGGCCTCGAAATACAGCACCGTGTCCACCATGTGCTCAAGCACCCGCGGGCCTGCGATTACGCCCTCCTTGGTCACGTGGCCCACGAGGATCAGGGCGGTGCCGGTGGATTTGGCGAAGCGGACCAGCATGGCGGCCGACTCGCGCAGCTGGGACACCGACCCCGGTGCCGACGTCAGCGCCTGGCTGAAGATGGTCTGGATGGAATCGATCACCATCAGCTGCGGGTTTTCCGACTGCGCCAGCGACAGCACCCGCTCCACGCAGGTTTCCGCGAGCAGCCCGAGTTCGCCGGCCGCCACGCCCAGGCGCTGCGCTCGCAGATGAACCTGTTCCAGCGACTCCTCGCCGGTGACATACAGACCGCGCACGCCATCCAGCGCAGCCAGCATCTGCAGCAGAATCGTGGACTTGCCGATGCCCGGGTCACCGCCGATGAGCACCACCGAACCCGGCACCAGACCGCCGCCGAGCACGCGATCAAGCTCCGCCAGACCGGTGGGCGCGCGCGGCGTCTGACCGGGTTCGATATCGGCAAGGCGGCGCACGCGTGACTCGGTGCCGCCGGTATAGCCACCCTCGCGCCCCTTGGGCACAGCGGCGGGCGCTCCTTCGGTCAGGCTGTTCCAGGCGCCGCAATCCGCGCACTGCCCGGCCCACTTAGGCTGCTGGGCACCACACTGGTCACACACGAACACCGATTTGCTTCTGGCCATGTCTCTAGGGACTCAGCGGTCGTGCGCCGAAATGGATTCGCCCGGCAGCGTCGCCTCGTTGTCCGCATAGCTGAACCGTACCCGGGCGGACAGTCGGCAGAACAACTCGTAGGCAATCGTGCCGGCCGCACGCGCCACTTCATCCGCCGGCAGCCCCTCGCCCCACAGCGTGACCGGATCGCCGACCGCCACCGGCATGCCGTCGGGGATTCGAATGGTGATCATGTCCATGGACACCCGGCCCGCCAGTTCGCAGCGCTGCCCGTTCACCAGGACCGGGGTACCCGAGCCGGCGTGGCGCGGATAGCCGTCGCCGTAGCCGATGCCCGCCACGGCGATGGTGGCGGGCGCGCAGGCCTGCCAGGTGGCGCCATAGCCCACGGTTTCTCCGGCCTCCAGCCGCTGAATGCTGATGACCGACGTGGTCAGGGTCATGGCCGGCCGCAGGCGCAGCGTCTGCGCGCTCTGATCCAGCAGGGGCGATGCGCCGTAGAGCATGATGCCGGGGCGAACCATATCCGCGTGACTGCCGGGCCAGGCGACCACCCCGGCCGAATTGGCTATGGATTTCACGCCGGGCAGGCGCTCGACCGCGTCGCTGAACACGCGAACCTGGCGCTCCGTCATGGGGCTGTGAACGTCATCGGCGCAGGCCAGATGCGTCACCCAGCCGGCCAGGGTCAGTCCGGGCGCAGCGCGCAGCTCGTCCAGCACCTCGGCGGCCTGCGTCACCGGAAAACCCAGCCGATGCATGCCGCTGTCGATCTTGACCCAGACTCGCAGGCCGGCGGCGCCGTGCGCCTGCAAACGCTGGAGTTGACCGGGCTGATACAGCAGCGGTTCCAGCTCGTGCCGGATAACCGATTCGATGGCGGCCGCGCCGAGCCGCTCGCTGAGCAGCAGGATCGGCACGCCGGTCATGCCGCCCTCACGCAGCTTTAGCGCCTCCTCGAGCCGCGCCACCGCGAAGCCGTCGACGTGATGGCGCAGCGCCCGGGCCACCGGCAGGGCGCCGTGCCCGTAGCCGTCGGACTTGATGGCGGCGTACACCGCGCGGCCCGGCGCGAAGGCGCGCACCCGGGCCACATTGTGGCGTAGGGCACCCAGGTCAACTCTGGCGAGAACCGCGTCGCTCATGTCCACGGGCAGGCCGGGCGAGCGCTACTCCAGACCATCCCAGTCATCGTAGCGGTCGGTGTAATTCTCGAAGCGCGTGAACTGCCCCAGGAAAGCCGCCTCCGCGGTACCCAGCGGGCCGTTTCGCTGCTTGCCGATGATGATCTCGGCCAGACCCTTGGCGTCGGTATCCGGGTTATAGACCTCATCGCGATAGATGAAGACGATGAGATCGGCATCCTGCTCGATACCGCCCGACTCGCGCAGGTCCGACATGCGGGGGCGCTTGTTGTCGCGCTGCTCCACCTGGCGATTGAGCTGCGACAGCGCGATGACCGGCACATCCAGCTCCTTGGCGATGGCCTTGAGCCCGCGGGATATTTCCGAGATCTCGTTGGTGCGGTTCTCGCCGGTCCCGGGCACCTGCATGAGCTGCAGGTAGTCGACCATGATCAGGCCGATATCGTGCTCGCGCTTGAGGCGTCTGGCGCGCGCGCGCAGCTCGGAGGGCGACAGCGCCGGGGAGTCGTCAATAAACAGCCGGGCGTTCTCGCTCATGATGGAAATGGCCGACGTGATGCGCGGCCAGTCCTCCTCGTTGAGCTGCCCGCTGCGCAGCCGCCCCTGATCCACACGACCCCAGCTGGAGATCATTCTCATGACCAGCTGCTCGGCGGACATTTCCATGGAAAACACCGCCACCGGCTTCTGCTCCTTGATGCAGACGTTCTCCACGATGTTCATGGCAAAACTGGTCTTGCCCATGGAGGGCCGACCGGCAATGATGATCAGGTCGGAGGGCTGCAGGCCGTTGGTCATTTCATCGAACTTGTTCAGCCCGGTGGGCAGGCCGGTAAACGCTCCCTGGTTCTCCACCAGGTATTCGATGCGACCGATCGCCTTTTTAAGCAGATCACGAAGCCCCTGCGCGCCCTCGCCGGCGCCACGGGTCTGCTCCCCGATCTCGAAAATCAGGCGCTCAGCCTGGTCCAGCATGGCCGGGCTGTCCTGGCCCTTCTCGCTGAACCCCATCTCGGTGATCTGTGTGCCCACCCGAATGAGCTGACGCATGACCGAGCGCTCGCGCACGATCTCCGCATATGCCCGGATATTGGCCGCGCTCGGCGTATCGATGGCGAGGTTGCCCACATAGGCGGCGCCCCCCGCCCGGTCGAGCAATCCCTCGTTGCGCAGCCACTCGGTGGCGACCACCACGTCGCGCGGCTTGCCGCGATCGGCCAATTCCGACAGACAGCGGAACAGATAGCGATGATCTTCGCGGTAGAAGTCCTGCTCCCCCACCTGCCCGGCAATCTCATCCCAGGCTTCTTCCGCCAGCATCAGCCCGCCAAGCACGGCCTGCTCGGCCTCGAGCGAATGCGGGGGAAGTTTGGCTTCGGCCATGGCGAGCGCCTGAATGTGCAGGAAGGCAGGAGTCAGCGAGCCAGCAGTTTACCCAACGGCCCGTCGCAAACAAAAAAGCCGCAGCCGGCCCGGGCTGACCCCGGACAACGGCTGCGGCCTGACCGCGCAATGCCGGGGCTAGAAGTCTTCTTCCTCGGCGGCGCGGGCTTCGCGCTCTTCGGCTGCCGCTTGCGCAGCCGCCTCGGCTTCGGCTTCCTCGGCTTCGATGCGCGCCAGGGCCTCGGCCTCGGTTGGCGGCATGCGAATGCCCTGATCGGTCAGCTCGGCCACGATGACCTTCAACTCCGACTCGACCTCGGGGTGCAGCTGCAGCACCACGCGGTGTTCGCCGATCGTGCGGATCAGACCGGCCGGCAGCGTGACTTCCTTGGCGATCAGCTCGAAGCCGTCCTCGACGGCCTGTTCGGCAATTTCCTGCGGACCCACCGAACCGTAGAGCTTGCCTTCGTCGCTGGCGCGCATCGGGATGATGACCGACTGCCCCTCGAAGCGGGCCGCACGGCCCTTGGCGTTGTCGATGCGCTCGGCCGACGCGGCCATCAGCTCGGATTTGCGCTCCTCGAAGTAGGCCACGTTGTCCTTGGTCGCGGGCAGCGCCATGCCCTTGGGCATGAGATAGTTGCGGCCGTAACCCGGACGCACCTTCACCTGGTCACCCAGATCGCCGAGGTTGCGCACCTTTTGCAGCAGAATGACGTCCATGATGCGCTCCTAGGGTGAGTGACGGTCGGTGTAGGGCAGCAGCGCCAGAAAACGGGCGCGCTTGACCGCGGTGGACAACTGCCGCTGGTAGCGGGCCGCCGTACCGGTGATACGGCTGGGCACGATCTTGCCGGTTTCGGTGATGTAGGCCTTCAGCGTCTCGATGTCCTTGTAATCGATCTCTTCGACGCCTTCAGCGGTGAAGCGGCAGAAACGTCTGCGACGGAAAAAACGTGACATGGGATTACTCCGTGGCGGCCGAGGCGGGCTTGCGCTCCTCGGACTCGGCTTTGCGGGCCAGCGGCGACGCGTCGACGTCGGCCTTGTGGCGGCTCAGGGTCAGGTGACGCAGGACGGCATCGTTGAACTTGAAGACGCTTTCCAGCTCCTCCAGCTCGTCCTTGCCGCACTCGACGTTCATCAGCACGTAGTGCGCCTTGTGCAGCTTGTGGATCGGGTAGGCAAGCTGCCGCCGCCCCCAGTCCTCGAGACGATGGACCTTGCCGCCGTGGGCTTCGACGATGCCGCGATACTTGTCAATCATCGCGGGCACCTGCTCACTCTGGTCAGGGTGGACCAGAAACACGATTTCATAGTGTCGCATTATGCTCCCTATGGATTACGCCCCCATCGCAGCGCGCCGCAATGTGGAGCAAGGAGACCGGGTCATCAGCCGATGGCCCGGAAAGGGCGGCGAATAATAGGCAAATGGCCGGGCTATTGCAACGCTTCGCGGCGTTGGTCAAGCGCTGCGCTGGCGACGCGCCTCGAACAGGCAAATGCCGGCCGCGACCGACACGTTGAGACTCTGCACGGCCGAACTCATGGGAATACGCAGCAGCCAGTCGCAGCTTTCCCGGGTGAGCCGACGCAGCCCCTCGGCTTCGCCGCCCATGACCAGCAGCAGCGGGCCGGTCAGATCCGCCTCGTACAGCCCCTGCTCGGCCTGACCGTCCGTGCCGGCCACCCAGCAGCCGGCCTGCTGCAGCCGCTTGATACAGCGCACCAGGTTGGTGACATGGACCACCGGCACCGCTTCGGCTCCACCAGCGGCGACCTTGCGAGTGGCCGCCGTCAGCCCGGCCGAACGGTCCCGCGGCAGGATGACGGCGTCGCAGCCGGCGGCGGCGGCCGTCCTGAGACAGGCGCCCAGGTTGTGCGGGTCCTGCACCTGGTCAAGCGCAAGCAGCAGCGGCCGCTCGCTGCGCCCCACGAGCGCGAGCAGCGCGTGCTCATCCAGCGCGGGCGAATCAGGCACCACGGCGGCCACGCCCTGGTGGCGGGTATCCGGCAGCCGCGCGTCGAGTTCGCTAGCCGACACCCGTCGCACCGGCACGCCCCGCTCGCTGGCCCGGGTCATCAGGGTTTGCGCACGCCGGTCATCGCGCCCCGTCCGCAACAGGACCTCGGAGACCTCGCGGCCGGATTCCACGGCCGCCATCACGGCGTGAAAACCGCCGATCAACTCGTCAGACATTGGCATCGCCCACTAAAAAGGGAGGGCACGAAGCCCTCCCCTTGAACACCTTGCGGCGACCCGAATCAGGCGCCCAGATAGGGCGGCGCCTGGAAGGCCACGCCTTCCTCGCCTTCGACGATCGGCTTGATGACGATGTCGACGCGGCGATTGCGGGCCCGGCCCGCCTTTGTGTCGTTGTCACCCACGGGCTCGGTCTCGCCGCGGCCCCAGGTGATCACGCGCGAGCTTTCGACGCCGTGAGCCGCCAGGAAACTGGCCACGCTGGCGGCGCGACGCTCCGAGAGCTTCTGGTTGTAGCTGTCAGAGCCGGTGCTGTCGGTATGGCCCACGACGTGCACAGCCGTCTTTTCGTAGTCCTTCATCACGTTGGCGATCTTGTTGAAGGTCGTCTGGGCATCGGCCAGCAGATCGGCGCTGTCTACCGCAAACGACACGTCGCTCGCCACGCCAACACGCAGGGCGTTGCCGCCCATGCGGGTGATGTACAGCTCGTCACGAGCCGCTTCGGCCGCCAGGCGTTCCTGCATGGCCTTGTGCTGACGATCCATGTAGTTGCCGACGGCACCGCCCGCCAGCGCACCGACCGCGGCGCCAATGGCGGCGTTGGTGTCGGATTCGTCGCCGAGCTGCTTGCCGGCGACGCCGCCGAGCACGGCACCCACGCCCGCGCCGATCTTGGCGCGCCGGTTCGGATCGCCCGCGCAGCCTGCCACGGCCACGGACCCGGCGACGATTGCGGCCAATAGAGCTTTACTCATGTTTGTCATCTCCGTTTCTTGCGTTGCTTCCGCGGACCCCGGCCAGCCGGTTTTGCGGAAGATTTCCGCGCACCCCCAAGGCCCGCGGGCTCAAAATCAATCTTGCGTTCGTCCAGATCAACTCTGGCGACCTTGACGCGTACCCTATCGGCCAGGCGATGAACCATACCTGAACGTTCGCCCTGCAGCCGGTGCGCGGTCGCATCGAAATGATAATAGTCATTCTGCAGGCTGGACACGTGTATCAAACCGGAGGCGTACACGTCGTCGATTTCAACAAAAAGACCGAACGGCGTCACGCCGGTAATGATGCCGCCAAACTCCTCGCCCAGATGATCCCGCATGTATTCGCACTTGAGCCAGTCGTCCACGTCGCGGGTGGCCTCGTCGGCTCGGGATTCCGCCGCCGAACAGCCGGCGCCAAGGGCCTCCATGGCGGCGCCGCTGTAATCAAACTGATCGGGCGTGCCGCCGTCAAGCACGTGGCGGATCGCGCGATGAACCAACAGGTCGGGATAGCGCCGGATCGGTGACGTGAAGTGCGCGTAATGCTCCAGGGCCAGCCCGAAATGGCCGCTGTTGTCGGGCGTATACACCGCGCGCGTGAGTGAGCGCATGAGTACGGTCTGGATCAGCCGGGCATCCTCGCGGGCACCCGCCAGTTCGAGCACCCGCGCAAAATGCCTTGGCTCGGGGTCGGACCCGCCGCCCAGACTCAGACCCCGCTCGGCCAGAAAGTCGCGCAGCTCCTGCAGCCGGTCCGCCTCGGGTCCGGGATGCACCCGGTAGAGCGTCGGCATCTTTTTGCGCGCCAGAAAGCGGGCCGCAGTCACGTTCGCGGCGATCATGCACTCCTCGATCAGCCGATGCGCGACATTGCGGCTGACCGGCTCGATGCGGTCAATCTTGCGCTGCTCATTGAACACGATGCGCGTTTCGGTACTGTCGAATTCGATCGCCCCGCGTCGCCGGCGCGCCGCGAACAAGGCGTTGAACAGGCCTTCGAGGCTATCGAGATGCGGGGCGATGGCCGCCGGCACCGCCTTGTGGTCGCCGTGCTCCAGGTAGGCGCCCACCTGGGTGTAGGTCAGCCGTGCGTGCGAGTTGATGACGGCCGGATAGAACGACGATTTCGTGGTCTCGCCCTCGGCGTTGATCTGCATTTCGCAGACCATGCAAAGCCGGTCAACTTTCGGATTCAGTGAACACAGTCCGTTGGACAGCGCTTCGGGGAGCATGGGCACCACGTGGCCCGGAAAGTACACCGAAGTGCCGCGCGACTGCGCTTCGGCGTCCAGCGGCGAATCCACCGCCACGTAGGCCGAGACATCGGCTATCGCCACCCACAGCTTCCAGCCCTTGGCCGTCGGCGCGCAGTGCACGGCGTCGTCGAAATCCTTGGCATCCTCACCGTCGATGGTCACGAGCGGCAGGTCCCGCAGGTCAACGCGGTTGGCGTAGTGTTCGGCCGGCACCACGTCACCGATGGAGCGCGCCTGCGCCAGTGCTTCCTCGGGCCACTCGTGCGGAATGCCGTGCGCGCGTACGGCGATGTCGATTTCCAGCCCCGGGTCCAGATGCTCACCCAGCACCTCGATGACGCGACCGGTCGGCTGACCGCGCTTGCGCGGCGGCTCGACCAGCTCGACGGTCACGACCTGGCCGTCCCGCGCGTCGCCCTGCTCCCCGTCCGGCACGACGATGTCATGCTGGATGCGCGAGTTGTCCGGAATAACCAGGCCGAAATTGTTCTGCCGGCTGTAGCGGCCGACGATGCGCGTGTGGGCGCGCTCGAGCACGTCGACTACGCGGCCCTCGCGCCGGCCGCGATTGTCCGAGCCGGTAATACGCACCACGGCCCGGTCACCATGCATCAGTTCGCGCATCTGGCGGGGGTTCAGGAATACGTCCTCACCGGGCTCGTCCGGGATGAGAAATCCGAACCCGTCGCGATGGCCCTGTACGCGACCTCGCACCAGGTCCATGCGTTCCAGCGGCCCCAGCGCGCCGCGCCGATTCTCCACGAGTTGGCCATCGCGCAGCATGGCCGCAATGCGTGTATCCAGCGCCTTCCCCGCCGCCTCGACCGTCAGGCCGAAATGATTCGCCAGCTGTTTGCGCGTCATGGGACGTCCCTGCTTCTGCAGATCCTGGAGGATCAGCTCACGGCTGGGTACCGGATGCTCATACCGCTGCTGCTCGCGTTTGAGCGCCGGATCGCGCTGCTGCCAGTCATTCCTGTTCGCTGCCTTTTTCGGCACATTCACTCCCTTGGGTCGGGCGATTTCAAATACTCGGGCCGGCATGATGAACTCAACCCGTTGACAAAGCGACCCCGCGCCATTAGATTGCGCGGCGCCGTAGCCGAGGTGGCGGAATTGGTAGACGCGCTAGCTTCAGGTGCTAGTGGGCGAAAGCCCGTGGAGGTTCAAGTCCTCTCCTCGGCACCAATTCCGGCCTATGGAGTAGAGAAAGAACTCCATCCAGACAGGCCGGAATTCCCTCAGAATCGTTTTGTCCTACGCATAGGCAAAACCCCTCTAAAGGGCTACGAGCCCGCCCCGGGCAACGCCCGGCCAAGCCTATGGAGTAGAGAAAGAACTCCATTCAGACAGGCCGGAATTCCCTCAGAATCGTATTGCTTTACTCCAAGGCAGGACCCCTCCAAAGGGCGACGAGCCAGCCCCGGGCAACGCCCGGCCAAGCCTATGGAGTAGAGAAAGAACTCCATTCAGACAGGCCGGAATTCCCTCAGAATCGTTTTGTCCTACGCATAGGCAGAACCCCTCTAAAGAGCGACGAGCCCGCCCCAGGCCAGACACGGCCAAGCCTGTGGAGTAGAGAAAGAACTCCATCCAATCAGGCCGGCATCGCCTCAGCAAACTCCTGTCCTGCTTGAAGGCAGAACTCCTCTCGATGGCGCCTGATCGCCGAGCCGACTCCGTTTCTTGCGCGGCCGTGGCGTCCACTTGCTCTTTCCCGCGCCCAGGGCACTGAAGACAGAACAACGCCTGATGGAACCGGCCCAGCTTCAACGCTGGGCCACAGTGCGTTCAATCAGTCATCAAACGGATGTCGGAGCATGATGGTGTCTTCCCGGTCCGGGCCGGTGGATATGATCTCGATGGGCGTCTCGGTGATTTCCTCGAGCCGGCTCAGATAGTTGCGCGCTGCCTGGGGAAGCTGATCGTACTCGCGCACGCCAACCGTGTTTTCCTTCCAGCCGGGCATCTCTTCGTAGACCGGCTCGCAGTTGGCCAGCGCATCCGCGCCCATCGGCGGGACAGACAGGACTTCGCCATCGCAGCGATAGCCGGTGCATATCTGCAGCGAATCCAGCCCGTCCAGCACGTCGAGTTTGGTGATGCCGATGGCCGAGAGGCTGTTATTGAACACCGCGCGCCGTAGACCCACCGCGTCAAACCATCCGCAGCGGCGTGCCCGGCCCGTGGTCGCGCCGAATTCGGCGCCGCGAGAGGCCATATGCTTGCCGTATTCATCCTGGATTTCGGTCGGAAATGGCCCCGACCCCACGCGGGTCGTGTAGGCCTTGACCACGCCCAGCACATCGCTCAGATAGGCCGGCCCCACGCCCGTGCCGGTGGCGGCGCCGCCGGCCGTCGTGTTGGATGAGGTCACATAGGGGTAGGTGCCGTGGTCGATATCCAGTAGCGCCCCCTGCGCGCCTTCGAACAGCGTGTTGCCGCCGGCCTCGTAGATGCCGCGCAGCACTTCCGAGACATCGGCGACCATCGGCGCCAGCTGCTCGGCCTGTTCCAGGCACAGGTCCAAGATTTCCTGGAAGTCGACGGTGGAGGCCTTGAAATAATGCTTCAAAACGAAGTTGTGGTAGTCGAGCACCTCGCCCAGCTTGGCGGCAAACAACTCTCGCCGGAACAGATCGCCCAGACGCACGGCGCGCCGGGCCGCCTTGTCCTCGTAGGCCGGGCCGATACCGCGTCCGGTCGTGCCGATCTTGGCGTTGCCCCGCGCCGCCTCCCGGGCATTATCCAGCGCCACGTGGCACGGCAAAATCAGCGGACAGGCCGGACTGATCCTCAAGCGCTCACGCACGGGCACGCCGTTGGCTTCCAGCTCACCCATTTCCTCGAGCAGCGCCGTGGGTGACAGCACCACGCCGTTGCCGATCATGCACTGCACGCCATCGTGCAGAATGCCGGAGGGGATGAGATGCAGGACGGTCTTGCGCCCGCCGATGACCAGGGTATGGCCGGCGTTGTGTCCACCCTGGAATCGGGCGACGGCCTGACAGCGATCGGTGAGCAGATCGACAATCTTGCCCTTGCCCTCGTCGCCCCATTGGCTGCCGATCACAACCAGGTTCTTCGCTTGTGTCTGTTTCATGTTCCGCAATGCTTCAGCCCTGTCGGGCCGATTGGCTGAATTGAATGCGCCAGGCGCCGTCGACCTTGACCAGTTCCTCGTTGCAGCCCATGGCGGCTGCATCCTCTGCCCTACCGGGCAGCCCCGTGATCACGCGCCTGCCCGCGCTGCGAAGGCGACGAATTTCGGCCAGCAGCGCCGGGTCCTCATCGGCCGGCGCGAACACGGCGGCCGCTGGCTCCAAGGGCTCGAAACGCCCGACCGCGGCCAGCGCGTTGAGATCGGCCGAAAAGCCCGTCGCTGCACGGGCCCGACCGAAGACGGCGCCCACCTCGTCATATCGGCCGCCACGGGCCAGTTCCCGGCCGATTCCGGGCGCAAACGCGGCAAATACCACGCCCGTCTTGTAGCGATAGCCACGCAGCTCCGCCAGATCGATGAACACCGGCACCTCGGGATAATGGCGCGCCAGACGCTCGGTCAGTTGCCGCAGGTCCGCCAGCGCCCGGGCAAGCCGGGGCGACTCATGGGCAAAGGCGGCCTCCGCCTCGTCGAGCACCGAAGCATCGCCCGTCATGCCCACCAGCCGCTGCAGCTTGTCGCCCAGGACCGGGGTAATCTGGCCGTTGTCGACCAGCGCGCTCAGATCCGGTGCGGACTTGCGCTGCATGATGTCGAACAGCGCCGCCTCGCTGTCCGCGTCCAGACCGGCATCCTCCACCAGCGCCCGGTACACCGCCACGTGGCCCAGATCCAGATAGAAACCCTCGACCTGCATGAGCTTGAGCGTTTCGAGCAGGAGCGAAAGCACTTCCAGATCGCTCTCCAGCCCGCCGTGCCCGAACAGCTCGACGCCGATCTGCAGCGGCGATCTCGACCCACCCGGCTCTTCCGGGCGCGTACGCAGCACGCTGCCGATGTAGCAATAGCGCGCGGCGCCCTCGGCCAGGATGCGATGGGCGTCAATGCGGGCCGCCTGCATGGTCATGTCTGATCGCACGCCCATCATTCGGCCGGAGAGCTGATCAGTCAGTTTGAAGGTCTGCAGATCCAGGTCGCGCCCGGTCCCGGTCAGTAGCGACTCGAGGTATTCGATCAGCGGCGGGCGAATCAGATCGAACCCCCAGCGCCAGTACAAATCCAGCAGCCGGCGTCGGGCCTGTTCCAGCATCCAGGAATCCGGCGGCAGCGTTTCCTGGACGCCTTCAGGCAGTAACCATCGGTTATGGCGCATGGGGTAGTTCCCGCGATCCGTACGAAAGGCTCAGCCGCGCAGCAGCTGCAGCGACAGCACGCCAACCCCGACGAGCACCGCACCAAACACGCGCAGCGAGCGGCTGTCGACGCTGGCCACCCGCGCCAGCATCAGCCGCCAGCGATCCGGGGCAAGCAGGGGCATGAGGCCCTCGATCACCATCACGAGCGCCAGCGCGCGCAGCAACGTATCCCACATCCGCGAGTGACCGGTTTACCCGGCGAGCGCCTAACGGCCCCGCCTAGGGCTGGGCAGAGGGATTGAAGTACTGGAAGAACTCGCCGTCAGGCTCAAGCACCATGAGATCGCCGGAATCTTCCCAGACGCTGCGATAGGCCTCGAGGCTTCGATAGAAGCTGTAGAACTCGGCGTCCTGCTGATAGGCTTCCGCATAGATCGCCGCCGATCTAGCGTCGCCCTCACCCTTGATCGTCTCGGCGCGGTTAAAGGCTTCGGAAACCATGATCTCGCGCTGGCGATCGGCATCGGTGCGAATTTCGCGCGCGGTCGCCTCGCCCTGCGAACGCAGTGCCTTGATGACTTCTTCGCGCTCCGAGCGCATGCGATCGTAGACGGATTCGCTGACGTCATCCGGCAGATCGATGCGCTTGATGCGCACGTCCACCACCTGGATGCCCAGATCCTGCGCTTTCTGATTGGACTTGACCTTGACCGCCGCCATGATTTCGTCGCGCTCGTCGGCCACCGCCTGACGAATGGTGCGCTCGGAAAACTCGGCCAGCAGATCGTTGCCGACGATTTCCGACAGCAGACTCAGCGCCCGGGTCTCCCGGCCCTGCGTGGACACGAAAAACTGCGCCGTATCCTCGATACGCCACTTGACGAAGAAATCCACCTTCAGGTTCTTGTTCTCGGACGTCAGAACCCGATCAATCTTCTCGTCGAGCGTGAGGATGCGGTCATCGAAACGGCGCACCGATTCCGCCAGCGGAATCTTCATGTGCAGACCCGGCTGGCCATCCGTCGACCGGATCTGGCCCAGCCGCAGCAACACCACCCGCTCGGTTTCATCAACAATGTAGAAGGCGGACGTGCCCAGAAGTACGGCCACGCCCAGCACGACCAGAAGAATTATCTGCTTGCCACTCATCAGCGGGACCTGCTGCGAAGGGGATCGTTCTGATAGCGGCTGCTGCCGCTGTCGGAGCCGGAGGAACTGCCGCTGCCGCCGGAGCCCGACTCACCGGACATGTTGCCCTTGCGAGCGCCCTGCTTGATCAGCTGATCAATGGGCAGGTAGAGCAGCTCGTTGCCGCCGCTCGAGTCCACCAGCACCTTGCTGGTCGACTGCATCACCGACTCCATGGTGTCCAGGTACAGGCGCTTGCGCGTGACCTGCGGCGCCTTCTCGTACTCGGCGAGCAGCTGCAAAAAGCGCGAAGCATTACCTTCCGCGCGCTGGATGACGCGCTCGCGATAACCCTCGGCCTGGTTGATCAGCGCCTCGGACTCACCCTTGGCCCGGTTCACCACGTCTCGCGAGTAGGCGCGCGCCTCGTTCTCCAGACGCTGCTGTTCCTCGCGCGCCTTGATGGCTTCCTCGAACGCACTCTGGACGGCTTCGGGCGGCTGCGAATAGCTCACGTTGACGGCGGTAATCGTCAGCCCGGTGCCGTAGGTGTCGAGGTTGTACTGCAGAATTTCACGAATATTCACAGGCAGCATTGCGCGGGAACGCTCGTCGATTTCCGGATAGCTCGACTGCTCCTCGCGAATCTGCTCGACCGTTTCGGCGTCGCCCGTGGGCTGGGGCTGTTCTACAACGACCTCCTCGTCGGCGGCCATCGCATCCATATCGTCCTGCACTGCCTCTTGGAAGATGTCTTCGTCCAGCGTGGCCTCGTCGGCGCCGCGCTGAATGACTTCATTCATGCGGCTGGTGCCCACAACCTCTCGCACGGCGCTCTTGAGGGTTTCCTGAACCGTTTCGTCCGGATTGCGCACGTTGAACAGATAGGCGCTGGCATCCTCGACGCGGTACTGCACCTGCGCCCGGACATCCACGATGTTCTCATCCTTGGTGAGCATCACGGCGCTGTCGCTGGCCGAGCGTACCTGCTCGATGTCCACCTTTTCGACGCGCTGCATCGGATAGGGAATATGCCAGTGCGGGCCGGGACCGACCGTCTTCGAGTAGCTGCCAAACGTCAGCACGACGCCCCGCTCGCCGGGATCGATCACGAACAGCCCGGACAGCAGCCACAGCACGGCAATGCCGGCCACGATCAGGCCGATGGCCGCACCGCCCAGACCGCCGCCGCCCGAACCCGAGCCGCCGCTGCCTGAGCCACCAAAACGCCGGCGCAGTTTCTGCCAGATCTCGTCCAGATCCGGCGGGCCACCCGCGTTATTCTTCTTGCCACCCCAGGGGTCCTGCCCCTTGCCGGGCTCGTTCCAAGCCATTCGGTATGCCTAGCGCAAATGTGAGGGGCGCGATTCTATCAGCATGCCAAAAATCGCGTCCATGAAACCCGCCCGGCGTTTGCCGGCAGGCGCGTAATCAAACCGCATCGGGCTCCAGCGGCACCGCGCTTCGCGTGCCGGCCGCCAGCAGCTCATCAACGTCCATGCCTTCCTGCTTGCAGACCCGTTCGAGATCCTGGCGGGATACGACAACGCTCAGCAGCGACTCGCCGTCGGCCGTGAAGCGCTCTTCGCTGACGGCGCCCAGATCAAACAGTCTGGCACGCAGCTTCGCGGCGCGTGGCGGCAGCGCGAGCTCGCCGTGAATCAGATCGGGATAGCACTGTTCCGCCACGGCCCGCATCAGCAGGTCCAGGCCCTGACCCGTGATGGCCGAACAGCAGACCCGCCAGACGCGGCCCGCCTCGTCCCGCTCCAGCGCGGCGGCCTGCCCGGTCAGATCAATCTTGTTCATGACGATGATCTGGGGAATATCCCGCGCATCTATGTCTTCGAGCACCGCGTTCACCTGCTCGACGTGATCCTGCCGCTCCGGGTTGGCGGCATCGACCACATGCAGCAGCAGGCTGGCCTGGTGAGTCTCTTCCAGCGTCGCGTTGAACGCGGCGATCAGCTCGTGCGGCAGATCACGAATGAAGCCCACCGTGTCGGCCAGAATGACAGGGTCGCCCACCGGCAGGTCGAGCTGGCGCAGCGTCGGGTCCAGCGTGGCGAACAGCTGATCGGCCGCGTAGATGTCCGCGCCCGTTAGCCGATTGAACAGGGTCGACTTGCCGGCATTGGTATAGCCCACGACCGACACCGTCGGTGTTTCGGCCTTGCGACGCGCGGCCCGCCCCTGCGCCCGGCGCCGACCGACCTTTTCCAGCCGCCCCCGCAGGTTCTTGATGCGCTCGGCGAGCAGCCGCCGATCGGTTTCCAGCTGGGTTTCGCCCGGCCCGCGCAGGCCGATGCCGCCCTTCTGACGCTCCAGATGCGACCAGCCCCGAACCAGCCGTGTCGAAAGATGGCGAAGCTGTGCAAGCTCGACCTGCAGCTTGCCCTCGTGCGATCGCGCGCGCCGCGCGAAAACGTCGAGAATCAGTCCGGACCGGTCCAGTACGCGGCACTTGAGCAGCGATTCGAGATTTCGTTCCTGACTGGGCGACAGCGCATGGTTGACCACCACGAGCTCGGCGCCGTGCTCGGTCACCGCGGCCAGGATTTCCTCGGCCTTGCCGCGACCGGCGAAATAACGCGGATCGGGCCTGGAGCGGGACCCGCCGATCCGTGCCACCACCTGGGCACCGCAGGAGCGGGCCAGGTCGGCGAACTCGCTGTCGGCCTCATCGTATTCGACAAACGGGAACTGCAGATGAACCAGCACCGCACGCTGGCCGGATTGCGGCCGCTCAAACAAGGGCGGCCCCATGGCGCAGACGGCGCGACAGGGGCGCCATTCGCTCTGCCGGCCTAATGGTTGCCAATATCCTCGTCGTCGTCGACCTCGTTTTGCATGGCCGTCTTGACGTTGCGGGCCGGCACGATGGTCGATATCGCGTGCTTGTAAACCATCTGACTCACGCTGTTGCGCAGCAACACCACGAACTGATCGAAGGATTCCACCTGACCCTGCAGCTTGATGCCGTTCACGAGATAGATCGAGACGGGAATGCGCTCCTTGCGAAGGGCGTTCAGAAATGGCTCTTGTAAAGTCTGGCCCTTGGCCATCGTTATTCTCCAGTACCTACTGACATATGCCGGTTAATGCGTGTCGGATAATATCACGCCGAACGCGCGTTCAACGCGTCATCCAGCCGGTCCCGGATGACCTGCAGCGCCGTTGTCTTCCAGCCCTGCCGGCCGACGTCTATCCACACGTCGGCCGATTCTGCCCGCAACCAGGTCAGCTGTCGCCGGGCGAGCTGCCGAGTGGCAATGATGCCGCGTTCCACGGCGTCAGCAAGCGGCATGTCGCCCTCCAGATGCCGCCAGAGCTGGCGGTAGCCCACCGCCCGGATCGCCGGCAGACCTTCGTGTAGGTCGGGGTCGGCATGCAGCTTTTCAACCTCCCCGAGCAGCCCGGCGCGCATCATGGCCTCGAAGCGCTGGCGTATGCGTGCGTGCAGCACCTGCCGCTCGAAGGGCGCGACCACCATCTTGATGCTCTGCCAGACCGGCCGCGGGGCCCCGCGCCGGGCCCATTGCTGGCTTCGCGCCTGTCCGCTGACCTCGTGAATTTCCAGCGCCCGCTGAATGCGCTGACTGTCGTTGGGATGAATACGCGCCGCGCTGGCGGGATCCAGCCGCGCCAGCTCGTCATGCAGCGCCGGCCAGCCCAGCCGCTGCGCCCGTCGGGTTATGCGCTCTCGCACCGCCGGCTCGGCCTCGGGGAGCGGACTGAGGCCCTGCTCCAGCGCCCGGAAATACAGCATGGTGCCGCCCACCAGTAGCGGAATACGGTCGCGGTCGTGGATGTCGGCAATATGCCGTCGCGCGTCCGTGGCGAATTCGGCGGCGGAATACGGCTCGGCAGGATGTCGGAAATCGATGAGCCGGTGCGGCGCCCGGGCCAGCACGGCGGCATCGGGCTTGGCCGTGCCGATATCCATGCCGCGGTAGACCATGGCCGAGTCGACGCTGATGATGTCGCAGGAGAGGCTGTTCACCAGCTCCACTGCGAGCTCGGTCTTGCCCGACGCCGTGGGGCCCATCAGAAAGATGACCGGCAATGCCATGCGCCGCCCGCCGGCCTACTGGCCGCGCATGAACATGCGGTCCAGGGCAGCCACATCGACCTGGACCCAGCTGGGCCGGCCATGATTGCAGTGACCGGCGCGGGGCGTCCCCTCCATGTCGCGCAGCAGGGCATTCATTTCGGCCAGCTGCAGGCGCCGGCCGGCCTTGATGGCTGCCTTGCAGCCCATGTTGCCCAGAATGTGCTCGATCCGGTCGCGCACACGGTTGCCGGTGGCCTCGCCGCTTTCTCCCACGGCCAGATCGCCCAGCACGTCCCGCAGTAGCGATTCGACGTCCGAGTCCAGCAGTTCGGCCGGTACCCCGACCAGCCCCACCTCCGCCGGACCGCGCCGCACAACGTCCAGGCCGATAGCCCGCAGGAAGACCGCCTGTTCCTCGACCAGGTCCGCCGTCTCCTGCCCCACGCGCAGCGTTACGGGGACCAGCAGCGGCTGCGGTTTGAGCCCGCCCTCATCTAGCCGGCGCTTGAGCCGCTCGTAGAGAATCCGCTCGTGCGCCGCATGCATATCCACCAGCACCAGCCCGACCTCGTTCTGGGCGAGAATATAAATGCCGTGCAGCTGGCCGATGGCCTGCCCGACAGCATCTCTCAGCTTAGCAGATACATCGTCTGGCATATTCTCAAGCATCCGTAAGGTTCGCG
>NYTH01000043.1 GCA_002683405.1 Salinisphaeraceae bacterium | reverse complement strand
TGTATCGGGAAGTTTTCATGCGGAATATTCTCCTGGATCAAGGGTAGAAAATTCCACTTCTGAATCACACTGATTTTCGGGGGGATTACCCCCTCTTTATTTTACTTTTGAGTAACATATAATACTTTCACGTATAGTCCGAGTGAAATACACGCGTATGAGTAATTTAAGTGAGGCTCTGAGTTTTTCAGGGCAGATCGCCTTCGTGACGGGCGCAGGCCAGGGAGTGGGTCGTCAGACAGCGCTAACGTTGGCTGCGCATGGCGCGAGGGTGGTGGTCAACGACTACTTCGATGAACGCGCTCAGGTGGTCACGGCGGAAATCAAGAGTGCCGGCGGCAAGGCGCTGGCCTTGGCGGGTGACGTCACAAACTACGAGGGGATGCAGGCCGCTTTTGCTCACGCCGCGGAAACGCTGGGCGCCGCCCCGACCATCCTCGTCAACAACGCCGGCAATGCCGGCGCGACAGATTCACTTTCCGATCTGGCACCATTCTGGGAAACCGGCCCTGACGAGTGGCAGCGTTGGTTCGGCACCAATCTATACGGCGTGCTCAATTGCTGCAGAGCTGCAGTGCCGGGAATGATTGAAGCCCAGCAGGGGCGGATCATTACCGTGGTATCCGACGCCGGCCGCGTGGGTGAGCCGCATCTGGCGGTTTATTCGGGGGCCAAAGCGGGAGCGGCCGGATTCATGCGGGGCCTGGCCAAGGCTGTTGGCCGATACGGCATTACCGCCAACTGCGTGGCCCTGGGCGGTGTCGCCACCCCCGGGGTGCAGGACATGATCGACAACGAGGACGCCGTCAAGCAAATGCTCAAGCACTATGTCATCCGGCGCCTAGGCCAGCCGGACGACGCCGCCAACATGATCGTTTTCCTGGCCTCGGCCGCAGCAAGCTGGGTTACCGGGCAGACCTACCCGGTTAATGGCGGCTATTCGTTCGCCGTCTAGCTCCTCAGGCGGTTTCACCCGCATCCGGTCTACGCCCCACGGTTTGCGCGGTAGTACCAGCTAGGCCGTCGCTAACATAGAGCATGAGTTCTTCCGCAATCTCGCGGCCGCTCAGGTCGCCCTCGGGCATATACCAGGCATGGATGCTATTGACGGCCCCCATGATCAGGGTTACCGCCAGCCTGGGATTGCACTCGGCGATCGAGCCGTCAGCCATGCCGTCGCGAATCAGCGTCTGGAGGTACTGGTCGAATCCACGGCGGCGCGCCTGGATACGCTCACGGTCGGGTTTGCGTAGGGCGTAGTGTTCGGTGAGCACCGCGCAAACTCCAAGCTCGCCGGTTAGCAACTCAACGTACCGCAGGATAAAAGCGTGCAGTCGTTGCAGGCCATTGCCACCGGAGACTTCAGCTTCGTCGCGCGCCTGGTCGCCCAGGTCCAACGCGGTCTTGTGGCACTCGTAGAGAATTTCGTGCTTGCTCTTGAAGTAGTAATAAAGCGCCGGCTTGGAAACCCCCAGCATGGCCGCCACGTCGTCCAGCGAGGTATTGGCAAAACCGCCCCGGCTGAAGGCCCGCCCGGCCTCCTGCAGCAGCGCCCGCCGCTTCAGGGCGTGGCGTTCGTCCGGCCCCTGCACGGCATCACCCCATTTGGGTCGTGAGGGGGAAGCTGATCTCGAACTCATGGTGAACGGCTACTCAACAAGAACATTCTCCTTTGCAGGATAGCGGCCGCCGTG
This sequence comes from Salinisphaeraceae bacterium, assembly GCA_002683405.1. Classification (GTDB taxonomy): domain Bacteria; phylum Pseudomonadota; class Gammaproteobacteria; order Nevskiales; family Salinisphaeraceae. The sequence goes on along the minus strand of NYTH01000043.1, from coordinate 64,302 downwards.
CGCAGCGACCAGACGGATCATCGGCCGAGGATTGTCGGCGCCTACTTACCTAGCACCTCCGCGGTATGTTCACCCAGACCCGGAGAGGGTCGATTAATCGAGGCGCTCATACCGGCGAACTTCAGTGGCTGATTAACGAAATGTCGGCCGTCCAGTTCGGTAAATAACCCGCGCGCGCGAAAATGCTTGTCTCCCGTGACCTCGCTCAGCGAATTCACGGCGCCCCAGGGGATGTCTTGTTCATCGAGTATTTTTGCCCAATGTGCGCGCGGCCGCCTGGCCAGACAGGCTGCAAGCTGCTCACGTAATTCCGCCGTGCGGGTAATACGCTCGGCATGCTTGAGCGCCGCAATGTCCGGCAATTCCAGCACCTCGCACAGCCGGGTCCAGAAACCGTCCTCATGGGCAATACTCAGGCTCAGGCAACGGTCGTCCGAACAACGGTATACGCCGTATGCGGGCTCACGATCAGGCTCGAATAGTGGTCCGTCATTGAGCACCGCACCGAGCTGCGTGCCCATCCAGGACACCAACCCGTCAGTCATCGATACATCGACGTAGGTGCCGCGGCCGGTACGCTGCCGCTGCTGTAGTGCGGCCAGCACCGCCACGGTAGCGAACATGGCCGAGGACAGGTCACCAATCGTCAGGTCCGGGACCACGCCGGGCGAATCCGCCTGCCGAAACAATAGTCCGGCCATCGCCTGGTACGACAAGTCATGCGCGGGCCGATCGCGGTAGGGGCCATCCTGACCGAAGCCGGTGATGGAGACATACACCAAACGCGGATTGTTGGCGGCCAAACTTTCGTAATCCAGTCCCAAGCGTCGCATCACACCGGGCCGGTAGCCTTCCAGCAACACATCGGCGTCACAGGCAAGGCGGCACAAAGAATCACGTCCCGCGTCTGATTTCAGATCGAGACAAATGCTGCGCTTGTTGCGGTTCAACGCCGCGAAGAATTCCGGAAAGCCGCGGGCAGGGTCACCGCCGCTCGGTCGCTCCACTAGAATCACATCCGCGCCCAGATCAGCGAGTAGCAGTGTTGCGTATGGCCCCGGATATTGCTCTGCCAGGGACAAAATTCGCAGCCCTTCCAGTGGTTTACTCATGTCTTGCTCCTGATTGTGACGGGTCATGAATCAGTCCGAGACTACTGAACGTTGCGGACTTGAATGAGCTTATGTTACTCATAAGTAGAATAATAGACTAAACAGTATATTGGTGCGCTTCCGATGGAACTGGATGCAGATAGCCTGATGATTCAGGACATGACCCGGCGCTTTGCCCGCGAGGTACTGGCGCCTGCGGCAATGGCCTGGGATCGTGGTGAGCCGCTGGGGCAGTCGGTCCTCGACGAAATGGCCCGGCTGGGCCTGTTCGGCATGCTGGTGCCCGAGGCGCATGGCGGCTCAGCCATTTCCTTCACCGCCTTCATGACTGCCATCGAGGAAATCGCCGCCGGCGACGGCGGTATTTCTACCTTAGTGCACGTACACAACCTGGGAACTTGCGCTCCGATCCGGAAACTGGCCAACCCGGCGCAGCAACAGCAATTTCTGCCAGCCATGGCGCGGGGTGAAATGATTGGGGCGTTTTGTCTCACCGAGCCGCACACTGGCTCGGACGCTGCTGCCATCCGTACCCGCGCGAGTCGCGACGGCGATCACTGGGTTCTGAATGGCAGCAAGCAATTCGTCACCAACGGCAAGCGTGCCGGCTTGGCAATCGTCGCAGCAGTAACGGATCCCGAGGCAGGTAAACACGGCATCAGCCTGTTTTTGGTGCCCACGGATACGCCCGGTTTCACCGTAAGCCGGGTAGAAGAAAAGCTGGGCCAGCATGTCTCCGACACAGCTCTGATCACACTAGAGAACTGTCGGGTGCCGCAAGATCTGATGATGGGCGAGCGGGGCCGCGCGCTGTCCTCCATTCTTGAAGTGTTGGCCGACGGTCGGGTGTCCATCGCGGCGCAAGCCGTGGGCATGGCCCGCGCGGCTTTTGAGCATGCCCTGGCCTATGCCCGCGAGCGGACCAGTTTCGGCAAGCCCATTATCGAGCACCAGGCGGTGGCCTTCCGTCTAGCCGATATGAAAATGCGCATCGAAGTAGCTCGCCAGTATGTTTACCACGCCGCTGGCCTGCTCGACGCCGGCAAACCCTGTCTGCAGGAGGCGGCCATCGCCAAGCTGTACGCGGGCGAAATGGCAGAGAAGGTTTGCTCGGACGCCATCCAGATCCACGGCGGCTATGGCTATACCCGCGACTTTGCCGTGGAACGCATATACCGCGACGTGCGGGTGTGCCAGATCTATGAAGGCACCAACGACATCCAGCGCATGCTTATTGCACGCACGCTGTACAACGCCTGACTACGAAAATTCAAGGAGGAGATCATGGCCAAGAATGACATCAAGAGCTGGAAAATCGGCGACATACGCGTAACCCGCGTACCCGAGATTGCTGGAATCCAAATCCCGCCGGATTGGCTGCTGACGAACGTGACGGCCGAAGACGTCAAGGGCTACGACTGGCTGCGGCCGGGCTACGCCGACGACGAAGGCAACCTGTTGATGACCATTCAATCGTTCGTGATCGAGGCCGGCGGCAAGACCATTCTGGTGGATACCGGGGTGGGCAACGACAAGCCGCGCATGAGCGATTTTTTCAGCCACCTGGACAACCCCTTCCTGGAAGACCTCGCCCGGGCCGGATTTCCGGCCGAGTCGATCGACATGGTGGTCTGCACCCATCTGCATATCGACCACTGCGGGTGGAACACCAGGCTGGTGGACGGCAAATGGGTGCCCACATTCACCCAGGCGCGGTACGTGTTCGTAGAAAAGGAATACGAGTACTGGAAAGTCCAGCCCAACGAGGGCGAGAACGCCAATGTCTTCGATGATTCGGTGAAACCGGTTATCGACGCGGGGCTGGTAGATCTGGTGGCCGCAGACCACGAACTCGTTCCCGGCGTGCGCCTGGAATTCTCCCCCGGCCACACGCCCGGGCATGTCTGCATCCACCTTGACTCCGGCGGGCAGGAGGCGCTTATCACGGGGGACCTCATCTACAGCCCTTTGCAATGCGCCAATCCGGATATCACCAGCAATTTCTGTAGTGACCCCGCGCAGGAAGCCCGGACCCGTCGCGATTTCTTCACGCGCTATCAGAATACGTCGGTCAGGTTCATCGGCACGCATATTGCCGACACCACCGTCGGGCGTATCGAGCCGGATGGGAATAACTGGAAATTCGTAGCCGAGCCGGGCTGATGAAACTTCAAGGCGCCAGCGCAGTGATCACAGGGGCGGGCAGCGGAATCGGCCGGGCACTGGCACTGGCCAGCGCCCGACGGAGCATGGGCTTGCTGCTGGCCGATGTCAGCGAACCCGGGCTGGCCGACACCCAACGGCTTGCCGCCGCAGCGGGTGCCGCAGTAGTGGAAACACAACTCTGTGATGTATCTCGGGCTAGCGATGTCAAGAAGCTGGCCGACGTCGCCTTCGATCGCTTCGACAGCGTCGCCCTGCTATGCAACAACGCAGGAGTTGCGCCCGCCGGCCCGCTACTGACCAGCACAGCCGCCGACTGGCGCTGGGTCATGAACGTCAATTTGATGGGTGTGGTGCACGGTATTCAGAGTTTTCTACCGCGCATGCTTGAACAGTGCAGTGCCGCACAGATCGTGAACACTGCCTCTGTTGCCGGCCTGATTCCAGTGGGCGGAATGGCCGCTTACACCGCTAGCAAGCATGCCGTGGTCGCCACATCCGAGTGCCTGCACCTGGAGCTTGCGGCGAGCAACGCTGATGTGGGCGTATCGGTACTCTGTCCAGCCTACGTGGATACCAACCTGGCTGACTGCGAGAAACTACGTCCAGCCGAATTGGCAGAGGCCAACCCCAAATCACAGGCCTACCTGAAACGGTTGGGTCATGCTCTAGAAAGTGGACGGCTGAGTACTGATGCGATAGCTGAACTCACCCTGGACGCAGCCCAGGCGCGTCGGTTCTACGTGCTGCCCCACCCGGAGTTCAAATCGGCGGTCGCCGCACGAATGCAGGCGGTGATCGACCAGGGCATGCCTCCTGCGTTCGCTCCGAACCCGTCCACTTCTCCGGAAGCTTGAAAATATCCTGATCCGGCCCTGGAGGCATTTATGCGTTATATCGATTTCTTTGACCGTGGCGCAGAGCGTTACCCAGGAAACATCCTTATTCACGAACCGGGGCGCGCATGGACCTACGCTGACACCAAGGCCTGGACCCACCGCATCGCCAACGCATTGATGGCTGCCGGTCTAGGCCCGGACTCAAAGGTGGTTACCTATGGGCCCAACAGTGCCGAAGGCTACGCAGCGCAATTCGGCATTCTGCGCGCCGGCTGTATCTGGCTGCCGCTGAATGTACGCAATAGCGTTTACGAAAATATCGAGATCCTGCAACGCATGGATGCCGAGTGGTTGTTTTTCCACAGCAGCAAGATCGACGAAGCTCAACAAATGCGCGAGCAGATGCCAGAACTCAAGGGGCTGGTCTGTCTGGACCGCGAAACCCCCATCGCGCCGGCCCTGCAAGACTGGGCGCCACTCGAGGGCCCCGATGCAACGTACTTCGTAAAAGGCGCTCTGGATACCGCCGTGATGTTGACCACCAGCGGCACGACCGGGCGGCCCAAAGGCGTGGCCCTGCCCAACCTGGCCTGGGAAACGATGATTGCCAGCTACATGGCGGTGATGCCCTATGACAGACCACCAGTACACATCGTCGCGGCACCGCTTACTCATGCCGCAGGCTGTCTCTCCGGCAGCCTGCTGCCTTGGGGAGGTACTCACGTACTACTGGAAAAGCCAGATCCGCTTGCCATTCTCGAGGCCATTCACGAGCACCAGGCCACCACGGTGTTCGCCCCGCCCACCCTGATCTATATGATGCTCGCCCACCCGCGGGTGCGGGAATTCGATTATTCGTCGCTACGTTATTTCCTCTACGGCGCCGCACCCATGTCAGAGCAAAAGCTGCGCGAAGCCACCGAGATTTTCGGGCCGGTGATGACTCAGACCTATGGCCAGACCGAGGTACTGATGGTGGTGACCTTCATGAGCGCCGCCGAGCACGCCGAAGCCCTGACAGACCCGACCAAGGTGGGCCGCCTGCGCAGCGCCGGCCGGGCCGGACCGCTGGCCTGGGTGGAGATCATGGACGACGAGGGCAATATTCTCGGACCCGACGAGCCGGGCGAAATCGTCAGCCGCAGCAATCTGCGCATGACCGGCTACTACAAGAACCCCGAAGCCACCGAAGAGGCCAGCCAATGGGGCTGGCATCACAGCGGCGACGTGGGCGTCAAAGACGCCGACGGCTACATCTACATCGTAGATCGAAAGAAAGATCTGATCATCTCCGGGGGCTTCAACGTCTACCCCAGTGAAGTCGAACAAGCTCTGTGGATGCACCCGAGCGTGCAGGACTGTGCGGTGATCGGCGTAGCCGACGAAAAATGGGGTGAACGTGTCACGGCGGCCATCGAACTCAAACCTGGCGCGATATTCGACGAGGTGGAGTTGATCGCCTTCTGCAAGGAACGAGTGGGCAGCGTCAAGGCACCCAAGGTAATCGAGGCCTGGGAGGCCCTGCCCCGAAGCCCGGTAGGCAAAGTACTCAAACGTGAGATCCGAGACGACTTCAACTCACGCGCTGAGCAGAAGCAGGACTAGCCCCATGCAATATCAGGACATCAAGCTTGAACATCATGGCAAGGTCATGTGGTTGACCCTGAATCGCCCGGCGAGCCTCAACGCACTGTCTGACCGCATGCTGGATGAAATGGCCCACACCCTCGACAGGCTCGATAGCGACACGCGGGTGCTGGTGTTCGCCGCGGAAGGTCGAGCCTTTTGCGCCGGTGCCGATCTGGGGATGGCGGACAATCAACCCGACGCGGAATCGGTCGCCGCCGCCACCGACGCCTTCCTGGAAAAAGCCAGCGCGCTGTTCATGCGCATCGAGGCCTTGCCACTTCCCACCATCGCCACGGTCAACGGTATTGCTCTGGCCGGCGGTCTGGAGTTGATTCTTTGCTGCGACCTGGTCATCGCCGCCGAATCCGCCGTGCTGGGCGACGGCCATGCCCGGTATGGCCTGCTGCCGGGTGCCGGCGGCTCCTTCCGGCTTCCCCGCAAAGTCGGCGAAAACCGCGCCAAATACCTGATGTACACGGCCGACCTGCTGCCGGCCGCCACCCTCGAACAATGGGGCCTGGTTAACGAAGTCGTCGCCGACGATCGGCTGTACGAGACCACCGCAGCACTGGCGGACAAAGTGGCGAAGAAAAGCCCGCTCGGTCTGGCCCGCATGAAACGCCTGGTCGACGACGCCCCTGGCCAATCGCCCGCGGTGGCGCAACGCGCCGAGCTGCTGATGTCCTGGGCCCACAACCGCTCGCAGGACAGACCCGAGGGCCTTGCCGCCTTCCGGGAAAAACGCGAACCCGTGTTCATCGGCAGCTAAGCAGTTCTTGCCGGGCCATTAACCCCTTCGAGTTCAGCCGCAATGACCAAGACGCAACCGCCATCGGGCATTTTGAATTTTCAGGCACAGGACCGGGTTGTCTACGGCCAGCCGTCCGGAGAGGCAGTGGCGGCACTCGCCCGGGACTACGGTGCGCAGCGGGTGTTTCTGGTCACCAGTCGCTCAGGAGAGCAAGGCGCCATCACCCGTGATATCCAGACCGCGTTGGGGCAGCGCTTTGCCGGCGCCTATCACGGTTGCCAGCCGCATTCGCCGCGGGAATGCGTAATGGAAGGCGCTCAAGCGGCTGCCGGGGCAGACCTGCTGGTCGCCCTGGGCGGCGGCTCTGCCATTGATGCGGCCAAGGTCATGCAACTGGCGCTGTGGCAGGGCCTGGACAATACCGACGCACTGGAGCGCTATCACAGCGGTCAGATAACCGATCCGAATTCAGTTCTGCCGGCAAATGGCAAGGCGCCGATCCGCTGTGTCGCCGTACCCACCACCCTCTCCGGCGCTGAATTCACGTCATTTGCCGGAGTGACCGAAACGGCCAGCGGCAGCAAACAGGTTTTTGCTCACCCCCTTTTCGTGCCGCGCGCGGTGGTCTACGACCCGGGGGCCGCCGTTTCCACCCCCGCCTGGGTGCTGCTATCCACCGGCATCCGCGCGGTAGACCACTGCGTGGAAACCTTCTGCTCGTCCGGGGCCACTCCCTATTCCGACGCCGCCGCTGCCCATGGCTTGCGGCTGCTCTATCGCGGCCTGCCAAGGCTGAAGAACAGCCCAAACGATCTTGCCAACTTGCTGGAATGCCAACTTGCAGCCTGGCTGGCGATTTCCGGCCCGGCAGCCGGCGTGCCCGTGGGCATCAGTCACGCCATTGGCCGCGTTCTGGGCGGGGCCTTTGGCGTGCCCCACGGCCGCACCTCCTGTCTACTGCTACCCGCCGCCTTGCGCTGGAATGCGGAAGACCCGATCTGCGCCGAACGCCAACAGAATTTGCTGCAAGCGGCGAGCCTGCCGGGGGACTGTCTCGCAGACACAATCGAAAGTCTGATTCGAGAACTGAGCGAACCCACACGGCTGAGCGAGGTAGGCATCGGCCGCGACCAGTTTCAGCGTCTGGCCGAGCTGGCGCTCGGGATGGTAGGGCAGCCAAGCACTGCGGGAAACCCGCGCCCGGTAAACCGCGCAGAGGATATCGAAGCCGTTCTGGAATATGCAGCGGCTGGCTCTGCCGAACCTGATCGATCGGGTCTGTCCCAGTAGCCATATTGCTTGCATTGCTTCCGAGCAAACCGTTCTGCGGGGGCGATCTCACCTGTCATCAGGCAGGTTTGTCGATGCGTGGAGGTTGCGCCCGATCAGTGCTACCAAAAGTGTACCGAATTGTACCTGCGGGCCTTAAGGCACATGGTCGACCCGACGTAAGTCATTGATTTTATGGTGGCCGGAGGTGGAATCGAACCACCGACACTACGATTTTCAGTTTTGTGGCAAAGTTGATATCCTAATGCAATCAACGGCTTATGAGTCAATTGCCTGTGTACATTTTGCTTTGAAAAACAGCATTTTACGAAAATAACGGATATCTATTACTGTTTGCGATTGTGCCGTCATTGTGGTGCGTGCTCGAGCGGCTAAAAAAGCGGCGAAACGGCTTGCTGTAAGCACCGCGGCTCGACCGCCGCGCGAGTCTGTGGGTAACCCGGTGGATTGGCAAAGTTATCCACACATAAAGTGTCACCCGCTTTGGCGGTGAAATACGCATAAAATGTCACCAATCCACGCATAAAGTGTCACCCGCAGCATAGTGAAAGGGTGATTTTCTGTTTTTTATCAGTGAGTTACGTGGGCACGAATCTTGCAATCCTATAGTTCCTATAGAAGAAATCCTGTAGTAGCCGGCAAAAAAATGTGGAAAACGCCGAATTGGCGGCTCAATGGCGCGACTTTTTCGCGATCAGGTAGGCGGTGGGGCCGGCGGGACGATAGGCTCGATGGCGGGCAAGTCTTCCTGGCTGGCTAACCAAAGGTTGCGTTGCAGTTGGATACCAAGCCATAGCTCGGCGGTGCCGATACCGGCTTTTTCGAGTCGCAGCGCCATCGACGGGCTCATGGCCTGACGCTCATTGAGTAAGCGGGAAAGAGTTACCCTCGCCACACCCAGGCGCTTGGCGATGAGGGTCAGGCTCATATCCAGTTCGGGGAACACGTCCTCTCGCAGGATTGCACCAGGATGGGGTGGATGGTGCATCACGAGTCTGGCCAATGCACGCCGGCCGCTCTGTCGTTCTCGGGGACCAATCTTTGCACATTTGGCGCCGGCTTGCGCCGCTCCTTGGCGCAGTCGTAGGCGCTCTGCATCTTCAGCCACATACGCGCGGTGCTGACTCCGGCCATCTCCAGCCGAATGGCAAGACTCGGGCTAACCGCGGCGTGCTCATTGAGCACCCGCGACAATCCGCCGCGTTTGAGTTTCAAGCGCCGGGCCGCTTCGGCCGCGCTGATCCCCAGAGGCTCCAGGATTTCCTCTTTCAGTATCCGGCCCGGATGGACAGGATTATGCATCGGCATGGCGGACATCCGTTCGCTGGCGATTCGGCGATTCGCGGCCAAGAACTCACGATCATGACTCAGGGCATATCGTGTCGGCAGACAATATACATGCGAATCGACACCCGACAGCAGGCTGGGAAATCATTGAAACGAACCCGCACGGGCGGCATACTTGCTGTGGTCGCAAATGCGGTTGAGTTACCGAGCCAATAGGGCCGGGGAGAAATCCCCGGCCCTTTTTAGTGCAGCAACGCGCTGGCAACAAGCTGGCTGCGGCCCAGTGAGCACTAACCCGGCTGGGCTGAAATTAGTGTTCAGCGATTACGGTGTTCGGCGCGGTGTGCCCACCAGAGGCTGGCAAAAAATCCAACCACGATTATTCCGAGCACGATATAGCCTGCTGTCATGGCTCTGCTCCTCTTGCGTAATCCCAGTATGCCGTTCCGCAGAGCAGCATGCCAACCAGGGCACTGAACACCGATAGCAGTGCAGGGACGGCCGGTTGCAAAAAGACGCTGATAAGGGCCGCAACGAGCAGTGCGACTCCAACGCGCCGAAAATCCTCGCGGACGGCTTCACGTGCTGTCATGGCGTGACCTCGATCTTCAGGTTGGCGATTAGATCATCGACATTCCCGGAATTTCCTGCCACTTTTAACTTTGAAACTGGCGATGGCTTTGATTGTTGCATGGCCGGGAAGCTTACAGTGGCACGGCAAACGCCGCTTATCGCCATCCGCATAATCAATGAGAATGACATCCGAAACGGACGGTCTCATGACTTCAAGCACATCGGCAGCGCGGCCTACGATGAGATCAATCAGCTTTCCCAAGTGGCCGGCCTTATTCAGCCTCTTAATAATACACTGTGTAGCGTCGGGCAGTTCTATATATCCGGTCACCCTGGATGTCTGTTACGGGCTAGCGAGTTCGACCTTCAATTTGGGGACAGCAGGTCAACAACTTCTGTCTCCCGAAGTACTACGTAACCCTAGGTGCCTAGCGTTCTCCGCGCCAAATGAAAGCCAGCACATCGCAACGCGGAAAAATTTTGCGCTTAAATATTCGCTAGCAAAGTCGAAGCCTGCCGACACTTTCGTGCTTCAATCTTCGATGAACATAGAAACGGCTGAAGGCGACAAGTCGCTTACAAATAGAGCCGAGTTAAAGCCTGGCGCGTGGTTGTTCCTGGGGGGCACTGCTTCCATTGCCCCCGGGCGAGATATTGACTCCGGTGATCAATTCGTCGTCATTGCCCGGGCGACCGGAACGCGGCCATAGCCATAAGCCGAACAGGACACCGCCATCATCGAAAGGCGCCTGGCCACCGGCAATCTGAAATCCAACAAACCCGTCCAATCGCATGTGTGGCCAATTCGCCCAACACACCGACACCCGAACATCCTCGAAACTCATCGGCCTGGATGACTCCAATCCCGCCAAACATCTACGCTATAGCCAGCTCCCGCCAAAATTTGAAATTGATCTCGTGAGTCTAATTCACAGCTTTTCTTATCGACCGACTCCATTCATAGCCCCAGCAATTACATTTCGCTGTCACCTCTTCCCGATGTCGGCTAATCTTGTCAATAGCGATTGTGGCGGCGCATAATCGCTGCAAAGCACCACATCCCACTTTGCTCTTATGAAATCTCATCGAATGGATTCGGCGCAACGCTGTTGCGGAGCAAAAGCGCGGGCGTGCGCAGCCCGGATCGCTAGGTGTATTTCACCAACAACACGGCGATTCAGAGTTGGCCTCCCACTCACTTTCGCGATTCTGCTAGTCAGCGGCTGCGCTTCATCGCCAGTACCCGCGGGTGCGGATTCCGATTGGGTTATTGAGGGGGAAGCCGCCAAATTCCCGTATGGCAAAAGCTCCCACGCCGCCTCCGCCCATCGCGGCGTATATCATCCCCCCGGCGAACAGGTAGTGGCTGCGTTTCTGCACAAGGACAACGCCGGTAATTGGAAGGCATTGCTGGAAGCGGATCCGAATCAGCTCGGTGTGGAGGCTATCTGGCTCGATGGTGAAACTCGCCGGGTAGGGCTTGCGGCGCTTGGGACGGCGAGAAATACCGATGGCAAAGGTCAGGCCGTGTGCAATCTTGACGTCAGCGGTGATCGTCGTAAAACCGGGTATTCGCTATGCAATTCGGAGCTGACAACAACAGTAAAAGACCTCGGATTAATTTTCACGCCAATAAAGCTGATACCCGGTCTGCATATCGCAGCCTTAAAGGTAGACCGCGACAAAATGGCCGCCGCCCTGGACGGTATTGATCTTTCCGATCTTCACGCCGCCGCATACGGACGGGAAATGGCTCTGGAAAAATCAGCCCATGATGCCCGGACAGCCCAACTCCGGGAGCGGGAATTACAAAGGGCGAATGCCGAAAAACTGTGGCAGTTACAACTGGCGAATGCCGAAAAACTGCGCCAACAACAACTTCGAACAAAAGGTGTAGCCTGGCAAAATCAGGTGTCAAGAGGAGATGAATCGGTTTGCGGCCTCGTAGTAGAAGTTAAACGCCCCATCGCGTTAGTCCAATTTGTCGAAGAACAACGGTGGGTCCAGATCGACAAATTGTATCCGCGAAGTCTTTCAAACTTGTTCCCGCAAGGAGCTGAGCGCATTGTTTACTGTAAGTCGCTGTAACCGGGCGTACCTCTAATCGGCCAACGTGGAGTTGTTGAGGGTTCAGTCTTCCCCGGCAAATCGAAACCGGTTCGAATTGGTCTGCGACTCCCGTACGCCCTCAACCTGATTCATTGCGTCAAGCTGCATGGTGGCGGCCTGAAGGCGGTTCATTTCCAGTAGCGCCTGGACCAGCTCCAGATTCAGGCGATTATTTAGATCCACCGCTGCTTTCAGGTCGGTAGCCTGGTCGATTTGTTGCAGATAGCGCTCGATGCGCTCCAGGCGCTTGCCGGCGGAGTTAAAGGCGGTTTGCGAGATGGCCAGAACCGCCGATGACGACTGCGCTTGTCTTTCCTGTACCAGGGCGTGCGCTTGCTGGCCTTGGCTGGGATACAGGTCCTCGCCTCGATTGAATTTATAGGCTTGGGCTGCCTCTTGGGCGAACCGCTTTACGTCCTCGGCCTTGGCGGGCGACAGGCCGCTGCGCAGCATGGCCAGGGACTCCTGCCAGGTGCCGGGCGCGTAGGTTTGTGCTCCCTGGTCCGCAAATAGCTCCCCCACCCCATAGCTGCCCGTGATGGAGTCATGGCTCTTGATCTGCTGTTCGTATTGCTCGATCTGCTGCTCATAGTCGGCGTACATCTGCTGTAGCTGCTGGGTGGCCGTTAACGCTTGGCGCAGGCTCTGGGCCAGGTTGGCGGCATCGGTTACGGGAATCTGGCCCCAGGCGGGCGTGGCCAGCAGCAGACAAACAAGGCTGCACGGGATATATCGGCTTTTCATTTTCAGTCTCCTTGATCGGTCGGCGTTAAACATTCCGCCCCACAAAAACGGCGCCACGGCCAAGTTGCCTGGCGCTTTTCGCGGCGGATTGCCTGGGCCGCCGTGAGGCCTGGTTAAACGCGTTCATGGTGGTTAGCGACACCCCGCCGGCGATGCCGCTGGTCACGCTGTAGATCTGCATGAACAACACGAAGGACACGGCGCCGACTATCACGTAGGCGCCGATGGCCGGCATGAGCGACGTGTCCTCCGTGGTCAGCGCCTGAAAACTGATTTCCTCCGCCGCCTGGTCGGCAATGCTCAGAATAAGCGCCAGCACGAGATAGACCAGCACCGGAATCAGCGCGAAGTTGATCACTTGCCGCAGCCAGCCTTCAAACAGCCCCCGTGTGGGGCCAAACAGAAGCATGATGACCATGAAGGGCGTGAGTACCAGCAGGATGGCCAGCGCGATTTTTGCCAGCACCAGATAAGCCACCGCCGGTATGAGCATGAACACGGTCACCGCGAGGATGACCAGCGCCATGCCAAAGCCCGCCAGGTTGCCCCAGCCGGCTGATTCCCAGGTGTCGCTGGCCGCGCCAATACCCTTGTCCCAGACGGCGCTGAGATTTTGCTTCAGGCCCGCCTGGCTGTCCTCGCCCTCTATGGCCGCGCCAGCCAGTTGCGATGGCCCATCGATGAACAGGTTCTGCACCAGCGAGGCGCCCAGGCCGGCGTATTGCACGAGCACCACAACGAATATGGCCAGAAAAACCTGGCGGAACGCCATATCGGCGGAAACCACGGCGCGGCCGGTCATCAGGCTGTAGCCGTGGAAAATAACGAACAGCGTCAAGGTCAGCCGCAAGGGGGTTTCCAACGCTTCGGACAGATTTTCATAGCCGTCGAAAATGAACGTCTGAATCGCCAGATCAATCTGGGCGAGGAATTCGCTAATCATCGCGCCGCGCCGAGTTTCGGCCTTGCTTGGCTTTTTTCCACACCTCGAAGGCTTCAAAGTCGCGCGCGGTTACTTGCTCGTACCCGGCACTGTGAAAGCCCTGTTTCAAGCTTTGGGCGAACGCATCGCAGCGGCCCTGGCGGGCGGCAACGGTGGGCCGCGCCTGCAGGCGGCCTTCGGCTTTCAGCTTCCAGTAGCTATGGCAGCCCGAGGCCGGCCCGTCCGCGCGAAAAGCCTCCATGCCCTGCAGCAGCCGGAACAACTCGGCCGGGGCCAGGTTCTTGTCCAGCAGCGCGTTGCGCGCAGGGTCTTGGCTTGGCGCGGCGCCGTCCGGCGGCTCGCCGCACGCCGCCAGCCAGACAAGCGCTAACAATGCGAATCGCTTCTTCATCATTCCCCCTCTCGCGCATTGGCTGGCCATACGGCAAAGGGCCGCACGTGCGGCGCGCCCGGATACAGCCGCAGCCCGGCGCGCGACGAGTGGGTCCGCAACCCCGGCCATATCTTGCGAATATCCTTGATCGAAGATTCAACTCGTCGCCGGAAATCGATTTCCCGACAATAAGCCGCGCCGAATTGCCGGCTCAAGCTGGCCCAGGACAGCAGCAGCGGCGTGGGCAGGCTGCGCACCCGGTAGGTGGCCCAGATGTAAAGATCGCAGGCCAGCGGCGAGCGCAGCGCCTGCAACACGCGAAAGTCGAAGGGCACCGAACTGGCTGCGATCTCGTCATAAAAATCCTGGCTTAACGTGATCCAGAAGCGTTGCTCGCCCTGCTCGGCTGTCTCCCACCACAGGCGCCGACGATAAGCCAGGCGATAACCAATATCCTCCTGGCCGCGCTTGTCTTCCCATTCCACATTGACGGTGCAGGTCACCAGCCGAATGGCCTGCGCCTTGAACACGGTGAGCGAGCCGTTGACCCCGCCCGTGGCCCGAATACCGAACTCGGCCAGCAAGCGGTTCTGCGAATTCGGCAGCTCCAGCTCCCGACAACCCGTAATTTTTGCCTGCCGCGTCAGCCAGGCCAGCAGCAGCCGCGGATACTTGCCGTAGGGCAAACCATGATCGGGATGCGCCGTCATAACCAGGCGAAGCTGCCCGTTGCTGCGCTGGAAATTCTGGCCACCCCAGGCGCGATGGGGAATGGTGGTCTGCACCAGGCTGCGAGCCATATAGCCCAATGCCTGCTCACCGCAGTGGTCGAAGCGAATACGGGTTTCATCGGTAAGCCCCGACAATTCGGCACAGGCCTCGTCCGCATTGTTGGCGGCGCGGAAGGTCAATGCGGCCGCTCCATGCTCGACTCAATGAAATCCGCCACATCGACAGCCAGGAAATAGACCCGCCGGCCAATCTTGCAGCGGCGCCGCGCCAGGGGCGCCAGCGAATGGTTTTCCAGCCGCAAGGAGGTGCGCACGGAATGCGGCCGGCGGCCCAGCAATTCGGCCAGTTGCTCGATGGTGAGCATGGGCCCGTAGCGCTCGGTCAGATCGGTAAGTAGCGCCTGTTCGGTCATCGAATACGTCCATTGCCGTGGGTGGTGGCCAATAGACGTAGACCATGTTTTTCTGGCCGTAAAGACCCGAAATCGCGTTTTTCAGCGCTTGCGCAAAGCCCGAATGTGACAACCGGGCAAATCAGCGCGAAAGACCCTTTGCGTAAGTCGGCAAGTTTTCGGCGAAGGCCAAAATGCGAAAAAGAGGAATTTGGGTGAAGGCACCGATAGGGGTTTTGTGATACAAAACGCCCCAGCCTACCCGGCTGTGCGGTGCCCGCCACGCACAACGCGGCGAAAAATCACCCAAATTCGCGAAACATTCCCCGCACAAACCCGCCGAAATTTTTGCAAAAAAAATTTTCGCTTCGCACAAGAACGGCGAGATTCCTACCTGTTCCCACGCAGTTTGCGCGGAACTGAGCGGCTGTCAGATCGCTTACGGGCGCACCGCCCCCACGCTTAGAGATATTTTAAGGCAAGCCTCGCAAAGTTCCGGCCGCTATCGCGACTCTCGCGGTTGTGGTTAACTGCTCTGGACTACCAACGGCGACGGCTTGAGGCTCGCCCACGCACCACCTCCACGCAGGGAGAATATACATGCGAACCCTTCTTCTTCTGATTGCGTTCACGGTACTTGGCGGGGTCATTACCGCCTGTGGCGGCGAAGCTAGCCACGCCGATCTGGAAGGCACCTTCTTTTTGCACGACAGAGGCGAAAAACAGGAGCTGTTTCGAATCGAACAAAAGGACGGCCAGTACTTTCTGTCCGAAAAGAAAAACGGACCGGGTTGGCTCGAGCCGCAACTGGCTGAGCCTATGCAGGCTAGCGAACTCGAAGAGTTTATTGGCTCACCGGTCCAGGTGCCCTTTGTGGGGCTGAAAAGCACGCGTCTGGCCGTTATGAAAATGCCGCCCGGCTGGGAGCATCAAGACTTTTCCACCGTGACGGGGTACTGGGCTATGTCGCAACTCGGCCCGCTGCCGCTGCACAAGAAATAGCGTGGTGGTGCCGTGATTCCGCAGAATCCAGCGGGCGTTCGATGTCCGGGGCAGTTGCAGACGGAGAGTAAAATGGTCACCTTCCAGAACCTATGGATGAAACATCCCACCATCACCGGGCCAGATAATCCCTGCTCCAGCAATGGTCGGAAAAATTTCTCCAACCAATGCGCCATTCGGGTGGGCCATGCACTGGCGGAGTGTGGAATCGACACGAGGCGAATTCGCGGTGCACGCCACTGCTGGCAGCATGACAACGCCATGGGCCATATTCTGCGCGCTGAGGAATTAGCGCGCGGGCTCGATCTTGCGAATATTGCCGGTCTGGGCAAGAAGATCGAGGTGAGCCCGGCCCAGTTCAGCGAAGCCCTGAAAGGCAAGACAGGCATCATATTTTTCAAGGATTATTGGATTCGCGAAGGCGAAGTTACGCGTAATGCCAGCGGCGATCACATTGATCTCTGGAACGGCAGCCGCCTAACCGATTGGACTTCCTGGCTACGCATCCAAATGCGGATAGGAAGCTGGGGCCTGCATTCCATCTCCGATGCCTGGTCCGATTTTCAGGACGCCAAAGCCATCTGGTTCTGGAGCGCGGCATGATCCGCGGCTTGGCCTGGGCGGTGGGCATCGGCCTTGTCAGTTGCATCGCCCTGAGTCTGCTGTTGACGCCGCTTATCAACGAATTGCTGCACGCCGGGCTCGAGGTTGCACCTGGCCCTGACGGGGAGGCCAAGCTGGCCAAGATTTATCTGCTGGTGCAGCTTCCCTTTTATTTTTTGCTCGGAGCGCTGACCGGCCTACTGATCCACCGGAGTTTGAGAGGTAGACGGATACGCGCGGGGTAACCGGGCATCATCAACGTCTGATTGCTTCGCTTCTCAAATTTTTTCGAGTTGCCGTTTAAGCTCTGCAGAAATATCGGTACTCCGCGATGCCGCCATGCTTTCCACCATGGCGCGCAGTGTTCCCGGTTTTTTATCCAGTGCCTCAAAAGCATCCGACAGCGCCTCAATATCGAGCTTTACCTCTTTCACCGCAGCCGCGTACCTTTCCGCCAGATGCTCTAGATAGTTTCGACCCAAGGGAGGGAATTCGGATTGCGAGCCGAACTGAAAGAACGGCGCGGAATAGTCAAAAAACATGGCGGCGAAGCGAACCGAATGTGACGCCGTGAAAACTGGGATCAAATGCCCGTACAGACGGATCAAGGCAGCGCGGAGCGCGGCCGCGGTCGCGTCTCCATCCACGTCAGTGCCGATGCTTTGAATCTCATCCACAATGAGCAGAATCGGTTTATCCGAGGCGAGAACAAGCTGGTCCGCCCAATAGCGAATACGAAAGAGTTCGTCGTCCGGCTCATTGTCGTCCGCTTTCAGCGGAATGGCGGGCTGTCGACCACCGGGTATCAAATACTCTCTGGCAGGGTCGATGCTCAAGTCGAAAAGTTCTGGCCGGTGCAGTTCCTGTGCCGCGATCCGCAAGGCATCCGTAAGCGCTACCGTTGCATTATTCACCGGAGGGTGAAGGTCTAGGTATACCGGCTGATATTCTCGCGTAATCGCTGCCGCAGGGGCCAGGTCGCGCAGAAGAAATGAGGTCTTCCCCGCGCCCCACGGGCCTTCGTAGGCCGTCGACGAGGACAAAAGGAGATACTCGGCGAGTCGATTTGCAAAGTCTGGCCTTGGAAAGTGCCAGCTATCCGGCTTGACAATTATCATGGCTGGTCTGGAACGCAATCATAATGCTGAAGCACGCTCGCCGATTGAGTCATTGGGTGGGATGATTAACCTTATCGATATTCGCGTGGCCCGACTTATTCTCGTTCTACTCCACGAATCGAGATAGTAATTCGAGATTCAGCGGCCGCGTACTCATTGAAAATTTCCCACCAGATTTCCTGCTCTTCGGCGGTCAACTCATCCGGCGGCTTTCCCGCGAGGAAAGCCCGATGAATGCGGGCGTGATCTTCTGGATCGACGGAAGCCGCCTGCTCTTCAGCGAATTCATCGGCCTGCGGCTTGTGATGCTCACCTAAACGCCGGTAAAACTCCGCGACTTTCGGCCCACTATGCTTCATTGAGAGATCGAATAAGTCCCACCAGATTTTGGCATCTTCGGCTGACAAGTCGTCGGTATTGAGTTCGCCCCGCATGGCTCGCCGAATGCGTTGGTAGTTGAACGAATCGCCGCGCTCCAACGCCCTGCCCAATCGTAGCCACCGCTCCACTTGCCCAGCGACTGTAAGGTCATTTGCTTGCGCCTGGGCTCGCAAATCCTCCAGTAATTGCGCGTCGAGTATCAATTCCGTGTCGGACACAGCTAGTCCCTGCCGGACAAGGCCGCGCAAGCCACACCAATCACCGCGAGCAATGCGGTCCACTGGAAAAACTCACGCGGCAGGGTGAGAAACGCCGTGCCCTCGCCAGCGGCCACGAAGCCAACCGCCGCGAAAGCCGCGGCGACAAAAGGTGGTAAATAAGAGCGCAGGGAGGCCTTGAGCAATTGAAAGCCTGCCAAGCCCGCCAGCAGATACTGCACGTAAATGCTCCATTTACCGAGGTCAGGAAACAGGCCGAGGTCCATTCGGTAGACCACGATGGCACCAATCAGCAACACCAGTGCGATCAGGTTGCCGATAACCGGACGAATGTCGATCATCCAGGCAATGCGGCTACGGGTTTCGTACTCGAGTTCGGCGCGGTAACCGCCTCGGGTTTCCATGTCATCCAGCCGCGATAGCAGATCGGCAGGGGGTTCACTCTCGGCGGGGTAGCTTGTTCGGGTGTGGTGCGTGTTGCTCATGTCACTACTCCGTCGGCGCGGCTGAAATGCCGCCTCTCAATAGTTTTCAGTTTTCCAGTTCTTTCAACGCGAGCATCAGACCATGATCAATAATGGCGCTCAAGGTTGCATAGGGTTTCTTATCTATCTTGTTGTTCAGCGCCAATTGACGCGCCTTATTTGCATTGGTCTGGTTAAGCATAACCGTAAACTTCTCGGTCTTGCTTGCATGCCTATTCTCAGCAGCAGGAGTCTTCGAGTCGGATTCCTCGAACCGCACCATTGGCCCTTCTTCTATGCTCATTGTCATATCTCATCGCCAGATCAGGCGCGGCACCGAGTCACCGCTCGCGGCCATTCCCAGAAATCGAATCCAACCTCGCAACCAAATCTTGCGCCCGCAAGTGAGTATAGCGCTTGAGCATCTGCATGCTCCGGTGGCCACTGATCGACGCAACCTCCTGGTCGCCCAACCCCATCTCCACGAAACGGCTGACAGCCTCGTGACGTAGATCGTGAAAGCGCAGGTCGCCCAGGCCGATGCGCAGCTTTATTCGCCGCCACACCGGCTTGTACTCGAAGCCGCTGCGCCGTCCGTTCCTGCCCGGTTCGCCGAAAAACACCAGATCGGTATCAATGGGCCTGATCGGGTGCTTGAGGGCCTGCGCAAGAACGCTGACCGCCTCGGGCACCAGGGGCACGGCCCGCGTCTCCCTGTTTTTCGTATCGCGCAAGGTGACGACGCGCTTGGCCAGATCAACATCCTGGCGGTGCAGCCGTTGGATTTCGCCGGCGCGCATGCCGGTGGCCAGGGCCAGCCTGACCATCCAGCCCAGCATGGGATTGCTGTGCGCGTCGCAGGCTTCGAGAAGCCGCGCCTCTTCCTCACGGCTCAAGCGCCGGTCGCGGCCAGCCGCCGGTGAAGGCCAGCGGATAGTCCTGACGGGGTTTGCGACCAGGCCAACGCGCCATTCGCGTATGGCGGTCTCGAACAAATGCGACAGGAGTGCCAGCTCCACGCGAACCGTATTCGGCGCCAGGCCATCTTGCTCGCGACGCTTATCGCGAAACTGAGCGACCAGTTCCGGGGATACGGCGGCCAGGCTGTAGGCGGCGAAGAACTTCTTGAGCGTTGCCGCCTGATGCCGATTGCCTACCTGCGTGGTGGCTTTCTTGGTGGGGACGACTTCCTTCAGGTAGCGATCCAGCGCCGCGCCTACCGAGAGGCTCTCGGCCGGGCCGCGACGGACGAACTGACCGCGCCGCATCTCATCCTCGACGCTGGCGGCCCAATCCTGAGCATCGCGCTTGATGCGAAATGTTCGTGTCTGCTGCGGCCAGCCGTGTCGTCTGACCTGGGCCTGCCAGGTGCCCGAGGAAGTCTTTCTGATGGTCGCCATAACCAACGCTCCGCCGCCCCACTGTGCTGTAAGTGTGCTGATTCAGAGCGCCAAAAGTAAAGCCTGGCGTAAGTCATTGATTTTATGGTGGCCGGAGGTGGAATCGAACCACCGACACTACGATTTTCAGTCGTATGCTCTACCAACTGAGCTATCCGGCCCTTGTCGCCATCGAACAAAAGGCACGCTCGGGCTTCCTGCCCTCGCTTAAAATTTTCGCGCGATCCGGCCGCTTTCGTGCTGCTTTTCGCGACCGCGGGGATCCGCCGAGAGCTGTATTCACCGCAGCGAGGCGCGCTATTAAACCGGCCAAGAGGCGGACCGTCAAGACACCCGCGTAGACCGATGGGTCCGGCGCCGACTATTCCGGCGGGACGTAATGGGTTTCGGCGGTTTCGCCGCTGCCGAAAAAATATTCCTCGATCTGTTCGGCGAGAAACTCGCGGGCTTTCGGGTCTGCCAGATGAAGCCCGTATTCGTTGATCAGCCGCGTCTGCTCCGGCAACCACTGCTGCCAGGCCTCCTGGCTGACCTGCTCGTAGAGCTTCTGCCCCAGCTTGCCGGGCAGCGGCGCCGCGGGCAGCCCCTGAGCTTCCTTATCGAGTTTGACGCAATGAACGGTACGACTCATGAGGACTCGTTTCGTGTTGGCAGATTCGCGAGAAATTTCGCCACGGGCGCGGGCACCCCTGGCAGTCGCGCCAGACTATACCAGCGCAACTGCCCTTCGTCGGCCACCCCGGCGGATTGGCCCTTGCGGCCGATCCAGGGCGTGATCTGCAGTTCGAAGTGCGTGAAGCCGTGCGTAAAGCTTTCCAGCGGCCGGGCATCCTCCAGCTGCAGGCCCAGCATCTGGCGCGCGTGATCTTCGGCGGTGAATCCCTCGCCGATCTCCGGCAGGCTCCACAGGCTGCCCCATATGCCGCTGGGCGGTCTTTTTTCCAGCAGCACGCGGTCGTCATCCATGACGGCGAGCAGACGCGCCTGGCGCAGCGGTCGCTGCTTCTTCGGACGCGGATAGGGGTAGCACTCGACCGCGTCTTCCGCCAGCGCCCGGCAGTCGGCATTCAGGGGGCAGCGGCGGCAGTCCGGCTTCTTGCGGGTGCACAGGGTTGCGCCCAGATCCATGATCGCCTGGGCGAAGTCCCCTGGCCGATCTGCGGGCGTGTGCTGGCGGGCGTAGGCCCACAGCCGACGCGCGATACGAGTTTCCCCCGGCCAGCCGGGCTCACCGAAGTAGCGCGCGTACACGCGCTTGCAGTTGCCGTCCAGAATTGCCGCGGGCCGGCCGAAGGCGAGGCTGAGAATCGCGCCGGCCGTGGACTCGCCGATGCCCGGCAGCGCCCGTAACGATTCGGCGTTGTCGGGCAGCTCGCCGCCATGCTCGTCGACAATCCGCCGCGCGGCAGCGTGCATGTTGCGGGCGCGGGCGTAATAGCCCAGGCCGGCCCAGTACTGCATGACTTCATCTGACGGCGCCTGGGCCAGCGTCTGAACGTCGGGAAAGCGCCGCATGAACCGCTCGAAATAACCCAGCACGGTGGCCACCTGGGTCTGCTGCAGCATGATTTCGGACACCCAGACGCGGTAGGGCGTCTGGGGGTTCTGCCAGGGCAGATCGTGCCGACCGTGCCGCTGGAACCAGTCGAGCAGCCGCTGCGCCAGGCCGGTGGCCATCAGGGTGCGCTGTCTGGGCCGACCGGTCCGCTGCGCAATTCGGCGGCCACCTGCTCGATCCCGGCGGCCGTCACGCGCGCCTGCTCCAGCATCTTCCGACGAATGAGCCATGGCCCGATCACGGGCGGCACCCAGAAGTCCGGCACGATCTCGGCGTTGAAGCGCATGTAGCTGCGGTCGGCATCCAGCGCGCGAAAATCCCAGGTCGCCTCGCCGTATTTCAGGTCGCTGGATTCGGGCAGGACCGTCATCTTCAGGGTGGCGGGCTTGCCGGCTTCCACGGTCTGCAGCTGCTCCACCCGACGGCAGAAGAACGTCACGCAGAATTCCACGACCGTATGCAGGTGGCCATCGGCGGGCACCATCGCCGAGACGATGTTGTCGTTAATCTCGGGCAGGCGAGACGCGTCACGCATCAGGTCGCGCGCCAGCACAGCGTCGGCCTCCAGGCGGACCTGCATGTCCACGCGGTAGCGATCACCGTCTCGCTCAACCGAGACAACGTCGATATCCGCCGCCCAGGCGCCCGCCTGCAGCAGCAGGACGATAGACAGCAGGCGCAGCAATCCACGCGCCATGGGATGGCCGCGCACCGGTGCCTATTGCGCCTCTTCCGGCGCCGGCTGCTCGGCCGCCTCTTCCTTTTTGGAACTGCCGCCGAACAGATCCGACAACCCCTTCTGCAGCTTCTGCTGCACCTTGTCGTTCAGCTCGCCGCGCTTTTCGCCGATCTTTTCCTGCAGTTCCTGACGCTCCTCATCCACTCGCTGCTGCAGTGCGGCCTTGGCCTTGTCCTTTTCGGCCTGCAGCTTCTGCTGGGCCAGCCCCTGCATGGCGCTCTTGATGTCGACGTTGTAGCCCGGCGCGAACAGATCGCCGCTAAGCTTGATCGGCACCGTCAGACCGGCCAGCTTCTGCAGCTTGTCGTTGCCGATGTCCTCGCTGATCCGGGTAGCGATGGTGTAGTCGAGGTTGTTGGCGGCCAGGTCGTACGAGCCGCTGCCATCGGCCGAGAATCCGCCGGCGCTCAGGTTGAAGCTCTTGCCGGCAAAAACGCCGTTCTTGGCAGAGAACGAGGCGGCAAAGCGGCTGAACTTCGTTTCGCCCCCGGCGGATTCCGCAGCGCCCTCGTTCAGCAGGCGCGCACGGGCCGTGGAAATGAGGTTGGCCAGATTGAAGCCGTTGAACAGGCCGTCGCGGAACTCGAACGACAGGGTGCCGCTGAGCGAGCGCTTGATCGCCTCGACGGTATTGCCATCCGTCTGCATATCGACCTGCAGGTTAGCCAGCCCGTCCACGCGCTGATTGCCGATCAGGTCCTGCAGCAGCGGCCCGAATTTCAGGCCGGTGAGATTACCCTGAATGCTGTAGCCGTTACGCTGGCCGCTGCCGTCGACCTTGCCCTGCATCCGCAGCCGGCCGCTGTACAGATTGGCGCCCAGCGGTTCCACCCGCAGCACGCCGTCGTTGGCGGTCACGGCCAGCTCGGCGTCGGTGATGTTCAGGTTCGACACCAGCAGTTTCCCCACCGTGACCCGGCCATCCAGGGTGAGATTACGCAGCGGATCTAGCTCGATTTCCCCGGACTGCGCCTGGTCGGCCGTCTGCGTATCGGTCTTGCTGGACGCCAGCTCCGCCTCGTTCTCCGGCGGCATGTAGCGATCAACGTTGATGCTGTCGGTATCCAGCTTGAAGCTCACGTTGGGCTTGCTGAAATTGCGCACCGATGCGTCGCCCTTGAGCGTCGTGTCGTCCAGGGTGAGCAGCACCTGCTTGAGCGTGGCGCTGGTGGTGGTCGCGTCGAACTGGGCGTCCAGACCGGCGCTGCTCAGCGCGCTCTTGTCCTGCGTGACCGGCGGCTCGATCGCCAGCTGCTGCATGACCGAGCGCGGATTGAACTGCTTGACGGTCAGCCGGCCGTTGAATTCCGGGTCGGCATTCAGGCCGTTGCCGTCCACGGCGCCGGTAATGCTCAGGCCCGCCAGCTGAAGGAGCATGTCGGTGACCTTCATGCGCCCAGACTGCATGTCGACCTCGGCATTGCCCTTCATGTCGAGCTGCTGTTCTCCGTTGGGCAGATCCTTGCCCTTGGCGATGACGTTCAGCGAGATGTCCCGCATGCGATAGAACTGGCCTTCCAGATCCGCCTGGATTTCCGACACGAAACTCGTCTTTGCCTGCAGGCTCTGCTGCGGGGCGGACAGGTCGAAAGCCGTATTCAGGCGGAACGGCTCTCCGGGTGCCAATCGTCCGGTCGACAGGCTGAAGCCCGACAGGTCATAGGATTCACCCGTGGTCGCGTCCGACCAGGAGATGGCCGCATCGTTGATGTTGACGGCCTCGATCTGCAGCTCGGGCATCGACAGCGGCTGGTCGGTGGATTCGTCCGGTGTTTCTTCAGCCGGTGTTTCGGCGGGCTCATCGCTGGCGAACGCCTCGACCAGATCGTCCCAGTTGCTGCGGCCCTGCTCGTTGCGCGCCAGCCGCAGCCGCATGCCGTCGAGCGTGACAGTGCCGATTTCAATACGCCTGGAGAACAGCGGCATGAGCTTGACGCGAACCTGCGCGTTGGCAATTTCCGCGAAGGGCTGGTCGCCGAACCCTTCCGCGTTGGCGAGGCTGGTCTGGCCCAGTTTGGCGCCCAGCCAGGGGAAGACGGACAGCTCGATGTCGCCGGGAATCGACAACTCGCGGCCGGTTTTCTCCTGCACCGCCGCGGCCAGTTCGTCCTTGTAGTCGTTCGGGTCGAAGAACAGCGGCAGCGCAATGGCCGCAGCCACGATCAGCGCGACGACGGCGCCCAGAACAATCAGTGCGATTTTCAGTATGCGGCTCATGCCGACTCCCTTCACCATGGCTGCGGATGCATTGTGACAGCCTGCCGGGTGTGCAGTTCATTCAATGAATGCCGGCCGGGCTGGGCTGGCAGTATAACAACGGCCCCGCAACCCGCCGGCCGCGCCGGGTATTGAACAGCCCGCGTGCTGCCCGCACAGATAGGTGCAGTGCAGTTGGGCAGCCCTTAAGGCTGGCTGTATCCTTTCGCTACCAATCGCCGCCCGCCGGATGACTTCATGGCATTCAGACTTCACATCAACGGTGAAGAGCAGTCGTTTGACCGGTCACTATCGGTGCTGGACCTGGTGGAACGGCTGGGCCTACACAAGCGCCGCCTGGCCATCGAGTTGAACGGCGACATCCTGCCCCGTGCCGAGTACGCGCAGACCACCCTGGCGGACGGCGACCGGCTTGAAATCGTGCACGCCATCGGCGGCGGCTAGCCGCCCTCCCGTCCGCCCAGCGGATCATCAACACCGTCGAAACTTTCACGCAACCGCTATGACCGAACTGGCCGAACACACTACCCCCGCCGATCCGCTGACCATTGCGGGACGGGCCTTCGAATCCCGACTGCTGGTCGGCACCGGCAAGTACAGGAATCTGGAGCAGACGCGCCAGGCGATCGAGGCCAGCGGCGCGGAAATCGTGACCGTCGCCGTGCGCCGCAGCAATCTGGGGCAGTCGCCGGACGAGCCCAACCTGCTGGACGTCATACCGCCCGAGCGCTACTGCATTCTGCCGAACACGGCGGGCTGCTATACGGCAAAAGACGCCGTGCGTACCTGCCGCATGGCGCGCGAACTGCTGGATGGCGCGGGGCTGGTGAAGCTCGAAGTGCTGGGCGACGAGAAAACGCTGCATCCGGATATCCCCGCCACGCTCGAAGCCGCCGAAACACTGGTGAATGACGGCTTCGACGTCATGGTCTACACGTCGGACGATCCGATCATTGCGCGCCGGCTGGAACAGATCGGCTGCGTGGCCATCATGCCCCTGGCCGCGCCCATCGGCTCTGGCCTGGGCATTCAGAACAAGTACAACGTGCTGACCATCATCGAAAACGCGAGCGTCCCGGTACTCGTGGACGCCGGCGTGGGCACGGCATCGGATGCCGCGATTGCCATGGAGCTGGGCTGCGACGGCGTGCTGATGAACACCGCCATTGCCGAAGCGCGCGACCCGGTCCGCATGGCCGGCGCCATGCGCGACGCCGTGCGGGCCGGACGCAACGCCTTCCTGGCGGGCCGCATGCCGCGTCGCCGCTATGCCTCCGCGTCTTCGCCGCTCACCGATCTGCCCTTCTAGCGCATGCTCGAGCGCAACGCCGAAAAGCCGCCGCTGCGGCGAGTGCGCAGCTTCGTGCGGCGCGAGGGCCGGCTGACGGAAGGCCAGCGGCGCAATCTCGAGGCGCTCTGGCCGCGATTCGGTGTAGACATGCCCGGTAGCGCGGTCGACTGGCCGGCCCTGTTCGGCCGCAACGCACCGCTCACGCTGGAGATCGGCTTTGGCGCCGGCGAGGTTCTGGCGCAGCTGGCCGGTGAACACCCCGATCGGAACTTCCTGGGTATCGAGGCCTATCGCAACGGCGTGGGGCGGCTGCTGGGCCGGGTTCAAGCCGCCGGACTGGACAATCTGCGGGTGCTCGAGGGCGATGCCGTGGAGTTGCTCGACCACGGTTTTGCGGACGCCAGCCTGGATACCCTGCTGCTGTACTTCCCGGACCCCTGGCCCAAGAAAAAACACCACAAGCGCCGCCTCGTGCAGACGGCCTTTGCCGACCGCGTGGCGCGCGTACTCAAGCCGGGCGGCCTGTGGCGTCTGGCAACCGACTGGGTGCAATACGCCGAATGGATGCGCGAAGTGCTGGACGATCACCCCGCCTTCGACAATATCGGCGACCGCGACGGCTGGGTGACCCGGCCCCCGCGCCCGGGTACGCGATTCGAAAGCCGCGGCCTGCGGCGGGGTCACGCCGTGCACGACCTCGCCTACCGCCGGCGAGACTGACCGAGGTGCGCTCGTCCGACCTTGCCCAACGGGTGGTCGGTAGTGTTGACTATGACGCTCGCTGCTCTGCTGGCCGGTTCCGGCCATATCTGCACACGCCCGGGAGTTCCATCAGTCATGTCGCTGAACCACCCCATTATCGCGGTGACCGGTTCATCCGGCGCGGGTACGTCCACCGCGCGGGTCGCGTTCGAGCACATCTTCTTCCGCCTTCGCCTCAAGGCCGCCATGATCGATGGCGATGCCTTCCACGCTTACGAGCGCAGCCAGATGGCCGAAGCTGTCCAGAAGGCGACTATACGCGGCGAGAACTTTTCGCATTTCGGCCCCGGCGCCAATCATCTGGACAAGCTGGAAACCCTGTTTTCCGAATACGGGGAAAACGGCAGCGGCATGAGCCGGCGCTATCTGCACGACGAGATCGAGGCCGCCGAATTCGGCCAGGAACCGGGCACCTTCACGCCCTGGGAGGCCCTGCCGGCCGATACGGACCTGCTCATGTACGAGGGCCTGCACGGCGGCGTGGTTACCGACCAGATCAACGTGGCCCAGCATGTCGACCTGATGGTAGGCGTGGTGCCGACCATCAACCTGGAGTGGATTCAGAAAATTCGCCGCGATACCGACGTGCGCGGCTACGAGCCGGAAGATGTGGCCCGCGTGATCCTGCGGCGCATGCCGGACTACGTGCGCTACATCACCCCCCAGTTCTCGCGCACCGACATCAATTTCCAGCGTATTCCGCTGGTGGATACCTCCAACCCCTTTGTCGCTCGGGACGTGCCCGGAGCGGACGAATCCATGGTGGTGATCCGCTTTCGCAATCCCCGGGAATGGCCGGTGGACTTTCCCTACCTGCTGACGATGATCAACGGCTCCTTCATGTCGCGGCCGAACACGCTGGTCGTGCCCGGCACGAAGATGCGCATGGCCATCGAGATCATCATCATGCCGATCATCGAAACCATTCTGGAACAACGACCCAAGGGGCCGCCGAAACGCCGGCGCCGAACCGACTACAGGATTGAAGACTGATGGAATACCGCCCACTCGGACAGACCGGTCTGAAGGTCAGCGCCCTGTGCCTGGGCACCATGACCTTTGGCGACCAGAACAGCGAAGCCCATGCGCACGAGCAGATCGACCGCGCGCTGGCTGCCGGCATCAATTTCCTGGATGCCGCGGAAATGTATCCCGTGCCGCCCAAGGCCGACACGCAGGGACGTACGGAGCAGTACATCGGCAGCTGGCTCGCGCGCAGCGGTCGCCGTGACGACATCATCCTGGCCTCGAAAGTGACCGGCCGCAGCCAGATGGAGTGGACGCGCGACCCGGCCGAGCCCACCCGGCTGTCCCGCGCCCAGATACATCAGGCCGTGGACGCCAGCCTGCGGCGGCTGCAGACCGACTATCTCGACCTGTATCAGGTGCACTGGCCGGACCGGAAGACGAACACCTTCGGCGCGCTGGGCTATACCCATCAGCCGCATGACGACGAAATCGATATTGCCGAAACGCTGTCGGCGCTCGGCGAGCTGGTCACGGCCGGCAAGGTACGACACGTGGGCGTGTCCAACGAAACGCCCTGGGGCGTCATGCAGTATCTGCGAGCGGCCGAGCAGCACGGGCTGCCGCGTATCGCGTCCATCCAGAACCCCTATTCGCTGATCAACCGTAGCTTCGAAGTGGGTCTGGCCGAATTCGCCGAGCGCGAGCAGGTGGGTCTGCTGGCCTATTCCCCGATGGCGTTTGGCGTGCTTAGCGGCAAATACCTGGGCGGGCAACAACCGGAAGGCGCGCGCCTGACGTTGTGGAAACGCTTTGACCGCTACTCCAAGCCCGAAGCGGAGGTGGCTACCCGCGCCTACGTGGAGCTGGCGCAGGAATTCGGCCTCTCGCCAGCCCAGATGGCGCTGGCCTTCGTGACCTCCCGCAGCTTCGTGACCAGCAACATCATAGGCGCCACGACGCTCGAGCAGCTCGATGAGAACATGGCCAGCGCCGATATTCGCCTGCCCGAGGCGCTGCTCGAACGCATCGACGCGATCCACCAGCAGCAGCCCAACCCGGCGCCCTGAGAGATTGCTGAAAAGCAGCCATCCTGGCTCTTTTCAGTGTCGCTGCGCGAAAACGCGGTTTTCTCTTGCTCCCAAAATCAGGCACTTGGCGTGCCTGGTTTTGGCGGTACGTCCTTGTACTGCGCGGAAGCTGCCAAAATGCTTAGCATTTCAGCAGCCTCCTGACCCGCGTCTGCCGGGCGCGGCTCGCCCGGAATCGGCCGCTCTTCACGATAGTTGCCCCGCAGTCGGTCGAACGGAATCGACTGCTGCGCGGGCTTTCGCGCAACTGACAGGGCGTCAAACTAAAACAGGTCTTGAAACCGGTCGATAACAGGCATATAGCTGTTGCAACGGCAGGGAAGAGGACATGCAACTGACCTTTAACGGAGGGATAGCATGGGTTACCTGTTAAGAGATATCGAGATCGGCGGCTGGTACGTCGGCGAAGACGGCCAGAGTTTTGAAGTGGTCGCCATGGACCTGTCGCATCAGGCCATAGAAATCCAGTATTACGACGGCACGGTCGAGGAAATCGACTTCGAAAGCTGGTCGCAGCTGGAAGTGGCGCCCACCGGCTGTCCATCCGATCAGAACGGCGCGTTCGATCTGGAGCACAGCCTGGGCAACGGGCTGGAGAATATCGACATCAGCCTGGGGCTGGACGCGAT
This sequence comes from Salinisphaeraceae bacterium, assembly GCA_002683405.1. Taxonomy (GTDB): domain Bacteria; phylum Pseudomonadota; class Gammaproteobacteria; order Nevskiales; family Salinisphaeraceae. Next base: position 34,927 of record NYTH01000043.1, on the reverse strand, counting down.
GGACAGCTGGAGCGATACGCTGCAGAACCTGGATCGCTACCAGTAGCCAGCCAAGGTGCTGGCGCTGCTTCGCGTCAGCCGCTAGCATCCCGGCGTTTCCACTGACCGCCGGAGGCCGGTTTGGCTGACCCACGGGCCGCACGTGCCAGGGCGCACAGCAACATCGCGCTCATCAAGTACTGGGGCAAGCGTGAGGCATCGCTGAATCTGCCGGCAGTCGGATCGCTATCGATCACGCTGGACGCGCTTTTCACCGACACCCACGTGCACTTCGACCCGGCGCTGGCGCAGGATCGGCTTGCGCTGAATGACGCAGCCGAACAGGTGGCGCCCGACAGGTTCGTCCAATTTCTGGACGAGGTGCGCAGACGTGCCGGTCTCTCCACGCGGGCCCGCATTCACACGCGCAACAACTTCCCCACCGCCGCCGGTCTGGCTTCGTCGGCCTCCGGATTTGCCGCGCTCGCGCTGGCCGCCAGCCACGCCGCCGGGCTGGCGCTCTCACTCCGCGAACTCAGCGTCCTGGCCCGTCAGGGATCCGGCTCCGCGGCGCGCTCGATCTTCGGCGGCTTCGTTCACATGCACCGCGGAGACCGCGACGACGGGCTCGATGCCTTTGCCGAACCGGTCGACCCACCGCAGCCGTGGCCGCTGCAGATGGCCATCGGCATAGTCGATACCGCCGCCAAGAAAACCGGCTCCACCGACGGCATGCGCGACAGCGCCGGCCGCGCGCCCTATTACAGCGCCTGGGTCGAGAGCGCATCGACCGACCTGACGCATGCGCTTGCGGCGGTGGCCCAGCGCGACTTCACGCGGCTGGGCGAACTGACCGAACACAGCTGCCTGAAGATGCACGGACTCATGCTGGCAACCCCGCCCGGGCTGATCTACTGGCAGCCGGCCACGCTCGCCGCGCTGCACGCCGTTCGCGAGCTGCGCGGACAGGGCACCGAAGCCTACTGCACCATTGACGCCGGGCCGCAGATCAAGGTGCTGCACCGCGCGGGCGATACGGCGGCGGTGCAGGCCTGTCTCGACTCGGTTCCCGGCGTGCGCGAGGTGCGTCTGAGCGGTCTCGGCCCGGCGGCCCGGCTGCTCGACTGATGCCGGAGCAGGCCTGCGCCAGCGCGCCCGGCAAGCTGTTTCTGTTCGGCGAGTACGCCGTGCTGGAGGGCGCATCCGCCATCGTTACGGCGGTGGATCGCCGGGCTTTGGCGCACTGCCAACCGTCCCCGTCGGGCTGGTCAATCAGCGCCGCTGATCTGGCGCTGGAGCACGTGCCGCTTTGGCCGCAGCAGCCCGCCCCCGATACCCGCCTGATCTTCGTGCAGTCGCTGCTGGACGTCATGGCCGAGCGGGGCATATTGCCGGCCCGACCACAGCATCTGATCGTCAGCACGCAGGCCTTCCATGACGACGCCGGGAAGCTGGGGCTGGGCTCCAGCGCCGCGCTGACCGGCGCGCTGCTGACCGCCTTGCTCGCTGCGGCGGACATCGACATGACGCCCGGCGCGCGTTTCGACTGTGCGCTTGCGGCCCACCGGAGGGCCCAGTCCGGCCGGGGCAGCGGCGGTGACGTGGCGGCCGCACTGTGGGGCGGCACGCTGGATTTCGGCCAGAACCGGCCGCCCGAGCCGCTCGCTCCGCTCGACGCGCTGATGGTGCTGTGCGTCCGCGCCGGGGCGCCCGCTTCGACCGGCGACCTGCTTGCCAGCCTGAATTACAGGCGCGCTAAGGCCCCCGCGGTGGCGCACCGGCTGGCCGAGCTGGTGAAGTTTGCTGAGCAGGCCGTCGCCGCCTGGCGCGCGGCGGATGCCGTCGCCCTGATCGGGCTGGCCGACGCGTACGGCGAGGGCATGGCACAACTCGGCCGTGACGCCGACCTGCCGATCGCCGGCCCGCGCGATGCGGCCCTGCGGCAGCTCGCGCGAGCGCACGGTGGCGCCTACAAACCCTCCGGCGCGGGCGGCGGTGATGTCGGCCTGATTTTCATGCTGCGGCGCAACATGAATCGGCGTATCATGGCGTCGCTGCGCGCCGAGGGTGCCGCGCCGCTGGCGCTGTCCCTGCATGCCCGCGGCGCCGCGCCGGACTGAACTCGGGGTTATCCGCAGCAGATCATCGCGCTGGCGCTGTTAAAATACGGCCGGCGCGCATTCACGCGATGACGCGCCAGCAAGAGGTCTGACACCACATGAGCCGTTCCAGAATCCCGCAGTTCTACAAGTTTTCCGTGGCCAACCGCCTGCGGGTGCTGTACGAGCGCGAGGTCATCAACGAAGCCGAATACCACATGCTCATGGACGGCAAGCACCTGCTGGACGCCGCCAAGGCCGACCGGCTGGTGGAGAACGTCATCGGTGCGTTCTCGCTGCCCATGGGTCTGGGGCTGAACTTCCTGGTAAACGGCCGCGAATACCTGGTCCCCATGGTGGTCGAGGAGCCGTCCATCATTGCCGCGGTCAGCTCGATCGCCAAACTTGCCCGCAGTGCCGGCGGCTTCGAGAGCATTGCCGAGCCGCCCATGCTGATCGGCCAGATTCAGGTGGTGGGGATCAGCCACGCGGCGAAGCTGCAGCAGCAGTTGCTCCAGCGGAAGGAAGAAATTCTCAATCTGGCCAACAGTCTGCATCCAAAAATGGTGGCCCGTGGTGGCGGCGCCAAGGATGTCGAGGTGCGCATCGTGCACGGCAGCGCCACCGGCACCGAAATGCTGGTGGTTCACCTGATCGTGGATACCCGCGACGCCATGGGCGCCAACCTCGTGAACACCATGTGCGAAGGCGTCGCGCCGTTGGTGGAGAAGATCACCAACGGCCAGGTCTTTCTGCGCATCCTGTCGAACCTGACCGATCGCGCCATGGTTCGCGCGCGCGCCACGTTCCCGGTGAACGTGCTGGCCAGCGGCGACTACTCGGGAGAGCAGGTGCGGGACGGCGTCATTCTGGCCACCGAGTTCGCCGCGGCGGATCCCTACCGCGCCGCCACCCACAACAAGGGCATCATGAACGGCATCGATGCCGTGGCTATCGCCACCGGCAACGACTGGCGCGCCATCGAATCCGCGGCGCACGCCTACGCCGCCCGCACCGGTCAGTACAGTTCGTTGACCCGCTGGTTCAAGAACGACGACGGCGACCTGGTAGGCGAACTGGAGATGCCGCTCAAGGTGGGCACGGTGGGCGGCCAGGTGGAATCCAACCAGGCCGTGATCATCGCCCATCGGCTGCTGGGCATCGAATCGGCAGCCGAACTGGCTGAAGTAATGTGCGCCGTCGGCCTGGCGCAGAATTTTGCCGCCATCCGCGCCCTGTCCACCGAAGGCATCCAGCGCGGCCACATGAGCCTGCACGCCCGCAGCGTGGCCATTGCCGCCGGTGTGGAGGAAAGCCGCTTCGAGCAGGTCGTTGAAGAGCTCATCGCGGGCGGCGATATCAAGGTCTGGCGAGCCAAGGAAATCGCCGGCAAGCTCGGCGCCGACGCCGAGGCCGCCGACCAGGCCCCCGCCCCGGTTCGCCACGAGGACACGCGCGGCAGTTTCGGCTACGGCAAGATCATTCTGCTGGGCGAGCATTCGGTGGTGTATGGCCGGCACGCCATCGCCGCGCCGATCCCGCTGAACATTCGCGCCGAAGCCGTGAAAACGGCGGATGGCTCGCGGTTGATCATCCCGCGCTGGGGCGTGGAAATGGCGCTGCACGAGCCGCAGCAGTCGGACAATGCCCTGCACCAGTCGCTCAACCTGATCTTCCGCGAACTTGGCGTGTCCGGCGACCGGCTGCGCGTGGAGGTTTTCCCCCACGTGCCGCGCGCCGTCGGCCTGGGCGCCTCGGCGGCGCTGGCCGTGGCGGTCACGCGGGCGGTCGCCGAGTGCTGCGGCCTGTCCCCGTCAAACGACGAAATCTGCCGCATTGCCTACGAATGCGAGAAGATTGCTCACGGCACGCCTTCGGGTATCGACAACACCCTGGCCACGTTCGGCCGACCCATCGTGTTTCGCAAGGGCGAAGACAGTCAGGCGCCGGATATTCGCGAGATTCACGCCCCCGAGCCGATACCGGTGGTGATCGGGCTGTCCGGGGTGCGTACACTCACCGCCAAGACGGTCAGCAACGTGCGCAGGGCGTGGGAAGCCAGCCCCGAGCGCTACGAGAGAATATTCACGCAGATCGATGAACTCGCGCTGGCCGGCATCGACGCCATGCAGGCCGGGCGGATCGAGGAGCTGGGCGAGCTGATGAACATCGATCACGGCCTGCTCAACGCGCTGCAGGTATCGAGCTGGGAGATCGAGGAGCTGGTGCAGATCGCCCGCGAAAACGGCGCACTGGGTGCCAAGCTGACCGGCGGCGGCGGCGGCGGCGCCATGATTGCCATCGCCCGGGAAAACCGCACCAGCGATATCGCGCTCGCCATGCGCAAGGCCGGCTATGACACCTTCATCACGGAGATCAGGTAAGCAGTGACCGGGGATTCGCAGTCCAATCCTGCCCGCAGCCGGGTCGTCTCTTTCGACGACGAATCCCTCATTCTGGTTGACCCGGACGACCGTGTGCTGGGTTTCGAAAGCAAGCAGGCGGCGCATGACGGGCCGGGCAAGCTGCATCGCGCGTTTTCCATCTTCCTGTTCAACGGCCGCGGCGAGCTGCTGCTGCAGCAGCGCAGCGCCGAAAAACGGCTCTGGCCCCTGTTCTGGTCCAACAGCTGCTGCAGCCATCCCCGCCGCGGCGAGCAGGACCTGGAGGCGGCACAGCGTCGTATCGACGAGGAACTCGGCGTTTCTCCCAATCTGACCTATCTCTTCCGTTTCGAATACCAGGCCCGCTACCGGGACGCGGGCAGCGAGCACGAGCTATGCACCATCTACGCCGCCCGCAGCGATGCGCCGGTCCGCGTGAACGTGCACGAGGTGGCGGCCTGCCGAAGCATCGCGCCCGCCGTGCTGGATCGTGAACTGAAAGACCATCCCGACGCCTACACGCCCTGGCTGAAGCTGGAATGGCCGCGTATCCGGCGGGACCACTGGCCCCAGGTGCAGGCGCTGTTTGACTGAAGCATCGGGCCGATGCCGGGCATGAGCGATTCCGCCACCGCGACCGATCCCCTGGTCGCAACTGTCGAGACCGCGCTGGCCGAGGCGCTTGACCGCGCCGACGCGCGCCCCGACCGTCTGCGCGAGGCCATGGGCTACGCCCTGCTCGGCGGCGGCAAGCGCGTGCGCGCGCGGCTGCTGCTTCTCACCGGAGACACGCTCGGCCTGCCGCGGGACAGCCTGCTGCCGGCCGCCTGCGCGGTGGAAATGTTGCACGCCTATTCGCTGGTCCACGACGATCTGCCGGCGATGGATGACGACGACTTGCGGCGCGGCAAGCCCAGCACTCATCGGGCCTACGACGAGGCCACGGCCATTCTGGTTGGCGACGCCCTGCTGACACTGGCCTTCGAAACACTCACCGACCATGCGGGGCTCGCCCCGGATATCCGGCTGGCGCAGGTCCGCAGGCTGGCGCGAGCCGCGGGCCCGAACGGCATGGTGGCCGGACAGGTGCTCGATATGGCCGCCGAAGGCCAGTCCGTAGGGCAGCCCGCGCTCGAGCAGATACACCGGCTGAAGACCGGCTGCCTGCTGCAGGCCAGCGTGCTGCTCGCGGCCGATGCCGCACCTGATCTGTGTGCCGGCGCCCGACACGCACTGACCCGGTTCGCGGACCACCTCGGCCTGGCCTTCCAGGTCCGTGACGACCTGCTCGACATCACCTCTGGGCCGGAGGCTACCGGCAAGCCGCAAGGCAGCGATCTGCGACAGGGCAAGACCACCTATCCCGCGCTGCTGGGCCTGGCCGAGACCGCAGCCTACTGCGAACAATTACATGAGCGGGCCCTGCGGGCCCTGGGCGATCTGACGGCCGACAGCCGTCCGCTGGCCACGTTCTGCCGGCAGCTGCTAGATCGCAGCGGCTAGTGTAGTGCGCCACACTAGACGGCCCGCCGCAGGCCCGGCTGGCGGGCTACGTCGAGCACGTCAAGCAGCCGGTCGATCTGGTCCTCGTCATGCCCCGCCGTCAGCGTGATCCGCAGCCGCGATGTGCCGGGCGGTACCGTCGGTGGCCGAATGGCCGAGACGAGCACGCCCTGCCGCCGGAGCGAATCGCTCAGGGCAAGGGCCGTATCCGGCGCGCCCAGCAGCAGCGGCTGGATGGGTGTTTGCGATTCCACTAGCGGCAGCCCCATTGCCCGGGCGCCAGCCCGGAAACGCTCGATATGGCCGCGAAGCCTGTCCCGGCGCCAGTGTTCCTGTCGAAGCAGCGCCAGCCCGGCGCGGGCCGCCGCCGCAACCGGGGGCGGCGGTGCGGTCGAGAACACATAGCTCCGGGCCCGCTGAATCAGGTATTCGATCAGGGCGTGACTGCCGGCAACGAACGCCCCCGCCGCGCCGGCGGCCTTGCCCAGGGTCGCCACGTAGACGTCCGGCCAGGGCGCCGGCGTGTCGAGGCACTGGCCCGGCCGCATGCCGGTAAAGGCACCGCGACCGTCGCCGAGCACGCCAAAGCCGTGCGCGTCGTCCACCATCGTCCAGGCGTGGTGGCGCGCAGCCAGGCCGGCCAGACCGGCCAGGTCGGCTCGATCACCGTCCATGGAAAACACGGAGTCGCTGAGCAGCAGGCGATTGCCCGCGCCGCTCGCTTCGCGCAACTGCGTTTGCGCCGCGGCCAGATCGGCGTGTGGGAAAATCAGCTTCGCCGCGCCGCTCAGCCGCGCGCCATCGATGAGCGAGGCGTGGTTGAGCGCGTCCGCCACGATGCTGTCACCCCGGCCCATCAGGGCGTCCAGCGTGCCCACGTTCGCGGCATAACCGGTGGAGAAGTAAAGCGCGCGATCACAGCCCAGGAAGTCGGCAATCGCCTCCTCCAGCGCCGCGTGTTCGCGGTTGTGTCCGCTGATCAACTGCGAGGCCCCGCTGCCGCTGCCGTGCCGTCGGGCCGACTCGGCCATCGCGCGCTGCAGATCGGGATGCTCGGCCAGCCCCAGATAATCGTTGCTGCAGAAGTTCAGATACCGGCGACCGTCGGACTCCACCACCGGGCCGTGCCCCCGCGCCTGTACATATCGGCGGCGATAGAGAGACGCGGCCTCGATATCCGCCAGCCGGCTCTGAAGTTCGGCCTGCAGGTCGCCGGGCACGGCGATGCTCAGGCGCGATCCTGCGCGACGCGACGATCCTGCTGCGGCGCGCAGGCCGCCGCCGGCTGCTCGGCCGGCGTTTCGGCGCTGACGTGCGGGCTGTACTTGGGCGTCTGCTCGGGCTTCAGGCCGAGCTTTTCGAACAGTTCGAGATCCTTCATGTGGGCCGGATTGCCGGTCGTCAGCAGCTGATCGCCGTAGAAAATGCTGTTGGCCCCGGCCATGAAGCACAGCGCCTGCACGCTTTCGCTCATTTCCTCGCGACCGGCAGACAGGCGCACATAGGACGCCGGCATCATGATGCGGGAGACCGCAATGGTGCGCACGAAGTCGAGCGGATCGATGGGGTCGACGCCGTGCAGCGGCGTACCGGGCACCTGCACGAGATTATTGATGGGCACGCTCTGCGGATGCTCGGGCAGATTCGCCAGCGTACGCAGCAGTTCACGACGATCCTCGGGCTTTTCACCCATACCGACGATCCCCCCGCAGCAGACCTTCATGCCCGCATTGCGCACGTGGCCCAGCGTTTCCAGGCGATCCTCGTACTTGCGGGTCGTGATGATTTCCTCGTAATAGGATTCCGAGGTATCCAGGTTATGGTTGTAGTAGTCCAGCCCGGCCTCGGCGAGCTGTTTGGCCTGACGCTCCTTGAGCATGCCCAGCGTGACGCAGGTCTCCAGACCCTCGGCCTTCACGGCCTCCACCATGGCGATAACCTTGGCCAGGTCCTTGTCCTTGGGGCTGCGCCAGGCTGCGCCCATGCAGAAGCGGCTGGCGCCGGCCGCTCGCGCTCGCTGCGCCGCCTGCACCACCTGCTCCAGCGGCATGAGCGCTTCGCGCTCCAGACCCGTGTTGAAGCGAATGCTCTGCGGACAATAGGCGCAGTCCTCCGGACAGGCGCCCGTCTTGACCGACAGCAGCGTGGAGAGCTGCACTTCGTTGGGATTGAAGTGCGCGCGGTGCACCGACTGCGCCTGGAACAGTAGATCATTGAACGGCAGGTCGAACAGCGCATCCACCTGCTCGGCAGTCCAGTCGTGGCGTGTGTTCGTGTCTACTTGCATGAGTATATTCCGCGGTCCGGCGTCAGCCGTGAATGGGTCGAGTGGGGCATAATGATGGCGGGCCGAGCCTTGTTGTCAACCTGAGCCGCACCATGCAGGTTTACAAGTGGATAAAAAATGCTCATTTCGCGCTGCTGCCGCCCGCCTGCCTGATCTGCGCGGCTCCGGCGTCCGGCCAGATGGAAATCTGCGATGCCTGCCGGCGCGAGCTGCCCTGGCAGTCCAGCGGCTGCCGGACCTGCGCCCTGACGCTGCCGGATCATGCCGATGCCGCGCACTGCCGGGATTGCCAGCTGCGCGCGCCGCCCTTCGATACCGCCCACGCCGCTTTTCGCTATGCGTCGCCCGTGAGCGAGTTGATTACCGGACTGAAATTCAACGCCCGGCTGGCCTGCGGCCAACTGCTGGGTACGCTGTTCTGCCGCAGTCTGCCGGAGAAAACGGACCTGCCCGAGCGGCTCATCCCGGTGCCGCTGCATCCACGCCGCCAGGCCGCGCGCGGATTCAACCAGGCCGGGGAACTGGCGCTGCACATGGGGGGAACGCTGGGTATCGGGATCACTCGAAGCGCGCTTGTGCGGGTCCGGCCTACCTCGGTGCAAAGCGACCTGCCGGCCCGCCGGCGCGCGGCCAATGTGAAAGGCGCCTTCAGAGCCAATCCAGACGCGGTGGCGGGCCGGCATCTGGCGCTGGTCGACGATGTGGTCACGACATCCCAAACCGCGCGGGCCGCGGCCACGGCGCTGCGCCGTGCCGGGGCCCGGCGCGTTGACCTGTGGTGTCTGGCGCGCGCATGAAGGCCGCGCTGTAGCTCGACGCCGCTAGCGCTTATGATGGGCCGAACCCGCCGGCTGTCGTTGTTCGAGCCGGCCCGCCGCTGTCTAGCCATGTCCGAACCAGAAACCAGAAGCCCGTTTCGCTTTGCCAGCCTGAACGTGGATGCCTTCGGGATTGTTCTCGCCCTGCTGGCGCTGGCGTTCTGGGGCCTGGCACTGGGCGATGGATTGGGCCTGCCCGAGGCCTACCGGTTCGATTTCACGGCCGCCGCACTCAGCACGCTGGCCGTTCTGGCCACCTGGCAGGCGAGCAAGGTGCTGGCCTGGTTTCTGGCCGGCCTGCAGTCGGGCCAGTTCGCCTGGGCCAAGTGGATTCGCCTGCGACTGGGCATGGACAAGGGCGAACAGATGCACGAGGCCTCGTGGATCGCGGTCATGCTGCACATCACCCTCTGGGCGGCCCTGCCGCTGGTGGTACTGTCCTTCTGGGGACTGTCGGATACCAGCCTGTCGCTGGCCTCGCGTTTCGCCTGGACCGGATTCGGCATCGGCGACAAGATTCGTATCGTCCCAGGCCAGGTCATGCTGGGCATTCTGCTGTTTGCCGCGCTGGTCATATTCACACGCTGGCTGGCCGGCCGTCTCGAGCACAAATGGCTGCTGCGCACGCCGCTGGAAGCCTACACGCGGGAGACCGTGGCCACGCTGTTCGGCTACGTCACTTTCGTGCTGGCGGGTCTGGCCGGGCTGGCCTACGCCGGATTCGACCTGTCCAATCTCGCGATCATCGCGGGTGCGCTATCGCTGGGCATCGGTTTCGGCCTGCAGCAGATCGTCAACAATTTCGTATCGGGCCTGATTCTGCTGTTCGAGCGACCCATCCGAACCGGCGACTACATCACGGTGTCGGGTACCGAGGGCTACGTGCGGCGGGTGCGTATCCGCTCCACCGAAATCGAGACACTTGATCGCATGACGGTGGTCGTGCCGAATTCGGAATTGCTGACGCACCACGTGCAGAACTGGAACCTGCGGGACCACTACGGCCGCATCACGAATACCGTGGGCGTGGCCTACGGCAGCGACATAGACCTGGTGAAACAGCTCCTGCTCCAGGTGGCCGATGAACACCCGCTGGTGGTCAGCAAGGGCGAGGCGAACGTGCCGGGCCCCACGGTCTTTTTTCAGAGCTTCGGCGACAACTCGCTGAACTTCGACCTGAAGGTTTTCATCCGCCAGATTGCCCAGCGCTTCGTGGTGCGATCCGACCTGAACTTCGCCATCGACCGGGTGTTCCGCGAGCACGACATCACCATTGCCTTCCCGCAGCGCGATGTCTGGTTTCGCAACGGCATACCGGGCGCGCCGCTGCCCGCCGACGCCCCGGCCGCCGCGGATCAGGAAACGTCCAGCACCAGCACCTGATCGTTCTCGGCCAGCCGCCAGGAGCTGGTGCGCGGCGGGTTCAGGGTGACACCAGCCTCGCCGGCGCGGCGCACGCCCAGGGCAATATCGCCGGTCTTGATCGCTTCCCGGCGGATCAGCGCAAAGCTCATTTCGCGGCCGGCCAGGCCGATTTCCCCCGCTCGGCGGAACAGCACTTCGGCGCCGCTGGCACCGAAGATTTCCTCGTAGACCCAGTGCAGATCACGGCGCAGGGCCACCTGCGTGAGCATGTGGCTCTGCAGGTCCGGGCTGACTTCCACCTCGACGCCCGCGCTGGAAAAGCAGCCGATGTTGCTTTCCGACATGGCTTCGACGAAAAGATGGGGCCGCTCGCTGTGTCCCTCCAGCGCGTGCTGCAGCACCAGAAAGCCCAGCAGGCTGCGGGCATCGGCCTGCTCGGCGCTGGGTAGCCAGTCGCTGGCAATAAGGATGATGTTGTCGTAGGTCCAGGGTTTGGCCTCTAGCATCTCCGTGTAGGACGCAAAGTCGGCTTCGACCTGTCGCACACTGACGTGACTGGGCGTGGCGCCGCGCCGATAGAGAATGCGGTCGCGCTCCTCGGCAGGAATCAACGAGACGATGTCGAGCTGCGTGGTCTCGTTGCTGTACTGATCGAATTCGCTGACCAGCGAAGGCAGCTTGTTGTTCCAGCCCAGAATGAGCACCCGCCGCGAGCGTGGCTCGTCGCTGCGCGGTCGCTGTCCGGCCGCCGGCAGCCCGTTGTCGCTGCCAAAATCCTCGCGCGGGCTGCAGGCCTCGAAGCTGCGGGCGATCAGCGCCAGCCGGTCGCCCTCCTGCAGACGGTCATCGGTGTCGGCGCGGTACAGGGGAATGAATTCGCGCGTTGACGGCCGGGTAAAACCGAGCAGCACGGCCTCGTCGAAGGCGTCGGCCAGTTCGGCGGCCGGACGGCCGGCAAATTCGGGAAAATCGCGTACATAGATCTCGTTGCCCTTCTGACGCAGCAGCTCGTTGTACACATACGACAGGCCGGGGTTGCGGGCGGTATGCGCAATCAGGCGAGCAATCAGCTGGACGGTCCCGATGATCTCGGCCTGGCCCGGGTAGGCGGCGCGCGCGGCCACCAGATGCTCGCTGTCGAACAGCTCGGTGACCATGAGCGGCATCGTCATGCCCTCGGGAAGCTGCGCCGAATGCGATGAGGTGAGCAGCGTCTTGACCGTGCGCTCGTCCGGGCTGCTGGCCCCGATGAATTCGCTCACGGGCAGAATGATGACCGACGCGTGCAGATAATCCACTCGCTGCAGGTGCTCGACCCGCAGCGGGTTACCCGAGCGCAGCAGAATGCGATTGGGGTTCCACAGATCGCCCAGCTGATCCTTGAGCTCCTGAAAATGGGCGTTGGTCACGCGCTCGGCCAGAATGACCACACGCAGTCGGCGCCGGCCCAATCGCTCGGTCAGGCGCTTCAGGCGGCCCTCGCTGCGCAGCAGTTGCTCCACCAGCGGCACGGTGCGGCTGGTCCAGCCAAGAATGAGAATGTGGTCGTTTTCGGCAATGGGGGTCAGCCCCTGCTCCAGCCGTTCCAGGGTCTGCTGCAGCCACTGCGTCATGATCGCGATCAGCGAACCCATGAAAAGCACGTAGCCCAGCACGGTGACGATGGTGGAAATCACCCGCAGCCACAGACCCTCGTCGTCCCCCAGATAGCCCGGGTCGGTCAGGCGCAGAAAGGCCCACCAGACGGCACTGCCGCGATCCTCGTAACCGCCCGTGACGCTGAAGGCCATCAGCCCGCCGACCAGCGACACCAGACCAATGATGGCGGCGATCACGGCCAGTCGCGACGATGCGCCGCGCAGAATCATGCGTTCCAGCTGGAACTGAAGCAGATTGCGCAGCCGCCGGGCCGGCGATGTCAGCTGCTTGGCGTATCCTCTCAACATGGCCTGTTCCTTGTGGCAGCGGGGATCATTCAACGCCGGCGCGGCGCCTCATACGTCGGCATAACGTTGCGCATCGTGCACCCATCTGTCCAGCAGCGGATCGACCCGGTCGGGGTGCTCGGCCAACAATCGATCGGCGCCGGACTGAGCCGCGCCCAGCAGGTCGGCGTCGCGCACCAGGTCGGCCACGCGGAATTCCATGGCGCCGGTTTGCCGTGTTCCCAGGACCTCGCCGGGGCCGCGCAGCTCCAGATCCCTGCGCGCGATCTCGAAGCCATCGTTGCTCTGCCGCAGCGCCTCCAGCCGTGCCCGGGCGACCTCGCCCAGCGGGGGCTGAAACAGCAGCACGCAATGGCTCTGCTCGGCCCCGCGACCCACGCGTCCGCGCAACTGATGCAGCTGCGCCAGCCCCAGGCGCTCGGCATTCTCGATAACCATGAGCGAGGCGTTGGGCACATCCACGCCGACTTCAATGACGGTGGTCGCCACGAGCAAATCGATCCGCCCGTCGCGAAACGCCGTCAGCCCGCGTGTCTTGGCCCGGGCATCCATGCGCCCGTGAACCAGGCCGACCTGCAGACCGGAGAGCTCCGTGGCGAGCATTTCGGCAGTGACCTCCGCGGCCTGACACTGCAGCGCCTCGGATTCCTCGATAAGCGTGCAGACCCAGTAGGCCTGACGCCCCGCCTGGCAGGCGGCGGCCACGCGCTCGAGCACCTGCGCCCGCCTGGCATTGCTGATGGCCACCGTGGTCACCGGCTGCCGGCCGGGCGGTAGTTCGTCGATCACGGATGTGTCCAGGTCTGCATAGGCGCTCATGGCCAGCGTGCGGGGAATGGGGGTGGCGGTCATGATCAGCTGATGAGGCATGGCCGGAATGGCCCCTGCGCTGTCCCCTGCCTTGTCGCGTAGCGCCAGGCGTTGATGCACGCCAAAGCGGTGCTGTTCGTCGATGATGGTCAAGCCCAGCCGCGGCAGGCTGACCTGCTTCTGGAACAAGGCGTGCGTGCCGACCACCAGACCCGCCTCGCCGCGACCCAGCGCCTCGAGTTCCGGCGCGCGTTCGCGGGTTTTCAGGCTGCCGGTAAGCAGCCGCACCCGCAAGCCCAGCGGTTCGAGCCACTGCGCCAGATTGCGGTGGTGCTGCTCCGCCAGCAATTCCGTGGGCGCCATGAAGGCGGCCTGATAGCCGGCCGCCACGCAGGCCGCGGCGGCGGCGGCGGCCACGACCGTCTTGCCGGACCCCACGTCGCCCTGGACCAGCCGCAGCATGGGACTGTCGTGCCGAAGGTCCCCCAGAATCTCGTCGATCACGCGATGCTGCGCCGTCGTGGGCTCGAAGCCCAGGGCGCGGATGAAGCCGGCCAGCAGGCCGGAATCGGGGTTGATCGCGGGCGCAGGGGCCGCCTGCGCCCGATTGCGCCGCAGACGCAGACCCAGTTGCTGCGCCAGCAGTTCCTCGAGCGCCAGCCGCTGCACGGCCGGATGGCGCCCTTCGGTCAGCGCGGCCAGATCATCATCCGGCCCGGGATGATGAATCGTGCGCAGGGCCTCGGCCAGCGCAATGCCCGGCAGCCCGCCAAGCAGCGCGCCCGGCAGCAGCTCCGGAAAGAATTCCGGCCGCTCCAGTTCGGCCACGGCGGCGCGGGCAAGATTGCGCACGCGATTCTGCGTCACCCCCTTGGTCACGGGATAGACCGGCGTGAGGCTTGGTTCAAGCTGTTCGCCCTCCGCTCTACGATCAAACACCTGATAGTCGGGATGCACGATCTCCAGCGAGGTCGGCCCGGCCCGGACTTCGCCGAACGCACGAATCCACGCGCCGGTCTGCATGCGCTGCATCTGGGTATCGGAGAAGTGGAAAAAGCGCAGCGTCATCCGGCTGCCTGCGTCGCTGACGCTGACAATCAGGCTGCGGCGGCGTCCGTAGCGCAGCTCCACGTGGTCGATCTGCGCGAGCACCAGCGCCCGGCTGCCAGGGCGCAGCGCGGCCAGCGGCCACAGGCGCGTGCGATCCTCGTACCGATTGGGCCGATGCAGCAGTAGATCCTGTATCCGCCGGATGCCGAGCTTCTCCAGCCGCGCCGCCACGCCAGCGCCCACACCGCGCATCCGGGTGACGCTGTCACCGGCGTTCACGGGCCTGCCAGCCGGTCAGCCCAGATGAACGATGGCGTCGGCTTCCACGCGCGCGCCCTTGGGCAAAGCGGCCACGCCCACCGCCGCGCGGGCGGGAAACGGCTCACTGAACAGGGCCTGCATGACCTCGTTCACCACGGGAAAATCGCTCATGTCGGTGAGGTAGATGTGCAGCTTGACGACATCGTCGAACGTAGCCCCTGCCGCCTCGACGATGGCCCCCAGATTGGCGAACACACGCTGCACCTGCGCGTGGATATCACCCTCCACCAGCGCCTGGGTAGCCGGGTCCAGGGGGATCTGGCCGGACACGTACAGCATGTTGCCGCAGCACACGGCCTGCGAATAGGCGCCAATCGCCTGCGGCGCCGCGTCCGTATAAACGATATCCCTGCTCATGATCGGTCCCCGGTTGGTTGATACAGCGCCGTTACTCCGGCCGGCAAAGGGCACGCACGGCCGCCGCGATCTGCGGCACGAGTTGCGCCATGCGCCGATAATCCAGTGTGTCGGCGGTGTCGGTGGGCTGATGGTAATGGGGATTCCGGTAGAACGCCGAATCCGTGACCATGATGGCAGGGTAGCCGGCCTCCCAGTAGTTGCGGTGGTCCGAGCGAGAAATGCCGTCAAACGCCACCGGGCTGGCCAGATAATGCACCGGCACACCGCCGGTTTTGCGCATCGCACCGGCGACCTTGCGCAGCGAGAAGAACTCCGCGAAACGACCGATCAGCGCCACGAAATTACCGCGATCCGGATACCACCAGGACAGACCCGGTAGCGGAAACCGCTGCGAGCCGGGTGTGTCCACGTAATAGCCCAGCATTTCGAGCGCGAGCATCAGGCGCAGTTCCACACCCTGCTCGCGCAGCGATGCCGCGTGCACGCCCGACCCCATGACGCCCATCGAGAAAGCCGGATGCTCTTCCAGCGTGAAGGCCACCAGCTCCAGACCGAGCGCCGGCTCGAAGTCGCCCAGCTCGCGGGCAACTTCCAGCATGATCGCGACCGCGCTGGCGTTGTCGTCCGCGCCAGGCAGGTCACCGTGTACGTCGTAGTGCGCGCCGACCACCACACGCTCGGCACCTGCCGGGCCGCGCAGCGCGCGCAGATTCCGGTAACGGTTGCCGTTCACCGCGTAGGGCTGCGATGCCACCGGCCACCCTACTGCCTGAAGTTCCGATTCGATGTAGGTTGCCGCTTTTTCCAGACCCGCGGGGTGGGCAAAATTACGCGGCGGCTGAATGCTCGTCAGCGTGCGCACATGGCTCTCCAGCCGCTGGGCGAGGTCCGGCATCACGACGGATTGCTCGGCTGGCGAGGCCGCCGCGAAAAGCAGCAGCGGCGCCGCCATTGCCCACTGCAGCGGCCATCCACCGGCCGGCATCAGCCGCGGGCGACGCGCTCGACAGCCGCCATGCGCCGGACCCGCTGCACCACCCGGGCCAGATGCTGCCGGTCCTTGACCGTAATCAGGAATCGAATGGCGGCCACGGCGGCCAGATGATCGGGAAAGTTGACGCTTTCGATGTTGCAGTCGGCTTCCGACAGCTTGGAGGTCAGCCGCGCCAGCACGCCCCGGTCGTTGCGCGCATGCACGCGCAGCTCCACCGGAAATTCGCCGCCGACCTCATCGGCCCAGGACAGCTCCACACGGTCGGTCGGCCGGGCTTTCTTGGCGGAATACTTGCAGCCGAAACGGTGGACGACGAGACCACGGCCCACGCTGACGATGCCGTGAATGGCGTCCCCCGGCACCGGATGACAGCATTTGGCGAACTCAACCACCAGGCCTTCGGTGCCCTGCACCGCCAGCGGCTCGCCGCGGCCCCGCCGGCCTTTCTTCGGTTGCGGTGCGGCTTCCTCGCCCAGAAAGTTGCGCGCCACCAGCGGCGCCAGCCGCTGTCCCAGCCCGATGCTGATATGCAGCGACTGCATGTCCGGCTCGCCCAGCGTCGCCAGCGCCTCGGCAATGGCCGGCGGACGCAGACCGGTCCAGCTGCTGCCCATGTCACGCAGAGCCTTGTGAAACAGCCGTTCTCCCAACCGCTCCGCCGTATCCGCGCGCTGACTCTTCAGATAATTGCGCACGCCGGCCCGAGCCTTGGCGGTACGCAGGAAATTCAGCCATGCGGCGTTGGGCCGCGAGTGGCGGGCCGAGATGATTTCGATCAGCTGTCCGGACTCGAGCTGGCTGTTCAGCGGTGCCAGTTGCCCGTCCACTCGCGCGGCGACGCAGTGGTTGCCCAGCTCGGTATGAACCGCGTAGGCAAAATCCACGCAGGTGGCGCCCTTGGGCAGGCGGATGATTGATCCCTTGGGGGTGAAGACGTAGACCTCTTCGGGAAACAGGTCCAGCCGCATGTTGTTGAGCAGCGTGAGCGAATCGCCTTCCCCGCTGTGCATTTCCATGAAGCGATCCAGCCACTCGTGGGTTTCCACGTGGGAAAACCGGTTGCTGTTTTCTTCCAGCTTGTACTGCCAGTGGGCGGCAATGCCGCTCTGGGCAATCTGATGCATGTCACGGGTGCGAATCTGCACCTCGAACTTCACGCCGCCCTTGGCGATCACCGTGGTGTGCAGCGACTGGTAGCCGTTGATTTTCGGGTTGGCGATGAAGTCGTTGAACTGCTCGGAAATGGGCCTGTACAGATGATGGATGATGCCCAGACCGCGGTAGCACTCGTCCACGGTATCGACGATCACGCGAAAACCGTACAGGTCGAACACGTCGAGAAAGCGCCGATGCTTCTGCCGCATCTTGCGGTAAATGCTGTACAGGTTCTTGCGACGACCATCCACGGTGGCGTCTATACCCTCGGCGGCCAGCCCCTGGGACAGCGTTTCCTCGATGGTGCGGATCAGGTTCTTGCGATCACCCGACACCGCCCGGCTGGCGCGCCGGATGACGTCATAACGCTTCGGGTAGAGCGCCTGAAAACCCAGATCCTCGAGTTCCTGACGCAGCAGGTTGAGCCCCAGCCGGCGGGCCATGGGCGCGTAGATTTCCAGCGTTTCCCGCGCCACCCGGCGCCGCGCGGGCGGCGCCTTGCCCTCGAGCGTACGCATGTTGTGCAGACGGTCGGCGAGCTTGACCAGGATCACGCGGATGTCGCGCGTCATGGCGAGCATGAGCTTGCGAAAGTTTTCGGCCTGGGCCTCGTCCTTGGACTGGAACTGGGCCTTGTCGAGCTTGCTTACCCCCTCGACCAGATGCGCCACTTCCTCGCCGAATTTCTCCGCGATCTCTTCACGGGCCGTATCCGTGTCCTCGATCACGTCGTGCAGAATCGCGGCGATGAGCGTGGTGTGATCCATGCCCATTTCGGCAAGAATCCGCGCCACCGCGAGCGGATGGAAGATGTACGGCTCGCCCGTCTTCCGCGTCTGGCCGCGATGCAGCCGTTCGCCGTAGGCATAGGCTTCGCGCACCGCCTCGATCTGCACTTCGGCCAGGTATCCCCGGAGCAGCTTGGTCAGTGTTTCGATGCCGTAGGCGCGCGACACCTTCTGCGTACGCAGTGCGGTACTGATCCGGTTGATGGGAGACATGACCATGCGTTCAGAGTACTGCGGAATGCCCCGCCCGTCAGCAGGCCGCCCGACAAAAACCGCAGACCATAAAAAAGGCGGTCATCGCTGACCGCCTTTCGTGTTCAATGCGCAGGATGCGCCCGGATGGGGCTATTCCTCATCCTTCGCCGGCTTGGCCTTGGCGTCTGCCGACTCGTCTTCATCCACGTCCGGCAGCGGCGGCGCCTCGCGGCCGGTGGGCACCGGCGGCAGGTCGATTTCGTCCAGCACTTCCGTGCCTACATGGCCATCAGCTATTTCGCGCAGCGCCATCACGGTGGTCTTGTCGTCTTCCCAGGCCAGGTGGGCGTTGGCGCCGCGCGCCAGCTGCCGCGCGCGCTTGGAGGCAACCAGCGTCAGTTCGAACTGATTACCGAGCCGGGACAGACAGTCTTCAACGGTGACTCGTGCCATGAATAAAACCTTGGGTTCGTGGAGGGCCGGGCCGTGATGCAGGCGCCGGCGGGCCAATCGGGCCGCGTAGTCTAGGCCAGATGCCCCGTGTTTTCCAGCTGTGGCTGCCGGAAAAGCTGCAGCAGGGCCTCGACCGCGCGGTCGAAGTCGTCGTTGACCACCACGTGATCGTATTCGTCGGCGTGGCTGATGTCCTTCTCCGCTTCCGACAGGCGGTGGGCAATGGATTCATCCGAATCCTGACCCCGGTCGCGCAGGCGACGCGCCAGCTCTTCCAGCGAGGGCGGCCGAATGAAAATGGTGGTCGTCGCCTCGGGGCCGAGCAGCCGTCTGACCTGCCGCGCGCCCTGCCAATCGATGTCCAGGACCACGTGATGGCCCGCCGAGAGCCATTTTTCGGTCTCGTGGCGACCGGTCCCGTAGCGCCGACCGAAGACCTCGGCGTGCTCGAGAAAATCCCCGGCGTCGATCATCTGCAGAAAGCGGGCGTCGTCAACAAAGTGGTAATCCACGCCATCGGTTTCACCCGGGCGGGGTTTGCGCGTGGTGTAGGACACGGAAAAACGCGCCGAGCCCCCCGAGGCCGCCAGCCGCTTGATCCAGGCGTGCGTCAAGCTGGTCTTGCCCGCGCCCGAGGGCGCCGACACCACGAACAGACGGCCGCGGCCGGGGCTCGCATCACCCATCAGGCCGGCCTCCGGGTCGCGCGCCGGCCGCAGGGCATGAACAGGTCGGCGGCAGGGCGGGAAAGCGCATTCGAGGTTTGCATCAGGCTCGTCAGGAAATCCGGGTCAGTTCGCGACTCTATTGTAGGCCATTGAGCTGACCCGGTCGGTCCGCTTTAATTTAGCGCTGCCTGCGCGCAGGCTGCGCGGGCCGGCATTGGAACAGCAAGGACATGACGCATGGCAGAGGCACAAGCCAGTTTTTCATTCGAGGGCTGCGTGGCAGTCGTGACCGGCGGCACCCGCGGGATCGGCGCCATGATGACCGAAGGCCTTGTGGCGGCGGGTGCCACCGTCTACGTGACCGCCCGCAGCGCGGCCGCCTGCGATCAGATCAGCGAACAGTACGGCGGCCGCGTGCGCGCCGCCCCCTTCGACCTGTCCGGCTTGCCGGGCTGCGAGGCCTTTGCCGAATACCTGTCGGAACGCGAAACGGGCATCGATATTCTCGTCAACAACGCTGGCGCCACCTGGGGGGCCCGTCTGGGCGAATTCCCCGAATCCGGCTGGGACAAGGTGATGGACCTGAACGTGAAATCCATGTTCTTTCTCACCCAGGCGCTGCTGCCGTTGCTCCGGGCAGCGGCTCGCAACGCCGGCCGGGGCCGGGTGATCAATGTCGGTTCGATCGACGGGCTCACCGTCCCCCGCCGCGACAATATCGGCTATGCCGCCAGTAAGGCGGCCGTGCATCAGATGACCCGCGTGCTGGCCAGCGAGCTGGTGAGCGATGGCATTACGGTCAACGCCATCGCGCCCGGCCCCTTCGAAAGCAAGATGACGGCCTACATGCTGAACGATCCGGACCACCGTGAAGCCGTCACCCGCCAGATTCCCATGGGCCGCATCGGTACGGCCGACGACATGGCCGGGCTGACCTGTTTCCTGTGCTCCTCGGCCGCCGACTACATCACCGGCACCGTCATACCGCTGGACGGCGGCTACGTGGCGCTGCGATAGCGCAGCGCATTCATTAGCAGGGCAAAGGGGATGCGCAGGCACCCCGTCACGGTGCGGCGGCGTGCGAACCGGCAAACCGGCCAGGCTGCCGGCGAGGCTGGCCAGCATGAGCATGAACGAACCGCCGCCGCGTTTCGCGTCGGGCACAGACGCGGCGACGATAGCTGGCGCCAGATCAGGCACAGGCCCGGGAACTGCTCGACCGGGTAGCGGCCGAACCCCGGCCGCGGCGATAGACTCGGCCCCCGAACGTGACCAAAAGAGCAGAGCCATGACCGACCAAGCACAGACCGGCTGGCTGATCTACGGCTGCTACGGCTACACCGGCGAGCTGGTAGTCGAGCAGGCGCTGGCCCGCGGGCATCGCCCGCTGTTGGCCGGCCGCAATGAGGCGCGCACCCGCGCGCTGGCGGAAAAGCACGGCCTGGGCTGGCGCGCCTTTCCGGTGGAGCAGACGGCCGGGCAACTCGAGGGCGTCAAGCTGCTCATCAACTGCGCGGGTCCGTTCGCCCACACGGCCGAACCGATGATGCAGGCCTGCGTGAACGCCGGCGTGAATTACCTGGATATTACCGGCGAGATGCCGGTGTTTCAGGCGGCCGCCGGGATGAGCCGGGCGGCCGAGTCGGCGGGCGTTGTTCTGTGCCCGGGCGTGGGCTTCGATATCGTGCCGACTGACATGCTGGCGGCCAATCTGGCCGCGGCCCTCCCCGACGCCACTCATCTTGAAATTGCCTTCGACTTCGGCTCGCTGCCCAGCCAGGGCACGGCGCGCACCGCGGTGGGCGCGATCCCGGCAGGCGGCATGGTGCGGGAAAACGGCGAGCTAACGCCCAAGCCGCTTGGCCATCGCATTCGCAAAATCCCGTTTCCTCGGGGCCAGCAGTCGGCGGTCAGCTTTCCCTGGGGCGATGTGTACACGGCCTACGTGTCCACCGGCATTCCGAACACGATCGTCTATTTCGCCATGCCGGCCGCGCTGTGCTGGATGCAGAAGGCGTCGAACCCGCTCAAGGGGCTGCTGGGCACCGCGCCGATGCAGAAACTTCTGCTCTGGACCGTCGGCAAGGTGCTGCCCGAAGGCCCCTCCGACGACATCCGGGCGAGCGCGGGCACGCAGTTCTGGGCAGAAGTTAAAAACGCCGACGGCAGGACCGTCAGCGGCACCCTCACGGCGCCCAGTGTCTACGACATGACCGCCGAGTGCGCAGTCGCTTCGGCCGAGCGAATCGACCAGGGTGCGCCCGGTGCAGGGTATTTTACGGCGTCCGGACTGCTGGGCCCGGCTTTCGTGAAGCAGCGCGCGGGATGGCAGCTGGAGATTCAAGCCGGCTGAGATCCGCACTGCGCCGGCCGCGGATGAATGATCTGTCTACGGCCAGGCCGGGCGAGCCTCCAACTGGCCCAGTCTTTCGTCAGCCCGCTACCCGATATCTTGAACTCGAGGAGGGCGAGTGCCGCTGATTATCGTTCCTGAAATGAATCCGGCTACTCGATATTTTGGACTCGAGCGAAGCGAGTAGCTCTGAACATCTGCCCCAGGATGGGCGCGGCTACTCGATATTTTGGACTTGCTCCCGCATCTGCTCGATCAGCACCTTCATTTCGACCGCGTGCGAGCTGATTTCGGGGTCCTGTGACTTCGAGCCCAGCGTATTCGCCTCGCGATTGAATTCCTGCATCAGAAAATCCATGCGGCGGCCCACCGGCTCGCGGGTCTTGAGCGCCTTGGCGAAGTTCTTCAGATGCGCTTCCAGCCGGGACAGCTCCTCGTCCACATCCATGCGCTGGGCAAAGATGATGATTTCCTGCTCAAGCCGCCCCGGATCGACCGGCTGATCGAGCTCGTCGAGCCGGCTGCGAATCTTTTCTTCCCAGTTCACCCGCACCTCGGGCAGGCGGGCCCGCACCTGCCGCACCCGCTCGGCGATACCCTCACAGCGATCACGCAGTATCTCCTCCAGGCGCTCGCCTTCGCCGGCCCGAGCCTCGTTCAGCCCCTTGAGCGCGGTTTTCAGCGTGTCGAGCGCGGCCGCGCCCAGGGCCTCGTTATCAACCTGCGCCTGCTTGAGCACGCCCGGCCACTGCAGCACGGACAGGCTGTCCGGCGAGGCGGCTTCCGGCATGCTCTGGCGCACCTGCTCGCAGGCCCTGGCCACGGCAGACAGACGATCGGCATCCACCTCCAGCCGGTCCTGGCGCTGCGCTTCCTGCAGACGCAGGCTGCAGTCGACCTTGCCGCGCCCCAGCGCCCTGGCCACCTGATCACGAATATCGGGCTCCAGACCCCGCAGCCCCTCGGGCAATCGCAGATGCACGTCGAGATAGCGGTGATTCACGCTGCGCAGCTCCCAGGTGAGTTCACCCCACTCGCCGCTGTTTTCGGCGCGGGCAAAGCCCGTCATGCTTTGAATCATTTGTGCTCCGGCGTGCTGGCCTGGCCGTCGATAGGGTCGGCTATCGTACCGAAATGTCGCGCCGCGGCCAGGCACCGACCTGCCGCACATCGGGCCATGAGCCATGGGGTCGACTGATATACTCCCGCGCCCTTTCACGCCACACCGGAGGTCCCCACCGTGACTTCTCGCCCCAGCGGCCGTCATCCCGATCAGCTGCGCGCCATTGAAATACAGCGCGGCTTCACCAAACACGCCGCCGGTTCGGTGCTGGTTTCCTTTGGCGACACGCGCGTGCTGTGCACCGCCAGCGTGGAGCCGCGCCAGCCGCCGTGGCTGCGCAACACGCAGCAGGGATGGCTGACCGCCGAGTACGGTATGCTGCCGGGCGCGACCGGCACGCGTAGCGGGCGCGAGGCTGCCCGCGGCAAGCAGAGCGGCCGCACGGTGGAAATCCAGCGCCTTATCGGCCGCAGCCTGCGGGCCGTGCTTGACCTGGACGCACTGGGCCCCTGCACCATCACGGTGGACTGCGATGTGCTGCAGGCCGACGGCGGCACGCGCACGGCGTCGATCACCGGGGGTTACGTGGCGCTGGCCGACGCCATCGCAAGCATGCAGCGCAGCAAGCAGATCAAGAAAAGCCCGCTGCACGGGCAGATCGCGGCCGTGTCGGTGGGCGTTTACCGGGGCATGCCGGTGCTGGACCTTGATTATGCGGAAGACTCCCAGGCCGAAACTGACATGAACGTGGTCATGAACGACGGCGGCGGTTTCGTCGAGGTTCAGGGCACCGCCGAGGGCCACGCCTTCCGCCGCGATGAATTCGACGCCATGCTCGACCTGGCCGGCAAGGGCATCGGCGAGCTGGTCGCCCTGCAGCGCGACGCGCTCGGACAGTAGGATCGGCATGGCCACCGTCGTACTGGCCAGCGGCAATGCCGGCAAGCTGGCCGAGCTGCAGCAGCTGCTTGCCCCGCTTTCGCTGACGCTCGTCAGCCAGGCCGAACGCGATGTGCCCGAAGCCGCGGAGACCGGCGAGACCTTCGTGGAGAACGCCATCCTCAAGGCGCGCAACGCAGCCCGGCATACCGGCCTACCGGCCCTGGCTGACGACTCCGGTCTGGCGGTGGACGCCCTGGGCGGCGCGCCCGGCGTCTATTCCGCACGCTACGCCGGCGCCGACGCCGACGACGGCGCCAACAACGCCAAGCTCCTCAACGCGCTGGGTGACCGGCCAGCGGCACAGCGCAGCGCGCGCTTTCACTGCGCCATCGTCTACCTGCGCTCCGCCGGCGACCCGGCGCCCCTGATCTGCCAGGCGGACTGGGCCGGCGTCATTCTCGATCAGGCCCGCGGCGACGGCGGCTTTGGCTACGATCCGCTGTTCTGGCTGCCCGAGCTGGGCTGCAGCTCGGCGCAGCTGCCGCGCGAACAGAAAAACCGGATCAGCCATCGCGGCCAGGCGGTGGCGCAGCTGCTCGAACGGCTGCGCAGCGGCGCCCGCTGACCCGCCGGTATGCCTGTCGAGGCGCCCGCCTCTCCGCCAGCCCGGCCGATCGACCCGGCCGCCGTACCGCTGTCCATCTACGTGCATCTGCCCTGGTGCGTGCGCAAGTGCCCCTATTGCGATTTCAACTCGCACCGCGCGCCTGACGCGCTGCCGGAGGCGGCCTATATCCGGGCGCTGACCGCCGACATGGACAGCGAAGCCGGCGCCTGTGCCGGCCGGCCGATCCGGTCGATCTTCATCGGCGGCGGCACGCCCAGCCTGTTCTCCGCGCAGGCCATCGGCGACATTCTGGACGCCATCAGGGCGCGGTTCACGCTGGCGCCGGACTGTGAGATTACGCTGGAGGCCAACCCGGGCGCGTCCGAGCAGGCCCGCTTCGCCGGCTTTCGGGAGGCCGGCGTGAACCGTTTGTCCATCGGCATTCAGAGCCTGGACAACGGCCAGCTCGGCCGGCTGGGGCGAATCCATGATGCCGACGCGGCGCGCGCCGCCGTGATTGCGGCCCGCGCCGCGGGTTTCGACAATTTCAATACCGACCTCATGTACGCCCTGCCCGAACAGACGCCGGATCAGGCCGCGGCGGACCTGACGGCACTGATCGCTCTGGGCGCGCCGCATGTGTCCTACTACCAGCTCACGCTGGAGCCGGGCACCGCATTTTTCCACCGGCCGCCGCCGCTGCCCGGCGACGACGCGCAGTGGGCAATTCACGAGCAGGGCGCGCGGCTGCTGACGCGGGCCGGCTTCCAGCAGTACGAAATATCCGCCTGGGCCCGGCCGGGCCATGCCTGCCGCCACAACCTGAACTACTGGCAGTTCGGCGATTACCTGGGCTTCGGCGCCGGGGCGCACGGCAAGCTCACGGACTCTGACGGCCGGGTGGTACGTCGCGCTCGCCAGCCACTGCCCAACCGCTATCAGATCAGCGCCGGTACGCCCGGCGCCATTGCGTCCGAACGCAGACTCGACGCCGACGATCTGCAGTTCGAGTACCTGCTTAACGCCTTGCGGCTGAATGGAGGTTTCGCGCTGCGCGACTACGAAGCCCGCACCGGTCTGCCGGGCGCGCCGCTGCTGGCGCAGCTGCGTCGCTATCCCGACCTTGTTGAAATCGACGAGCGCATCCGCTGTACTGCCACGGGCGCACTGCATCTGGATGATCTGCTGGCTCGCCTGCTGCCGGAGACCGCCGCATGAACCTCGACGAAACCGAACGCGCCTGCCCCTTCTGCGGCGAGTGCATCACGCTGCTGATCGATCCGTCCGCCGGGGCGCAGACCTACACCGAGGACTGCAGCGTCTGCTGCCAGCCCATTCGCGTATCTTTGAACCTCGATGCCACCGGTGAGCTGTCGCATGTGGAAGTTGAACAGGAAAACGGCTGATTCGCTGCTCGCGCTGGCGCTGCTGGCCTGCGCGCTGCAGAGCGGCTGCGCCGTGAATCCGGCGACCGGCCGGCCCGAAGTGGTGCTCATGTCCGAGCAGGGCGAGATCGACCTGGGCCGAAAGACCCACCAAGAAATCCTCAAGCAGCTGCCGGTCTACAACGATCAGGATCTGCAGGCCTATGTGAACGAGGTGGGCCAGAAGCTGGCGCGCGAGGGCGATCGCCCCGAGCTCGATTACACCTTTACCGTTATCGACAGCCCGGACGTGAACGCCTTCGCCCTGCCCGGCGGCTACATTTACATCAATCGCGGCCTGATGGCCTACATGCAAACGGAGGCCCAGCTGGCCGCCGTACTGGGGCACGAAATCGCCCACGTGACCGCCCGTCACGGCGTGCGGCAGCACCGCAACAGCATGCTGGCCAACGTGGCCGCCGTGGCGGTGGCCATTGGCACGGGCGTGGGGGCCGCCGGCGATGTGGCGGGTATTGCCGGGCAGGCCGCCATCAGCGGCTACGGCCGCGGCATGGAGCTGGAGGCCGACCGGCTGGGCGCGGCCTACATGGCCAAGGCCGGATACGACCACGAGCAGATGCTCGAGGTGCTGGGCATTCTGAAGGACCAGCAGCAGTACGCCGCCGCCCGCGCCAAGGCCCAGGGACGCCAGGGCGGCAGCTATCACGGCGTGTTCGCCTCGCACCCGGAGAACGACCAGCGGCTGCAGGAAGTGGTTCGGGCGGCGAACTCGCTGACCCGCGGCCCCGATCCGGTCGTGGGGCGCGACCGGTTCCTGCGTCAGGTCAACGGCATGGTCTACGGCGACAGCCCGGAACAGGGGGTGAGCCGGGGCGACAGCTTCTATCACGGCGGGCTCGGTTTTACCTTCAGCCATCCGCCGGAATGGTCGCTGGAGAATCAGGCGCAGGCCGTGATCCTGATTGCGCCGGGCGGGCAGGCGGTAATACAGCTCACGGCCCTGCCCCAGCCGCAGGACAAATCGCCGGCTCAGACCCTGGCTGCGCAGAATATTCGCGGCCTGAGCCGGCCGGTCGCCCGGGAGGTCAATGGCTTGCGCGCCGCCCAGGCCCGACTGAGCGGCGGCGGCCACGTGGCGCTGGTGTATCACGGCACGCAGGCCTACGCGCTGCTTGGTCGGCCGGCCGAGTCGGCCGCCGATACCGACATGACCGACGCCTTCAACAGCGTTCTGGGCAGCTTCAGACAGCTCACCCCGGCTGACGCCAACAAGGCGCTGGCGCACCGGATCGCGCTCTGGCAGGCCCGGCCGGGCTGGAACTACGACCGCCTGGCCCGGCTGTCGCCGCTGGGCGGCGATGCCCAGGCCCAGCTGCGGCTGCTCAATCAGGACTATCCGGACGAGGAGCCCGCCGCCGGCGAAACGCTGAAAATAGTGGAGTAGTCGCGCAGCAGATCGGGAAAGACGGCTGGTCGAATCACCCCGTGCTGGCTATAATGCTGCGCCTGCACAATCGGTCCGCGAGCCCCGGCCGGGATTCGCGACCCACAGCATGACGTTTCGATCGCGCCGCCTCCGGCGGCGCACCGCTCGCCTTTCCCAACCGACCCGGAAGACCAGGGTGCCGCATGGCCGAATATTCGCGTAAACAGGAAGCTCTGGATTATCACGAGCACCCCACGCCCGGGAAGCTCGCGATTTCGGTCACCAAGCCGTTCACGACCTATTCCGAGCTCTCGCTGGCCTACACGCCGGGCGTGGCGGAGCCGGTCAAGGCGATCCGCGACAACCCCGAAGAGGCCTTCCGCTACACCTCCAAGGGCAACCTCGTGGCGGTCATCACCAACGGCAGCGCGGTGCTGGGCCTGGGCAACACGGGCGCGCTGGCCGGCAAGCCGGTCATGGAGGGCAAGGCGGTCCTGTTCAAGAAGTTTGCCGACGTGAACGTCTTCGACATCGAGGTCGACGCCGACGACCCGGCCGATTTCATCGATACGGTGACCCGCATTGCGCCGACCTTCGGCGGCATCAATCTCGAGGACATTGCCGCCCCGCACTGTTTCGAGATCGAGGATGCGCTGATCGAGCGGCTGGACATTCCGGTCTTCCACGACGATCAGCACGGCACGGCCATTATCGTCTCCGCAGGCATGATTAATGCATTGGAACTGCAGGGCAAGGCGCTGGCCGACGCCAAGATCGTCTGCCTGGGCGCCGGGGCCGCCGGCGTGGCGTCCATGCGCTTGATCATCGAGATGGGGGCACGGCTTGAAAACGTATTCATGGTGGATCGCAAGGGCGTGATCCATGCCGACCGGGATGACCTGAATCCGCAGAAGGCGGAGTTCGCGTCGAAAACCGATCTGCGCACGCTGGACGACGCCATGCAGGGCGCAGACGTCTTCGTGGGCCTGTCAGGTCCGGATACGATCACGGCCGATCATATCCGCATGATGGCCGACAAGCCGGTGGTTTTTGCCCTGTCCAACCCGAACCCGGAAATTCAGCCGTCGGTCGCCATGGCGGCCCGCGATGACCTGATCATGGCCACCGGCCGCAGCGATTTTCCCAATCAGGTCAACAACGTGCTTGGGTTTCCCTACATCTTTCGCGGCGCGCTCGACGTGCGCGCCCGCCGCATCAATCGACAGATGAACGTGGCCGCGGTACGGGCCCTGAGCGCACTGGCACGCGAGCCCGTGCCGGCCGCCGTGCGCGAGGCGCACGATCGGGATTCGATGAGTTTCGGTCCGGACTATATAATCCCGAGTCCGTTCGACCCCCGGTTGATCGATTTCATACCGCCCGCGGTCGCCGCCGCAGCGGTGGAAACAGGCGTAGCGCGCACCGGCTATCCGTCGCATTATCGACAGCCTGTTAACAAGAACACTTCCACCGGCTGAAATCACGGCCGGCAACGCACGCTTTCGTTGGAGAGACACGTCATGGCGAACAAGGCATTCACGCTCACCCACCCCGATACCGGGCAGACAAGCGAGCTGCCACTGGTCACCGGCACGCTCGGCACGCCCGCCATCGATGTGCGCGGGATCAACAAGGATCAGGGCATTTTCACCTTCGATCCGGCCTTCACCTCGACCTGCAGCTGTGAATCCGCCATCACCTACATTGACGGCGAAAACGGCGTGCTCATGTACCGCGGCTACCCGGTCGACCAGCTCGCGGAAAAGTCGAGCTTTCTGGAAGTCGCCTACCTGATTCTCTACGGGGAATTGCCGACTCCGGCCCAGCTCGACGAATTCGTCGAAGCGATCACGCAGCACACCATGCTCAACGAATCGCTCATCAAGTTCTTCGACGGCTTCCACTACGATGCGCACCCCATGGCCATGCTGACCGGCATCGTGGGTTCGCTTTCGGCCTTCTATCACGACACGACGGACATCAATAATCCGCAGCACCGCGAGATTTTTGCCCGCCGCATGATCGCCAAGATCCCCACCATCGCCGCGGCGGCCTACAAGCACTCGATCGGCCAGCCCAAGATCTACCCGAGCAACGACCTGGACTACTGCTCGAATTTCCTGCGGATGCTGTTCGCCGTGCCCGCAGAGCGCTATGAGGTGGACCCGGTGGCCGCCAAGGCGCTCGACGTGCTGTTCATCCTGCACGCCGACCACGAGCAGAATGCCTCCACGTCCACCGTCCGGCTGGCCGGCTCGACCGGCTGCAACCCCTATGCGGCCATTTCCACCGGCATTGCGGCCCTATGGGGCCCCGCGCACGGCGGCGCAAACGAGGCCGTGCTGAACATGCTCGGCGAAATCGGCGATGTGTCCAACGTGCCCCGGTTCCTGGAGAAGGCCAAGGACAAGAACGATCCCTTCCGCCTGATGGGCTTCGGCCATCGCGTGTACAAGAACTTCGATCCGCGGGCCACCATCATCCGTGGCTACTGCCATCAGGTTCTCGAGCACTACAACATGCAGAACAACCAGCTGTTCGAGCTGGCGCTGGAACTCGAGCGCATCGCCCTGGAAGACGACTACTTCAAGGAGCGCAAGCTCTACCCGAACGTCGACTTCTACTCCGGCATCATCTACCAGGCGCTGGGCATTCCCGTGAACATGTTCACGCCCATGTTCGCGATTGCCCGCACCGTGGGCTGGGCCGCCCACTGGACCGAGATGCAGCAGGATCCGGGCATGCGGATCGGCCGTCCGCGTCAGGTCTACACCGGCCAGACCCAGCGGGAATACGTACCGGCCGACCAGCGTTAACGGGCAACCTGCCTCGATCGCCCGAAAGGCCGGCCAAAAAGCCGGCCTTTTTCGTGGTCTTCGCTACCAGCTCACCGGTTCGCGATAGCGGAACAGCGCACCGCTCGCGGCGTCTGCCGCCATGGCCGTCCATACGACGTCACCGGCAGCCTCTTCCGGACTGCGGGGTGCCTGCTCGCCGCCCATGTCGGTCCGCACCCAGCCCGGATCAACGGCGCGCACTTTCACGTCCTCCTGCTCATCGAGCTCGGCCGCAAGCGTGGTGGTCAGCATGTTCAGCGCCGCCTTGGACGCGCGATAGGCCAGCAGATTGCGGCCGGGCTTGTTCAGGCTGGCGTAGCCCGAGGTCAGATTGACCACGCGTCCGAAGCCGCGGCTGCGCATGCCGGGCATGAGCAGTGACACCAGCCGCCATCCCGCCAGAAAATTCAGCGACCAGGCCCGATTCAGCGTGGCCTCGTCGATATCCAGCGCCGCGGTGGCGGCGTCCGGAAAGATGCCGGCGTTGTTCACGAGAATATCCACGCCGCCGGACAGCGCCGCGCAAGCGGCCTCGCACTGGTCGGCGTCGGTGGCATCAAAGGCCAGCGGCAGGGCCTGCATGCCGGACTCATCCAGCGATCGCGCGGCCGCCGTGGTCTGTTGGCGATCGCGGCCGTTGATGTAAACGCGCACGCCGCGCTGCAGCAGCAGCGCCGCGCTGTGATAGCCGATACCGCGCGTAGAGCCGGTAATCAGCGCCGTCAGGTTGTCGGGATTCATGCGGGGGACGATCCTCCAGGTCGGGGTACTCGCGCCGCGAAGTTGCAGCCGAGCTCGAAAGCCGGCTTGCCAGACTGGAACACGCGCGCCGTGACATTCAACTCCCCCTTCTGGCCGGACCGTAGGGCCTGAGCAAAGCCGGAAAAGGCTGACGGCGAAGGCAGAGTCGCCACGGCCTCGAAATCCTGAGTGACCGGCCGCAGATAACGCGCCCGGGCCTCGCCCACCACCAGCGCCGCGTCGTTCAGGCCGGCAAGCTGCTGCAGCAGATGAACCAACCCCCAGGCCGCGGCCAGCCCCGCCACGTAGAGGCTGCCGCCGAAGGCCGTCCCGTGATGGTTGCTGTTGCAGGCCAGCGGCGCGCTCAGCACAAGCCCGTCCGCATCCACGCGGGCCAGACGCAGCCGCGCCGCATGCGCCAGCGGCAAATGCTCGGCGATGAATGCATCCAGGCCGGGCGCGAGTTCCGTCAGCCGCGCAAGATCAGGCAAAGGGGTCATCAAGATCGCTCGTGTCGGACGGGCGCCGTCTATCTTGCGCCAGGCGCCGATCCCGGGCCTGCTCGCGCTCGGCCTGGACCCGGCGAATCCAGCTGCCCACAAGAAAGGACACCACGCCCAGGCAGACAACGGCCAGGAGTTTGGTCATGGCAATTGGGGCGGACTAAGGCTTGTCGCCCCAGTCATCGTCGTCCCAGCCGTCGTCGTCCAGGTCCTTGAGCTTGCTGCGATCCACCTTGTCGAGTTCGCTGCGGCTCTTGGCGATCTGATCGCGCACGAAACGGAACACGATGAGCGCAACCAGAAGCGCGGCCACGATGAGCACAATACGTACGAACATGGTCTAGTCCTCTGCCTCGCCGGCGTGCAGCCGGATAATTTCCTTGTCCTTGCCGGCCCAGTAATCGTTCATCCAGTTGCGAAAACTGTCCTGGAATTCGGCATCGTTCTGGTAGTCACGGCCATAGTATTCGCGCGGAATAGCCAGGGGCCGGACGATGGCCCGCACCTCGGGCAGCGTGCCGCACCAGTATTGCCAGATGGTGGGGTTGTCAGAGCCGCGGTAGACCACGGCAACTTCAAGCACCTCGTCGAGCACGTCCCCCATGGCGTACAGCATGAACGCCGTGCCGCCGGCCTTGGGCTTGAGCAGACGCTTGTAGGGCGAGCCGCTGGCCTGACGCTTGGCGGCGGTAGAGCGCGTGCCTTCCGCAAAGTTGATGACGGCAACGGGCTGATGTCGGTAGATTTCGCAGGCGCGGCGTGTGGTTTCCAGATCCTGGCCCTTCAGCGACGGATTCTTCTCGACCTGCTCGCGCGAGTAGCGCTTCATGTAGGGAAAATCCAGCGCCCAGGTCGCGAAACCGATGATGGGCACCCAGATCATCTGCTGCTTGATGAAAAACCGCGGAAACGGCAGCCGGCTCTTGGCCAGTACGCGGATCAGCACCAGAATATCCGCCCAGCTCTGGTGGTTGCTGATCAGCAGCAGCCGCGCTTCCGGCCGGTTCTGCACCGGGTTGTCGATCACGATCTTCTGGCGCGCAATATGGTCCATTGCGAAGTCGATGCAGGCCATCCAGCGCCAGGCCACCCACACCATGGCCCGCGTGCAGCCCAGCCGAAACCGGAAATGCGGCACCAGCAGCTTGATCAGCGCCAGCGGCAGGAAAAACGGGAAAAACAGCAGAAACAGCGACAGCACGATGAAGGTCGCTGTTCCGATGCCGCGCAATGTGGCCAGCAATCCGCTCATGATCGACTCCCCTTTCAAGCTCGGCTTTTTCGTCCGGCCGGCCGGACCGCATCCGCTATGGCTCAGCCTGATGATACGGCGCGCTGAGCTCGTGCACCGCATCCACCAGTGCGCCCACATGCTCTGGCGGCACCTCCGGCGTTACGCCGTGCCCCAGGTTGAACACGTGGCCGTTGCCCGAGCCGAAACCCGCCAGCACCTGCCCCACCGCCTCGCGAATGACCTGGGGCCGGGCATGCAGAATGGCCGGGTCCACGTTGCCCTAGAGCGCCACGCGATCCCCCACGCGGCGCCGCGCCTCGCCGATTTCGATGGTCCAGTCCAGCCCGAGCGCGCTGGTCCCGGTCTCGGCCATGGCCTCCAGCCACATGCCGCCGCCCTTGGTGAACAGAATGACGGGCACCTCGCCCTCGCCGGTGTTCAGGTCCGCCACGATCTGGCGCATGTAGGCCAGGGAAAAACGCCGGTACTGCTCGGGCGTCAGCACGCCGCCCCAGGTGTCGAAGATCTGCACGGCCTGCGCGCCCGCCGCGATCTGCGCGTTCAGATAGGCCGTGACCGCCTCGGCCAGCTTGCCCAGCAAACGCTCGAGCGCCGCCGGGTCGTTGTACATCAGGCTTTTCAGGTGCACGTAATTCTTGCTCGGCCCGCCCTCGACCATGTAGGTGGCCAGGGTCCACGGACTGCCGGCGAAGCCGATCAGCGGCACGCGCCCGTCCAGCTCGCGGCGAATCAGCGACACGGCGTCGCTGACGTATTTCAGCTCGGCCATCGGGTCCGGCACGCCCAGCGCATCGATGGCGGCCCGGTCCCGCACCGGGTGATGGAAATTCGGCCCCTCGCCCGGAATGAAATGCAGGCCCAGACCCATGGCATCGGGAATGGTCAGGATGTCTGAAAACAGGATGGCGGCGTCCAGATCGAATCGCTCCAGCGGCTGCAGCGTGATCTCGCAGGCCCATTCCGGGTTCTGGCACAAATCCAGAAAGCTGCCGGCCTTTTCCCGCAGTGCGCGGTACTCGGGCAGGTAGCGCCCCGCCTGACGCATGAGCCAGACCGGCGTGCGGTCCACGGGCTGGCGCCGCAGCGCCTTCAAAAAGCGGTCGTTTCTGAGCAATTGAATACCTGTCGGGCGCCTGGCGGCGCGCCTGCCTGGAAATGAATGTGCAGCGGCCATGCGGGCCAGAGCGCAATTCTAGCTGATTTACCTGGCCCTTCGCGGCCTGCGCGGCCGGCTCAGGCCAGCAGCGTGTGGCCCACCAGAATCTTGATCCCCAGGGCAATCAGCACCGCGCCGCCAAGCCATTCCGCATGCCCCGCCAGCGACTGATGCGACCAGCCGCCCAGCCGAATCCCCAGCAGCGTCAGCGTGAAACTGCTGGCGCCCACCAGTGCGGCCGTCTGGAACACCGGCAGGCCCATGACAATCACCGTCATCCCCACCGCCGCGGCGTCGATACTCGTGCTCAGGGCAAGCACCAGCCAGCTGCGCCAGTGCGTCTCGCGCGGCCGTCGGGGTGCCCGACGCGCGTCGCGAATCATTTTCCCGCCAATCAGACCGAGCAGGCAGAAGGCCAGCCAATGGTCCACCGCATGCAGCAACGTCCCGGCCGCGTGGCTGATGAGCCAGCCCAGCAACAGAAAACCGCCGGCAAAGGCCCCGAAACACGCCGCAATGGCCAGCGCCTTCAGCCATCGTGTTTCCGGCCGCGCCGTCCCCTGCGCCACCGATGCCGCGAACGCGTCCACGGACAGCCCCAAACCAATTGTCAGCGAGGTGGCAAGCGTCATGCGCGTTCTCCAGCCGCGGGTAAAGCTCTCTTATCTTTCCTTATTTTTATTTTATTAACAATGTTTTACATGACGCCACATAACTTCGACAAAGCCGCGAAAGATAGCCTGTGCTGAACCGGACCCGACAACCCGCGAATCTGGCAGCGGCCGACGGGATGTGCACATGACTTCCAAAAAAATCCGGTCGGCCCAGAACGCGCGGCTGTTGACTGCCGGCAATCCCCTCGGCGACCAGCGTGATTCGAAATTGGTACTGGCTTTCAAGGCGAGCTTTGAACCGAGCGTGCATGTCGGCTAGCGATTGAATAGCCGAAAAAGCCGCCCGGCATTAACCCTCCCGGGCGATGCCAACCCTTTCCGTTTTAATGCAGAGCGCCTGAAACGGGGCAAGCCATTATTTGAGTCGGAGACCGTTATTTTGATATACCAACGTTCCTGGGTTGGAAGACTCTGTTCTTGGCGGAACGGCGGGCGAGCGAGAACCATGAAAATGACCGGCTTCAAGCCAGAGGCTTATCGGTATCCCCTGACCGCAGGCGCGACATCGGTCATCAAAGCGGTGCCCGAACGGGTGAACGCGCCCGGCAATCATCATGATCGAGCCGCAAGGGCGGCGAATAAATTAGGAACGGGACCGTGCATATAGAACCTGGCTGGGTAGAGGGCGGCAAGATGCTGCTTGGCGCGGCGACCGCCGCAGGGTCGCTGGGAGTGGCGATTCATGCCACGGGCAAGGCCATCCGAGCTCAAGGCCTTGGCGCAGTGATCCTCGGTACAGCTTTGGCGACCAGCATGACGCTGGTTTTTTTTGGGTATCCGTATTTCATGGTTGATTCCGGGTTCTGACCGTTCATCGGAAAGACACTCCTAAACCGCATTTGATTGTTGACGGATTGAAGGTCGGCGAGT
>NYTH01000042.1 GCA_002683405.1 Salinisphaeraceae bacterium | reverse complement strand
CTCCTCGCCATAGCTACGGCTATGACTCGTCGGCGCGCCTTGCCTGACGAAAAATGGAACTCGGTCTAATGTGCCATCAAATGTGACGCACTACACTAGCACCGCCTCGCCGGCCGGCGAGGGCCGTATTGACGGGCGCCGTATACTACGCAGCCTCCCTGTCCGCTGCGTGAGCCATGACCGACCCCGCCATACGCATTCATGACGTCGTCAAGAAATTCGGCGACTTTTCCGCTCTCAAGGGCGTCAGTTTCGATATCCAGCAGGGTGAATTCTTCGGCCTGCTGGGCCCCAACGGTGCCGGCAAGTCCACGCTGATCCACACCATTGCGGGCCTTACGCGCGCCAGCGCCGGGCAGGTGGCGGTGCTGGGTCACGATGTGCAGTCGGAATACCGCCAGGCGCGGCGCAAGCTGGGCGTGGTGCCGCAGGAACTGGTCTACGATCCGTTCTTCCCGGTGATCGACCTGCTGCGGCTGCAGGCGGGCTATTACGGCTGTGGCCGGGACTACTGGCCCTGGATCGACGAGCTGCTTGATCAGCTGGAACTGTCGGACAAGCGGGAATCCTCCATGCGGGCCCTGTCGGGCGGCATGAAGCGGCGGGTGTTGATCGCGCAGGCGCTGGTGCACAAGCCGCCGGTACTCATTCTCGACGAGCCTACCGCGGGGGTGGACGTGGAGCTGCGCCGCACGCTGTGGCGCTTCACCCGCAACCTGCACGCGTCGGGGCATACCATCGTGCTCACCACGCACTATCTGGAAGAGGCGGAATCACTTTGCGACCGCATCGCCATCCTCAACCACGGCGAGCTGAAGGTGCTGGAGGACAAGAAATCGCTGCTTGGTCGTCACCCGTTCCGCTTCCTGCGGCTACGGCTTACCGGTGAAGGCAGCCTGCCCGACAGCGTGCGTGAGCTGGTCGTGGACGAGCAGGACGACGAAATCGAGCTGCGGCTCGAGCAGGGCCGTCACTACATTGCCGATACGCTCGAAGCCGTCCGCAACGCCGGTTTCCGGATCGGCGACGTCAAGACGCGTGAACCTTCGCTGGAGGACATTTTCGTGGAACTGACCTCTGACAAGGGGGAGCCGGCATGACCTACGGCTGCTACACGCTGTTTCGCAAGGAAGTCCGGCGCTTTTACAGCGTGCTCGGACAGACCGTGGCCGCGCCGGTCATTACCGCCATGCTGTATCTGCTGGTGTTCCGGCAGGTGCTCGAAGACCGCGTGCAGGTGTACGACGGCGTGTCCTACACCGCCTTCCTTATTCCCGGTCTGATCATGATGAGCATCATCCAGAACTCCTTTGCCAATACCTCGTCATCGCTGACGCAGTCCAAGGTCATGGGCAATCTGGTGTTTCTGCTGATGACGCCGCTGTCGGCGCTGGAAATCTATCTGGCCTACGTGAGCGCGGCGCTGCTGCGCGCGGCGTTGGTGTCCACCGCGCTTTACCTGTTCGCCCAATTCTTCATCACGGTGCCGATCGTCAATCCGCTGCTGATCCTGGCCATGCTGCTGTTTTCCGGTGGAACGCTCGCGGTACTGGGGATGATTGCCGGTATCGTGGCCGACAAGTTCGAGCACCTGGCTGCGTTCCAGAATTTTTTCATCATGCCGCTGTCGTTTCTGTCGGGCGTGTTCTACTCGATCCACTCATTGCCCGAGTTCTGGCGCCAGGCCTCGCACTACAATCCCTTCTTCTACATGATCGACGGCTTCCGGCAGGGCTTCTTCGGCGTGGGCGATACGACGCCGCTGCTGTGCGTCTCCGTTGCCGCCGGCTTTTTTGCGCTCATATCGGCCCTGTGCATTGCGCTGCTGCACAGCGGCTACAAGCTGCGCACGTGATAGAATTTGCGCCCCTTTCGAACGCCGCATAACAGCAATCACATGTATTCCGCAGAACAGATTCAGGATCTGATCGAAGCCGCCCTGCCGGATGCGCAGGTGCGCGTGGAGGGCGACGATGGCCAGCATTTCGCTGCGCTGGTGGTGTCGCCCCAGTTCGAGGGCAAATCCCGCATCGAACAGCACCGCATGGTCTATGCCGCGCTGGGTGACCGCATGGGCGGCGAGATTCACGCCCTGTCGCTGCGCACCGCGACGCCTGACTGATGGATCTGCTCAGGATTGACGGCGGCTGCCGCCTGGACGGCCAGGTCCGCGCGTCCGGTGCCAAGAACGCCACCCTGCCCATCCTGTCCGCCGGTTTGCTGACCGACGACACGCTGGTCGTGCGCAACGTGCCGCATCTGGAAGACGTGACCACCACCAATCTGCTGCTGGCCCAGATGGGCGTGGGGGTGACGGTGGGCGATCACATGGTGGTTGAGGTCGACAGCAGCAGCATCAGCTCCTGCGTGGCGCCGTACGACCTGGTCAAGACCATGCGCGCGTCCATTCTCGTGCTCGGGCCGCTGCTGGCGCGCCGCGGCGAGGCGGAAGTGTCGCTGCCCGGCGGCTGCGCGATCGGCGCGCGACCGGTGGATATTCATCTGCGCGGGCTCGAGGCCATGGGCGCGGAAATCGAGGTCGAAGGCGGCTACATCCGGGCCCGCTCCGGGCGCCTGCGCGGCGCCCGCTATGCCATGGACACGGTCACCGTGACCGGCACCGAAAACCTGATGATGGCGGCCACGCTGGCCGACGGCGTCACCGTGCTGGAGAACGCCGCGCGCGAGCCGGAAGTGGTCGACCTGGCCAACTGCCTGATTGCCATGGGCGCAAAGATCGAGGGCGCCGGGACGCCCATCATCCGCATCCAGGGCGTGGAGCGGCTGCACGGCGCCGAGTACAGCGTCCTGCCGGATCGTATCGAGACCGGTACCTTTCTTGTCGCCGCCGCCGTGACGCGCGGCCGCGTGCGGGTGGTGGAAACCGACCCCACGCTGATCGAGGCCGTAACCGAAAAGCTGCGCGGCTGCGGCGCCGAAGTGACCGAGGGCGACGACTGGATCGAGCTGAACATGCGCGGCAAGCGGCCGCGCTCGGTGGACCTGCGCACCTCGCCGTATCCCGGCTTTCCGACCGATATGCAGGCGCAGTTCACCACGCTGAACGCCGTGGCCGAGGGCGCTGGCGCGATCACCGAAACAGTGTTCGAGAACCGGTTCATGCACGTCTCCGAACTGCAGCGCATGGGGGCGGACATCCGCCAGGCCGGCAACACGGTCATCGTGCGCGGCAAGGAAAAACTGACGGGCGCGCCCGTCATGGCCACCGATCTGCGCGCCTCGGCCTCGCTGGTAATTGCCGGACTGGTGGCCGATGGCGCGACCGAAGTGCGCCGCATCTACCATCTGGATCGCGGATACGAGTGCATGGAAGAGAAGTTCGCCCAGCTCGGCGCGACTGTCCGCCGGCTGCGCGACGATGCGCCGGTCACCGCGCGTTCCGCCGTGAAGACATGATCGAGTCGACCGATTCACTGACGCTGGCGCTGTCCAAGGGCCGGATTCTCGAAGATACGTTGCCCATGCTGGCGCGCATGGGCGTGGAGCCCGTGGAGGATCCGCTGGTAAGCCGCCGGCTGGTCTTTCCCACCAATCACGACAATCTTCGCCTGCTGGTCATCCGGGCGACCGACGTGCCCACCTTTGTGGCGCATGGCGCGGCCGATGTGGGCATTGCCGGCAAGGATGTCCTGCTTGAGCACGGCGGGGCCGGCCTGTACGAGCCGCTGGACCTGGACATTGCGCGCTGTCGCCTGATGGTGGCGGGTTACCCCGGCGCGCTGGAGCGGGCGGGCAACCGGCCGCTGCGCGTGGCCACCAAATACGTCGAGACGGCCCGCGCCTGGTTTGCCCGGCAGGGGCGGCAGGTGGAGGTGGTCAAGCTCTACGGGTCGATGGAGCTGGCCCCCATCGTGGGCCTGGCGGACGTGATCGTCGACCTGGTGGATACGGGCGGCACGCTCAAGGCCAACGGTCTCGAGGCGTTTGAAACCATCGAGCACATCAGCTCCCGGCTGGTGGTCAACAAGGCGTCCATGAAAATGAAGCACGCGGGCATCGATTCGCTGCTGCAGGCGTTTGCTTCAGCGCGGCAGGCGGCGGCATGAGCGGCCTGGACATCGCGCGGCTGGACAGCAGTGCGGCGGATTTCGAAAGCCGCTTCACCCGGCTGATCGGGCGACACCAGGCCGAAGACGAAGCGGTGGTGGCGCGTGCGCAGTCAATTGTCGAGCAGGTCCGGCGCGAGGGCGATACGGCGCTGGTTCGTCTGACGGCGGAACTGGACCGGCGCGAGGTGGCCAGCGTGGCGGATCTGGAAGTCCCCCGGTCACAGATGCAGGCCGCGCTGGACGCGCTGCCCGCGGCGGCCCGCCAGGCGCTGGAAGATTCAGCCGCGCGGCTGCGCGACTATGCCGAGCGACAGCGCCTGCACGAATGGCGCTATGCCGACGAGCACGGCAATGAACTGGGGCAGGTGGTCCGGCCGCTGGCCTGCGTGGGGGTCTACGCGCCAGGCGGCAAGGCCGCCTACCCGTCCACTGTCCTGATGAACAGTGTGCCGGCGCAGGTGGCGGGGGTGGAGCAGATCGTGCTCGTGTCGCCCGCGCCCGGCGGCGAACTCAATCCCATGGTGCTGGCCGCGGCGGCGCTGGCGGGCGTGCACCGCATGTTTACCATTGGCGGCGCGCAGGCCGTGGCCGCGCTGGCCTGGGGCACCGACGCCGTGCCCTGTGTGGACAAGATCGTGGGGCCGGGCAATGCGTATGTGGCGGCGGCCAAGCGCATCGTGTTCGGGCGGGTGGGGATCGAATCCATTGCCGGACCGTCCGAAGTGCTGGTGCTGGCCGACGGCCGCAGCGATCCGGCCTGGGCCGCCATGGACCTGTTCGCGCAGGCCGAGCACGACGAGGCGGCCCGCGCCATTCTGATCAGTCCCGATGCCGGTTTTCTGGATCGGGTGCACGAGGCGGCCGCGCAGGCACTGGCCGCGCAGCCGCGCCGGCAGATCATCGCGGCCTCGCTGGCCGCCGAAGGCGCGCTGATCAAGGTGCGCGACATGGACGAAGCGGTGGCGCTGTCCAACCGGATTGCGCCGGAGCATCTGGAACTGGCCGTGGATGAGCCCGACGATCTTCTGCCGCACATTCAGCACGCGGGCGCCATTTTCATGGGGGCTTACACGCCCGAGTCATTTGGTGACTACTGCGCAGGCCCGAACCACGTGCTGCCGACCGGGCGCACCGCGCGGTTTTCATCACCGCTGGGCGTGTACGACTTCCAGAAGCGCCTGAGTCTGATCAAGGCCTCGCCGCAGGGCATGCGGGCGCTGGCGCCCACGGTCGCCGAAATGGCGCGGGGCGAAGGCCTGGAAGCGCACGCACGCTCGGCCGAGCTGCGGTCGGAAGACCGCTAGGCGCCGGATCATGTCGGCTGACCCCGGAGCCTGGCTGCGGCCGGAGATCGCGGCGCTCTCGCCGTATCAGGTGGCCGATGCGGCGGGACTGATCAAGCTCGACGCCATGGAAAATCCCCACCCCTTTCCGGCCGAACTGGTCGAGGCGTGGCTGGAGACGCTGCGGACCGTGCCGCTCAATCGCTATCCGTCGGCCGATGCGCCGGATCTCAAGTCGGCCCTGCGGGCAACCATGGGCGTGCCGGCCGACTGCGGCATTCTGCTGGGCAACGGCTCCGATGAAATCCTGCAGATGCTCATGCTGGCGCTGGCCCGGCCCGGCGCCAGCGTGCTGACGCCGGAGCCCGGCTTTGCCATGTTCCGGCTGATCAGCCGGGCGGTCGGGCTGACGTATCGCAGCGTGCCGCTGGCGCCGGATTTCGACCTGGATGTGCCAGCCATGCTAAAGGCCATCCAGACGCATCAGCCGGCCCTGCTGCTGATCGCACAGCCCAACAACCCCACCGGCAATGCCTTCGATCGGGCTGGTCTGGAAGCGATCGTGGACGCCGCACCCGGGCTGGTGGTGGTGGATGAAGCCTACTACCCGTTTGCTGATGATCACTGCCTGGAGTGGCTGGGCCGGTACGACAATCTGCTGGTCATGCGCACGCTGTCGAAACTGGGGCTGGCCGGCCTGCGTCTGGGCTGGCTGATGGGGCCGCCGCGCTGGCTGGACGCGCTCGAGCCGCTGCGGCTGCCCTACAACATCAACGGCCTGACGCAGGCCAGCGCCGCCTTCGCGCTGGACCATTACGCGGCGTTCATGCGGCAGGCCGAGGCGATTCGCGCGGCGCGCAGCCAGCTCGCCAGCGCGCTCGCGGCGCTGCCCGGCGTGACCGTGTATCCCAGCCAGGCCAATTTCCTGCTGACCCATTTCGCCGGACGCGACGCGAACGTATTGCACGCCACTCTGAAGACCCGGGGTATTCTGGTGAAGAATGTCTCGGGGGCGCATCCGTCGCTGGCCGGCTGCCTGCGACTGACGGTGGGCACGACGGCGGAAAACCGGTCCCTGATGACCGCGCTGAGCGCCATTCTGAGCGACTGAACCGCGCGGTCGCGCGCATTCACTGTGCTATACTTCAACGCGCTGTCGCCGGGGAGCGGCGGCGCAATCTTCTAGCTCCGATGCGGAGCGCCGAAAGTCAAACAAGCGTGTCTGAAAGACGGGTCTTAAAGCATGTGGCTGCGCCGCGTGTTCGGCGTGCCGCCGGTATTCCTAAAAGGACTATGGCATGAGTGAACAGGGGGTAGACGTCGGCAAACGACGATTCCTCACTGGCGCGACGGCAGTCGCGGGCGGTGTCGGCGCGGCGTTTGTGGCCGTTCCTTTCATCAAATCCTGGCAGCCCAGCGCGCGGGCACGCGCCGCGGGTGCGCCGGTTGAGGTCAATGTCTCGGAGCTTGCGCCAGGCGCCAAGCTTAGCGTCACCTGGCGCGGCAAGCCGGTGGTCATCATCCATCGCACGGACGAGATGATCGCCTCGCTATCCGAGATCAGCGACAACCTGCGTGATCCGGATTCCAGCAATCCGCAGCAGCCGTCCTACTGCCAGAATCCCGAGCGGGCGATCAAGCCGAAGTACCTGGTCATGCTCAGCCTGTGCACCCATCTGGGCTGTATTCCCGACTACAACGCCTCCCCCGAGGCGCAGCCGCTGCTCAAGGCGCCGGGCTTCTTCTGCGCCTGCCACGGTTCGGCCTACGATATTGCAGGCCGCGTGTACAAGGGCGTGCCGGCGCCGCTGAACATGCCGATTCCGCCGTATCGCTACGTCGCGGATGACATCATTCTCGTGGGTGAGGACCCGACCGGTAACGGTGGGGGGACGGCGTAATGGCCAACAAGTTCATGACCTGGATCGATGACCGCTTCCCGGCCACCAAGCTGTGGAACGAGCACATCGCCGAGTATTACGCACCGAAGAACTTCAACTTCTGGTATTTCTTCGGTTCGCTGGCGCTGCTGGTGCTGGTCAACCAGCTGCTCACCGGCATCTGGCTGACGATGTTCTACAAGCCGAGTGCGGCCGAAGCATTCGCGTCGGTCGAGTACATCATG
This sequence comes from Salinisphaeraceae bacterium, assembly GCA_002683405.1. Lineage (GTDB taxonomy): Bacteria > Pseudomonadota > Gammaproteobacteria > Nevskiales > Salinisphaeraceae. Next base: position 53,138 of record NYTH01000042.1, on the reverse strand, counting down.
CGAGATGTCGAATGGGGCTGGCTCATTCGCTACATGCATTCCACGGGCGCCTCGGCGTTCTTCATCGTGGTGTACATGCACATGTTTCGCGCGCTGCTGTACGGGTCCTACCAGAAGCCGCGCGAGCTGATCTGGATCTTCGGCTGCCTGATCTTCCTGGCCCTCATGGCCGAGGCCTTCATGGGCTACGTGCTGCCCTGGGGCAACATGTCCTACTGGGGCGCGCAGGTCATCATCTCGCTGTTCGGCGCCATTCCGGTGGTCGGCGAGGGCATCACCACCTGGATCAAGGGCGACTTCATCATTGCCGACGCCACCCTCAACCGCTTCTTTGCGCTGCACGTGGTGGCCATTCCCTTCGCGCTGGTGGGGCTGGTGATTGCGCATATCATGGCGCTGCATCACGTGGGCTCGAACAATCCGGATGGCGTTGAGATCAAGGCCAAGAAGGACGAGAAGGGCATTCCGCTGGACGGCATTCCCTTCCACCCCTACTACACGGTCAAGGATATCTTCGGCACGGCGGTGTTCCTGATTCTGTTCGCGGCCGTCATATTCTTCGCGCCGACCTTTGGCGGTTACTTCATCGAGCCGCCGAACTTCACCCCGGCCGATCCGCTGGCCACGCCCGAACACATCGCCCCGGTGTGGTACTACACGCCGTACTACGCGATCCTGCGGGCCGTCACGGTGGATTTCATCATCTCGGCCAAGCTGTGGGGCGTGATCCTGTTCGCCTCGTCGGTCCTGATTCTCTTCTTCCTGCCCTGGCTCGATCGAAGCCCCGTGCGCTCGATCCGCTACAAGGGCTGGATCTTCAAGGGCATGCTGACCGCTTTCGTGGTTGCCTTCCTGCTGCTGGGCTATCTGGGTACGCAGCCGCCCGGCGGCTGGCGCACGCTAGCGTCGCAGATCGGTACGTTCGTGTACTTCGCGTTCTTCCTGGGCATGCCCTTCTACAGCAAGCTCGACAAGACCAAGCCCGTTCCGGAAAGGGTGACTGAATGATGCGGCGGATTATCTTTCTCCTGGCGGCGCTCGTTGCACCGGCAGCCTGGGCCGCCGGTGGTGGCGCTCTGCCCTACAGCTTCGAGCCCGACCTGAGCAACAAGTCGTCCATGCAGCGCGGTGCCAAGCTGTACATGAACTATTGCGCGGGCTGCCATTCGCTGCAGTATCTGCGCTATTCGCGCATGGCCGAGGATCTGGATATTCCGGAAGAGGTGGTGGAAGCCAACCTGCGTTTTACCGGCGAGAAAATCCAGAATCACCTGACCGGTGTCATGCCCGAAGCCTCCGCCAGCTGGTTCGGCAAGCAGCCGCCCGATCTCACCCTGGTGACCCGGTGGCACAAGAACGGCCCGTCCTGGGTCTACAGCTTCCTGCGCACCTTCTACGTGGACGAAAGTACGGCCAACGGCACCAACAACCTGGTGCTTGAGAATACGGCCATGCCGCACGTGCTCTGGCCGCTGCAGGGCTACCAGGCCCTCGACGAGGACCACGGCGAGTCTTCCGGTGGCCACGGCGGTCACGGACCGGCTGCGCCGGCATTCACCCAGGTCCGCGAGGGCAGCATGTCCGAGCAGGAGTACGCGCAGGCCGTGGGCGACCTCGTGAATTTCCTGACCTACGCCGGCGAGCCGGCCCGACTGCATCGGGCGGGGCTCGGTATCAAGGTCATTGCGTTTCTGCTGATTTTCGCGCTGATTGCCTATCTGCTGAAGCGCGAATACTGGCGCGACGTGCACTAGACGCTACGGAGCGCATATTTATGGCTAGCCTGGCCAATCGCAGGTCGTTAATGACCCTGTTTTCGCGTCCGGAGTGTCCTCAGAGTCACCGGGTGCGTCTTGTGCTGGCGGAAAAGGGCATCACCAGCCTGGATATCGTCGAACTGCGGGAGGACGTGGACAGCGAGGACCTCGCGCAGCTCAACCCCTATAACTCGATACCCACGCTGGTGGATCGCGATCTGGTCCTGTACGACCCGCGCATCATCATCGAGTATCTGGACGAGCGTTTTCCGCATCCGCCGCTCATGCCTGTGGATCCGGTCACGCGGGCCCGTTACCGGCTGGCGCTGTATCGGATGGAAGTCGACATGTACAGCCTGGTCGACGATCTGGAGGGCACGCCCGCGCAGGCGCGCAAGGCGCGCACGCAGCTCAAGGAAATCCTGCTGGCCATGGCCGCCGAATTCTCGCCGCGGCCCTACGTGGGCGAGGAATTCTCGCTGGTCGACTGCGCCTTCGCGCCCATTCTGTGGCGGCTGGAGCACTACAAGGTGGAACTGCCGCCCAAGCAGGGCAAGAAGCTGCGTGACTACGCCGACGCCCTGTTTGCGCGCCCGGCCTTTCGCGGCAGCCTGACCGAACTCGAAGCGGAAATGCGCGACTAGTCGGCCGGTCGCAACGGCTTGCCAGACGCGCCGCGGCGCGTCAGTCTCATTCACTACCCTGTTTCGTTGGCAACGTCATGAGCAGTCTCACTTCGCGCCGACCCTATCTGATCCGGGCCATCTACGACTGGATTCTGGACAACGACCTGACGCCCCATCTTCTCGTCGCAGCCGATGCGCAGGGCGTCGAAGTGCCTGCCCAGTTCGTCACCGAAGAGGGCAAGATCACGGTCAACATCAGCCCTTCCGCGGTGCATGGCCTGGACCTTGGTAACGGCTACATCAGCTTTTCCGCCCGCTTTTCGGGGCAACCCTACGATGTGCACGTGCCGCCCGGCGCGGTGCTGGCGCTCTACGCCCGGGAGAACGGAGAAGGGATGCTGTTTGGCGAAGTCGAGCCGCCTGATCCACCGACCGACCCCGACGCGCCGCCCGCCGACGATGGGCCGGAAGCCGACGAGCCGGCCCGCAAGCGCCCGCATCTCAAGGTGGTCAAGTAGTCCCGCCGGGAGTCGCCCGCTAGCTACGCTAGGGCATGCGATCGGCGGCAGCCCCCGCGGACGATCGCAGCTCCACGCCCGGGCTGGCAGGGCGATAGCGCATGACCCGAGCCGGCCTCGCCGCGTAAAGATCGACCACCATCCGGTGCGGCAGAAAATGCCGATCGTGAATCCGCAGCGCCGGCGCGCCGTGCTGCTGCAGTAGGTCGCCCAGCGCGAGGCTGCAGGTCCAGGCGGCGCGATCGGTGTCGAAGGCGGTGCCGTCGGTCAGCAGCCGGTAGAGCCGGGCCGCCTGCGCCTCGTCCAGCTGCCACTCGAACACCTCCAGGCCCTTGTCGCCCAGGCGCCAGCGATAGTCGACGTAGTCAGCCAGCGTGGGCGCCTCCCGCGCAATCACGTCGGCGCGTCGCAGCACTCCGGCCGGGCTGTGGGCGTTCAGGCCCCAGCCGCCACCCGGGTCCCACAGCAGCGCACCGTGGCCGGCGCTTTCAAGTCTCAGTGCGCTGTGGGTGCAGGCGCCGGCGCCATAGCTGACCATGATCTGCAGGCGCGATAGCGCCTGGCTGTCGGCGATCGGGTGGCTGTTCCAGCCCTCAGGCTGATACGGGAAGGGCCCGTGGACACAGCCGCCGAGCGCGACGAGCGCGGTGAGCCAGAAGACTCGACAGTGCCGATCAGTGCGCCGGGAACAGCCGCTCATCAATCTGATCGCACAGGCAGTGAATGAACAGCAGGTGCACTTCCTGGATACGTGCGGTGACGTTCGATACCGCTCTGAGTTCAATATCGCCTTCGCCCAGCAGACGCGCCAGCTCGCCCCCGTCGCGGCCGGTGAGGGCGATCACGCGCATGTCGGCGGCCCGGGCCGCCTCCACCGCGCGACAGACGTTCGGGGAATTGCCGCTTGTGCTCACCGCCAGCAGGATGTCGCCCGCCCGGCCGAGCGCCTCCACCTGCCGGGCGAATACGCGCTCGTAGCTGTAGTCGTTGGCGATGGCGGTGAGCGTGGAGCTCTCGGTGGTCAGCGCCACGGCCGGCAGTGCGGCGCGCTCGCGCTCGAAGCGGTTGATCAGCTCGGAGCTGAAATGCTGCGCATCGCCGGATGAACCCCCGTTGCCGCAGCTGAGAACCTTGCCGCCGTCGCGCAGAGACTGCGCCATGCATTCGCCCGCCTCGACAATGCGCTGCAGGCTCTGCGCCAGCGTGTCCTGCTTGGCCTTCAGGCTGTCGCTGAATTGCTGTTGAATGCGTTGTTCGAGATCCACCCCGGCGCCCCCTCTGTTCTATTCGGCGAAAAACGCGTTTTCGATCCAGTCCAGCCCGCCGTCGCCATCCAGGCTGATGACGTCGAATCGAATCGCGCAATTCTGCCAGTTCGGGTGGCGTTGCAGAAATTCCTGAGTGGCCAGCACGAGTCGTCGCTGCTTGCGGTGGTCCACGGTGTCGGCGCCTGAGCCGAAGCGGGTATTGCGCCGCAGTCGCACCTCGGCAACGACCAGTTCGTTCTCGCGGGCGAGAATCAGGTCCAGTTCGCCGCGCCGGGCCCTGAAGTTCCGGGCGACGATCCGGTAGCCGCGCGAGCGGGCGGTTTCGGCAGCGCGCTGCTCGCCGGCATCACCTCTGCGTTGCCGCCAGGATTTCAATAGCCTCCGTTGGTCCCGTAGCGGCCGCCATCGGGCACGGCAGGGTTGACCGGCGGGAGATTCTCGGCCTTGCCGCCAACGAAATGCGCCCACATGGGCTCGCGGTGCACCCGGCTGTAGTTGTCCACGCTCAGCTCGCCGGTATAGCCGTCCACGCGGGTGCCCGCCAGGATGCCGCCGCCGCGAAGCTGATCAGTCAGCAGCCAGGCATCGAGTCCCAGCGCGATCAGTCGCGGCAGCTCGTTGGCACTCTCGGGCCAGATCTTCGTAATCCGGTCGCGCCGGCTGGTCACGCGGCTGCTATCGGACAGCAGCCACGGCATATCGGAAAAACGCAGACCGTTCAGGTCGCGGTTCAGACGCACGTTCTCCTGGCCGTCATAGGCGTGCGAGGTGGCATAGACGGGTAGGTGCGACGCGCGGTAGTAGCGCAGCTGGGTCCGGATCTGACGCGCGGCAGACGGCCGGGCGCCGATGAACGCGAAATCCGTCTGCCGGCTCTGCGAAGTCGCCCCGCCATAGCGCAGGATGCGCTTGATCGAATCGGAGAAGTCCTTGTCCTCGGGGTCGTAGGTGGCCGAGTCGTAGATCATGCCGCCGCCGGCACGAAGCGCTTCGGAGAAGGCATCAAACACGCGCTGGCCCCATTCGCCCTGGGGGACCATGACGATGGCCTGATCGTGACCTTCCGCCAGCGCGCGTCGTGCCGCGGCGCGGGCTTCATCCTCCGGCGAGAGTCCGAACTGATATACCCCGCTGAACTCAGCGTTGACCTGGTCGCCGTAGTTCAGCGCCAGAATACCCAGACCGCCGTTGGGCGCCGCGAGCAGGTCGTTGACCAGGTTCTTGCGCAGCGGGCCCACCAGGAAGCTCAGCCCGTCGGCACGGGCGCGGCCCAGAAACGACTGCATGCTGGTCAGGCGGCTGCTGTCATAGACGATGACGTCGGGACGCGGCTCGCTCGACTCGTAATAGCCGGCCATGAATCCGTCGTGAATGGCGCGGCCCGCGCCGGCCAGCGGGCCACTGAGCGGCAGCAGCAGACCCACCGCGCCGCCGTCGCCAACCGCTGCGCGCTGACTGTCGCTGAAGTTGAGCTTCTCGGCGAGCACGTGTCGCGCGGCAGGATGGCCCGGATGCCGCCGCTCCCAGGCGGCCAGGGCGCGTTCGAAACTCTCCCGGCTGGGCCAGCTGCGGTGCGACAGACGGGCCAGTTCCAGCCAGCCCCGAGTGACCGGATCCTCAGCCGCTTCCAGATCGCGGGCATCCGGCGGACGCGCGATCAGCTGGGTCCAGATTCGGTCGTCGTTATCCCGCAGCCGCTGGCCATCCAGCAGCCAGACGTCGCGCTGGACCAGCGCCGCCACGCCGTTTGCCAGCTGGCCGTCTGCAAAGAGCAGGTCGGCGCGCAGGGCAAGAATACGCGCCGCCATCTCGGGCGACATGCCTTCCTCCGGTGGCGGCAGACTGTCGAGCGCGTCCGACGGGCTGCGGCCGGCGATATCGGCTTCCAGCCGGACCATCTCCAACCGCTTGCGGTCCCGCTCCGGGAGGGATTCCGGCTGGACATTCGCCAGCATCTCGCGTGCCCAGTCGCCATTCTCGGCCCGGACTGCCGCTTCGGCCGACCGCAGCAGCAGCTGCGAGCGCGCCGGTTCGCTGGCCTGGTTGGCTGCCTGGCGATAGCTTTCCGCGGCGGCAGCGTACTGGCCCTGATGCGCCTGGGCCGCCGCCCGTTCCGCCATGGGCACGGCCGGGCGGGTCTGCGACGGCGGCATCTGGGCGCAGCCGGCCATGAGCAGCATGACGAGTCCGATGGGCGCGGAGAGACGGAAGAGATATCGCATGTTACTGGCTTGGAAGAGCGTTGAGCGGGGGCGGGGGCGGGGCGGGACGCCCGGCCAAGCATAAACGAACGCGGCGTCTCGTAAAAATCGTCACGCCGGGTGGCGGCGGGTTATCGTGCAGGCCGGTTTGCGTCTGACGGGAGCAACGGTTGACTGAACAGCACGGCGGGCCGGGCGGCCTGATGGTGGTCGCGACGCCCATTGGCAACCTGCAGGACATGACGCCGCGCGCGCTGGAGGCACTTGCGCAGGCCGACGTGATCGCCGCCGAGGATACTCGCCACAGCGCCACGCTGACCCGGCATTTCGGCATTTCGACGCCCATGCTGTCGCTGCACGAACACAACGAGACGCGGGTTGGCGAACAGCTGCTTGCCCGTATCCGCGACGGCGAGTGGGTGGCCTTGATCAGTGATGCCGGCACGCCACTGATCAGCGACCCGGGGTTCTCCCTGGTGCGCGCGGCGCGAGAGGCGGGCTGCCTGGTAACCGTTTTCCCCGGCGCCTGCGCGGCGGTTGCCGCGCTGAGCGTGTCCGGCCTGCCCTCGGACCGCTTCTGCTTCGAGGGCTTCCTGCCGGCCCGCGGACCGGCCCGACGCGGCCGCCTGGCCGAGCTCGCCGAGCAGACCGCCACGCTGATCTTCTACGAATCCAGTCACCGCATCGAGGCCTGTCTGCGCGACATGGTGGCGGTGCTGGGGGCGGACCGACCGGCCGCCGTGCTGCGCGAACTGACCAAGCTGCATGAGCAGGGCCGCATGGATCGACTGGCCGCGCTGCAGACCTGGTTGGAAGAGGATGCCAATCGCCGGCGTGGCGAGTTCGTGGTGGTGGTCGGCGGGGTGACGGCGCCGACCGAGCCCGAGCGCTACGAGCTGTCGCTGGATGCGCTGCTCGACGAGCTGCTCGGCCAGCTGCCGCTCAAATCGGCGGTCGCCAGCGTGATGCGCCTGACCGGCGCGTCACGCAACGACGTCTACAGCCGCGCGCTGGCGCGCCGGTCGGACGACTAGTTACCGGTCAGCACGCAGTTGCCCGTGAACTGCGAGGTGACGGCCCTGCTGTTTTCTGCAAACGCGCTGGCGCTGAAGCGGACGCTGTCGATGTCCACTGCCGTTTCGTTCTCGGGCAGGCGACGGCACTGGGTGAACACGAAGCCCTCCAGCGTGCTGCCGAAGAAGCCTTCGAAAGGATTGTCGCCCTCGTTGGAGCTCTCGCTGCAGCCGGCCAGGCCGAGCCCGGCAGTCACCAGCAGCGCAACCATTGTGGTTCTAATCTGCATGCCGGCCTCCCCTTAGTTCGAACTCTGGTTACCCGGCAGCGGGGCTGCCAGATAAGGGAACGCGGTATTGAAATTCTGGTTGGGCAGCACGCCGTCGCTGGCGACCGCGCCACCGTTGGCCGTGGTGTCGTTCGCCGGTTCCACGGCAAAGTCGCAGTTCTGCAGCGCGTTGGGATTGGCCGGCCGGGTTTCGTCCACGTCCGGGGTGCCGACGGTGTCCTCGCGGCCCTGGTACAACGCGCCCTCGACGAGCGTGAGCATGATGTCGGTCACATCATCGCCCGGGCGACGCCCGTTGGGGAATCCGGCGCGATCGCAGGCCAGCAGGCCCAGATCATCCGGGGCGGCGCTGGGCGGCACGGCCGTGTTCAGCCGCAGCATCTCGCCGGCAGCCGCCTGCTGCTCTTCGTTGGTGAACGCACCGGGCTGGTTGCTGAAGGTCACCACGTCATTGTCTGGGTCATCGTCATCCATGTCGTCCGTGACCAGACGGAAGCCCGTCAGCAGCAGCGACACCAGATCGTTGCGGGGTGTGCCGGGCACGGCGGCGCCGTATTCCTCGTTGATCAGTACCGGCAGCACCGGGTTGCTGAAGAACGGCAGGAAGTTCACGTCGGCGCCCGGCACGTTGTTGTTATAGGTGTTCTTGGAGTCCAGGCCCACCAGCAGCGTATTCACCAGCGGAGTGCCCACGCGCGAAACCTGGGTCCAGGGGCCGCCCTCGATGGCGGCAGTGTCCTCCAGGGAGAGGAAGGTGGGCGCCAGGGGGTTGAGCACGCGCGCCTGGCGCAGGCTGGCGGTGGTCCAGCCGCCGATGACCGGGTCGGCCGTCATGGTCGAGTCCATGGTGTCCGCGGTCAGGCAGGCGGTGGGCAGTTCCAGCGCAATGCTGGTGATGTTGTTGCCGGCGTAGTCGTTGGCCTGGCTGCTGCGGGCTGTACCCAGCGGATCGTAGTTGATCAGGTCGAACAGGCCGGACAGGTTGGCCGCGTAACTATCCTGCCGCTGACCCACGAAGACGCGGCCGGCGCCCGCATCGCAGCCCGGTACCTCGATGTCGAAGATGTGGGCATCGGCATAGGCCTGATAGTCAGCGAAGGTCTTGCTGCCTATATTGTCGATGGGCTTGAGGAAGGTAGTGTCGGCATTGTCGCCTTCCACGACCGGCGTGGGGTTGGTCGCGAATTCTGGTGTGGGGCTGCTGCGACGTCCGTCGCGCTGAATGGTGACCTGGTAGGTCTCGATGCGGTTCAGCCCGGTGGTCGGGGCGCCGGCATCCACCGGTGCGTCCACGAGGAAGGGAATGCCCAGCGGGATGGGGTCGGGATCCATGTCCTCGTCGTCGCCATCGTCCTCGGTGAGCCCCGTGTCCTGGTCAAGGCCCTGGTTTTCCAGGGCAAAACGGAACTGGAAGCTGATGTCCTCCGAGGCGTCGCCGTCGTTATCGATGTGAATCTCGTAGAGCGCATCGGGGTCCAGCGGATAGCCCTGCAGGCCGCCGTTGGGCTGCTGGAGGGGCTGGTAGTTGGCAATGAGCGTCACGAAGTCCTCGCGGCCCGACTCCGTGCTGCGGAACATGTAGAAGTCGGTGCCGTCCACGCGGGGCAGTTCACTGATGAAGGGCGCTTCGCGGTGGCTGGAAGCCAGCAGCGCCGGGGCAGCGGCAGCGCACAGCAGCGCGGCGCCCGCGCCAGAAACAATCGCCGGGTTCTTCAAAATACTCATTGAACAAGGGCCTCGTTGGCAGGTTCGTGTGCGAGAGCTGCAGCCGGCCGGAACCGTTTGGCTGCATACCGCATCGATTGGATTCTCTAAAGCGCGCGTAACAGTATCGACCCGTCCGGCGCTTGGCAATGGACAGCGCGATGCGCCGCCGGTTCCCGCAGCGCTTGCGCGTCGCCCGTGAGCCCGGCGTAAAATGGCGCCGGAGCCGGCTCGGCGGTCGCTCGTCCGGTCGCAGGACCGGTCGGGAGGAAAGTCCGGGCTCCACAGGGCAGAGTGCCAGGTAACGCCTGGGAGGCGTGAGCCTACGGAAAGTGCCACAGAAAACAGACCGCCGCGGCTGCGCATGGCGTATCGCGGTAAGGGTGAAAAGGTGCGGTAAGAGCGCACCGCGCGGCCGGCAACGGTTCGCGGCACGGTAAACCCCACTCGGAGCAAGACCAAATAGGGAAGCAATGGCGCGGCCCGCGCTGCTTCCGGGTAGGTCGCTAGAGGCCGACAGTGATGTCGGTCCCAGATGAATGACCGCTCTCGACAGAACCCGGCTTACCGGCCGGCTCCATTTTCCACTGATCATTCGATGTCGGCGTCGCGCCGCGCGTGGCGTGTTCGTTCCGCCGGGATCGCCTGATCGCGCCGCTGCGCGGGGCCGGGCCATTTCCGTTTATCAGGGAAAATGCGCCGAAAAGGCCGGCCAGTAGCCTGACATTCCCCCACTTTTCACCACGGTTCGGTCGCCAGCGCTTGTCGCGCGGCGCGTTGACTCACTCCCGGCGTGGTTTTTAAGTCTTTGTATTCGTTGTGGTTAAAGCGCCGGCGTGGCATTTCCGACGACCTGATAAATAACTGTTTTGAAACGAAATTAAGCCTGTTTATTGCCTCTGGATTTTCTTGACACGCCCAGATTGGCGGGCCTATAGTGGCGTATCGGGGTGAAAAGTGGTGAAAAGTGGTTCCCACGTTTCGGAGGTCCACGGGTGTTCAGGGGTGCTCACTCAGTCAGCGTCGACGCCAAGGGTCGTTTTGCGATCCCGGCGTTCTATCGCCAGGCGTTACTGGACGCCTGCGGTGGCCGTATGGTGGCGACTGTGCACCAGGAGCGCTGCCTGCTGATCTATCCCCAACCCGAATTTCAGATTTTCGAGCAGAAGCTGCTCTCCGCCGGAGGCATGGATCCGCAGGTGCGCAAATTGCAGCGCTTCTACATTGGCCGGGCTCACGAAGCCGAAATGGACAAGCAGGGCCGGATTCTGCTGCCCGCTCACCTGCGTGAGTGGGCCGGACTTGAGAACAGGGCCGTGCTGACGGGTATGGGCGGCTGCTTCGAGTTGTGGTCCGAGACGGGCTGGAACCGCGAGCAGGAGGCCGCCACCGACATGCTGGCGCCCAAGGACGATGACGGCGCCATACCCGAATCCCTCAAGGGGCTGTCGTTTTGAACGGCGGCCGTATCCATCACGGTCACACCCGGGGCTGACCCAGATGCAGTGGGGCGCGGCATTGAAGCAGGCGGAACATCATCCGGTGCTGCTCGAAGCGGCTATGGAGGCGCTGGCCATACGGCCGGACGGCCTCTACGTGGACGGTACCTACGGTCGCGGCGGCCACAGCCGCGCGCTGCTCGGCCGGCTCGGCCCGCAGGGCCGCCTGCTAGCCTTCGACAAGGACCCGCAGGCCTGTGCCGATGGCCGGCAACTGGCGCGGGCCGACGAGCGATTTACCATTCATCGCGGCAGCTTTGCGCGGCTGACAGCCGTGCTTGAGGCCGAGGGTCTGACCGGCCGCGTCGACGGGCTGCTGCTTGATCTGGGCGTGTCCTCGCCCCAGCTCGACGACGGCGTCCGCGGCTTCTCCTTCATGCGCGCCGGCCCTCTGGACATGCGCATGGACCCCGAAGCGGGCGAGCCCGTCTCCTCCTGGCTGGCGCGCGCCGATCGCGACGCGATCATCGACGTGCTGCGCAGCTACGGCGACGAGCCGTTTGCGCCCCGGATTGCCGACGCCATCGTGCGCGAGCGCGAGCAGGCTGACATCGGGACCACTCAGCGCCTGTCGGCCGTCATTACCGATTGCCTGCCGCGCCGCATCCAGGCGACCGCCCGCAATCACCCCGCCACGCGCAGCTTTCAGGCGCTGCGGATTTTCATCAATCGTGAACTGGATGATCTGTCCGAGCTGCTGGAGCAGAGCCTGACGGCACTGGCGCCCGCGGGTCGCCTGGCCGTCATCGCCTTTCATTCGCTGGAGGATCGCCGCGTCAAGCGATTCATGCGCGATCAGGCCCGGCCCGCCCAGCCGGCGCTGCCGATGGCGCCCCGTGTCGAGCCGGCGTTCACCCTGGTCGGCAAGCCCGTTCGTGCCGACGAGTCCGAGATGCAGCGCAATGCGCGCGCACGCAGCGCCATCATGCGCGTGGCCGAGCGCACCCGGGCCGCCGGGGTGACCTCATGAAATCGGCCCTGCTGCTCGCTGCCCTGCTGGTGGTCAATCTCGTGGCGGCCGTGGCCGTGGTGGGCGCCAAGCACGAAAGCCGCAGTCTGCGCGCCGATCTGCAGTCGCTGCGCGTGGAGCGCGACGAGCTGAACACGGAATGGGCCCAGCTCCAGCTCGAAGAGAGCGCCTGGGCCAATCCAGACCGCATCGGTCGCCTGGCCAGCAGCAAGCTCGAGATGAGTCACCCCGACGAATTCATCATGCTGGAGGCCGGCCAGTGAAGCAGCAGCGGCCAACACGCCGGCGCAACGTGAAGCTCGAGCCGCCGCCGGCCTGGCGCGCGCGGGCCGTACTGATCGGGTTTGCCGTGTTTGGCGTGGTCCTGGCCGGTCGCGCATTCGATCTGCAGGTCGTCGAGCACGAATTCCTCGCCCAGGAGGGCGAAAAGCGGCACTTGCGTACCGTGGAGGTGCCGGCGGTGCGGGGCGCCATTCGCGACCGCAACGGCGAGCCGCTTGCCCTGTCGGCGCCGACCGAATCGGTCTGGGCGGTGCCTTCGGCGCTGCTGGAGGCGCCCGAGAAACTGGGTCCGCTGGCCCGCGTGCTCGACATGAAAACCGACGATCTGCGCGAGCGCCTGCGCGCGCACGCCTCGCGCCAGTTTCTGTATCTGCGGCGCCAGCTCAGTCCGGCAGAAGGCCGGATGGTCATGGCCGTTGAGGCGCCCGGCGTATTTCTGCAGCGCGAATACAAGCGCTACTACCCGGCGGGCGAAGCCGCTGCACAACTGGTTGGCCTGACGAATATCGACGGCGCGGGTCAGGAAGGGCTGGAGCTGGCCCTGCAGGCCCGGCTCGATGGCCAGCCCGGCAGCCGCCGCGTCATCAAGGATCGGCTCGGCCGCGTCGTGGACGACATCGCCGAGTTCGCGCCGCCGCGCGCCGGTCAGGACATCAGGCTGACCGTCGATCTGCGCTTGCAGTACGCCGCCTATCGCGAGCTCAAGGCGGCGGTCGAGCGCAATCGTGCGTCGTCCGGCATGGTGGTCATGGTCGAGCCGTCCAGCGGTGACGTGCTCGCCATGGCCTCCTACCCCAGCTTCAACCCGAACAATCGCGACGCGCTCGACCCCAGCGGTCTGCGCCACCGGGCCGTGACCGATACCTTCGAACCCGGCTCCACCATCAAGCCGCTGATCATGGCGCGCGCGCTGGACGAGGGGCGTATCGGCCCCGGCAGCGTCATCGATACCGAAGGCGGCGTGTGGCGGGTCAGTCGCGACCTGACGGTGCGCGATTTCCGCGACTACGGCGATGTTGATCTCAAGCGGCTGCTCACCAAGTCCAGCAACGTCGGCGCCGCCAAGATCGGCCTCGAGCTCGGTCCCGAGTCGGTCTGGCAGACCTATCTGGATTTTGGTTTCGGCGCGGAAACCGCCTCGGGCTTTCCGGGCGAGCGGACCGGCGTGCTGCGTGATTTCTACAACTGGGGCCGCGTCGAAACGGCGACCGCAGCCTATGGATACGGCGTGGCCGTCACCGGCCTGCAGCTGGCCGGCGCCTACGCCGCGCTGGCCAATGACGGCCTGGCCCAGAGCCTGAAGCTGGTGCGCGAACAGACGCAGGTGCTCGGCAGTGAGCCGCGCCAGGTGGTCACGCCGCAGGCCGCTCGCACGGTGCGGCAGAAAATGTCGGGCGTGGTCTCCAATGAAGGCACCGCCAGCCGGGCAGCGCTCCCGGGTTACAGCGTGGCCGGCAAGACCGGCACGGTGCGCAAGGTGGGCGGCAGCGGCTACAACCGGGAACGCCACCAGTCGCTGTTCGTGGGCATGACGCCGCTGGACAACCCCCGCGTGGTGACCGTGGTGGTCATCGACGAGCCACGCGGCAAGGATTACTACGGCGGCGCGGTAGCCGCGCCGGTGTTTGCGCGGGTCATGCGCGATGCGTTGCGGGTCATGAAAGTCCGGCCCGACCAGGGCGGCACGCTGACGGCAGACGCCGCCGCGGCCGACGGGGAACGCTCATGATGGCGCTCCCGGCGTTGCTGAAGGGCTATGCCGCAGGTCCCGTGCCGGACATGGTGGTGCGCGGCCTGCAGAGCGACAGCCGGCGCGTGCAGCCCGGTGATCTGTTTGCCGCCGTGCCGGGTCTGGGCAGCGACGGCGCCGACTATCTGGTGCCGGCCGCCCGTGCCGGCGCCGTCGCGGCCATCTGGGACGGCGTGGCGCGGCCCGCCGGCGTCGATCTTCCGCTGGTTCAGGTTCCGGGGCTCAGGGCGCAGCTCGGGCCCATTGCCAGCCGCCTGCATGGGGAGCCCTCGGCGCAGCTGTGCGTAGTGGGCATTACCGGGACCGACGGCAAGACCTCCTGCGCGCATCTGCTGGCCCAGGCGCTGGATGCGCTGGGTCTGCGCTGCGGCTACGTGGGCACGCTGGGCATTGGCTTCACGCCGGCGCTGGACGAGGCGACTCATACCACACCGGCAGCGGATGCCCTGCAGTCGGCGCTGGCCGATTTGCTGGCGCAGGGCGCTCGCGCGGTCGGCATGGAGGTCTCGTCGCACGCGCTCGATCAGCATCGCGTGGCGGGCTGCCATTTCGATACGGCCGTGCTGACCAACCTTGGCCGCGACCATCTCGACTATCACGGCAGCCTCGAGGCCTATGCCCGCGCGAAGCGCCGCCTGTTCGACATGCCAGGCCTGAAGGCGCTGGTGCTGAACACGGACGATGCCACCGGACGGCAGTGGGCCGGCGAATATGCCGGCCGCGGCGCGGCAGCGGAACTGCTGGTCTATGGACTGAGCCGGCCGTCGCTGGACTCGGCGGCCTGTCTTTTCGCCGAGACGGTGGAACGCCAGCCCGACGGGCTGCGTCTGGTCATGAATGGGTCCTGGGGCCGCTTCGAAGTTGTCTCGTCATTGCTGGGCCGCTTCAACGCCTACAACCTGACGGCGGTCCTGGCGGTGCTGTTGCGCCGCGGCCATTCGGTCGCTGACGTGACGCGGGTGGCGGCCGCGCTGGCGCCGGTGCCGGGCCGCATGGAGCGGGTGCCCGGTCCGGGAAACGGGCCGTCCGTCGTGGTGGATTACGCCCACACGCCGGGCGCGCTGGAAGCCGCGCTGGAAGCGGCTCGCGGGCACGCTCGGGGCCGCCTGATCTGCGTTTTCGGCTGTGGCGGTGATCGCGACCGGGGCAAGCGCCCGCTCATGGCCGCGGCCGCCGAGTCGGGCGCCGACGCGGTATGGGTGACCAGCGACAACCCTCGGGGCGAGGCCCCGGACGCAATTATTGCCGATATTCTCGCCGGACTGGCCAACCAGTCCGCGGTCAGCGTGCGCGTCGATCGGGCCCAAGCCATTCGCGCAGCGATCGAGTCGGCCGGCGCGGATGATCTGGTCCTGATTGCCGGCAAGGGGCACGAGACCTATCAGATTGTCGGCGGCAGCCGTCATCACTTCGACGACCGCGAGGCAGCGCTGCACGCGCTGGCGGGGCGGTGACCATGTTGCTGTCCGAAGCGGCCCGCATAGGCGGCGGCGAACTGCAGGGGAGCGATGCGCCCTTTGCCGGCATGGCCATAGACAGCCGCGTGCTGGAAGCCGGCCAGCTGTTCGTGGCGCTCAAGGGCGAGCATTCCGACGGTCATGCCCATCTGGCCGATGCGGCCGTTCGCGGCGCGGCCGGCGCGGTGGTCGAGCGTTTCGTCAAGGAAGCGCTGCCCCAGATTCAGGTATCCAGCAGCCAGGATGCGCTGCAGCAGATCGCGCACCGCTGGCGTCAGCGCTTCGATATTCCCGTCATCGCCGTCACCGGCAGCAACGGCAAGACCACCGTCAAGGAAATGCTGGGCGCCATCCTGCGTCAGGCCACAAGCGACGCGGAAGTGCTGGTCACGCGCGGCAATCTGAACAACCACCTCGGCGTGCCGCTGACGCTTTCGCGGCTCGAGCAGGGTCATCGCTACGCCGTAATTGAAATGGGCGCGAGCGCGCAGACCGAGATCGCCCGGCTGGCGGAGCTGGCGGCCCCCACGGTGGGCCTGGTGACCAACGCCGGGGTGGCGCATCTGGAAGGCTTCGGGTCGCGCGACGGCATTGCGCGTGGCAAGGGTGAACTGTTTGCGGGGCTGCCCCAAAGCGGCACGGCCATCATCAATAACGACGACGATTACGAAGAGTTATGGGGGGAACTGGCGGGCGACCGCCAAGTCCTGCGCTTCGGGCTGGAATCCGGAGCCGATGTGACGGCACGCGCGCTGGAGTTTGATGGAGACAGAACGCGCTTCCGTCTGATCACGCCGCGGGGGGAAGCCGCGGTGGAGCTGGCGTTGGTCGGTCGCCATAACGTGGCCAATGCACTTGCCGCGGCCGCGGCCGCGTGTGCTGTGGGGCTCGGGGCGGGGGAGATCGCCCTGGGCCTGTCGCACGCGGTTGCGGTCGACGGTCGTTTGAAGATCACGCGGGCGATCAACGACGCCCGGCTGGTGGATGACAGCTATAACGCCAATCCCGGTTCACTGCAGGCGGCGCTGGACAGCGTGCGGCCGGCGTCCGGCGAGTACTGGCTGGCGCTGGGCGACATGGCCGAGCTGGGCGATGACGCCGAATCAGCGCATCGGCAGGCCGGCGAAGCGGCGCGCGCCGCCGGTGTGCAGCGCCTGTTCACTCTGGGTCGGCTGTCCCGGCTGGCCGCAGAAGGTTTTGGCGAGGGCGCCGCGCATTACGACGACCACCAGGGCCTGATCGACGCGCTGTCCCGCACGATCGCCCCGGGCGTGACGCTGCTGGTCAAGGGGTCGCGCAGCGCCCGTATGGATCGCGTCGCCAAGGCGCTGCTGGCAGCCGATGAGCGCAGCGTGGGCGCGGGGGTCAACTGATGTTGATGTACGTCGCGCAGTTTCTCGAGGAATGGCACAGCGGCTTCCGCGTGTTCCAGTTCATTACCTTCCGCTCGATTCTGGGCATTCTCACCGCCATGGTGTTCAGCTTCGTGGCGGGCCCCTGGATGATCCGCAAGCTGACCTTTCACCAGATTGGTCAGCAGGTTCGCAGTGATGGCCCCGAGAGCCATCTGGTCAAGGCCGGCACGCCCACGATGGGCGGCACGCTGATTCTCATCGCGGTGGTGGTCAGCACGCTGCTGTGGGCCGACCTGTCCAACAGCCACGTCTGGGTCGCGCTGTTCTGCATTTCGAGCTTTGGCGCCATCGGCTTCGTGGATGACTACCGCAAGCTCAAGTACGGCAACTCCAAGGGTCTGAGCGCGCGCGCCAAGTATCTGGGACAGTCCGTCGCCGGCCTGGTGACGGCCGCGTGGATCTACGCGCTGGCGGCATCGCCGGTGGAAACCAGCGTGCTGGTTCCCATGCTCAAGGACGTCGCCGTGCCGCTGGGGCTGGGCTACATCATCTGGGGCTATCTGGTGATCGTGGGGTCGAGCAACGCGGTGAATCTGACCGACGGGCTCGACGGCCTGGCGATCATGCCCTGCGTGCTGGTGGGTTCGGCGCTGGGCGTGTTTGCCTACGTCACCGGCAACGCGGTGTTTTCCGATTATCTGGGCTTCTACTTCGTGGCCGGCGTGGGCGAACTCGCCGTATTCTGCACGGCCATTGCCGGCGCCGGGCTCGGTTTCCTGTGGTTCAACACCTATCCGGCGCAGGTGTTCATGGGCGACGTGGGTTCGCTTGCGCTGGGGGCAGCGCTTGGTGTGGTCGCGCTGATGGTCCGCCAGGAACTGGTGCTGCTGATCATGGGCGGCATCTTCGTGGCCGAAACCGTGTCGGTCATGCTGCAGGTGGCCAGCTACAAGCTGACCGGCAAGCGAATCTTCCGCATGGCGCCGCTACATCATCACTACGAGCTCAAGGGCTGGCCGGAGCCCAAGATCATCGTGCGCTTCTGGATCATCACCCTGGTGCTGGTGCTGATCGGCCTGTCCACGCTGAAGGTGCGCTGATGGATCTGTCACAGCGTCACATTCTCGTCGTGGGCCTGGGTGCGACCGGCCGCTCGGGTATCGCCTGGCTGCGGGCGCGCGGCGCCCGGGTGCGGGCGGTCGACAGCCGGGAACACCCCCCCGCGCTGGACGACGTCCGGGCCGATCATCCCGAAGTGGATCTGCGAGTGGGCGGGCTCGAGGCGTCGGCGCTGGCCGGTATCGACGGTCTGCTCGTGTCGCCGGGCGTCGACCTGCGCGAGCCCCTGCTCGTGGCGGCCCGTGAGCGCGGTCTGAGCCTGGACGGCGATATCGAATGGTTTGCCCGCGCCGTGCATGAGGCGCCGGCCCGGCCTGCTGGCAGCCTCCCGCAGGTTATTGCGATCACCGGCTCCAACGGCAAGAGCACCGTCACCGCGCTGGTGGCCGACATGGCTTGCGCGGGCGGACGTCGCGTGGCCGTGGGCGGCAACTTCGGCACGCCGGCGCTTGATCTGCTGGCTGACGGCATCGACTGCTACGTGCTGGAGCTGTCCAGCTTCCAGCTGGAGCTCTGCCGTTCGCTGCGCCCGACGGCCGCAACGGTGCTGAATATCTCCGCCGATCACATGGATCGCCATGGCAGCCTTGAGCACTACGCTCACCTGAAGGCCCGTATCTTCGACGGCGCGCAGACGGCCGTGGTGAACGCCGACGACCCGCACGTGGCGGATCTGGGCGGGCACACGCCGCGGCGACTGCGCTTCGGCACCGATGCGGGCTGCGAGTATCGGCTGGTTGATCAGGAGGGCGTGCGCTGGCTCGAAGCGCGCGGGCAGGCCCTGCTGTCCGCCGAAGCGCTGCGGCTGCGGGGTGATCACAATCTGCTGAACGCGCTGGCCGCGCTGGCCCTTGCCGACGCGGTGGAGCTGGACCGGGACGCCAGCCTCGAGGCGCTCAAGACGTTTTCCGGACTGCCGCACCGTTGTCAGTTCGTGGCCCGCGTGGCGGACGTGGACTGGGTGAACGATTCCAAGGGCACCAATGTGGGCGCCATGCTGGCCTCCCTGCAGGGCCTGCCGGGCCCGATCGTGCTGCTCGCCGGCGGCCAGGCCAAGGGTGGAGACTTCACGCCCATCGGCCCGATCATGCGCGACAAGGGCCGCGCGGCGGTGCTGTTCGGCGAGGATGCGGGCGTTATCCGGCGGGCACTCGACGCGGCCACGCCGGTGATCGAGGCGGGCGATTTTCCGCAGGCCATCGATGCCGCGCGTTCGGCCGCCCGTCCGGGCGATACGGTGCTGCTGTCTCCGGGCTGCGCCAGTTTCGACATGTTTCGCGACTACCGGGACCGCGGCGACCAGTTCGCCGCGGCCGTCATGGAGATGGCGGCATGATGGCCCTGAGCGCACTGCGACTGCCCCGCAGCCGGCCGGACGCGCTGTTCCTCGGCGCCGTCGCCGTGGTGCTCGTGCTGGGTCTGATCATGGTGGCGTCGGCGTCGGTGGCCGTCGCGGACCGGGCCACCGGCGAGCCCATGTATTTCTTCTACCGGCAGGCCGTGTACGCGCTGCTGGGTATATCCGCGGGCTTCGCGGTGTTGCACATACCGCTGGAGCAGCTCAAGTCCAACAGCTTCCTGCTGCTGGCCGGCGCCCTGCTGCTGCTGCTGATCGTGCTGTTTCCGGGCGTGGGCAAGGAGGTCAACGGCGCCCGCCGCTGGATCGACCTCGGCCCGTTTGCCGTACAGGCCTCGGAGCCGGCTCGCCTGCTGCTGCTGCTGTATCTGGCCGGCTACGCCACGCGGCGCCAGGTGGAGCTGCGAAGCACCTTCGCCGGGCTGATCCGGCCGATCCTCCCGATCACGCTGGCCTGCCTGCTGATGCTGATGGAGCCGGATTTCGGCGCCTCGGCCGTGCTGGTCATCGTGGCCGGCATCGTGCTGTTTCTCGCCGGCGCCCGCCTGCTGCACCTGGCGGTGCTGGGCGGCGGCGCGGTGGGGCTGCTCATCGTGGCGGCCCTGTCGTCGCCCTACCGCGCCGCACGTCTGGTCAGCTTCACCAATCCCTGGGAAGACCCCTTCCAGGGCGGCTTCCAGCTGACGCAGTCGCTGATTGCCATCGGCCGCGGCGAGGTCACCGGCGTGGGGCTGGGCAACAGCGTCCAGAAGCTGATGTATCTGCCGGAAACCCACACCGACTTCCTGTTCGCCATCTACGCCGAGGAGTTTGGCCTGGCCGGCTCGCTCGCGCTGGTCGCGCTGTTCAGCGTGATCGTCTGGCGCGGCTTCGTGATCGCCCGGCGGGCGATTGCCGCGGAGGCCTACTTCGGCGGTTTCGTGGCCTACGGGCTGAGCAGCTGGGTGGCCCTGCAGGGTTTTCTGAACATGGGCGTGAACATGGGCCTGCTGCCCACCAAGGGTCTGACCCTGCCGCTCATGTCCTATGGCGGCTCCAGCCTCGTCGTCATGTGCGTGGTAGTGGCGTTGCTGATTCGCGTGGACCTGGAGTCCGCGATCGAATGCAAACGCAAGGGGATCGAGGCATGACCCGCGTGTTGATCATGGCGGGTGGGCGAGCCGGAAATAGGACGAGCATCGCTCGGCCCCGGCGAGCGCCCGAGGCAGGAAGCCGAGGGCTGGCCTTCTTGGCGAGGCAGGGAAAGCCGAGCCTAGAAGGCGCGGTGCCGCAATCGCATGAATGCTGCCATTTGCCCGAGCGCGCCGAGGTGCAGCCATGACCCGCGTGTTGATCATGGCGGGCGGCACCGGCGGCCACGTCTATCCGGCGCTGGCGGTCGCGGACGAGTTGAAGGCGCGCGGCGCGGAGATTGCCTGGATGGGGACGGCGACCGGACTGGAGGCGCGCGTGGTGCCGGCGGCCGGGTATCGCTTGCTTCAGATCAGCATTGCGGGCTTGCGGGGCAAGGGCACCCTGTCGTGGCTGACGGCGCCCTGGCGTCTGCTGCGCGCGATTGCGCAGGCCGTCTCGATTGTCCGGCGCGAAGCGCCTGCGGTGGTTGTGGGGATGGGGGGCTTTGCCTCCGGTCCGGGTGGCCTGGCAGCGCGTCTATTGCGTCGCCCGCTGGTGGTGCACGAGCAGAACGCCGCCGCCGGGCTCACCAATCGCGCGCTGGCGCGTGTGGCCACGCATGTCCTGCAGGCGTTCCCGGGCACATTTCATCGGCGCGACGCGCACACGGTGGGCAACCCGGTGCGTCGCGACATTCTGGCGCTGACCGATCCGCAGCAGCGCCTGGCAGGCCGTAGCGGTCCGATCAATCTGCTCGTGCTGGGCGGCAGCCTGGGCGCGCTGGCCATCAACGAACTGGTGCCGGCCGCGCTGGCCCGCATGCCGGAAGCCGCGCGCCCGCGGGTGCGGCATCAGGCCGGACGCACGCTGGAGCGCGCCGAGACCGCCTATGCCGACCACGGCGTGGCCGGCGAAGTCACGCAGTTCATCGAGGACATGGCCGAGGCCTATGGCTGGGCCGATCTGGTGGTCTGCCGCGCCGGCGCGCTGACCGTGGCCGAACTGGCCGCCGCCGGGCTGCCGGCGGTGCTGGTGCCGTTTCCCTTCGCGGTGGACGATCACCAGACGCATAACGGCGACTATCTGGTCAGCCGCGGTGCCGCGCGCCTGATCCAGCAGCGCGATCTCGACGCCGAGCGTCTGGCGGCGCTGCTGGGCGAACTCTGCGCCGACCGCGCCCGCCTGCTGGACATGGCCGGCCGCGCACGGGAGGCTGCCTGGCCGCAGGCCACCGATCAGATTGCCGACGCCTGCCTGCAGGCCGCCGGGGTGAGCGCATGAGCGCCGCACGGACCACACCGCTGCAGCTTCGGCCCATGCGCCGCGTGCGCCGCGTGCATTTTGTGGGAATCGGCGGCGTGGGCATGGCCGGCATCGCCGAAGTGCTGCTGAATCTCGACTACGAAGTCGCCGGCTCGGACATCCGCGACGGCGCGGCCTGCCAGCGGCTGCGAAAGCTCGGCGCGGAAATCTTCATTGGTCATGACGCTGACAACGTGGTGTCTGCCGACGTCGTGGTGGTGTCCACGGCCGTATCGGGCGAGAACCCCGAAGTACGCGAGGCCCATCGCCGACTGGTTCCGGTAATTCGCCGGGCCGAAATGCTGGCAGAACTGATGCGCTTTCGCTTCGGGATTGCCATCGCCGGCACCCACGGCAAGACCACCACGACGAGCCTGGTGGCCGCCGTGCTGAGCGAAGGCGGGCTGGATCCCACCTTTATCGTGGGCGGCAAGGTGCTGGGCGCCGGCACCAACGCGCGGCTGGGCGAAAGCGATTATCTGGTAGCCGAGGCCGACGAAAGCGATGCCTCCTTCCTGATGCTCAACCCCCTGATGTCGGTCATCACCAATATCGACGCCGATCACCTGGAAACCTACCAGGGCGACATATCAAAACTGCATCAGGCGTTTCTGGACTTTGTGCACCGCCTGCCGTTCTACGGCCTGGCGGTGGCCTGCGTGGACGACGCCGCGGTGCGCGACCTGCTGCCCAACATCGGTCGGCCCGTGCTGACCTACGGTATCGAATGCGACGCCGATATCTGGGCGGAAAATCTGGCGCCGGAGGGCGCCGGCACGCGCTTTACCCTGCGCAGCAAGGACAACCAGCAGGGCTGGTCGGTGCACCTGAACCTGCCCGGCCGACACAACGTGCTGAACGCGCTGGCCGCCGCGGCGCTGGGCCGCGAACTGGGTGTGGACATGACCCATATCCAGGCGGCCCTGACGAGCTTTGCCGGCATCGGCCGCCGCAGTGAGATGCTGGGCGAACTGCGCTTCGATGACCGGCGCGCGCTGCTCATCGACGATTACGGTCATCATCCGCGCGAACTGGCCGCGGTGATCCAGGCCATGCAGCAGGCCTGGCCGGAGCGCCGCCTGCTGGTGGTTTTCCAGCCGCATCGCTTCACCCGCACGCGTGATCTGTTTGACGATTTCTGCGCGGTGCTCTCCGGGCTCGAGGCTTTGGTGCTCTGCGACGTCTATCCCGCCGGCGAAGCCGCCATTGCCAACGCCGACGGCCGGGCGCTGGCCCGCGGTGTGCGCGCCCGCGGCCAGGTGGACCCCGTGTTCGTCGAGAGCGCCAGCGAACTGGTTCACGTGCTGCCGGGCGTGGTGCGCGACGGCGACCTGCTGCTCACGCTGGGCGCGGGCGATATCGGCGCCGCGGCCCAGACGCTTGTTCAGACTTTCGGGGTAGCCGCATGAACGGGCCTACGCAGCAATTCGGCAAGGTCGCTGTGCTCATGGGCGGCTGGTCCCCCGAAAGAGAGGTTTCGCTGCAGAGCGGCGCCGCCGTGCTCGAGGCGCTGCGCCGCGGCGGCGTGGACGCCACCGGAATCGATCTGAATCGCGAGAAGCTGCTGTCGCTCAGGGCCGAGGGCTACGATCGCGCCTTCATCGCGCTGCACGGCGAGGGCGGCGAAGACGGACTGGTCCAGGCTGTTCTCGAGGCCCAGCAGCTGCCCTATACCGGCAGCCGCGTACTGGCCTCGGCGCTGGCCATGGACAAGGCGCGCTGCAAATCGCTGTGGGCGTCGATGGGCGTGCCCACACCGCCGCACCGCGTGATTCACGAGCAGACCGACTTCGATGCGCTGGTCGGGGATCTGGGCTTGCCGCTGTTCGTCAAACCGGCGCAGGAAGGCTCGAGCCTCGGCCTGAGCCGGGTGAACACGGTCAACGAGCTGCCCGCGGCCTGGCGCAAGGCGGCCGAGCTGGATGACGTGGTGCTCGCCGAGCGCTACATCGACGGCCCGGAATATACCGCCGCCATTCTGGATGGCCGCGTGCTGCCGCTGCTGCGCATCGAGCCGGCCGGCGATTTCTACGACTACCACGCCAAGTACGTGTCCGACGACACGCGCTACGTCTGCCCCTGTGGTCTGCCCGAGGATCAGGAGCAGAACCTCGCCCGTCTGTGTGCGCGCGCATTCGAGGCCATCGGCGGACGCGGCTGGGGCCGCGTGGATTTCATGCTCGATGCCTCGGGCCAGCCCTGGTTTCTGGAAGTGAACACCGTACCGGGCATGACCTCGCACAGCCTGGTGCCCATGTGCGCCCAGGCCGACGGCATCGATTTCGACACGCTGGTGCGCCGCATTCTCGCCACCAGCCTGAACTCGCCCGCAAACAAGGAGACGAGTCCATGACCAACCGATTCTATTCAATGGTAGTGCTCGCCTGCGGCCTGACGCTGGTGACCGCGCTGGCGGCCTGCACCTGGCAGGGCATGCAGAGCGAGTCCGATATCGCCACCCGCAAGCTCTATATCGTCGGCGCGCTGCAGCAGATTGATGACCAGCTGGTCGCCCGACGCGCCCAGCCCTATCTGAACGCGAGCTTCTTCGATGTGGACGTCACGGCCATACAGGACGCCGTGGGCACGATCGCCTGGGTCGATAGCGTGACCGTGCATCGTCGCTGGCCGGATGCGGTCGTGATCCGCCTGGCCGAGCGCGAGCCGGTGGCCCGCTGGGGCGACAGCCAGCTGCTGGCCGCGGATGGCGAGCTGTTCGAGCCGGTCGACCGCGCCGGCTTCAGCCATCTTCCGCAACTCGCCGGGCCAACCGGCAGCGGCCTGAAGGTGCTGGCGCAGTGGCGCGCGCTCAAGCCGGCGCTGCGCGAAGCCGGCTTTGATCTGCAGGCGCTCGAGCAGGACCCGCGAGGCGGCTGGCACGCGCTGCTGGACGGCGGCCTCGAGCTGCGGCTGGGCGATGCCCACATCACGACCCGCCTGGATCGCCTGGTATCGAATCTCACGCCGGGGGTGCGCGATCAGCTGCGCACCGCCGCCTATGTTGACCTGCGCTACAGCGACGGCTTTGCCATTGGCGGGGACCGCCCGATCGCCAAGCAGGACAACTCACTTTCTACCGTCGAGGAGCAGGCCTGATCGGCCGGTGGGGGCATGACGGGAAAATCACTCATGAGCAAGAAGCCCGAGAAGAATCTGATTGTCGGCCTGGATATCGGCACCTCGAAGGTGGCCTGCATCGTGGCCGAAATGGGCGACGACGGTCAGCTGGAGATTATCGGTCTGGGCTCGCATCCGTCCCGCGGCATGAAGAAGGGGATCGTGGTGAATATCGAGTCCACCACAACCTCGATTCGCCGCGCCGTGGAGGAGGCCGAACTGATGGCCGGCTGCCGCATCCAGTCGGTGCACTGCGGCATTTCCGGTGCGCATGTGCGGTCGCTGAATTCCCACGGCATCGTGGCGGTCCGCAGCAAGGAGGTGTCGGAAGCCGACATCGAGCGCGTGGTCGACGCCGCCTGCGCGGTGGCCATTCCGGCTGACCAGAAGATTCTGCACGTCATGACGCAGGAATTCGCCGTGGACGACAACGAGGGCATTCAGGAGCCCATCGGCATGTCCGGCGTGCGGCTGGAAGCCAAGGTGCACATCGTCACCGGCGCGGTCACCAGTGCGCAGAATATCCAGAAGTGCGTCGGCCGCTGCGGCCTGGAAGTCTCGCGGCTGTCGCTGGAACAGCTCGCCTCGGCCAATGCGGTGTTGTCCCAGGACGAAAAGGAACTGGGCGTATGCATGGTGGATATCGGCGGCGGCACGTCGGATATCGCCGTGTTCGTCAACGGCGCCATCCGCCACACGGCGGTCATTCCCATCGCCGGTGATCAGGTCACCAACGACATCGCCGTGGCACTGCGCACCCCCACCCAGTACGCCGAGCAGATCAAGATCAAGTACGGATGCGCGCTGCCCGAACTGATCGAGGAAGACGACGCCATCGACGTGCCGAGCGTCGGTGATCGTCCGTCCCGTCGCCTGTCGCGCTACACGCTGGCGGAGGTCATCAAGCCCCGCTACGAGGAGCTGTTCGTGCTCATCCAGAAGGAGCTGATGCGCAGCGGCTATGACGATCTCATTGCCGGGGGCGTGGTGCTCACCGGCGGCTCTTCCAAGATGGAAGGGCTGATCGACCTCGCCGAAGAGGTATTCCACATGCCCGTTCGCCTGGGAATACCCCAGCGCGTGAACGGGCTGTCCGACGTCGTAAAGAATCCGGTCCACGCCACGGGTGTGGGCCTTCTCCAATTCGGGGACCAGGCGGTTCCCGGATACGAGTTTGGCCAATCGGCGGTCAACTCGTTCCAGCAGGTCTTGCAACGAATGAAGGCCTGGTTCCAGGGCAATTTTTAGAGAATCGCCCACGGAACATCTTTTCAAGCACGGCAACTTAGGAGACTGAAATGAGCGAAGTATTCGAATTCGCGGACAATCACAGCCAGCGCCCCAACATCAAGGTGGTCGGCGTTGGTGGCGGCGGCAGCAACACCGTCAACCAGATGGTGGATGCGGGCATCGAGGGCGTGGAGTTCATCTGCGCCAACACCGACGCCCAGCATCTGGACCGCTGTCAGGCAGACCATCGTGTTCAGATCGGCGCCAGCATCACGCGCGGTCTGGGCGCGGGCGCTGACCCGGTTATTGGCCGCCAGGCGGCGGAAGAGGATCGCGAGCGCATCCGCGAGACGATCGACGGCGCCGACATGCTGTTCATCACCTGCGGCATGGGCGGCGGCACCGGTACCGGCGCGGCGCCCGTGGTCGCGGAAATTGCCCGCGAGCTGGGCATTCTGACCCTCGCCGTGGTGACCAAGCCCTTCCCGTTCGAGCGGGCCAAGCGCATGGACATTGCCAAGCAGGGTATCGAGGAACTGCAGCGCTACGTGGACTCGCTGATCGTGATTCCCAACGAAAAGCTGCTGACCGCCCTGGGCAAGAACACCACGCTGAAGGCGGCTTTCCGTGCCGCCAACGACGTGCTGCACAACGCCGTTCAGGGCATTTCGGACCTGATCACCCGGCCGGGCATGATGAACGTCGACTTTGCCGACGTGCGTCGCGTCATGTCGGTGCAGGGTATGGCAATGATGGGCCGCGCCACCGCCGTGGGTGACGACCGTGCCCGTCAGGCAGCCGAGGCCGCGCTGGCATCCCCGCTTCTGGATGATCTGAATCTGCACGGGGCGCAGGGTCTGCTGGTCAACGTGACCGGTGACGAGGATCTGGGCATTCACGAGTTCCAGATCGTCAACGAGGTGATTGCCGACATGGGCGCCGAAAACGCCGAAGTCATCGTCGGCATGGCGGTCGATCCGGACATGGCGGACGAAATCTGCGTCACCGTCGTGGCCACGGGTCTGGGCCGTCAGCAGGTGCTCGCCGGGAACGGCCGCGATACCGCGCGTCGTTTCCGTGAGCGTGATTCCGGCGGCCGGCCGGAATACGACAAGCTCGATACCCCCACCGTCATTCGTCAGGCGCCGCGTCAGCGGGCCAACGAGAATGCCGCGGTGGACATCGAGTATCTGGATGTGCCCGCTTTCCTGCGTAACCAGGCCGATTAAGCAGGGGGTGCAATAGGTGCCGGACTCCGGGATGGGCGTGGCGGCCGTGCGCCGCGCCCGTCCTGGGGGAAGGCGTTTGTGCTAACATTGAACGTTTGCAACACGTGTGCGCAGTAATTTTTGCACCGCAGCACCGTTCAGCCGGCGTTAAACCGGGAAGTTAGACCATAGCTCTCGCGGGTTACGGCCGTGTGACAGCAGCGCGTTGACGGAAACAAGCCGATTGTCGTTCCGTCATCGCCGCGCCGTCACTATCAATGGTCGGACGCTTGCATTAGATTGAGGGGACTACGATGCTCAGACAAAGAACACTAAAAAATTCGATTCGCGCCACTGGCGTGGGTCTGCACACCGGCCACAAGGTCTATATGACCCTGCGCCCGGCGCCTGCAGATCACGGCATCGTCTTCCACCGTACCGATCTCGAACCGGCCGTCACCGTGAAGGCCGACGCGCTGGCCGTGGGTGAAACCACGCTGGCGACTACCCTGGTGCAGGGCAAGATTCGTATCCAGACGGTCGAGCACCTGCTGTCGGCCATGGCCGGCCTGGGTATCGACAACGCCATCGTGGAGTTGTCCTCCGACGAAGTGCCCATCATGGACGGCAGCGCCGGGCCTTTCGTGTTCCTGCTGCAGTCCGCGGGCATTCAGGAACTGGATGCACCAAAGAAGTTCATTCGCATTAAACGCCCCGTTCAGGTGCACGAAGACGACAAGTGGGCGCGCTTTGATCCCTTCGATGGATACAAGGTCAATTTCTGCATCGATTTCGACCATCCGGCTTTCGATTCCGATGTGCAGACGCTCAGCGTGGACTTCTCCAGCACGACATTCGTGAAGGAAGTCTCGCGGGCCCGTACCTTCGGTTTCATGCGCGACATCGAATTCCTGCGCTCGCACAATCTTGCGCGCGGCGGCAGCATGGATAACGCCGTCGTGCTGGACGACTATCGCGTGCTCAACGCCGACGGTCTGCGTTACGACAACGAATTCGTGCGCCACAAGATTCTGGACGCCATTGGTGATCTGTACCTGCTCGGCTGCGGGCTAATTGGCAGCTACACCGGCTACAAATCCGGCCATGGCCTGAACAACAAGCTGCTGCGCGCGATGATCGCGGACCGCAGCGCCTGGGAAGCAGTCAGCTTCGACGACGTTGAAGACGTGCCGATTTCCTACGTGAAGGCGCGGCCGATCGCGGCTGCCTGAGCGGCCGGCGGCTCAGCCGCCCGTCGCGTCGTGGCCCGCTCGCGCCAGTCTGAGTATTGCGTCCGCCAGCGATTTGTCGGATAACTGGGCGGCCGTCTGGGTCAGCAGGCGCCGCGAGGCGTCGGACATCTGCCTGTTGTAGATTGGCGCCGGTGCCGGGGCGGGTCGACTTCTGACTCGCACCTCGACGCGGTTGACCGCAATACCCAGACGGGCCGGCAAGACGCGGCTCAAACGACTACTCTGATAACGCAGACGGGTGGCCCAGGCCGCAGAGTCTGTCACGATGACCAGCCGCTGACCGGCGCACTCGGCGACCTGAATATGGTCGGCGGCTTCCGCCGGGAGCACCTCCAGCAGCGCCTGGTTCGCTTCTTGCAGAAACGCTGTGCGCACACTTAGACTCTTGAGTCCATCGTGTGGGGATTGGAACACCGCTTCCAGGCTGCGTATTTTCGCCTTCACGCCGATATCTACTACTGAGTCGGTAAGTTACGGAATTGTATGGACATCATACTCATCAGTCATTCGCGAGGACAGACGTGGAAGATGCGTTTCTTCCCGCGCTCGGCACTTTTTCTGGTGCCAGCCATTGTCCTGCCACTTGCGGCCCTCGGGTCGGCCGCGTGGCTTGGCTACAAGATGTCCCCGGGGCAGGCCGACGTGGAGCAGGTCTACGAAGCGACCGCAGTCTGGGATGAACAGGTGGCTCAGCAGCGGTCCGAAATCGCCGCTCTGAAACAATCGATGGACGACAGCGCGCACGCCCTGGCGCGGCGGCTCGGCCGACTGCAGGCCCAGGTCACCCGCCTCAACGCGGCCGGCGAGCGCATGGCGCAGATCGCCAAGCTCGACGCCGCTGAATTCGATTTCAATCGCGAGCCGCCCGTCGGCGGCCCGGAAAGCGCCCAGGAAGGTCCGGCGCCCGGTATGGATGAGCTCAATGCCGCCATCCGCGAGTTTTCTGCCGACCTGGACGCGCGCGAGCGCCAGATGCGCGTGCTGCGCGAGCTGCTGGTGGCGGGCGAACTGCGCGAAGAGGTCATGCCCTCGGGCCGACCGGTCACCAAGGGCTGGATTTCTTCCACCTACGGCCTTCGCCGGGACCCGTTCACGGGTCGTTCCACCAGCCACCACGGCGTGGATTTCGCCGCCGGACTGGGCGCGGACGTCGTGTCCGTGGCGTCGGGCGTGGTGTCCTACGCCGGCGTGAAGGGCGGCTACGGCAACCAGGTCGAAATCAATCACGGCAACGGCTACGTCACGCGTTACGGCCACAACCAGAAGATTCTGGTCAACGTGGGTGACCGCGTGGATCGGGGTCAGGTCA
Organism: Salinisphaeraceae bacterium; assembly: GCA_002683405.1. Classification (GTDB taxonomy): domain Bacteria; phylum Pseudomonadota; class Gammaproteobacteria; order Nevskiales; family Salinisphaeraceae. The sequence continues at coordinate 23,440 of NYTH01000042.1, read as the reverse complement.
TCGCCAAGATGGGCGCCACCGGCCGGGCGACCGGTCCGCACGTGCACTTCGAAGTCATGCGCAACGGCAAGCTCGTCAACCCCACCGAATACATTCACGCGGCCCGCTAGCGGCCCGTCGCGGCGCCTGCAGGATCCGCTGAATCGCGGAAGCCGGCCGCGCTACTGAAACCGGCCGGCCGTGTGGGTTATGATTGCGCGGTCGTAATATCTGCCTGGCCCGTCCCGGCAGGGACAGTCAGCTCTTGAACGAATGCCCCGCGGCCAAGGGGCGCCCGTTACGCCAGCAGATCTTGCCGCAATGCGCCCGTCGTTACAGCCGGACTCGACTTACACGAGACGCCGGCTTTTTACATTGCCAGGATCGCGACCACCGGACGCCGCTTCGTGCTGCTGAGGCCAGGGACGAATAGTGAGCAATTTTTTCAGCAAGATCCTGGGTAGCCGCAACCAGCGCGTCGTCAAGAAGATGCGGAAGACGGCGCAGCAGATCAGCGGGCTCGAAGAGCCGCTCGCCGCGCTGTCCGACGACGAACTGCGCCAGCATACCGACGATTTCCGCAGCCGCCTGAACGAGGGCGAAAGCCTTGACTCCATTCTCCCCGAAGCCTTTGCGGTGGTGCGCGAGGCCGGCAAGCGGGTGCTGGGTCTGCGTCATTTCGATGTGCAGCTGATCGGCGGCATGGTGCTGCACGACGGCAAGATCGCCGAAATGAAGACGGGCGAGGGCAAGACGCTGGTCGCCACCCTGGCGGTCTATCTAAACGCGCTCGGAGGCAAGGGCGTGCACGTGGTCACGGTGAACGACTATCTCGCTCGCCGCGACGCCGACTGGATGGGCCGCATCTACCGGTTTCTCGGCCTGACGACCGGAGTGATCTACTCCGGCCAGAGCACGGACGAAAAGCGTGAAGCCTACGCCGCGGACGTCACCTACGGCACCAACAACGAATACGGTTTTGATTACCTGCGCGACAACATGGCCTTTGCCGTGGAGGACCGCGTCCAGCGCGGCCTGAATTTCGCGATCATCGACGAAGTGGATTCCATCCTCATCGACGAAGCCCGGACGCCGCTGATCATTTCCGGCCCCACCGATGACGATCCCGAACTCTACCGGCGCATCAACAAGCTGATTCCGCGGCTGGAGCGCCAGGAGGAAGAGGACGGCCCCGGCGATTTCCACGCGGACGAGAAATCCCGCCAGGTGCATCTCACGGAAGACGGCCACCAGAAGGTGGAAGGCCTGATGCACGAGTCCGGGCTACTGCCCGACGACGAAAGCCTGTATGACGTGAACAACGTCATCCTCATGCATCACCTGAATGCCGGCCTGCGCGCCCATGCGCTGTACAAGAAGGACATCGACTACATCCTGGCCAACGGTCAGGTGGTCATCGTCGACGAGTTCACCGGTCGCACCATGCCGGGCCGCCGCTGGTCCGATGGTCTGCATCAGGCCGTCGAGGCCAAGGAAGGCGTGAAGATCCAGCGCGAGAACCAGACGCTGGCGTCCATCACCTTCCAGAATTTCTTCCGGCTGTATTCCAAGCTGGGCGGCATGACCGGCACGGCCGACACCGAGGCCTACGAGTTCCAGTCCATCTATGGCCTGGAGGTGGTGGTCATCCCCACCAACAAGCCGATGATCCGCGACGACATGGCGGATCAGATCTACATGACCACGCGCGAGAAATTCGAGGCCATCGCCTCGGATATCGAGACCAAGCGCGACAATGGCCAGCCGATTCTGGTGGGCACGGCCTCCATCGAGGCCTCCGAACTGCTCTCCGGCCTGCTCAAGCAGCGCAAGATTCCGCACGAGGTGCTCAACGCCAAGCAGCACGAGCGCGAGGCGGAAATCATTGCCCAGGCCGGCCGCGGCGGCGCCGTGACCATTGCCACCAACATGGCCGGCCGCGGTACCGACATCGTGCTGGGCGGCAGCCCCGATCCGGAGCTCGAGGCCCTGCCCGAAGACGATACGGCGGCCCGGCAGGCCATCGTGGACGACTGGAAACAGCGCCACGATGCGGTGCTGGAGGCCGGCGGCCTGTACGTCATCGGCTCGGAGCGGCATGAATCCCGCCGCGTGGACAACCAGCTGCGCGGCCGGTCGGGCCGTCAGGGTGACCCGGGCGCCAGCCGGTTCTACCTGTCGCTCGAAGACAGCCTCATGCGCATCTTCACGCCGCCGCGCCTGCGCAGCATGCTGCAGGGCCTGGGGCTGGAAGAGGGCGAGGCCATCGAGCACAAGTGGGTCTCCCGCGCCATCGAAAACGCCCAGCGCAAGGTCGAGTCGCACCACTTCGACATCCGCAAGCAGCTGCTCGAATACGACAACGTGGCCAACGACCAGCGAATGGTGGTTTACGAGCAGCGCAACGAGCTGATGGAAGAGGGCCAGGTCACGGATGTCATCGAGAACATCTGGGGCGACGTGGTGGCCGACATCATCAACGAGCACATGCCGCGCGGCACGCTGGAAGAGCAGTGGGACGTGCCCGGCCTCCAGGAAGCCATCCAGCGCGAACTGGGCGAGGAGATGCCCGTGCAGCAGTGGCTGGACGAGGATTCCAAGCTCGACGAGGAAGGCCTGCGCGACCGTATTCACGATCAGGTCTGGGCCGACTACAACGCCAAGCGCGACGAAGTCGGCGAAGAGGCGATGTCCAAGATCGAAAAGGCCGTCATGCTGCAGGTGCTGGACTCGCTCTGGCGCGAGCATCTGGCGGCCATGGACTACCTGCGCAAGGGCATTCACCTGCGCAGCTACGCGCAGAAGGACCCCAAGAACGAATACAAGCGCGAAGCCTTCACCATGTTCACCGAAATGCTCAACCGGTTGAAGCATGAGGTGGTGACCATTCTGGCGCGCGGCCAGCTGCGGGCGGATATTACCGAAGAAGCGCAGCAGCAGAGTCGCGAGCGCGTCGAGGATTTGAACTACCAGCACGCCGAAGCGCAGAGCGCCATGGACGCCGAGGCCGCCGCCTCGCAGCAGGCGGCCGCATCGGCCGGTGGCGGTGCGCCGGTCAATCCGGGGCAGCCGGCGCCGGGACGGGCCCCCGCCCAGCCTGCGCCCCAACCGCAACCCCAGGCGCGGCCGGAAACGTTCGTGCGGGAAGATCGCAAGGTCGGCCGTAACGAAGCCTGCCCCTGCGGTTCGGGCAAGAAATTCAAGCACTGCCACGGTCGTGCCTGACCTGCTCGGAGGCTGAGCGGGCGTGGCCGTCAACCTCAAACCACCGGGCAATCTGCTGCCGGTGCCGGGCGTACGGCTCGGCGTAGCCGAAGCCGCCGTGAAGAAACCCGGCCGGCCGGACGTGACCGCCCTGCTGTTCGCGCCCAACACCCAGGTCGCGGCCGTATTCACGCAAAACGCCTTTGCGGCCGCGCCGGTCCTCATCGCCCGTGAGCGGGTCGCGGCCGGCAGCATCCGGGCGCTGCTCATCAACAGCGGCAACGCCAATGCGGGCACCGGGCGTGCGGGTCACGAGGCGGCGCTGCAGACCTGCCAGGCGCTGGCCGAGGCCTTTGATGTGCCGGCCGAGTCCGTTCTGCCGTTCTCCACCGGCGTGATTGGCCAGCTGCTGCCCGCAGAGCGCATCTGCAAGGCCATTCCCGCGCTGCCGGGCAACCTGTCCGAAGCCGGGTGGCTGGATGCGGCCCGCGCCATCATGACCACCGACACCCAGCCGAAGGCTCTCAGCCGCCGTGTCGAGCTGGGTGACGGCGAGCCGCCCATCACGATCACCGGCATGACCAAGGGCGCCGGCATGATCAAGCCCAACATGGCCACCATGCTGGCGTTCGTGGCTACCGACGCCCGCGTCAGCCAGGCCGATCTGCAGGCGCTGCTGGCCCCCGCCGTGCAGCGCAGCTTCAACAGCATCACGGTGGATGGCGATACGTCCACCAACGACGCCTGCGTGCTGGCGGCCACCGGCCAGACCGGCCCGGCGCTTACGCCTGATCATCCCGGCTGGCCGACGTTCGCCAACGCCGTTGAAACCGTATTGCGCGAGCTGGCCCAGGCCATCGTGCGTGACGGCGAGGGTGCCACGCGGTTCGTCGCCATCAAGGTGGACTCGGCCGCCAGCGTGGACGAGGCCCGGCAGGTGGCGTTTACCGTGGCGCATTCGCCGCTGGTCAAGACGGCCTGTTTTGCCGGCGATCCGAACTGGGGCCGTATTCTTGCGGCGGTCGGCCGGGCGGGTCTGGCGCAGCTGGACATCGGCCGCGTGGATATTGCGCTCGGGTCGGTCGACATCGTGCATCAGGGCCAGCCGGTGCCGGGTTACTCCGAGGCCGACGCCGCCGCCATCATGGCCCAGGCGGAATTCGATATCCGTATCGGTCTGGGTCGCGGAGACGCGGCGACGACGATCTGGACGACAGACCTCAGCTACGAGTACGTGCGCATCAACGCGGAATACCGCAGCTGATGCCCACGCCCGCCCTGGACATCGCCGCCGGCGTTTTGCAGCGGCGCGACGGCCAGGTGTTGATCGCGCGGCGCCGGCCCGGCACCGACGGCGCGGGCAAGTGGGAATTCCCCGGCGGCAAGGTCGAGCCGGGCGAGAGCAACCGCGCCGCGCTGGACCGCGAGCTGGTGGAGGAGCTGGGCATACAGGTTCGCCAAGCCCGGCCGCTGCTGTCCTTTTCCCATGCGTACACACACCGCCGGGTGAACCTGCAGATGTGGCTGGTCACCGACTGGCAGGGCGAGCCCGCCTCCTGCGAGGGCCAGCCGCTGGCCTGGACCGCGCCGGACGGCCTGCGTGGCTACGATCTGCTGGCGGCGAACAAGCCCATTGTCGACGCCCTGCGGCTGCCGCCGCAGTACCTGATCACCCCTGCGTTCGACGGCGATGGCGACGCGTTTGCCGCCAGGCTGCAGCGCTGCGTGGAATCCGGCGTCCGGCTCGTCCGGCTCCGCCAGCCGGGCCTGGATGACGCGGCCTACACCGGGCTCGCCAATCAGCTGATGAACAGTCTCGCCGGTTGCGACGTCAGCCTGCTGCTGGATCGTCCGCTGAATGTGCGCGGCGCCGCCGGCATGCATCTGAGCTTTGAGCAGGCCCGGCAGGTCGGCCGGCCGGATTCGTGCGACGGCTGGTTCGGCGTGTCCTGCCACAACCGGGAAGAACTGCTCAGCGCCCAGGGCATGGGGGCCGATTTCGCCACGCTGTCGCCCGTCAAGCCCACGCAAACCCATCCGCAGGCCCGGCCGCTGACCTGGGACGGCTTCACCGCCGGCCGCACAGGTATCGCCATGCCCGTCTACGCGCTGGGCGGCCTCACGCCGGCCGACCTGAACGACGCCTGGGCCGCCGGCGCCCAGGGCATCGCCGCCATCCGGGGGCTCTGGCCGGCCGATTGACGCACGGTGCCGGGGGCAGCACCAACACAGCCCCGTTCGGACTGAGCCTGTCGAAGTCCGAATCGAGCGCCCTTCGACAAGCTCAGGGCGAACGGCTTTTTCTCGACAGGCTTCCTTCTACAAGCTTTCTTCGACAGGCCCAGGATGAGCGGATAGAAGTGAGCGAATAATAGTGCCTGGATAGAAATACGCGGATAACCACTGAGGGTGTAACCGACCACCGCTCGGGCTGAGCTTATCGAAGTCCGAACCGAAGGCCCTTCGACAAGCTCAGGGCGAACGGCTTTTCCTCGCCAGGCTTCCTTCGACAAGCTTCCTTCGACAGGCTCAGGATGAGCGGATAGAAGAGAGCGGGTAGAAGTGATTGGATAAAAATGCGCGGACAACAAATGCCGAGGAAAGCGAAATACCGTTCGGGCTGAGCCCGTCGAAGTCCGAACCGAACGAAGGCTCCCGCGCAAAACACCTGCTCTCACCTAGTGTAGTGCGCCACACTGTCTGGCCCTTATACCGGCCCCATCTTCCGCCATGCGGCGTTGCACCTCCTCGCCATAGCTACGGCTATGACTTGTCGGCGCGCCTTGCCTGACGAAAAATGGAACTCGGTCTAATGTGCCATCAAATGTGACGCACTACACTAGTGGCTGGCTGGCCCCCGATCATCGTCATCGCCTGCCGACCAGTCATCCGCTCCCGGCGCACCGCTGGGCGGTCCGGGAATACGGTTCGACTCGTCCAGCCAGTCGCCCAGGTCGATCATCTTGCAGCGTTTGCTGCAAAACGGCCGCCAGCGATTGCTCGGGGCCGGCGAGCAGGCTTCGCCGCATTGCGGGCAGGGGATGGAGCGCGGCACGGGCTACAGGCGGCAGCAGGCCAGCATGAAGTCGATGTCCTGCGGCGTCGGTTCGGTTTGCAGGTCGTTGCCAGTCTGTTCCAGAAAACGGATGACCGAGCGGTGCTTGCCCGAGCTGATCTCGGGATACACCGGCAGATCGGCCGGAATGAGCACGCGAATGAGCTGGGTGCCGGGCTCGGTTTTCTGCACCAGCGTACCGCCGGCGGCGTGGGCGGGCTGCGGCTCGGTGCCGTCGCGCAGCGTGCCCAGCAGCAGCTTGATGGCGGCATCGATGCCGTCGATGGGCGCCAGCCACAGGTTGATGTCGTGCTGCTGCGCCTCGTCCGGCCGGCTGAGCCAGTACTGAGCCGAGGGCACGTCAAAGCCGAAACCGCCACCCTGAATGGCGGCCCGGTTGTTCAGCGCAGCCAGCATTTCGTTGTTGCGCAACAGATTGTGCGCAAACCGGGAGGGCACCCGCCGGACGCTTTCGATCGTGTCGTCAAACTCGGCCAGCAGGCCTTCCAGCCGGGCCTCGTCGATGCTCTCGTGCCCGCGCAGTCGCTCCAGCCCGCCGCGGTGCGTCTGCAGTTCCTTGGTGAATTCGCCGCGCAGGTCGTACTGCGAGAACACGTTCAGCAGGTCAAGCAGCGACATGAGCGCCGCCCGCCGACTCCAGGGCTGCGGGTGCTGAATGTGATATTCAAGCTGGGCGAACAGGTTTTCCAGGCGCAGGAACGAGCGATACCGCTCCGACAGCGGCTGCTCATAGCAAACGAAAGCAAGTTCCGGCACAAATGGCTCCGTGCAGTGGGGACCGGATCAGGCGCGCTGACCCCTGATGCTCACAATGCTGTAACAACGCAGCGGCAAGCTGCGTGTTGAGAAAAACTATCCGGGCAGCAGCATCGGCGGCAAATCGGCAACTTCGCCCCGCGCCAGCCGGCTGTAGCCCGCGTGCAGGGCGGCGGCCAGATCCGCAATATCCTTGCGCGGGCCGGTGTTCAGCAGCACGTCGTCGGCGCGGGCCAGCCGGAGCTGCCGCGTATCCTGCGCGGCAATCATCTTGCGGGCCAGCGCCTCGTCGATGCCGTCGCGCTGAATCAGCCGCTCGAGCTGTACGTGTTCCGGCGCATCCACCACCAGCACGCGGGTTACCAGATCGTCCATGCCGGTCTTCAGCATGAGCGGGATGACCAGCATGCAGTATTCGGTTTCGCAGACGTCGCGGCGGCGGGCCAGTTCCTGACGGATGCGCGGATGGGTAATGGCTTCCAGTTTCTCGCGCGCGCTCGCGTCGTCAAAGACGATCTGGCGCATGCGGGGCCGGATCATGCGGCCGTCATCACCGATGACGTCCGGGCCGAAGTGCTCGGCAATTTCGGCCAGTGCCGGCTCTCCCGGCTCCACAATGTCGCGCGCCACGTCGTCGGCATCGACGGTCTCGATGCCCAGACGTTCGAACGAGCTTGCAACGAGGGATTTGCCACTGGCGATTCCCCCAGTGAGGCCAACGGTCAGCTTACCTGGCAAGCCTGAGCTCCTGACGGGTGCGTGAAAGTCGTTCCATCTGCCCGCGCCAACGCCCCGGGACTACCCGAGACCGGCGAACTGCAGATAAGTGCTGACGATTGTATCGCCTGCAATCAGGGCGAGCCAGCCGGCGATGGCTAGAAACGGTCCGAACGGCATTGGATTGCCGCGTTTCAGCGCCCCCGTCATGTTCATGCCGATGCCGATGATCATGCCGGCCACCGAGGACAGGATGATGATGAGCGGCAGCATCTGCCAGCCCATCCACGCGCCCAGCGCGGCCAGCAGCTTGAAGTCGCCATAGCCCATGCCTTCCTTGCCGGTGATCAGGCGGAAGGCGTGAAACACGCCCCACAGGAGCAGGTAGCCGCCCGCCGCGCCGATAATGGCGTCCTGCGGGGTGGCAAAGCTGCCGGTCAGGCTCGCCAGCAGGCCCAGCCACATGAGCGGCAGGGTGATAACGTCCGGCAGGAACTGCGTGCGCCAGTCCACGCCCGTGGCGGCAATCAGCGCCCAGGTGAACACGATGGCCAGACAGGCCGCCATGCCGTAGCCGTAGTGCCAGGCCACCACGACCGACAGCGCGGCAGTCAGGATTTCCACCAGCGGGTACTGCAGCGAAATGCCTGCCTTGCAGGCGGCGCAGCGGCCGCGCAGCAACAGGTAGCTGACGACGGGAATGTTGTGCCAGCCCGGAATCTTCGCGCCACATTTCGGGCAGGCCGAACGGGTGGCCACCAGGCTGATCTTGTCTTCCGGCTGGCTGACCGGCTGCTCCAGGATTTCAGCGGCGCTGAACTTCCAGGCCTGCTCCAGCATCAGCGGCAGCCGCAGGATGACCACGTTCAGAAAGCTGCCCACCAGCAGCGAGACCACCCCCGCGCAAATCAGAAACGCCACGGGTTCATTGGCAAGCAGTTCCAGCACGGTCAATCCTTGTTCTTTCTATGTGCGGGCGGTCAGGCCGCCGTCGTCAATGGCCCCGTTCATCCTGAGTGAGTCCGGGAGAACATGTCGAGGCGGCAGGCTTCGCTCGGTTCGGACTTCGACGGGCTCAGCCCGAACGGTGTCGGCGGTGACCCATCCATTTCCTCTCTACCGTTCATCCTGGGCTTGTCGAAGGGCGCCTCTGCAGCGGCACCTGGCGCCAAAAAAGCCCAGCGTTCCAACCAGCCCGCCACCCGGGCTTCGTTCAGTTCGGACTTCGACAGGCTCAGCCCGAACGGTGGCAGTTTGCTGAGTGTGCCTACCCAGTCGCCTTGCCGCCGGCAAGCCGCCGCCTTATACCACCGACCCCAGCTTGAAGATCGGCAGGTACATGGCCACCACCAGGCCGCCCACCAGTACGCCGATGATCGCCATGATTAGCGGTTCCAGCAGGCTGGACAGCGCGTCGACCTGGTTGTCCACCTCGGCTTCGTAGAAATCGGCCACCTTGGCGCACATGGAGTCCAGCGCGCCAGATTCCTCGCCAATGGCCACCATCTGGATGGCCATGTTCGGGAACAGGCCGGTATTGGACATGGCCAGCTGCAGTTGCTGGCCGGCGGACACCTGCTCCTGCATCTGCAGGATGGCTTCCTCGAACACGATGTTGCCGGAGGCGCGGGCCACCGATTCCATGGCCTCCACCAGCGGCACGCCGGCGGCAAACATGGTGGACAGCGTGCGGCCGAAACGGGCCACGGCGGCCTTGTAGAGAATATCGCCGATCACGGGGAGCTTGAGCATCACCCGGTCCTTGCCGCGCCGGAAATTTCGGGATCGCTTGTTCAGCCGCACCAGCACGAAGGCCGCCAGGCCAATGGCGCCCAGCACGGCCCACCAGTAGGCCTGAATGAATTCGGAAAGCCCGATGACCATCAGCGTGAAGGCCGGCAGGTCCGCGCCAAAGCCCTGGAACAGGGCCTGGAACTGCGGCACCACGAAGTACAGCAGGATGCCCATCACGATGATGGCCACGCAGATGACGGCGGAGGGGTAGAACAGCGCCTTGCGCACCTTGGCCTTGATGGCCTCGGTCTTTTCCTTGTAGGTGGCGATCTTGTCGAGCAGCGTTTCCAGCGCGCCGGACTTCTCGCCCGCGTCCACCAGGTTCACGAACAGGTCGTCGAAGTGTTCCGGATGCTTGGAAAGCGCCTCGGCGAGCGTGCCGCCGCCCTCAATGTCGGATTTGACCTTGCGAACCAGTTCCGACATGGACGGGTTGTCCGAGCCGTTGGCAATGATGTCCAGCGACTGCACCAGCGGCACGCCGGCGGTCATCATGGTGGCCATCTGCCGCGCGAGAATGGCGATGTCCGCCGTCTTGATCTTCTTCTTGCGCTTGCCGCCAATGCCAAACAGGTTGGTCTGCTTGCGCACCTTGATGGGGTTGATGCCCTGCTTGCGAAGCAGGGTCTTGATCATGGCTTCGCTGGCCGCATCGGTCTTGCCCTTGATGCGCCCGCCCTTCCTGTCTGTGCCCTCCCACAGATAGGTATGCGTTTCAGACATGGTTGAAGCCATTGTTCCCCTCGCGCGGGCCGTAGCCCGGATAATCTAAGCTGGTTGGTATTAATTGCCGCAACAGGTTATCGGCAGGACGCTTGCCAAGCGCAGCCCCGTGGAATGGGTGGCTTGATCGTCGTCTCCGGCATAAAAAAGGTATAAAATAGACACCGTGTTTGAGTTTGATTCCGCAAAAAGCCGGGCGAATCTCGAGAAATACGGCATCGACTTCGTGAAGGCTCAGTGCCTCTGGGATGATCCGGATCTTCTGGAGATACCCGCAAGGACCTCGGACGAGCCAAGGTATCTCCTGATCGGCCTGATCGACGGCAAGCACTGGTCAGCGGTGGCGACCTATCGGCAGAGCGTCATCCGGATCATTTCGGTCCGGCGGTCTCGCCAGGAGGAAGTTCAGTTATATGAAAGCTAAGGCATTCGACCAGGAATTTGATGACGGTCACGATGTTGTGGCTCGTCTTGATTTGTCCAGTGCGACTCGGCCGAATCAGCGTCAACGGCGCGTCAACGTGGATTTCCCCGGCTGGATGATTGATCGCCTGGATAAAGAAGCGAAGCGTCTGGGGGTTGCGCGACAGTCGATAATAAAAGTGTGGCTGGCCGAACGGCTGGAGCAAGTCGCTTCAATCGAAAAGCAGGCCGGGCCGGGCAAGAGAACACCAACCTGATTCAGTTCAGGCTGGTCGGCCAGGACGGCCTTCAGATTCGGTCCGGTGTGTTGATGGGGCGCAATTATTGAGCCGTGTATTAAATAGACAAAATTTTCGGATCAATAATGCAGGCCCGAGCAAAGCGAGCCCGCGTAGCGGATGGCCTGCTCGCGACCGTAAGGGCGCGAGAGCAGTGGCCGGACATGCGCCGGCCAATGCGGCACCCCTGAAACGTCGAATAAGGCGCGAAAGGACTTCGCGTATTGAGTGAACTGTTTAATAGCTACTCCACCGTCACCCGATTCACTTCAGCCAGCCCCAGCAGTCCGGCCTTGGCCTTGTTTAGCCCGGCGCGCCGCAGGTCGATCACGCCGTCGGCTTCGGCCTGCTGCTCGATGTCCCGCGCGTTGCCGCCTTCCATGATGATCTGGCCGATCTTGTCGGTTACCGGCATCACCTGGTAGATGCCCACTCGGCCCTTGTAGCCGCCGGTGCAGCTGTCGCAGCCCTCGGGGTTGGCTTCAAACAGCTTCAAGCCGTCCAGCTCGTCCTTCTTGAAGCCTTCGCTCAGCAGCTCTTCGTCGGGCACGTCGGCTTTTTGCTTGCACTGCTCGCACAGCCGCCGCGCCAGGCGCTGGGCAATAATAAGACTGACGGACGAGGCGATGTTGTAGGCCGGCACGCCCATGTTCACCAGGCGCGTCAGCGTTTGCGGCGCGTCGTTGGTGTGCAGGGTGGACAGCACCATATGGCCAGTCTGCGCCGCCTTGATGGCAATCTCGGCCGTTTCCAGGTCACGAATCTCACCCACCATGATCACGTCCGGATCCTGGCGCAGGAAGGCGCGCAGCGCGGAGGCAAAGGTCAGCCCCACGCGCGGGTATACGTTCACCTGGTTCACGCCGGGCAGGTTGATTTCTGCCGGGTCCTCGGCCGTCGAGATGTTGCGGTCGGCCGTATTCAGAATATTCAGCGCCGTGTACAGCGACACGGTCTTGCCGCTACCGGTGGGGCCGGTCACCAGCACCATGCCGTAGGGCTTGTGAATGGCGTCCTGGAACAGCTGCTTCTGCTCCTCCTCGTAGCCCAGCGCGTCAATGCCCATCTGGGCGCTGGTGGGGTCGAGAATTCGCAGCACGATCTTCTCGCCGAACAGCGTGGGGCAGGTGGACACACGAAAATCAATGGATTTGGTCTTGGAAAGATTCAGCTTGATGCGCCCGTCCTGCGGAATACGCCGCTCCGCCAGGTCCAGCCGCGCCAGCACCTTCAGGCGGGCCGACAGCCGCATGCCCAGGCCCACCGGCGGCGAGGCCAGCTCGCGCAGCACGCCGTCCTGACGCAGCCGCACGCGGTACTTCTTCTCGTAGGGCTCGAAGTGAATATCGGACGCGCCCTTGTTGATCGCGTCCAGCATGACCTTGTTCACGAAGCGCACCACGGGCGCGTCGTCGGTGTCCAGCGAGGCCACGTCGACTTCGCGCTCGTTGTCGTCGCCGCCGGAGACTTCCAGGGCCTCGAGGTCGGCGTCGTCCAGGCCGTCCATGCTGGAATCCACCGCGGACAGCGCGTCCTCGATGGCCTTCGCCAGCTTGTCCTCTTCCACCAGAATGGCCTCGGTGACCATGCCGGTGTTGAACTTGATCTCGTCGAGCGCTTGCAGGTTCGTGGGGTCGGACACGCCCACATACAGACGATTGCCGCGCTTGAACATGGGCAGCGCATGGTGCTTGCGGATCAGCTTTTCGGCCACGTCCCGCACGGGCGCCTGGGCCAGGTCTACGGCCTTCAGGTCGATCAACGGAATGCCGAACTCGCGGGACGCCGCCTCGGCCACCTTGCGCGCCGGTATGGCCTTGCTGGCCACAAGCTGCGTCACGAAGGCCTCGCGCTGCTTGACCGCGGCTTCCTGAATTTCCACGGCCTTGTTTTCGGGCAGCAGGCCCTCGTTCACCAGCCGTCGGGCCAGCCCGCCCAGCGGGCTCTTGCGTACGTCAGTTTGTCGAGTAGCAACCATAGTGGACTCTATCTGCCGCTGACCGTATCTGCGTTGATTCGACCGGGCCAAAACCAAAAACTCCGGCCCTGGGTCAGAGTGTATCGGCAGCGGGCCGAAATTGCTGTAATTCCAGCCCCCCTGAATGGGGGATATGGCTACTTGAGCCGGGCTATCAGCAATCTCTACACGATACTGACCGCCGGTCCGTTCATGTGGAGTTCATCCGTGAGTCGAACACTACGGCTTCTGTTCAGAACAGGAGTCGAACGGTGAAACGCAAGCACACGCAGACAGCCATTTTCGCACTCGCTGCCGCCAGCGCGACCGTCGTCCTGGCCGACGACGATTACGCCGGGCGCTTTGCGGTGGACCATGGCCAGGCGGCGCAAATCGCGGCCGGCGCCGGCATGGCGACCATCGAGGAGATGGAGCGCGACGATGGTTACTGGGAAGTGGAGGGCTACACTGCGAAGGGCTGCGAGATCGAGCTGGAAATCGACGGTCAGTCAGGCGCCATCGTGGAACGCGAAATCGACGACTGTCCGTAGCCAACCCTTTTCTTAATTGGGGTCAGAGTAAAATTTCGCTGTAATTCCGGCCCCCTGAATGGGGGGTGTGGCTTCTTGGACCGCTTCGACCATGGATTCCGGGCCACGTCGCATGACCCGAATCATCATCCTGTGGTGCCGGTGGCTTCGTGGCATGACTGGCTGTCCACAGCGCGGCTTCGCCGTTCGTGCCTGTTTGCTGCTAATGTACAGATTCACTGTACACATTGAGTGGTGCCCGGTATGGAAGCCTCGTTCGTCGATCTGCGCAGGAAATCAGCGGAAATCATCAAGGCACTGACTCGCAAGGAGCGCGTCACCGTGCTCTATCGCGGCAAGCCCGCGGCCATCATGGAGCCTATTGATGATCGCGTCGGTGCCGAGCGGCAGCGGGCATCGGAACATGCCGTGTTCGGTATCTGGAGGGATCAGGCCGAAGCTGGCAGCGTAGATGAGCATGTGGCCGGGCTCAGGCGCCGAAGATTCCATGATCTTTGATACCGACGTGCTCATCTGGCTGCTGCGCGGCAACCGTAAAGCGGCTGACGCCGTTGATTCGGAGGACGCCAGAAGCATTTCCCTGGTGACTTACATGGAGTTGCTACAGGGCGCCCGCGATCGAAGCGAAAGCCGGCTCATCAAGGCTTTTCTCCGCGATTTCGGCTTTTCAACCCGTCCACTCACCGAAAACATCGGCCACAGAGCGTCGATTTACATCGAGGAATACGCGTTGTCGCACGCAATCGGCGTGGCCGACGCGCTCGTCGCTGCGACGGCTGTTGAGCAGGGCGAAACACTTCTCAGCGGGAATACCAAGCACTTCAAATGCATCAAGGAGCTGGAGTCGAAGCGGTTCGGTCCGTAGGCGTCTCTTAATTGGGGTCAGAGTAAAATTTCATTGCTGCATGTTTGCATGATGGCGCCGCGTGGTCTGAAGCGGGACGCCGGTCGTCGTGAGAAGGGGAGAGGGGACATTGGCCGCCATCCGTATTTATTACGACGGGGACTGCCCGTTTTGCTCACGCTACGCACGCTACCTTCGGCTTCAGGCTCATGCCGGAAAGCCGGAGTTGGTTGATCTGCGACGGGACCCCGCGGCTCGAAAACATTTTGCGGCCCAGGGGTACGCGCCGGACAAGGGCATGCTCGTTGAATACCGTGGTGAGCTGTATGCCGGCGCGCGCGCCATGCACCTGCTGTCGCTGCTCTCTACGCCGAGTACCCGTTTCAACGCCTTTGTAGCCTGGCTCATGTCGCGCCCATCCAGTGCCACGCTGCTGTACCCGCTACTGCGCATGGGCCGAGCCGCGGTGCTGATCTGTCTCGGCAGGCGTGCACTGGAATCCGAGAAAGGGTGGCGGAAGTCGCCGCACGGCTTCTTCTTCTTCGCCTTCGGCCTGTTCGGCTTCCTGCATCTGCTGATCTACATATTCTCCTACGGGGTCGCCCTTTACCCGACAAGCTACCTCGCCGGGTTGTTCGGCGCGCTGCTGGCGTTATTTCCGCTGTCTCGGCGGTTGTTCCTGGCGCTAATCGTAACTCTCGCGGTGGACGGCGTCCTGCATGCGCCCATTTTCTCGAACCATACCCTCATCAAGAATTTCTTCGTCCTGGGCGTGCTTGTTGCAGGGCTGGAGAGCTGGATTCGTGGGGAATCCTGGGCCTGGTTCGTGCAGCGCTTCGCGCCGGCAGGCCGATGGCTGCTGCTGGGTATGTATTTCTTCGGGGTATTTCACAAACTCAACAAGGATTTTCTGAACCCGGAGGTCAGTTGCGCGGTCACCCTGCTGGAGCAAGTTCCCTTCGCGGGCGCGCTCATCCATTTCGAATGGATTCAATTAGCGTCCATATACGGCACCCTCGTTGTGGAGACCGTAATCGCGCTCTGCTTGCTGGTGCCGGCGAGCCGCAACCTCGGCATCTTCCTGGGTATCGCTTTCCATTCCCTACTGGCGCTTAGCGGCTACGCCATGTATGCCCCGTTCTCCACGCTATCCATCGCGCTGCACTGCCTTTTTCTGCCGCCTTTCGCCCACGCGCAACTGGCCGGCAATCGTCGCATCAATGCTTGGTTGGGACTAAGCAGGCGAGCGCTGGGGGTGGCGCTGCTACTCCTGTGGGTCGTGCTCCTGGCCTGTCTGGCGCATGTAAAGGCCTTTGATCAGTTCGGGCTGCTGTGGTTGTTGTTTCCAGTACTTTTACTGTGGGCCGTCTATGCCAGTGGCCAGGCGCCGGAATCCGTTCAGGCCCATCCGGTGGCAGTCACACGAACGCCCGTTTGGGGCTGGATACTGCTGGCGCTGTTCATGTTCAACGGCTTCGCGCCTTATCTCGGCCTGAAGACCGCGCAGTCCATCAATATGTTCGCCAACTTGCGCCTGGAGGGGGGCACCGGCAACCACCTCGTGCTCCCGTGGGCTCCGCGGCCTTTCGGCTATCTGAAAGACACCGTGGAAATCGTGGAGCCCGGTGGCGTCGGGTACTTCAAGTTCGTGAAACAGAGCGATTTACGGCTGACCTGGTACGACTTTCTCAACCGTATGGAGCGAGCTGATGCAGCGACACGCGTGAGCTACCGTCGCAACGGCGTTTATTACGAAGGCATAACTCAAAGCGATCTCCGCGACTCTTTTGCCAACACGTTGCACGCGCGCTGGATACGGTCCTGGCTTCACTTCACGCCAGTAAATCTGAAAGACCCCAAGCCCTGCGCTCGCAATAATTAACCTGTTGATCAGGCGCTGGACGCGGCGACCCGTGGCAGGATAAGCCATGGGATTTCGTCCGAGGTCGTATTTGCCTTAATCGATCTCTCAATTGGGGTCAGAGTAAAATTTCATTGCTTCCAGGGGCGGTTATACTGCTTGTATCCGCGCTTTCGGCTCGCACCACCCCTAAGCCCTGGAAGGTTTCGCATGTCACGCCGCCCCCGCCTCTGCCCCGCCGGCATTGCCCAGCACGTCGTCCAGCGGGGTAATAATCGCCAGGCCTGTTTCGTTGCCGATGCGGACTTTCGCGCCTACCTGGAATGGCTGGCCGAGGCGGCCCGCGCAAGCGCGGTCGCGGTTCATGCCTATGTGTTAATGACCAATCATGTCCACCTGTTGGTCACACCAGAGGCCGACCAGGCCGTGAGCGGGATGATGCAGACGCTGGGTCGCCGCTACGTTCGGTACTTCAACCACTGCTACCAGCGCACGGGCACGCTGTGGGAAGGGCGTTATAAATCGGCCCTGGTCCAGGACCACCGGTATTTTCTCGCCTGTTCCCGGTACATCGAACTCAATCCGGTTCGCGCGGGTATGGTCGAGCAGCCCGGCGATTATTCGTGGTCGAGTTTCAGATCGAATGCAGGTGGCGAGTCGAGCGACCTACTCACTCCACATGACGAATACAAGGCGCTTGGCGGCAACGCCGAAGCCCGTTGTCGAGCGTATCGAGCCCTTTTTGACCAGGCTGTAGACCCGACTACCTGTCGCACCATACGCAGCGCGGTTCAGTCCAACCTCGTACTCGGCAATGATCGTTTCAAGGACGAAGTAGAGGCGCTGACGCAACGCCGCGTCAGGCCTGCCAAGCGAGGGCGGCCGAAGAAGCTTGATTAAGCGGGATGAAAAAAGACCGGTCAGCTGTGCGAGTTTTAGCCGTTGTGGCCGTTGTGTTCGTTCAAGATAGTCAGAATTTCCTGGTCAGAGATATCACCCTGGTCCGACTTGGAGTAGATGGCCAGCAGGACGGTCCGATCGTATAACGCCCAGTAGTAGATGACTCTGTAGCCGCCACTTTTGCCCCGCCTGGCGTCGGTATTTTTCAGCCGCACCTTGTAAACGGGATAGTCCAGGCCTGAGATTTGATCGCCAGGCGTCTGGCCGTTTTCAAGTTGTTCGATCAGGGGTTCGAGGTCCTGGCGGATATGCCGGTAGCGCCGGGCCAGGCGCTTGAGATCCCGCTCGAAGACTGGCGCCGCTTCAACGCGGCGAATCACAGTCCAATCCGGTTCCAGAGTTCATTTACAGACCGGGATTCGCCGGCCTCGACTTCCATGAGCGCCTGGCGCAGTGAGTCGCGTGGGTCGATATCCTCGATGGCCTGATCGTCACCCTCAAAGCTTTCAATCAGCGCTAAAAGACCTCGCCGACGTTGCGGAGAGAGCGCGTCTATCTTTCTGTGCAGTTGCTCGGTGATCTTGTCGGTCGTGGAGGCCATGGCGGCACCCGGCAATAATGTTGTTAAGTCAAGTATAGGTTGATTCGGCGTTCATTTTTAGCCACCGCTATGCAGCGGCCGAACAGGGGCGAATAACCAGGCGAGGTATGGCCGGGCAGTCAATTCTTGCGACGTGTGTCTGATTGCTCGCGCTGTCTCTTCACCCACAAAAAAGCCCCGGCGAGTGCCGGGGCCAGTTTGGTCAGGTTATGGGGAGAGAAAATCTACTCTGACCCCATTTATCCGACCCCATTTATTCCCTTTTATGAGGAAGAAGGGGTAGTGGTCCTGCAGTTCGGCGGAAAGAATTTCGCTACGTCTGCTGCATTCACGGTGCAGGCCCAATTGATTGAGCCTTCGTAATTAGCGGCCACAGCAGTAGTGCCATCAGATTGGACAGGGGAGAACGTCACGGTAGCGCCATCAAGATCGGAATCTCCAGTTCCCTGAACAGCTACAGCAATGACGCCATCGGTGACCGTAACACTCTCGACGTAGGTCGAGTCGATATCAGCTGCAGTTGTATCCAGCCCAGCAGCTTGGTTGTCAGCAGGAAGTGCTCCAGTCGACTGAAAAGATTCAGTCACTGCAGTTTTGGCAGTTCCAGCGAAGGCCATTACTTCGCTCATTTTTGAACGCTTAATATAATCCTGATAAGCCGGAATAGCGATGGCGGCCAGAATGCCGATGATGGCGACCACGATCATCAGTTCGATGAGGGTGAAGCCTTGCTGTTTCTTCATCATTTGAAGTTCTCCTGGATATGAAGTTGTTGCCTTGATGGGCTGTACGATTGAGGTAAGCCTGAGGGGATTAACGCAACCGCTGTGCCAGCCGTGCCAGTATTTTCAAGTTACTGAAAAATAAATAAATAAATATTCTTGGTGTGGCGCGATGCCGCCAGGCCGGCGGCTGTGGCGGTCAGAATGTGACGTGGCGCGTCAGGTTTCGTCACTCCAAAGGTGACGCGGCGTCAAGGTTTTGGCGGGTGGGCGTTGCCGGGCGGGTGTCGTGAGTCGATGCGGGCTGCGGTGGGGCCAGGTTGGTGAAGCGGCTACGGGCCGTAGCGACTCAAGCTTTTCCTTGATCAGGCGTTGATCCATGCCTGCCGGCGCTCGTCCAGAATGCGTTCGCGGTAGGGGCCGAAGTTGGCGCGGTCAATGAGATACCGGGACAGCAGCTCGCCCTGGGCGGCGTCGTTCTTCGTGAAGATCAGCTTGCCGCCCGTGTGGATGGATTGCAGTACGGGTAGTCCTGCGGTTCGGAAGTCAATCAGATCAACGGGCCGGCCCGTTGCCAGGGTGATTTTTTCGATGAGTTGGGCTCGGCGCCGGGTGGTTAAGGGCGCGCTGGCAAGCACGGCGACATCAGCATCGCTTTCCGGGTGCGTCTGCTCACTGGCCAGGGAACCGTAGACCATGGCCAGAATGATGTCGGCTTCTGGCTCCAGGGCGTGTCTTATTTTTTCGACGTCGGGGTTCATTGCGGATGATGCCCGGATATTCAACAGGCTTGATGATAACAAGCTGGTTGGATGCTGGGTTGGGGGCGTTGGCTTCGTTCGACAGGCACCCTTCGACAGGCTCAGGGTGAACGGTTTTTCTTCGGGCGAGGCTTCCTTCGACAGGCTTCCTTCGACAGGCTCAGGATGCGCGGGTGGCGAACGGCCTTATTTGGCAGAGGCCCTTCGACCGGCTTCCTTCGACAAGCCCAGGATAAGCGGGTGGTGAACGGTAAAAGTGTATGAGGGGCGCCCTTCGACAGGCTCAGGGCGAGCGGATTGTAAGGATGAGCGGTTGATCGGACATGTACGGCTCACCACCGACCCGTTCGGGCTGAGCTTGTCGAAGTCCGAGCTGAACGCAGGCTGCGGGTTTCGATATGGCGGGTGTCCGGCGTTGGTGGCTTTCGAGGGACACCCTTCGACGGGCTCAGGGTGAACGGGAGAAATATATGAAGTGCGCCCTTCGACAAGCTTCCTTCGGCGGGCTCAGGATGATTGGGTGGTGAACGGTAAGAGTGTTTGAGGGGCGCCCTTCGACAAGCTCAGGGCGAACGGTCCTCTTTGTTAGGTTTCCTTCGACAGGCTTCCATCGACAAGCTTCTTTCGCCAAGCTCAGGATGCGCGGATTGTAGTTGGGCGGATTGAAAGATGAACGGGGCAGGGCAGCGGTAGTTGAGGTTTTTGTAGTTTGGCCTGCCGCTATTCGATGCCGAGCTTTTTCAGGCGGTAGCGCAGGGCGCGGAAGGTGATGCCGAGTTTCTTGGCGGCCTGGGTCTTGTTGTAGCGGGTGGCTTCCAGGGCTTTCATGATGGTTTCGCGCTCCACGTCTTCAAGCTGGTTGTCGAGCTGGCCGCCGTTGGCGGGGGGCGGGCGGTGTTCGGCTTCGGGCTGCGGCGCGGCCGGGGCGGCTGACGGCTTGGCGGTGGGCATGGGGGCGTCCAGCCGGAGAAATTCTTCGGTGATTTCGGCGTCTTCGCACAGGGTGACGGCGCGCTCGAGCACGTTTTCCAGTTCGCGCACGTTGCCGGGGAAGCTGTAGTTCAGCATGGCCTGCATGGCGGCGTCGCTGAGGCGGGGCGGGGTGTCGAAGCCGTTCTTGGGGCCCAGGGCGTCGAGGATGCGGTTGGCGAGTATGGGGATGTCGGCCTGGCGTTCGCGCAGGGGCGGCACGCCCAGTTCGATGACGTTGAGGCGGTAGTACAGGTCTTCGCGGAAGCGGCCGGCGGCGACTTCGGCGGCCAGGTCGCGATGGGTGGCGGAGATGATGCGTACGTCCACCGGCGTTTCCTTCTCGGCGCCCACGGGCCGCACGGAGCGTTCCTGGATGGCGCGCAGCAGCTTGACCTGCATGTGCAGCGGCAGTTCGGCGACTTCGTCCAGGAACAGGGTGCCGTCGTTGGCGGTGACGAACAGGCCGTCCTTGTCGCGCGTGGCGCCGGTGAAGCTGCCCTTGATGTGGCCGAAGAATTCGCTTTCCATCAGCTCGGAGGGGATGGCGCCGCAGTTCACCGGCACGAAGTTGGCCGCCGAGCGTGAGCCCTGGGCGTGAATGGTGCGGGCGGCCAGCTCCTTGCCGGTGCCGGATTCGCCGCTGATGTACACCGGCGCCTGGCTGCGGGCCAGCTTTTCTATGGTGCGGCGCAGCTTGTCCATGACGGCGGTGTCGCCGATCAGGCGCGGCGAGCGCTCGGCGCTGCGCATGCCTTCGCGAGCCTCCGGCGTTTTTTCCTCGGCGTTCACGCGCAGCGCCTGGTCTACCAGCCGGCGCAGCACGTGAATATCCACCGGCTTGGACACGAAGTCGAAGGCGCCGGCCTTGAGGCTGGCCACGGCGGCCTCGGTGTTGCCGTAGGCGGTAATGACCGCCACCGGCGTTTGCGGGTAGCGGTCCTGTATGTGCTCGACAATCTCGATGCCGTCGCCGTCGGGCAGGCGCATGTCGGTCAGGCAGAGGTCGTAGCGTTTGCTCGACAACCGGTCGAGGCTTTGCTGCAGATCGGCCGCGCTGTCGCTGTCCACCCCCATGCGGGCGAGGGTAATTTCGATCAGCTCGCGAATATCCGCCTCGTCATCGATGACCAGTGCGCGCGGACTCATTGGGACGGTGCCGGCATGTCGGTAAGTTCAGGTTGTGGGACAGATTCACCGGGTGCGAGGAAAAGCAGGCGGAATTGCGCGCCGGCTTTCGGGAGCCCTTCACCCGGGGGGACAAGATCCAAGGATACGTTATTGCATTCACAAAGGCCCTGCACGATGTACAGGCCCAGGCCGGTGCCGTCGTTCCTGGTGGTGTAGAATGGCTCCATGACGCTGCTGGCGGCGGCGCCGCGAATGCCGGGGCCGTTGTCGGCCACAATGAGGTAGTCGGTGTCGTCCTCGGTGCCGGCGACCATTTCGATGCGCAGCTCGCGGTCGTCCATGCGGGCGTGGCGGTCGGCGTTGTCCCAGAGGTTGTAGAGAATCTGCTGCAGGTGGTTGGGGTCCATCAGCACGCTGAAGTCGGCCGGAATGGCGCTGAAATCAATGGCCAGCGCGCCGCGCTTGCCCTGGGCGTAATCCTCTACCACCGCGGGCAGCCATTCGCTGAGATTCAGGTGCAGGGCCACCGTATCGCCGCGGCGCGACAGGCCCAGAATGCCCTTGATGATGTCGTCGATGCGCCGAGTATGGCGGTGCACGATGTTCAGCATGCGCCGGTCGGCGTCGTCCAGGTGCTCGGATTCCTCCAGCAGTTGCCCGGCATGGCTGATGGCCGACAGCGGGTTGCGGATTTCGTGGGCGATGCTGGCCGTCAGCCGGCCCAGCGACGCCAGCTTCATCTGCTGCGCCTGCTCGCCGGCGCGGCGGGCGTCTTCCAGAAACACCAGCACGGGAGAATGCTCGCCACTGCCCAGGCGCGAGAACTTCGGCAGAATCAGCCGGGGCCCGGTGCCCATGGGTTCCGGCGGCAGCGTGGGCGACAGCTTCCAGGCCTCCAGCGCCCAGGCCAGCTGCGGCGAGGACGACATGAGCCGGCTGTCCAGCGCGTCCGGGCCAATGCCCAGCATCTTGCGGGCGGCCTGATTGAGCATGCGCACGCGCGATTCGTTGTCCAGCACCATCAGGCCCACCTGCACCTGCTGGATGATGCGCTCGTTCAGCGCGGACAGATCGTCCAGCTCGCCCTTGCGCTCCTCGGCCAGCGCGGCGTGGGCGCGCGAGCGGCTGGCCAGCGCGAAGGCGGTGAGCGAAACCAGGAAGAACAGCATGCCCAGCAGGCCGGCCTGCAGGTACTCGGCGTCGGTCTGCTGCAGCAGATGGCGCATGAACTCGCTGACCAGCACCGCCATACTGGCCGCAGCCGCGTTGAAGGCCGCCAGCCGGCGAGAGAGCAGCAAGCCGGTCGCCGCAATCGGCGCGATAAGCAGCACGCCCAGGCCCTCCTGCACGCCCGCCGTGGAGAGAAACAGCCCGGCCACGGCGGCAATATCCGCCCCCACGAACGCCTGGGTCAGCAGCGTAACGTTCAGCCAGCGGCGACCGATGGCCACGGCGCAGGGCAGGCAGTGCAGCAGATAGACAATGCAGATCAGGCCGAACAGGCCGGGCCAGCGCAGATCGAAGACGTTGTCGTGAAAGCCCGTGGCGAACAGGCCGAACAGCGCGGCGGCCACGGCGCAGCGGTACAGGTGGAAGGTGCGCAGGGCCACCCAGTCGTCGCTGCTGCGGCGCGGCGGGGCGGCGTGGCCGTTCGCCCCGTTCAATCGGAAGGCGGTCGGGCTGTCAGTCCCGGTCGACATGGGCCGCGCAGCAGTAGGACCGGGACCGGCTGTCCGTCACCGCCTGGTCTGCCGGCACGTGGACGCCGCAGTGCCGGCATTCGACCATGCGTTCGAAGCTCTCGGGCCGCTTGCCGGGGTCAGCCCGGCCGGCTGCTGGCCGGGCCATTCGCTGCCAGACGTACCAGGCCAGGCCCACGACGGCCAGCAAGATGAGTGCGCGCAAGATCACTGCTATTGTCTACGTGTCGATAAATCGTTCGGGCTTTTCCCTACTTTATATGACTGGGCGCGCAAAAACGGCCTGAGCGCAGCCTGCACGCTTTATTTTCACGGGTTCATTCGCCACAATGCAGCCCGCTTTTCGCGCCGGCAATCGGGCCCGCGCTTGGCTTTTCGCTGACGGGAAACTATGCAATGAATGTTCATGAATACCAGGCGAAGCAGCTGTTCGCCCAGTACGGCGTGCCGGCCGGAGAGGGGCTGGTAGCCGGCAGTGTGGATGAAGCGGTGG
>NYTH01000041.1 GCA_002683405.1 Salinisphaeraceae bacterium | reverse complement strand
CATCCCAGCCGGCGCCATCCCAGCCGGCGCCATCCCAGCCGGCGCCGGTCCCGCCGGCCACTGCCGACCCGGTTCGGCCGGCGCCGTCGGCGCAAGCGTCCGCGCCGCAGCAGCCGGCAGCGCCCGCGGCGCCCGACGAGTCGCCACAATCGGTGTCTCCGCCCGTCGCCTCGGCCGGGTCAGCGCCCGCCGCAGAGCCCCGGTACCAGGCTCAATCCGACACGACGCCCGACGAGGACATTCCCGCCTACACGGCGTTGTCGCCGTCCCGGAAAGCCGGCATTCCGGCGCTGACGGTTAACGGGCACCTGTACAGTTCGATACCGGGGCGTAGCTTCATGCTGATCAACGGCCGCCGTTATGGCGAGGGCCAGCGCACGGCCGAAGGTCCGGCGGTGGTGTATATCGATGAGGACGGCGCCGTGCTGGACCACCAGGGCCTGCGGTTCCATCTCGATGCGCCTCGCTAGCGGTCTGCTGATCCTGTGGGCGCTTGTAGCCGCGCCGTCGCCTGCCACGGCGGCCGACAGCCTGCGCTGTGGCGGCCGGCTGGTGGAGCGGGGCGATCTCGCCCTGACGGTAATCGACCGCTGCGGCGAGCCCGATTACGTGGACGCCTGGCCGGCCACGCGTGTCGGGGCGCGGGTATATCCCTCCGGCATCGAGCAGTGGTACTACAACTTCGGCCCGGCCCGCCTTATACAGATTCTTCGCTTCGAGGAAGGCAGGCTCAAGCGCGTGAGCAGCGGGGACCACGGCTTCAGCGGTACCGGCGCGCAACGCTGCCGGCCCCTGGATATCTTGCCGACGCTGAGCAAATACCGGCTGCTGGCGCTCTGCGGCGAGCCGGACCAGTCGCAGAGCGCAGTGGTCCACGGCTCGTCGCGGCATTTCGGGGGTCGCGGCACGGTCCTTGCCGGTGGACTGCTGCTGCGGGAACGCTGGTACTACAACTTCGGCGGCGCGTACCTGCTGCGCGAAGTGCTGCTGGAAAATGGCCGCGTGGTTCGCGTTGATACCATTGACGAGCGTGGTTTCGATCCGCGCTAATCCGAGTTTTGCATGAACGATTCGTCCCATAGCGCTCAGCAAGCGTCGTCGCTGATCGCCTCGCTTCCCAACCTGCGGGACATCGGCGGTCTGCCGGCCGGAACGGGCCGCGTGATCCGCGCCGGGCGGGTGTACCGCTCGCAAATGCTCAGAGCGCTGTCTGCGGACGAAAGCGCCCGCCTGGCGGCGCTGAATCTGTCGCAGGTGTACGACCTGCGCGGCCCGGACGAGCGCGAGGCCACGCCGCACGAGCATTTGCCCGGGCACGTGTCGGTCCGCGCGCGGGATGCCGGGGGTGATTTGAGCGCCGTGAAGATCACGCAGTGGCGCGACCGGCTCAATCAGCCGGAGTTCGATGCCGCCGCGGCGCATGCGGCGCTGGTGGACAACTATCAGCGCATGCCCGTGGCGCTGGGCGGGGAGCTGGCCGCGCTGATCAAGGGTCTTGCCGACCGGCCGGCGGGGCCGGTTCTTGTGCATTGCAGTATCGGCAAGGACCGCACCGGCTTTGTCGTGGCGGCGCTGCTGCGCAGCGTGGGTGTACCGCCGCAGGCGATCCTGCAGGACTACCTGTGCTCTGGCGCGCTGCTGGCGCGGCAGACGGTCATGCTGCGTCAGTATCGACACCAGCTCTTCGGCGACCTGCCGGCGCACGCCGAGCCGGCGTTCGGCGTCATGCTCGATACGCATGCGGATTATCTGAATGCGGCCTTCGACGCGATCGACCGCACCCACGGCAGTTTTGACGACTATCTTGCGGCGCTCGATGTCAGCGATGCCGAGCGGACCGGCGCGCGGGATCATCTGGTCCGGACGATTCGGAGCGACGATTGAACGGCGCCGGGTTCCGTTTTGCCGCGCACGCGCCGCGGCTGGTGGTCTACACCGATCTGGACGGGACGCTGCTCGATCACCACGACTACAGTTGGCAGGCGGCGGGGCCTGCCCTGCACAGGTTGGCCGCAATGGGCCTGCCCGTGGTGCCGGTCACCAGCAAGACCGTGGCCGAACTGTGGGGGCTGCGCGAGCGCATCGGTCTGACGGGGCCATTTGCGGTCGAAAACGGCGGCGCCATTGTGGTGCCCGCGCGCTATTTTGGTGCAAATGAGGGCGAACCTCTTGAGCAAGCGCCGGCACCCGGCTACTGGCTGCAGCGGCTGGGCCCGCCCTACGCCGACATTCTGGAAAAGCTGCGCGCGCTGCGTTCAAGAGGCTACCGCTTTCTGGGTTTCGCCGATATGAGTGATACCCAGGTGGCCGAACACACCGGCCTGTCGCTGACCGGCGCATCGCTGGCCCGGCAGCGGCTGTGTTCCGAACCGCTGATCTGGCAGGACGACGAGACTTCGCTTGAAGCCTTTCGTGAAGCTTTGCACGCCGCGGGTCTGTCCAGCCGGCAGGGGGGGCGCTTTCTGCATGTCATGGGCCTTTGCGACAAAGGCGCAGCGCTGCAGCGGCTGCAGACGCGATTTGCGGTCGCGCCCGGCGGGACGGGCGGCGAGGGCGGCCTGACGCTTGCATGTGCCCTGGGCGACAGCCCGAACGATTTCGACATGCTGGCCATGGCGCAGCGTGCAGCGCTGGTGCAGCGGCCGGGCGGCGACTATGCGGCGCCGGCCGACCCGCCGCGGCTCATCCATGCCGGTGCGCCGGGGCCGGTGGGCTGGTGTCTGGCAGTCAACGCGTGGCTGGACGAATACAGCCTCTAGCACAAGGATCTCTTATGGCGGAATTTCATCAGAACGGCAGCATCGCCACGCTGCCCCGGCTGGGGGACTGCCCGGTCGAGCATCTCGAAGCCAAGCTCATGGAGTTTGGCCAGCGGCGCGGCATGTCGCTGATCCTGCCAAGCCTGTATTCCGAGCTTCAGGGCACGGCGCTGCCGCGCATCGTTGAAACGCTGGAAAAGGTGCCCTATCTCGAGGAAATCATCATCGGGCTGGATGCGGCGAATGAATCCCAGTTCCGGCACGCTCGCGAGTTCTTTTCCCGTCTGCCGCAGCATCATCGGATTCTCTGGAACGACGGGCCGCGCATGCAGCATCTTCTGGCGGAGCTGGACGCGGAGCATCTTGCACCCGAGCGGCCGGGCAAGGGCGCCAATGTCTGGCTTTGCATGGGCTATTTTCTGGCCTCGGCGCGAGGCCGTGTTCTGGCCATGCACGATTGCGATATCGAGAGCTACGACCGCGAAATGCTGGCTCGCCTGTTCTATCCGGTAGCGCACCCCAACTTCGCCTACAAGTTCGTGAAGGGTTACTACGCGCGTGTGGCCGACAACAAGCTCCATGGGCGGGTCGCCCGTCTGCTCATGACGCCTCTGATCCGGGCGCTGATCGGCGTGACCGGTCCGCTCGACTTTCTGACCTATATGGACAGTTTCCGTTACCCGCTGTCGGGCGAGTGCGCCATGACCGCCGGCGTGGCGGAAACCATCCGCATTCCGAATGACTGGGGGCTGGAAGTCGGCATACTGGCGGAGCTGCATCGCAGCTTCTCGGCGAACGCCATCTGCCAGGTCGATATTGCCGGCAATTACGAGCACAAGCACCAGAAGCTTTCGGCGGACAACCCGAACGAGGGCCTGGCCAAGATGAGTACCGACATCGCCAAGGCGCTATATCGCAAGCTGGCCACCCATGGTGTGGTGCTGACGCCGGAGACCATCCGCACCATCAAGGCCATGTATCTGCGCACGGCGCTGGATTTCATCGAGCGTTTCTACGTGATGTCGCAGATCAACGGCCTTGATTACGACCGCCACGCCGAGGAGAAGACCGTTGAGGTGTTCGTGCAGAGCATCATTCACGCGGGCGAGCAGTTTCTGGCCAACCCCATGGAAGTGCCCTTCATTCCCACGTGGAATCGGGTGCGGGCAGCCTTTCCGGACTTCCCGGAACGCATCAAGGCGGCTGTCGAGGCCGACATGCAGATGGCCTAGGGCGAGGGCCCGCCCGAGCCAGTAATCAGGCGGGCTGCTGCGCCGTGAACCAGGCGATCTGGTAGGGCTCGAAGGTCACCGCGCCGGCGGCCGCCTTGAATACGTTGCCCGTGAGCACGTCAAGCCAGCGCCCGGCCTCGGGAAAGGCGCTGGCGGGCAGGCTGGCCGCGCGGTCGCTCACGTTGTGCACCGCGAGCAGCGTCTGACCGCCTCCGGGGGCCTGTCGCTCCACCGCGAATAACTGTGATCCGAGATCCAGTACGCGCTGGCCGGCGTCCGGCGCGAACGCCGGCTGTCGCTGGCGCAGTTCCAGCAGGCGGCGCATGCGCGCGAATACACGGGCCTGCGGAGCATCGGTGTGGTCGAGCAGGTAGTCCAGCTCCGATACGTCCCAGCGGCGCCGGTTGATGGTGCGGTACCGGCCGCTGGATTCCACCCGAGCCAGGTCGTTTGGCGTGCCGGTCAGGCTGTGGAAGTACAGGGCGGGAATGCCTCGCAAAGCCAGCGAGATGGCCTGCGAGCAGATGAAGCGCTGTACCCCGCGGCCGTCCTGGCCTTCGAGCGCGCTGAAGTAGGAGACATTGAGTTCATAGGGATGATCGCGGCCGTCGTTGCCGGCGCGTGTCGACACAAAACCCCCGGCCGCGTGGCTGTGGTCAACGAGCTGCCGGATCTCCTGCTCGTCGAGTATTTCCTCGACCGCGCGCAGACCAATGCCGTCGTGCGAGGCGGTGAAATTAAGGAAATGGCAGCCGCCGGGTAGCGGCGGCAGGCTGGCCGCCCACTGCTGCAGCTTTTCACAGCTGCCGCTGAGCAGGCTGTGCAGCACCAGCGGTGGAAGCGCGAACTGGTAGGCCACGTGGGCTTCGTCCCCGTCGGTGAGATAGCTGATGTTCTCGCGGTGCGGCACGTTGGTTTCGGTAATCAGCAGCAGGCCGGGTGCATAGTTCGCCAGCAGGGCTCGCAGGAACTTGATGAGTCGGTGCGTCTCCGGCAGGTGCACGCAGCTTGTACCCAGCTTCTTCCAGATGAACGCCACGGCGTCCAGGCGCAGCAACCTGGCGCCCTGGGTGACGTAGCCGAAGATGATGTCGATGAATTCCGCCAGGACCTTTGGGTTGGCGAAATCCAGGTCCATCTGATCGTCGCTGAACGTCGCCCAGATATGTTTCTCCCCCCGTGCGGTGGCGACCGCAGCGAGCAGGGGCGTGCTGCGTGGCCGGACCACTGCCCGCAGGTCGGCCCGCGGATCCACCTCGATGAAGTAGTCCCGGCCGGGATCCACGTCCGCCATGTAGTTGGCGAACCACTGGCTCTTGCGCGACACGTGGTTGAGCACCAGGTCGAACATGAGGTCGTATTCCATGCCCAGATCGCGGACCTGCTCCCAGGTCCCCAGCGGCGCGTCCACCGCACGATAGTCCATCACCGAAAAGCCGTCGTCGGACGAATGCGGATAGAAGGGCAGGATATGGATGGCGGGAATGAGCGTATCCAGCCGTCCGCGCAAGAAGTGTCCGAGTGTTGCCAGCGGATATTCGCCGGGCCGCTGCACGATATCGCCGTAGCTGATCAGCACGCAGTAGTCGGGGCCCAGCGCCTGCGGCCGGGCCGCGGACGGCAAAGGCAGGCCGTGGCGCAGGGCGTTTTCCTGGATGCTGGCGAGCAGGAAGGCCGTACCCGCGCTGTCGTAGAGCGGCTCCAGCCAGTCACGGAGCGTATCGGCGATCGGCATGCTGTCCACGGTCGGGCTATCAGTCAAAACGGGAATCCCGGCTGGGCAAGGCGGGCAGGGGGCACGGAGCAGCCGGCTTTCCACCTGCCTTTGCGAGTGTACGGGGGAGCTCATGCAGTTTCCATGCCGCGATCCGTGAATCACCGGATGCAAGGCCGCCCCGGCTGTCATTAGCCTGCGCGCGTGCTTGAAAATTCACGCAAAAAATCGTGTAAAGCGCTGTAATTAAAGCGTTTTATTAAACTACTTTAAAGAGGCAAATCATGACAGCCAATGTTGATCTTTATCCCACCCGAACGGGGTCGCCGCAGACAATGTCGCCGCGGCTGGATCCGGTCGTGCATGCTCGCAACCAGCGCCGCTGGGAGGGGCCGTTGAGCGAGGAAGCCCTGTCACGCTACGAGCGGGACGGGTTTCTATGGTTCGAGGGCTTCTTCTCCATGGACCGCGTGACGCCGTTCTTCGACGAACTCAAGTCGCTGGCGCGGGACGCCTCGCTCATGCAGTCGGATTCGGTCATCGCCGATCCGGACACCGGCGAGCTGCGATCGGTATTCAACATGCACCGTATCTCCGAGCGGTTCGACGCGCTCACGCGAGACCCCCGTATCCTCGGTATGGTGCGCCAATTGCTCGGCAGTGACGTGTATATCCATCAGTCACGCATCAACGACAAGTTCGGTTTTCAGGGCAACGGCTTCAACTGGCATTCGGACTTCGAAACCTGGCATGCGGAAGACGGCATGCCGCGCATGCGCGCACTGTCGGCCTCACTGATGTTGACCGACAACAACGAATTCAACGGCCCGCTCATGCTGATGCCGGGGTCACACCAGTATTTCGTGCCCTGCATCCAGCAGACGCCAGAGCAGAACTGGCAGAGTTCGCTGAAGACGCAGCAGGTGGGTGTGCCGGATCAGCAGAGCCTGCAGCAGCTCGCTGATCGGGGCGGTATTCAGGCGCCCAAGGGGCCGGCGGGGTCTCTACTGTTGTTCGAGTGCAATACGCTGCACGCGTCGAACAAGAACCTGTCTCCCTGGCCCCGGTCGAACCTGTTCTTCGTTTACAACAGCGTGGACAACGCGCTCGAGGCGCCGCACGGCGCGCAGGCGCCACGGCCGGAGTTTCTCGCGACGCGGGAAGATATCCGTCCCCTCGACATGGAGGATCCCTGGGAAGCGCGGAGCGCTGTCGGACAGGCAACGGCCGCCTGACGCGCAGGCCGTGCCCTCACGGCGCAAAAATTGATGGGCATAAAAAAAGCCGCGGCTCAGGCCGCGGCTTTTTCGTGGATCATCGGCTGATCGCTCAGCTGTAGGCCACCAGTTCGGCCATTTCGGCCGGCAGGTCGATCGTCACATCGACGAGCTCTCCACCGGATACCGCGTGCTTGAGCGTGCGAGCCACGGCGCGGGAAATGCCGCGAGCCTCGTCGCGCGACAGTTCGCCGCGCGAGGCCACCTTGGCGTAGAAATTCTCGAGATCGTTCACGTGTATGCCGTCCTTGCCCGCCTCGAGAGCGCCTGCGTCGGCGGCCTTGGACAGGGTTTCCGGCAGCTGCGCCGACATGCGGCGAGTCTGCTCCGCGGGCAGATGCTCACACAGCGCGCGGAGGGTGACGTGGGTCGCATTCAGCGCACGATCCCGGTCCATTTGCGGGCCATGCGTCATGACCTGGTCAACGAACGTTTCGGTTTGCATTCCATGCTCTCCTGTTGTCGTCGGCAGAAAGTTGTCGTCGGTAGAAAGAAAGAACCCGCGCTCGTAAACAAGGGCGGGTCCGGTTCGGGAACGAGAAATTGGAAGCGCTAATGGCGTCGAAGCGCGTCAATCAGCGCCCGCTTGTTCATGCGGGAGCGATTTCCAATACCTATCTTCTTCGCCTGCGCGTACAGTGCGCGCACTGTCCAGTCTTCGTAAGGAGGGTGGCTGCCGCCTCGCCGGGCCGCTGCTTCACGGCCGGTGTTGGCAATGCGGGCTGCCTTCTCCTTGCTCATCCCCGTATCACGCAGCGCTTCATACTGAGCATCGTCCTTGATGCTGGCGCCGTGGTTTCGCGGCATTCTTCAGCAGGCGTGCGCTGCGTGAGTGGTGGTCAGAAGCGGCTGAGGAATTCGTCGATCTTCTTCTCGGCCTGCTCCTTGGTGTCGCCATAGCGCTCCTTGAGCTTGCCGATGAGATTCTCGCGCTTGCCCTTGACCTGCTCAACATCGTCGTCGGTCAGTTCACCGAAGTTCTCGCGGACGTTGCCCTTGAGCTGGTCCCACTTGCCTTCCAACTGATCCTGGTTCATCAGAAACTCCTTTCGTGTTGATGAAGCGTCTGATGCGGCTGTGTACCGGCGACCTTGTCGGCAAAACCGATCAGACATCCCCAACCTAGGGCCGAGGCACGTCAGGCGGAATCCGTAGTACTACATAACGCCTTTAGCGCCGGCATTAGGGAATTTTCCGTATGGCGCAACTGGACTATTCAAGGGCATATTCGGGCAGCGGTCGCCGCTCGGGTCTATTTGTCAGGGAAGGACGAATTCTGCCGGGGCGGCGGCCGCTTTTGCTTGGGTGATTCGGTGCGAGGTGATTTTTTCCGTAGCCTACCGGATGGCGGAAAATTCCGCTTGCCCACAGCATTTCCACGCTGATATTGACGTCAAGGAGGGACCGTCATGTTGGGGTGGAGCATCCTTTTTTTCGTGCTGACCTTGCTGGCAGCCGTGCTGGGTTTCGGGGGCGTGACACCGGCGATAGCCGGCGTGGGTCAGGCCGCATTCGTGGTGTTTCTGATCGCGTTTGCCCTGTGCATGCGGCGGGAGCATGTCAAGCAGCGCAATTGAACCAAAAAAACCCGCATTCAAGCGCATGCGGGGTTTCTCAGTGGGCGACGCCGGGTATTCCGGTCCGCCGTCTGTCTCGAGCCGTCAGGCCGGGTGAGCAGTCTGAGATTCGGTCGCTGTAATCCAGATGCGGACCAGATCGGCCAGTGATTCCGCGCACAGCTTGTCCATCAGATGCATGCGATGCGTTTCCACCGTGCGTGGGCTAATGCCCAGATCAGCGGCGATTGTCTTGGTGGGCAGGCCCTCCGCCACCAGCGCCAGGACCTCCCGCTCGCGCGGCGTGAGTGTGGCCAGCAGCGGCCCGCTGTCCAGCCGCGTGCTGTGCGCCTTGCACTGCTGCAGGGAACGGCTCATGGCGCTGCTCACGTGCGACAGGAACTCTTCCGGCTCGAACGGTTTTTCGACAAACTCCATGGCGCCGGCGCGCATGGCGCGCACCGCGCTCGGCACGTCGGCGTGACCCGTCAGGAAAATGACGGGCAGCTGCTCGGCGCGGCGGGTGAGCTCGGAATGCAGGTCCAGGCCGTCGATACCGTCCAGCTTGAGATCGATGATCAGGCAGCCAGGCGCGACAATCTGGGTGCTTTCCAGCAGCCGTTCCGCGGAGGAAAAGCAGTGTACGGCGTACCCCTCCCCGGCCAGAAGGGACTGCAGGGACTCTCTGATTGAAGCGTCGTCATCGATGACGTACACATTACCGGTTCGCATAGATGGCCTTGTGTTGGCGAAATGCATAAGTAGGCTTGACCGATTCTGACATATAGTCAAATTAGGGAATACACGTAGGTTCTACGTATATACAAGTAGCCCCCGATTGCGCAGGGTGAGGCAACTAGGGGGAATTGTGGCCGGATCAGATTACGAGGATATGTCGAAAGAGCAACTTAAAGAGGCACTTACGACAAGCGAGCGCGATGTGGAATGTTTTCGGGAACTTGCTGAACACATTCCCGAAGTGTTCTGGATGACTGACGTGCAAGGCACGCAGCAGATTTATATCAGCCCGGCGTACGAGAAGATTTACGGTCATACCTGCGCCAGTCTCTACGACCAACCTGTACAGCGGCTGAACTGCGTACATCCGGACGATCGGGAACGGGTACAGACCGCGTTTGATCAGGACGCCGCGCGCGGCGATTACGACGAGGTGTACCGCATCGTCCGGCCGGATGAGGAAATTCGGTGGATCCGCGATCGCGCCTGGCCGGTCGAGGACGACGCGGGACGCGTCTACCGGTTGGCCGGATTCGCCATCGACATGACACGCCAGCAGAACCTCGAGGACGCGCGCCAGCAGCAGCACCATCAGATGTCGGCGCTCAACCGTCTGACTGCCCTGGGTATGCTCGGCGCCGGTCTGGCGCACGAAATTAGCCAGCCGCTGACCGCCGCACGCGGCTTCCTGTGGCGCGCCATGAAGGGTGCATCCAATGGTGGCGGCCTGCCTGATGAGGTCGCGCAGCCGCTGGAGCGTGCGAACGACGAAGTCACCCGGGCCACCGAGACGGTCCGCAAGCTGCGCGAATTCGTGCGTTTCGGCCGTCCGAGCGACCAGAATTGCCACTTCGGCGATGTTGCGCGCGACGCCGCTCGCCTTATCGAGATCAAGGCGCGCGCCATGGGCGTAAGCATCGAGCTGTCGCCCCGCGGCCTGGACGAGGAAGTGGTGGCCGATCCGCTGTTCTGCCAGAGAATCCTGCTGAATCTCATGGACAACAGTCTGGATGCGTTTTCGCAGCGGGAAACCGCGTCCCCGCGGATTGCCCTTCAGCTGGCCGCCGTGTCGGACGAGTTCATGGACGTGGTGTACTACGACAATGCCGGCGGGCTGGACGAACAAAGCTGCCACAAGCTGTTTGATCCGTTCTACAGCTCGAAGAAGGATGGGCTCGGCCTGGGCCTTGCAGCCAGCCGCTCCATGGCGGAATCGCTGGGGGGCAGTCTGACGCTGGGCGACGAACCCGTGCCGCGCGGCAGTTTTATCCTTCGCCTACGGCGCAAGCCGCCCACCGATTGACTTCGCCTCTGCGACCGGCGCGCAACGGCTTGCGCGCTGATACACGCCTGCCCGCATGACCGACTCGACGGATCGCAGGCAGGCACCGACCGCCCACGAGTGGAGCCGGCTGCGCAGCCTGTTGCCCTATCTGGCGGAGTACCGCTGGCGTGTCGGTCTGGCGCTGCTGCTGCTGGTCATCGCCAAGGTGGCGACCGTCACACTGCCGATCGTGCTCAAGCACATTGTCGATTCGCTGGATCGCAGCCAGCAGGAGATCATCGTGCTGCCGCTTGCGCTGCTGCTGGCCTACGGCGCGCTGCGGCTGGTCACGGTGCTGTTCGGCGAACTGCGGGACCTGGTATTCGGCCGGGTGACCGAGCGCGCGATGCGGCGGGTAGCGCTGCGGGTATTCGAACATCTGCACGCGCTCGACCTGCAGTTCCATCTGTCGCGGCGCACCGGGGGGCTCTCCCGGGATATCGAGCGCGGCACCGCCGGCATCAGCTTTCTGATGCGTTTCATGCTGTTCAACATCATCCCGACGCTGCTGGAAATAGGGCTGGTGGCAGGCATTCTGCTGCTCAACTATCACCCACTGTTCGCCGGTATCACGGCGGTGTCCGTGCTGCTGTATATCGGTTTCTCGGTGGCGTTTACCGAATGGCGCACGCGGCATGTGCGCGAGGCCAATCGTCTGGACTCCCGCGCCAACACGCGGGCCATCGACAGCCTGCTCAACTACGAAACCGTCAAGTACTTCGGCAACGAATCGTTCGAGGCAAATCAGTACGATGCGCATCTGCAGCGCTGGGAATATGCGCTCAGGCGCAGCCGGTTGTCGCTGGGCCTGCTGAATACCGGCCAGGCGCTGATTATCGCCGCCGCAATCACCGGGATGATGCTGCTTGCCGCCAGCCAGGTGGTCGAGGAGCAGATGACGCTGGGCGATCTCGTGCTGGTCAACGCCTACATGATCCAGCTATTCCTGCCGCTGAATTTTCTTGGCTTCGTCTACCGCGAGATCAAGCGGGCGCTGGCCGATATTGCCCGCATGTTCCAGCTGCTGGACGAGAATGCGGCCATTCGCGACGCTGACGACGCCGGGCCGTTCGACGCCATCCAGCCGGTCGTTCGTTTCGAACACGTCGACTTCGGCTACAGCGCTGATCGCCGCATTCTGGAGGACGTGAATTTCGATATTCCGGCCGGGCACAAGCTCGCCGTGGTGGGCCCAAGCGGCGCCGGGAAATCCACGCTGGCCCGACTGCTGTTTCGCTTCTACGACGTCGATGCCGGGCGTATCACGGTGGACGGACAGGATATCCGCGGCCTGACGCAGGCCAGTCTGCGGCAATCGATTGGCGTGGTGCCGCAGGATACCGTGCTCTTCAACGACACGATCTACTACAACATCGCCTACGGTCAGCCGGATGCGCCGCGTGAAGCGGTGGAGCGCGCCGCGAGCCTGGCGCATCTGGACCGGTTCATTGCCGGTCTGCCGCAGGGGTTCGACACTCCGGTGGGCGAACGCGGGCTGAAATTGTCAGGCGGTGAGAAGCAGCGCATCGCCATCGCCCGGACCATTCTGAAGGACCCGGCCATCCTGATCTTCGACGAGGCCACTTCCTCCCTGGATTCCCACGCCGAAAAAGCCATCCTCTCGGCCATGCGTGAGGTGGCCGCCGATCGCACCACGCTGGTGATTGCGCACCGCCTGTCTACCGTTGTGGATGCCGATCGCATCCTGGTCATGGAGGACGGCCGGGTGGCCGAAGCCGGCACGCACGCCGAGCTGTTGCGACACCGCGGTATTTACGCAGCCATGTGGCGGCTGCAGCAGGAGGAGGCGTCCGAGGCCTCAAGCGGACCAGGCGAAGGACAGCCGCTAGCCGACTAGTGTGGAGCGCCGGGCATGGCCGGCGGCAGATGCGGCACCAGATCGAGCCAGCCGAAGGTTTCCACCACCATCCAGATGACGAAGATGCCGTAGCTGGCAAGCAGAACGGCGGCCTCGGCGCGCGAGAGCGTCATTTTCGTGCGCATGAGCAGGAACAGCAGAATGGTGGCCGCGGTCAGCACGGCCATCAGCGGCGCGCCCAGCGAGAAATTGATAACCGCCGTACCCGCGATCAGAACGCCCGCGGGAATACAGACGAGCAGATCGAACGTGTTGCTGCCCAGCACGTTCGCCATGCTGGTCACGCTGCGTCCGGACCGGGCGGCACGTACCGACACGAATGCGTCGGGCAGTGATGTGCCGGCGGCCACCACGATCAGGCCCCAGAGAAAACTGGGCGTGTTGAAGATATCGCCGTAGGACAGCGCCGCCCGCACCAGCGCCTCCACACCCGCGACGATCAGCACCAGGCCCACGGCCAGTCGGCCCCATTCGCGCAGGGGCCGGATATCGGCGTCGGGGTCGGGCGTATCGGCCTCCACGACGTCCTGGTATTGCACGAACACGTACAGCCCGTACAGCGCAATCGGCATGAGCGCCAGCCAGCGGGTCACCTCGCCGCGAATAACGCCGTCGCCGCCGCCGTCCACCGGGTTGTAGATGGCCGCGAAGGCAAAGGTCAGCGTCAGCACCGCCACCGCGATCATGTAGAACTGTGCTTCCTTGTAGATCAGGTCGCGATTGGTCTGCATGGGCTCGCGCGCGAACAGGCCCGACAGGCCGGGAATGACCAGAATATTGAACAGCGCCGACCCGACGATCGCGGCCACGCCCAGCTCGAATTCGCCGTGTACGAGAGTGGAGATGACCGTGGTCGACAATTCGGGGAAGCTGGACCCGATGGCCACGACCAGGGCGCCCTGAACGATTTCGGGCAGACGGTAGTAGGCGGACAGCCGCTGGCTGGCACTTTCCAGATAGGTACTGCCCAGCCAGATCACCGCTGTACCGGCCAGCGCGACGACGGTCCACAGGAGCAGGGCCATCAGCATCGGGCCGGCTCGGCCAGCACGCCAGCGTCAAGCAGCAACTGAATATCCGACGCCGGGTAGCCCGCCTCCTCCAGTACGGCCCGGGTATCGGCCCCCAGCGCCGGTGCGCCGGCCAGCGGCCAGTCGTCGTGCCGGCTGAAAACGGCGGCAGGCCGGGCCTGACGAATCCGGCCGGCGAGGGGATGATCATGCTCCACCAGCATGTCGTTGGCGCCAATCTGTTCGTGACGGATGACTTCGCTGCGCGTGAGCACCGGGGCGCAGGGCACGTCTTCGGCCTCCAGCCGCGCCAGCCATTCTCGGCTGCTGCGTTCGCGAAGCACAGACTGGGTCAGTTCGAGCCGCTCGTTGATGTGATCCTGCCGCAGCGCCGGGGTGGCAAATCTGGGGTCGTCCAGCCAGTCGGGCCGCTCCAGTGCGCGCGTGAGCGCCTGCCACTCGCGGTCGGTCTGTACTGCCACGCTGATGTAGCCGTCCGTGGTCTGGTAGATCAGGTCGATGAAGCTTGCGGCGCGCTGCTGATCCATCTCGTCACCCACGAAAGTCTGGCCGGCCATGTCGGAATGCCAGAGAAAATCGATGACGGTCTGCAGCATGGAGAGGCGCAGGTGCTCACCCTGGCCGGTGCGTTCGCGCGCGAACAGCGCGGCCGTAATGCCCTGCGCGGCGGCGTAGCCGGTCAGCTTGTCCGGCAGGATGGTGCGAACCAGCCTGGGTCGGGCCGTGTCGGCGCCGCCCTGAACCGTGGCCAGCCCGGACAGCGCCTGCACCAGCGGATCATAGACCGGTTTGGCCGCATAGGGCCCTTTTTCGCCGAAACCGCTGATCGAGACATACACGATATCGGGTCGGACAAGCCGTACATCCGCCTCGCCCAGCCCCATTCGGTCAATCACGCCCGGGCGAAAGTTCTGCACCAGCACGTCCGCCGTGGCAATGAGGTGCTTGACCACGGCCAGGCCCTCGGCCTGCTTCAGGTCCACCGCGACCGAGCGCTTGTTGCGGTTGTTGTTCAGGAAGCTCGCCGACAGGCCGCCCTGCTGATTGGGCGCGAGCCGGGTGTAATCACCGCTGCCCGGCTTTTCGATCTTGATGACCTGCGCCCCCTGGTCCGCCAGCAGCTGGGTGGCCAGCGGGCCGGACACCATGGCGGTGAGGTCGATGACGCGTATGCCGTCGAGTGGCGCATTCATGCTCAAACAGGCCCTCCCGGGCAGCCGTGCAGGGTGAAACGCGGACTCTAGCAAACGGCCACCTCGAAACGGCTGGGTGAAGTTGACCGGGTGGCCGGCCGCGGGCGACGCTTCCGCGGGCAGGTCGCCAGGGGCGGCCGTCTAGGCCACAACGACAGGAAGCGAGCGATGAACCAGCATGACATGCCCGAGGTACTCGATCCGGCGCGACTGAGCAACAGTTTTTTGGGCGACACCATCCAGATCTGTGTGGTGACGCGTGATCACCGCAAACGCATGGCGGGGTTCGTGAATCTGGGGATTGGTCCCTGGGCCGTCTATGATTTTGCGCCGCCGCACATTACCGAAACGACCTATCGCGGCCGGCCCGGCCAGTACGCCATGCGCCTGTGTCTGGCCTGGAGCGGCAACATGCTGTGGGAAATCATCGAGCCGACGGCGGGCGAATCCATCTACACGGAGTTTCTCGAGGCGCAGGGCGAGGGCATCCAGCATGTTGCCGTAGCCTGCGGCGAGCTGGGCATGCAGGCGCGTATCGACGAATTCCGGGCCCGCGGCTACGAGATGGTGCAATCCGGCGTGTTCAATGGCGATGTGCCCTATGCCTATTTCGATACCCGGGATGATCTGGGCACTATCGTTGAAATATTCGACATTCCCGAAACCGGGCTGCCCGATCCGGTGGAGTGGTATCCGGCGCCGCCGCCCGGTTCGTAAGCCGCCAGGAACAGCATGACCGTTTCGCTATCCATACTTGATCTCGTGCCGGTGCCGGAAGGTACGCCGGCATCCGCGGCCGTGCGGGCCAGTGTCGATCTGGCACGCCTGGGTGAATCCCTCGGCTTCGCCCGCTACTGGATTTCCGAGCATCACGGCATGCCGGTCATAGCCAGTTCGGCGCCCGAACTGCTGCTGACTCGCATTGGCGCGCTGACCGAGCGCATCCGCATCGGCTCGGGCGGCATCATGCTGCCCAATCACGTACCCATGCGGGTTGCCGAAAACTTCCGCACGCTGGAGGCGCTGTATCCGGGCCGGGTGGACCTGGGAATCGGCCGGGCGCCGGGTTCCAACGTCAAGGCCTCGCGCGCGCTGCGGTCGGCGCCGGGCGAAAAATTCGGCGAAATGTTCAACGAGATGCTCTCGCTGGCACGGGGTGAGTTGCCCCGCACTCACCCGTTTTCCGGCGTCGCGGTGATGCCGGACGACGTTGATCTGCCACCCATCTGGATTCTGGGTTCCAGCGGCGCAAGCGCCACGGCGGCCGGACGGGCCGGCATGGGCTACGGTTTCGCGAGTCATTTCAGCCCCATGCCGGCCGCGCCGCCCATGCAGGCCTACCGCGAAGCCTTCGAGCCTTCGGCAGCCTTTCCCCGTCCGCACGCCA
This sequence comes from Salinisphaeraceae bacterium, assembly GCA_002683405.1. GTDB lineage: Bacteria > Pseudomonadota > Gammaproteobacteria > Nevskiales > Salinisphaeraceae. Next base: position 60,661 of record NYTH01000041.1, on the reverse strand, counting down.
TACTCTGCGCGTCGGTGGTCTGTGCCGAAACCGACGAAGAGGCCGAACGGCTGGCGGCGACGGTGGACCTGATGAGTCTGCGCATCAGCCGGGGCGAATTTCCGCCGCTGCCCTCGCCACAAGCGGCGCTGGACTATCCCTACGACGAGCACGAACGGATTCTGGTGGCGGAAAATCGCGAACGCCACATCGTGGGCGGTCCGGACAAGGTCAAGGCGCGGCTGGAGCGCATGCTCGCCGAGACCGGCGCCGACGAACTCATGGTGGTCTGCAATCTGTACGAGCCGGAAGCCCGCTTCGACACCTATCGGCGATTGGCCAGGTTGTTTGCCTGAGCGGGTGATCGCGGCGCGGCGAACTGATAGACGGCAAGCGCCAGCATGACAACGCCGCCGCCGATCAGCGTGCGGGCCGTGAGTGTTTCTCCGGCCGCCAGCCAGCCGATGATCAGCGCGCAGGGCGGCGTCATCAGGGTAATAAGCGCCACGGTGGCCACCGGCAGCTGCGCCAGCAGCTGGAAATAGAACATGAACCCCAGCACCGACCCGAACAGCGCCAGGTAGCTGATGGCGGCCAGCGTGCGCGGATTGACGGCGGTCGGGAGCTGCCCGTCGACCAGCAGCCAGACCGCGGCGAAACCGATGCAGGACAGCCAGAGCGAGCCGCTGACCTGGGTCAGTGGATGGATGCGCGTCTGATATTTCTTTACCAGCACGCTGCTCATGGCATAGAACAGCGTAGCGACGACCAGCGTGGCAATAGCGGGCGCTGCACCCGGGTCCAGTCGCACCTCGTTCCGGAAGATCAGCGCCAGACCGGCCAGCGCCACCAGCAGGGCCAGTACCCTGGGCAGGTTGAGTACACGCTCGCCCAGAATGAGGCGGGCCAGCCCGCCCGCAAAAAGGGGCGCCAGGCCGAAAATGAGGGCGATCAGCCCGGAGGGTACGAATTGCGCGGCCCAGTAGAGCTGCGTCATCGCGCCGAAAAAACCCAGAGCGCCCGCCGCGTACAGCCGCCAGGCCTCGCGGTCATAGCGCCGCGGAATGGCAAACAGGCGCAGCAGGAGGCTGGTAAGCAGCGCGGCCGCCCCCATGCGGATGCCGACCCCTTCAATAAAGCTGATATGCGGATCCGTGCTCCACTTGACGGCGAGCGGAGTGGTAGACCAGATGGCCACCACGGCCAGATAGATCAGGGCAACGGGCACGTCGCTCAGCCGAATTTGTCCAGCACGCGGTCGATCATCTGGCGTGCCTGGGCGAGTGGCTGATAGCCCGTGATCAGAGGGAAGCTGTGGCCCTCGCGCGTCACGCACAGCGACGGGTAGCCCGTAACGCCGGCTTCCGCCGCGCGCGCGAAATCCGACCGGGCCGCCTGACGCGCCTGTTCGCTGTCGAATGCCTGCTCGAATGGTCCAGCGTTCAGACCGGCTTCAGCGGCCAGCTCGACGAGCACATCCTGGCGCGTTACGTCCCGGCCTTCGGCATAGAAGGCGGCGTGAAGCGTCTTCAACATCGGCAGGGCAAGCTCGGAATTCATCTGGCGTGCAACGACCACGGCGCGACAGGCTGGCTCGGTGTCGTACACAAAGCCGTCGGGCAGGGCGTGTTCGGTGGCAAACGCCGCGCCGGTGTAGGCCGCAATCTCCGACCAGTGATGCAGGATGATCCGCCGCTGGCCCGCCGTCAGCGGCTTCACCGCGCCTGCCCGCAGTCCGCCCATGACAACGTCGAAAGGCAGTTGATCCGCATAGTCCGCCCGAAGCTGCTCGATGACGGGCGAGAAGCCCCAGCACCAGGAGCACATGGGATCAGCCATATAGGCCAGTGCGATCGGGGCGGGTGGGTTCATGCGGGCTTTCGGCGCTGGGAAAGGGCCGCGTAGGGTAGCAGGCAGCGGGATGGCCGGTTTGCCGGTTATGCTGGCGTGGCGATGGGTGGCCACGCCGCCTCTGATCGCACCAGACACACACGCCATCTACGACGGGAGCCCCATGCCTGCCGATACCCTGCGCGGACTGTACCCTGCCATCCAGCCCTACGAGTCGGGACATCTCGAGGTGTCCGAGCGGCACAGCATCTATTACGAGCAGTGCGGCAATCCGCAGGGCAAACCGGTGGTGTTCGTGCACGGCGGGCCGGGCGGCGGTTGCGGCGAGAAAAGCCGCCAGTTCTTTGATCCCGAAGCCTACCGCATCATCCTGTTTGATCAGCGGGGCTGCGGCCGGTCGCGCCCGCATGCCGAACTGGAAGACAACACCACCTGGGCGCTGGTCGGCGACATGGAGAAGCTGCGCGACATGCTGGGCATCACGCGCTGGCAGGTGTTCGGGGGCTCCTGGGGCTCCACGCTGGCGCTGGCCTACGCGCAGTCGCATCCCGACCGGATCAGCGAACTGGTACTGCGCGGCATATTCATGCTCCGCAAGCAGGAGATCGACTGGTTCTACCAGCACGGCTGCAGCCTGCTGTACCCCGACGCCTGGGCGGCCTACCGAGACGCGATCCCGGCAGAAGAGCGCGACGATTTCGTGGCGGCCTACCACCGCCGCCTGACTTCGAGCGGCGAGTCCGAGCGGCTCGCGGCGGCGCGGGCGTGGTCGGTGTGGGAGGCCTCGACCAGCTGTCTGTATCCCAATCCGGGGCAGATTTCGGCATTCGGGAGCGAGCATTTCGCGCTGGCGTTTGCGCGCATCGAATGCCACTACTTCATCAATCGCGGCTTCTTCGAGCACGATGATGAACTGCTTCGAAATATCGACCGTATCCGGCGGATTCCGGCAGTGATTGTCCACGGGCGTTACGATGTCGTCTGCCCGGTAGCCAACGCCTGGGATCTGAAAACGGCCTGGCCGGAAGCCGAACTGCAGATTGTGCAGGGCGCCGGGCATTCCGCCTACGAGCCCGGCAACACCGATGCGCTGGTGCGCGCCACGGATCGGTTTCGCTAGCGCCGCAGAGGCCTGAACGAGTTTTCAAGGAGAAGTCGATGCCCAGTTTGAGCGCCCGAGCCACCCGCCCGGTGGTCCAGGTTTTCGGCAAGCGCCTGGCGGCCGCGAATTCGGCGGAGGGACTGCGCCGGGAATTCGGTCTGATCAGCAATCTGATGCTGCCCGCCCGAGGGGCGCGACGCGACAACATCCAGCTTGACGGGTTGCAGTGCGTGCGCATGAGCACTGAAGCCGGCGCGCACACTGGCCGCGGTGTCCTCATGTTTCATGGCGGCGGCTACGTGTTCGGCACAACCGCCGGCTACAGCGGTACGGCCGGTCGCGTCGCTAAGGCGGCGCGGGCCAGCGTCTATCTGCCTGATTACGCCCTTGCGCCCGAGTACCCGCATCCGGCCCCGGCCCGGGATGGCCTCAAGGCCTACAAGGCCATGCTCGAGAAGTATGCGCCGGACAAGCTGGCCGTCATGGGGGATTCCGCTGGCGGCGGCCTGTCGCTGGCCACCCTGCAGGCGGCCCGCGCCGAGGGGCTACCCATGCCGGCCTGTCTGGTGTTGTGGAGCCCCTGGCTGGATGTGGCCGGACAGAGCGAGAGCATGCAGACCAACCGCAACACCGAAATTCTCATTCTGCCGCCCACCATCTCGCGCTGTGCGGCCTGGTTTGCGCCCAAGGAGAAGGCCGCTGACCCGGCGGCCTCGCCGATTCACGGCGACATGCGCGGTTTGCCGCCAACGCTGGTTCAGGTATCGGACAACGAGATGCTCTACAACGACAGCACGCGGTTCGCCGAAGCGGCTCGAGCAGCGGGTGTCGACGTGACGCTGACGGCGGAGCGTGATCTGTGGCACGTGTGGCAGCTCATGGCGCCGCTCATGTCCGAGGCGCGGGCGTCCATTCAGCAGAGCGGAGAATTCATCAACACCCATGCTGCCGGCTAGGCGGACTGCGGTCCGGCCGCCGCGATTGCGCAGGACCGGCGCATGATCCTGCGCGTGCTGGAGATCACGGTGCCGGTGTTCGCCGTGATCCTGGTTGCGTATGCCTACGGCCGCTGGCGGCCGGTGGACATGGGGCCCGCCAACCGGCTCAACCTTGCGCTGTTCGTGCCCGCGCTGATCTTCTACGCGCTCAGCGAACAGACGGCGGGTGGCGCCGTGCTGGTGAACGCGGCGCTGGCTTCGACCGTGATCGTGCTGGGCTCCGGTGCGCTTGCGTGGCTGTTGTGCCGCTGGCTCGGACAGGATCTGCGCAGCCTGGTGCCCGCCGCCATGTTCAACAACTGCGGCAACATGGGTCTGCCGCTGGTAACGCTGACCTTCGGCCAGCAGGCGCTACCGATCGGCATCGTCTTTCTCATCGTGACCACGCTGCTGCAGTTCACGCTGGGTCTGCTCATCGTGAGCGGCCGGCTCGACTGGCGGGTGCTGATCACCAACCCGCTGCTGCTGGCCACGCTCGCCGGCCTGCTGGCACTCGGGCTGGATTGGCACGCGCCGGCCATGCTGCTGCCGGCCATCAAGATGCTGGGGGACGTGGCCATCCCGCTCATGCTGACGGCGCTGGGTATCCGGTTGGCAGAAGGGGGGCTGTCGCAGTGGCGTGACGGCTTGCTGGGCGGCCTGCTGACGCCGCTCACCGGGCTGATCGTAGCGGCGCCGCTGATCTGGCTGTTCGACCCGGAGCCGCCGCTTGCCGCCGCCATCCTGCTGTATGCCGCACTGCCGCCCGCCGTAATGAACTATGTTCTGGCCGAGCAGTACGGCCACCGTCCGCAAACGTCGGCTTCGATCGTGGCGGCCGGGCATGTGCTGGCGGTACTGATCATGCCGGCCGTGCTGTTCGTCGTCCTCTGAGACAGCTGGCCGGATCGGGCCGTACTTCAGAAACTCTCGCGATACGGCCGCAAATCCAGCTCCTGCGTCCAGGTGCTGCGAGGCTGGTGGTGCAGGTACCAGTAGGCGTCGGCAATGCCCTCGACGCTGAGCATGCCGTCCTCGCCCAGCCGATCGGCCAGATCGGGCAGCACGCTGCGCAGCCGGTCGCCATCCACGCCGCCGTCGATCAGCACGTGCGCCACGTGCAGGCCCTGCGGGCCGAACTCCCGGGCCATGCTCTGCGCGAGCATGCGCAGCCCGGCCTTGGCGACGGCGAAGTGCGCAAACTGCTCGCGTCCCCGCAGGCTGCCGGATGCACCGGTAAAGATGATGCTGCCGCGACCGAGCGGCAGCAGACGGCGTACCGCCTCCTGGCCGGCGAGAAAGCCGCCGTAGCAGCCCACGCGCCAGTAGTGCTCGAAGGCGTCCGCATCCAGGTCGAGCAGGGGAATCGGCTTGTTGTTGCCGGCGTTGTAGATCACCAGTTCGGGCGGCGCATGCCCCTGCGAGCCGGACATGGCGTAGTCGAACAGGCGGGCGATATCCGCCTTGCGGGTGACGTCGGTGACGACCGGTTCAACATGCCCGCCCTCGCTGCGCAGCGTCTGAGCGAGTTCGCTGATCTTGTGTTCGGTGTGTCCGGCCACGAAGACGTGGAACCCGCCTGCCGCGAAGCGGCGGGCGCAGGCACCGCCGATGCCGCGCGCGCTGCCGGCGCCTATCACGATACAGCTGGGTCTTTTTTCCGTCTGGCTCATGAAAAAAATTTCCGGAGTGAACAGATTGGCAAGGATGACATGAAACCGGCCCGCGGCTCGCCGCAGCGTAATGAATCTGCGCCATAACGCCAGCAAAACGCGTGAAATGCCGCGTTTGTCGGCCGTTCAGCCCGAAGAAAACGGGCCGACAATGTGGCTATGAGGCATCACGAACGCGGGGGAAGCGCCATGTGTCGGATGAAGACTGCTTACGCCGGGCAGCGCACCGGCGAGCCGGGCGATCAGGCATGAAACAGGCCCTCCCGGATCGGCGCAGCCAGGATCGCGCCGTACTGGCCTTGCTGGAGGCGCTGGCCGGCGCGCTGGGATTGCGGCATGCGGTCTATATGGCCCGCAAAGGTGATCGAAACCGCGTAGTGGCCGGCTGCGGTATCGAATCCATGCGCGCGGCCGAACTGGCCGAGCTGTGCAGCGTGCCGTTCGAGCAGCTGCGGCTGATGCACGTGCCGGACCCGGTGCGTCACACGGCGCTGTCGATGACGGCCCTGGTACAGCACGAGAAAGGGGTGCGATTTTTTTGCGGTGCGCCGTTGCTCTCGGCGCAGGACCGCCCGGTCGGCGTGCTGGCGCTGTTCGATTTTCAGAACCGGCGACTGGCCACCGCCCAGCTTGCCCTGTTCAAGGAAATGGCCGCTGCACTGGAGGAACTGCTGCGGTTGCGGGCGAACTCGGTGCGTGACGAACTGACGGGACTGTTCAATCGGGATCACTTCGAGGAGGAGGCCATCCGCGAGGCCCGCCGCTCCAGGCGCGCCGGGGAGCCGCTGGGCGTACTGGTGATGGCAGTCGACGAATTCGCCCGATTCAATCAGACCCACGGGCGTACCGCCGGAACCCGTGCGCTCCGCCGTGTCGGCGAAATACTGGCGGTGCGGTTCGCGCGCGCCGGCGATGTGTTGGCGCGCTACCGGGGCGCCGAATTCGTGGTGCTGCTGGCCAATACCGACGCCGCGCAGGCCCGTGTCGCAGGCCACCGGATGCAGCAGGCCGTCCGCGAACTTGCCCTGCCGTTTCGAGGCAGCCACGCGGGCGTGGTGACCGTGAGCATCGGACTGGCTTGTGCCGGGCAGGATGCCCTGGCCCGCGAGAGCAACCCGCGAGTCATGCTCTCGCAAGCCTATAGTGCGCTTCGGGTGGGGCAGGCGGTTGGCCCCGAGCAGATCATCACGCACGGCGATGCTGCCCGCGGCGATGCTGCGCCGCCCCTGTCGCCCGGCAGCAGTCCACCATGCGGCAACCGTTTATCGGATTGATCTAAAGCGACGGTCCGCAGCCGCCGATAACGGTTCAGTGACGATATTCAGGCCCCTACGCGGGCTCGACAAAGGTTAATACGATGCTGCACCCGACCGCTCAGACCTCTTCGGTTTCCATGGACGCGCCAATGGCCATCGTCAACGAGATGGATCGCCCGGGCGGCGCCGGCTACGTGCTGATGACTCTGGGTGCGGCCTGCGTGTATGCCGCCATCATGTTCTGGGCGCGCTCGCACGGCTTGTAGCTCCCCATCTGGCGCGGCCAAAGCTTGCCGCGCCGATCGCCAGCCGGCAGCATGAGCATCGGATCTCCACCGGCTCGCGCATGCCATTTCCTGCTTCCTGTTCGCCGTTTGCCATAGGGACTGCGGCACTCATGCTGGCACTGGCCGGATGCGCCACGGCGCCAGTGGATGTGGCTCCCCCGAACGTTGTCGAACTGACCGCGGTCGCCGAGCGATCGGTGTTTCCGGTCGAGGCGGCGGGCTTCACGCGCGAACGCGTCCTGATCTATGGCCCGAATCATCGGAACTATTCGGTGACCTACCATCGAAGCGACGGGTTTGCGCAAACCGTGGTGTTCTTCGTGTACGAGACGGGCGCGGCGCCTGCCACGCAGTTTCGCGCGGAGCGGGCCGGCATGGAGCAAGCGCATGCCGACGCAAGCCTGCTGGCCGAATCACGCGGGCCGGTCGAGCGCGGTGGGCAGCGGTACGCGGGTTATACAGCGGATTTCGAATACGAGGATATCTTTGACCGGCGAGTACAGCCGGTTCACGCGCGGCTGCGCCTGCTGGCCGGGCCGGGCGGCTTTCTGAAGATGCGCAGTACCGCGCCCGTGGCGCAACGCGAGAGCGCCATGGCCGGTGCCCGGCAGTTGCTGGCGACGGTGGATTGGCCAGTCTGTCTGGCCGAACCAACGGAACAGGCCGGCTGCGTTGGCAAGCGCGCCCGCGAGGCCTCGGGCACGCGTTAGTCCATTACGGCAGGCGTTGAGTAATTTCAGTTACCACATCGCGACGCCGAAATATGGATGATAGGGCGGTGATATCGACCGGCGTCCCGATCGGGACCGCGCCGGCCGGGGCAAAACCCGTTCAAGCGGGACCAGACCGAACGAGCGCGCTAGCGCCGTTCGTTCCCGCTGACGAGAATCAACGAGCTAACCGGGCTTGAGCAGCCAGTCGACCGGCGGGTCGCGGCGGCGCTTAAGCCTCTTAACAGTGCGCGGTGGATCAACGTTATGGCAGTAACTCGCTTTTTCGAATTCGTGCTCATCCCGATAGGGCTGCTGGTCGCGATGGCGCCCGGATTTGCCGCAGCGTCGGATGGCGCGAAATCGGGCCTGAACGTGGACGGGACTCGCATACAGGCGGCTGACAGCGAACCCGGTAACTGGATTACCCACGGCCGCACCTATTCGGAACAGCGGTTCAGCCCGCTGGATCAGATCAACCAGGACACGGTGGAAAACCTCGGGCTGGCCTGGTTCACCGATCTGGGCACGCGGCGCGGCCTGGAAGCCACGCCGCTGGTGGTGGATGGCGTGCTGTATTTCACCGGCACCTACAGCGAAGTGTTCGCCGTGGACGGCCGAACCGGCGACATTCTCTGGCGCAACGATCTGAACGTCGACAAGACGCGCGCCAAATACATGTGCTGTGACGTCGTGAACCGCGGTATGGCCGTGTGGCAGAACCGCCTGTACGTCGGCACCATTGACGGTCGGCTTATCGCGCTTGACCCGGCCACCGGCGAAGTCATCTGGGACAAGCTCACCATTGACCTGGACAAGCCCTACAGCATTACCGGCGCGCCGCGCATCGTCGATGGCAAGGTGTTGATCGGCAACGGCGGCGGCGAGTTCGGCGTGCGGGGCTACATCAGCGCCTACGATGCCGCTGACGGCGAGTTGCTCTGGCGGTTCTACACGGTGCCAGGCAATCCGGACGAGCCCTTCGAAAATCCCGTGCTGGAAAAGGCCGCCGAAACCTGGGGCGGCGGGCCCTGGTGGGAGATTGGCGGCGGCGGCACCGTCTGGGATTCCATGGCCTACGATCCGGCGCTGAACCTGCTCTACATCGGCGTGGGCAACGGCTCACCCTGGAACAAGCATATCCGCAGCCCCTCCGGTGGGGACAACCTGTTCCTGTCCTCCATCGTGGCCCTGAACCCCGACGACGGCAGCTACGTCTGGCACTACCAGACCACGCCGGGTGACGGCTGGGACTACACCGCGACCCAGCACATCATTCTGGCCGATCTGGAGATCGACGGAGAAACCCGCGAGGTGCTCATGCAGGCGCCGAAGAACGGCTTCTTCTACGTGCTGGACCGCGAGACCGGCGAGCTGATTTCGGCAGACAATTACGTGCCGGTGTCCTGGGCCGAGGGAATCGATCTGGAAACCGGCCGCCCCATCGAAACCGACAACGACTATTCCGAAGGCGCGGTCTACCAGTTTCCGTCACCCATGGGCGGGCACAACTGGCAGCCCATGTGCTACTCGCCGCAGACCGGCTACGTGTACATTCCGGCGCGCCAGCTGGCGATGATCTACCGCGAGGACGCGCAGTTCGAGTACGACCCCGGGTACTGGAACGTGGGCATGGACGTCGCCAAGGATTTCACCGTGCCGCCCTGGATGGACGCCGAACTGGTGAAGAAGGTCGGCAGCGCCATGGCGGCAGGCTCGCTGCTGGCCTGGGACCCGGTCGAACAGAAAGCCGCGTGGCGGGCCGATGCTGGCAGCCCCTGGAACAGCGGCGCACTGTGCACGGGTGGTGGCCTGGTGTTTGACGGTACCGGCCAGGGCCGGATCCGGGCAATGAACGCCAGTACCGGCGAATCACTGTGGTCGTTCAATGCCCAGCAGGGCATCATCGGCTCGCCGGTGACCTACACGATCGACGGCGATCAGTACATGAGCATTCTCGTGGGCTGGGGCGGCGCTTTCGGCATGACTTTCGGTTTTGCCGCCAATACCGTCGAGGCACCGTCGACCCAGGGCCGCTTGATGACCTTCAGGCTGGGCGCCAATGCCGAACTTCCGGCAATCGAGCGTCAGGCGCGCACCCCCGAACCCCCGGAAGCCACCGCCAGCGACGACACCGTGAGCGAGGGCAATACGCTCTATCATCGCTACTGCGTCTATTGCCATGGCCCGCGCGGTATCAGCCATCCCAACGTGGCGGATCTGCGCAGCATGAGCGCCGAGACACATCGCAACTTTCTGGGCATCGTGATGGGCGGCTCGCAGGCAAAGCAGGGCATGCCCGGTTTCGCAGACAGTCTGACGACGGACGAGGCGCAGGCCATTCACGCCTACCTCATCGAACTGAATCATCAGGAGCTACAGCGTATCGAGCAGGAGGGTTCGCTCTGGTACAAGTTCAAGATGACCAGCTTCAGCGCCATGGCGGCCGTGGCGGGCTGGGTCGTATCGGCCCTGGAGTGGTTCAAGAACGCCGCAGCCTGATGCGTTGATCCCGACCCGGCAGGGGCTCGTGCCGGGTCGGGCGATCATTCTTCGGCCGCCATGGCCTCCAACCCGCGGCGCAGCGGCGTGACCTGGAACTCGGGAAATCGCTGCTTGAACTTGTCCGATACGAAAATATTGTCCACGTGATAACGCGGCAGCAGCTCGGCTGCGTCGCGAATACGCGGGCTGAACAGACCTGCCAGCCTGAGCTGCCAGGACTTGAGCACGCTGTAATCGGCGCGAACACCGAATATCTCGGCCGCCAGCTGAACGAATTCGCGATACGTGCGCCGCGCATCATCGCAGGGCAGGTGCCAGCTCTGACCGTAAGCGTCCGGCGTATTGCCCAGCAGGGCCATGGCTCGGCTGGCATCCGGCGTGTAGATCAGTGTCCGCAGCGTATCGTCCCGCAGGAACACCCGCGCTTTTTTCCCGGCTCTGAGATTGTCGATGACCGTCGTGTTGGTAATGCTTTGCGTCAGACCCGGACCATAGAATTCCGGGGCCCGGCCAATGACGGCTTCCAGCCGTTTGTCCTGCATAGCCTCCAGCAGCATGCGCGCAATCCGCCCGCGAACCGCGCCTTTCGGACCATGCGGCTCGAACGGCGTGTCCTCGGTTTGCGGGGTGGCCGTCTGCGGGTACATGTAGGTGTTGTCGAAATACACCAGCTTCGCGCCATGCGCCGCGCAGGCGTCGATGACGTGGGTCATCAGAACGGGCCACTGCTCAACCCAGCGCTGCGTATCCATCGGCAGGCCCGCGGTCATGTAGACAATTTGCGAGCCGGCCACGGCGTCGCGCGTCTGGCGGGCGTCCAGCAGGTCGGCCGGCACCAGTTCATCGCCGTCGTTGATCTGTCGGGGCCGGCGGTTGACCAGCCGCAACTCCCGGGTGAAGTCACGTGCCAGACTGCGGGCGAGTTCCTGGCCAATCTGGCCGGTGGAGCCGAGTATGGTTTGCATAAGCCTGGGTCCGCCTTGTGGTCAAAATGGTCTTCATAGCAGCGAAGCCACTCGGTTTGCTGTGGCCTTGGCTGACTGAGGATTCTGCCCCGTGACCAGGCGCCCGTCGACAATGACGTGGGAAACGAATGGCAGCCGGCGCTTTTCGTACAGGCCGCCGAGATCCCGCGTCATCTGCTCGGCATTGTAGGGCACTTTCTTCGCCACGCCGGCCAGCACTTCTTCGATCCAGGAAAACCCGGTCAGCCGACGACCGCTGATGAGCCGAGACCCGTCAGACAGGGTGACGTTCAGCAGGCCGCAATAGCCGTGGCAGACCGACGAAACGATGCCGCCGCTTTCGAAAATCTCCCGCGTCAATCGAATCAGACCCTCGTTTTCCAGAAAGTCGTACATGACCGCATGCCCGCCGGTGAAGTAGATCGCGTCGATTGCGCTGCCGTCGATGTCCTCCGGCCGGGCCGTCTGTTCCAGACGCCGCATCCGGGCAGGGTCTGCCAGCCATGTCCTGGCCGTGGCATCGATGTTGGGCCATTTGAGCGAACGGGGTTCCAGCGGCGTTCTGCCGCCTTTCGGGCTTACGAGCGTCTGCTCGAACCCCCGGTTTTCAAAAATCGACCAGGCGTGGGTCAGCTCGGACAGCCACAGTCCCGTGGCGTGTTTGGCATCCTCGTAATGCGCCACGTTGGTGACTACATGCACGATGCGTTTGCTCATCTCCAGGCTCCTTTGATCCGCGCGTGAACGACCCGAACAAACCTAGACGGCGTTGGCGGTGAGGGCAATGTCGAACAGCCTCGAACTGTTGGCCAGCGACAGGTGCGAGCAAAGACGGGTTATTGCTTCCCGTCAGGGATTTGGCGGATTAGTTCGGAACGGACGGGCGCGAGCGCATCGAGCCCAAAGGATTCGGCCCAGGGGCGGGTCGAACAACCCCGACGTAGTCGGCGCTTTGGGGTTGCTACCGACTAAATAAAGAGAGGCGGTGCTGACGGATTCGATATCTTGTAAAGAAATTCCGTGCGGTTTTGGCGTAATCGATACGCCTAAAAACGGAATTTGGCTCCCCGGGACGGGCTCGAACCGCCGACCTAGTGATTAACAGTCACCCGCTCTACCAACTGAGCTACCGGGGAATCATTGGGAGCGCTGGGCCGTGCTCGGCGCCAGCGGGGCGGTATCCTAGGCGAAGGGGAACGGTTGTGCAATACGTGGCCGGGAATTTCCTGGCCTGGCCGATTCAATCTGGCGCGCCGCCGGTTTTTACGGGCGGATCCGGCGGGGTCAGGATGGCCGTGCGGAGGGTAGCGAGCGGGGCTTTCTCGTCCACCTGCGGGCCGGGCGCGGCCTCAGGTGACACGCCGAGCTGCTGCCAGATGCGCTCCAGGTCAACGCGGACGGGGCGGGCGCGCATGCGCTGATACTGATCCTGCAGCACGGTGGTTCCCGTGGCGGCGTCTCCGATGGCCAGGGTTTTCTGGATGGACCAGTCCCTGTCGAGCGTTCCGCCGGCCCTCAGAATGGCTCGCAGCGCGTCCTGCAGGCCTTTGCGGTTTCCGGTTTGCTGGCGGATAGCGATATCGCTGACGAAGAAATAAAGGGCGCCGCCCCAGTAGATGCGTCCCCAGGTCGGCGTGAAGTCCAGGCCGCGGTCACCCGGCTGGGGCTGTCCTTGCGGCAATTGTGTCCGGAAGCCGTTCCAGACCTGCTGGGCCGTCCGGTTGCCGATCTGCGCCCGGGCAATGGGCTCCACATAGGTCGCGAGGCCTTCCTTGAACCACTTGTGCCGGTCGCCCACATCCGGGTGGCCCATGTGCAGCATCTCGTGCACCAGCACCCAGTCGGTCATTAGGGCGTTGGCATTGGCGCGGTGGCCCAGGTCGACTTCGATGTGATGATCGTGGCCATAGGCCATGCCGAAGCCGACGTCATCGCCGGCCTCGCTGCGTATCTCCAGACGCAGTAACTCGACGGGAAAGCGGCCCAGGTAGGTGCTGACAGCGTGGGCCGAGCGTGTAACCCAGTCGTTTATGGACTCTGCCGAAACACTGTAGCGGCCGGCATGCACGTTGACTTCCACGAGTCCGCCGTCCACCGGAATCTGCGTGGATCGCGCGTTGCGCCATTCGGCGCCATGAGCCACGCCGCTGGTGACCGACAGGGCCACCAGAGCGGCAATCAGGGGCCGCCTGCAGGCTGCGATTAAAGGCATTCCGTGCACGGTCCATTGGACCGCGCCGGGCCGGTTCTGCTCGCGCCGTCCGTCGGCGTCAACTCCGCAGCGCGGAGTCGATCCGGTCGATGGCCTTTTTCAGGTTGTCCATGCTGGTGGCGTAGGACAGCCGCAGATGGCCTTCCGCGCCGAAGGCGGAGCCGGGCACCAGCGCCACGTTGGCCTTCTCGATCAGCATTTCGCTGAACGCAACGTCGTTGTCGGCGCCGCTGGCGGCAATGGCTTCGGAGAAGTCCGGGAAGGCGTAGAAGGTGCCGTCTGACTTCAGGCAGCGCACGCCCGGAAGCTGGTTAAGCGCGTCAACCACATAGTCGTGCCGTTCCTTGAATGCCTTGACCATATCGGCCACGCAGCCCTGGTCGCCGTTCAGCGCGGCCTCGGCGGCTTTCTGCGACACCGTGGTGGCACCCGAGGTGGACTGGCCCTGGATCTTGCTCATTGCCTTGATCAGCGGCAGCGGGCCGCCGGCATAGCCGATACGCCAGCCGGTCATTGAGTAGGCCTTGGAAACGCCGTTCATCACGATGCTCTGCTCGAACAGGTCCGGGCAGGCGTTGACGATGTTCACGAACGGCTCGTCGGTCCAGAGAATATGCTCGTACATGTCGTCGGTCGCGACCAGCACATCCGGATGTTGCTTCAGCACATCGCCCAGTGCGGCGAGTTCGGCTTTGGTATAGGCCTTGCCGGTGGGATTCGACGGGCTGTTGAAGACCACGCAGCGGGTCTTCGGGGTGATGGCGCCCTCGAGCTGTTCCGGGGTGATCTTGAACTCGGCGTCGAAACCCGCTTCCAGGACGACGGGGATCCCGCCGGCGAGCTGCACCATGGCCGGGTAGGACACCCAGTAGGGCGCGGCGATCACCACTTCATCGCCGTCGTCCAGCAGCGCCTGGAACAGGTTGTAAAAGCTCTGCTTGCCGCCGACCGATACCAGAATCTGGTCGGCGCTGTAGTCCAGGCCATTGTCACGCTTGAACTTGTCGACCACGGCTTTCTTGAGGCCCGGTGTGCCCGGAACAGGCGCGTACTTCGTGGCGCCCTCGTCCAGCGCCTTTTTGGCGGCGTTCTTGATGTGCTCGGGGGTGTCGAAGTCGGGCTCGCCGGCGCCCAGACCGATGATGTCCTGGCCCTGGGCACGCAGCTCGGCGGCGCGCGCCGTGACGGCGAGGGTAGGGGACGGCTTGATGCTCTGCACACGCTGGGAAAGCTTGATGGCCACGAAAAATCCCTTGTCGAAGTGAAGTGGAATGCTGCGGCGCATGATAAGCGCTCGGCCCGGGCATGAACAGGCGGCGCGGCAGGCTGTGCCGGTCGATTACGGTCCACGGGCGAGGCGGATTGCTATTCGCCGGGGCTGCCCCCAACATGCCCGCATGACCGAACGATTCGACCTGAAAGCCAGTTGGGATCCGGCCGGTGATCAGCCGGCAGCCATCGAGGGTCTGCTCGAGGGGCTGGACGATGGCCTGGCCCATCAGACGCTGCTGGGCGTCACCGGGTCCGGCAAGACATTTACCATGGCGAATATCGCCATGCGGGCGGGCCGACCCATGCTGGTCATGGCGCCCAACAAGACGCTGGCGGCGCAGCTGTATGGCGAGTTCAACGAGTTCTTTCCGGACAATTCGGTCGAGTATTTCGTCAGCTATTACGATTATTACCAGCCCGAGGCCTACGTGCCGTCCTCCGACACCTATATCGAGAAGGACAGCTCCATCAACGAGCACATCGAGCAGATGCGGCTGTCGGCCACCAAGGCCATCATGGAGCGGCGCGATACCATTATCGTGGCCTCGGTGTCCGCGATCTACGGCCTGGGTGATCCGCAGGCCTATTTCCAGATGGTGCTGCACCTGAAGGAGGGCGATCAGCTTTCGCAGCGGGAGGTGATCCGCCGTCTTGCCGAGCTGCAATACACGCGCAACGACATGGCGCTGGAGCGCGGCACCTACCGGGTGCGGGGCGAGATCATCGATATCTTTCCGGCCGAGTCGGATGGCGACGCCGTGCGGCTGGAGCTGTTCGATGATGAAGTCGAGCGGCTTTCGTACTTCGATCCGCTCACGGGCACGGTCAGCCGCAAGGTGCCGCGGCTGACGATCTATCCGAAGACGCACTACGTCACGCCGCGTGAGCGCATGCTGTCGGCCATGGGCGAGATCAAGAAGGAGCTCAAGGAACGGCTGGCGGAACTTGAATCTGCCGGCAAGCTGCTGGAGCGCCAGCGGCTGGAGCAGCGCACCATATTCGACCTGGAGATGATCCAGGAAATCGGCTTCTGCAACGGCATCGAGAATTACTCGCGCTACTTATCTGGCCGCGCAGCAGGCGAGCCGCCGCCCTGTCTGCTGGACTATCTGCCGCCGGACGCGATCATGGTGCTGGACGAGTCGCACGTGACGGTTCCCCAGATCGGCGCCATGTACAAGGGCGATCGGGCGCGCAAGGAAACGCTGGTGGAGTACGGCTTCCGCCTGCCATCGGCGCTGGATAACCGCCCGCTGCGCTTCGACGAGTTCGAGGCGATCGCGCCGCAGATGATTTTCGTGTCGGCCACGCCCGGCCCGTACGAGGAGAAACACGCCGGGCAGGTGGTCGAGCAGGTCGTCCGGCCCACCGGCCTGGTGGACCCGGATATCGAGGTGCGACCCGCCGGTAATCAGGTGGATGATCTGCTGGGCGAAGTGCGCGAGCGCTGTGAACTCGGTGATCGCGTGTTGGTGACCGTGCTGACCAAGCGCATGGCCGAAGACCTGACCGAATACCTGCATGAGAACGGCGTGCGGGGGCGCTACCTGCATTCGGATATCGACACCGTCGAGCGCATGGAAATCATTCGTGATCTGCGGCTGCACGTGTTCGATGTGCTGGTGGGCATCAATCTGCTGCGCGAGGGCCTGGATATCCCCGAGGTGTCGCTGGTGGCCGTGCTGGATGCCGACAAGGAAGGTTTTCTGCGGGCCGAGCGCTCTCTGATCCAGACCATCGGTCGCGCGGCGAGAAACGTACGCGGCAAGGCCATTCTCTATGCCGATACGGTCACCGGTTCGATGCGCCGCGCGATGGACGAGACGGAACGCCGTCGTATCAAGCAGCTTGCCCACAACGAGGAACACGGCATCACGCCGAAGACGATCCAGGAGGCCGTTGCGGACGTCATGCGCTACGGCTACGAAGAATACGACGATGCGCAAAAACGCAAGGTAGCGGAAGGACTCTCCGACTATGCCGCCATGTCGCCGGCCAAGCTGGCCAAGGCGCTCGACAAGCTGGAAAAGCAGATGTTCCAGGCGGCGGAGAATCTCGAATTCGAGGAGGCGGCCCGCCTGCGCGATGAAATCCAGAAAGTGCGGGAAGGCGCCTTCCGAAAAACGGCCTGACCAACCGCTCGAAGCGCTATTTCTGGGAGAGGTGGGGCAATGCAGTGCGCGGCAGCGTGTAGGCAGGCTGATGTTGAGCGAGCGCGGCCTTTAGATTGGACGTGGTTGCTTTCCAGGCGCTTGTCCGCGCGTCGACCGCTCGGGTCGAGTCACACGGTTCAAAAAATTGGCGTTATTCGACAAAAAATTGCCGAAGCGTCCGTTGGTCGAACGCTTGTCGAAATATCTAGTCCAAATGGACTACGTGCCGATAACCGTAATGTCCCGACCATTAGCGAGTTATCCGCATGAAAATGTCCCGTCTACTTTGTCTGCTTGGCGGCGCGGCGTTAGCCAGTACAGCTCAGGCACTCGATCCGGAATCCCATCCCATCGCTCGACTGGCTCAGCTCGACGACGGCATCCACCTGGCGGCCGGCGCCATGGCCACGCGTGCGGGTACCGATAGCTATTACCAGTGCGAGCAGCGCATGCATTGCGAAGTTGGCGGCATCAATGCCGACTATGCCGGCAGTGACCGGCTTGCAGGCACGGCCGATTTCGAAGGCTACGTGCCGTATGTAGGGCTGCAGTGGGCGCAGGCGACGACCGGTACCGGTGAATCGAACGCCAGGCTGACCCGATTGGGCGTGGCGTTTACTTCTACGGCAGACGTGGCCGGCTGCCAGGCCGCCTGCGACCGTGCACCCGAGCAACGCCACAAGGATTTCGATACAGCCTTTGGTGGCGCCAGTCTCCGGCCGATGGTGCGGCTGGACTGGGCCTTCCGCTTCTGAGCGCGACCGCTGTCCGTGACACGAACCGGCCATCCGGCCGGTTTAGGCTGGGGAGGGCAATCCGTGCGAATACGCTCAAAGCCTCGAGGCGATTGCCGATAAACTTCTATTGCGACTGCTATTGCACCCAGGGAGACTTCTCATGAAATCAGTTTTTGCCGCCGTGCTCGGCGCCGGCCTGCTTGTACCCGCTGCCAGTGCCCAGGCGGCGCCCCCGGAATCGGCCGTGGGCCTGAACGTCGGCACCCTGGGTGTCGGCCTTGCGGCCACCTTCGACGTGAATCGCGTGCTGAATGCGCGGGTGCTGGTTGCCGGTCTGAGTATCGATCCGGACATTGATTACGACGGCGAGGACCTTGAATACGAAGGCGAGGTCGACCTGTTCAGCATGGGCGCGCTGCTTGATTATCACCCGTTTGGCGGGGGACTGCGGCTGACGGCCGGCCTGGGCCACGTGAACAACTCGCTCGAAGGCAGCGCTACCTGTGAAGAGACGACCTGCGAGCTGGGCGACAGCGGCAGTCAGGTGCTTCTGGGCGATCGCGTGGATGCCGATGTCGAATTCAAGGGAACATCTCCCTATGTGGGCATCGGCTGGGGCAACGCCGTGGCCACCGACGGGCGCTGGACCTTCTCGCTCGATCTGGGCGTCTATTTCGTGGGCTCGGCGAGCGCCGATGTGACCTGCAGCAACGTGGCCGTGCCGGCCAATCTGGCTGCCTGCCAGCTTGCCGCCCAGGCGGAAGAGCGCGAGCTGGAAGATGATCTGGACAACTACGAGCTTTATCCCGTACTGCAGCTGGGCACTGCCTACCGTTTCTGATGCGTCGCGGGCGGCAGACCGGGTGAGCAGGGCTGCGAGTCGGTAGCCCGGCTGTCATCCGTCGACGACGCTTGAGCCCGCCGGATTGTTCCGGTATCTTCCCGCCTCCCGGCAGGCGCGTAGCTCAGTTGGTTAGAGCACCACCTTGACATGGTGGGGGTCGTTGGTTCGAATCCAATCGCGCCTACCAAGCCGAATGCCGAAGCCTCTGCGCGCTGCGCAGGGGCTTTTTTGTTTTGGGCTACGTTTGGGGATTCTCACCAACGACTGCGTCGTGGGTTGCGAGGCCCGTCCCTGGGCCTCGTCCCTGCGGGATTCGCTACGCTCACGCCAAATTGTTCCGGACAATTCGGTCGAATCCAATCGCCCCCACCAAATTCCATCCGAAGACGGTCCTGGAAGCGCCTGGCCAACGGGGAATTTCCGGAAAACGCCGGGCCGCTAAGCGATACCCGTCTTTTCGTGAGGCGTCGCCGGCGGCCATGTCTGCACGCCATCCTGCCCGGTCGCGCGGCGTCAGGCCGTTCCGCGCCGGCCGAGCAGACGGCCGAGATGGGCCTGCAGCGCATTCGCGTTGCCACTTTTCAGCATGGCGGGGGGCAGGATGAAACCGCCGCCGGCCGCCGCCACGTTGGGGAGGGCGAGGTAATTGCGAAAGTCGGTCTCGGCTATGCCGCCGGTGGGGATGAACCGCATCTGCGGAAACGGCCCGGCAAACGCTTTCAGGCGCTCCGTGCCGCCCATGGCGCGCGCCGGAAAGAACTTGCAGGTCATCAATCCCAGATCAAGCGCGGCCATGATTTCTGTTGGTGTGGCCACGCCCGGCAGGATGGGGACCGATTCCCCTTGCGCCGTGCGGACCAGCGGCTTGCTCAGGCCGGGGCTGACGATGAAATCGGCCCCGGCCTGAATAGCCTCTTCACACTGTTCCACATTCGTGACCGTGCCGGCGCCGATGGCCAGCGTGGTCAGGCCCTTGAGACGGGTGAGCAGTGCCAGCGAGCCGGCATGACGCAGCAGCACCTCGATGCAGGTCAGGCCGGCGGCCTCGCAGACCGGCAGCAGGGTTTCCCAGTCGGCCTCGCCGGGCTCGATGGTGGGCAGCAGCGGACAGCCGTTGAGTTGCGACTCGAAGTGCTGTTTTCTTGCGTGCATGCTCATGGCTCCTGCGTTTGCGCCTGTGCCGGGGCTGATCCCGGCCGCGCGAGGCCTGGCGGGTGCCCGGCGATGTCGCAGCATAGCGCCAGGATCGCGCCGCTGCAGGGATAGGCGTGCCGTTCGCCGGCCGGACGCGCCGTGCCGGCCGTGGCCAGAAAAAGGGTCCGGAGATCGGGTCCGCCAAAGGCCGGTCTGGTGGGGCAGAGTGCCGGCACCGGCAGCACGCGCAGCAGTTCGCCGGTCGGGCTGATGCGGACCACCGCGGCACCCTCAAACAGCGCCACCCAGAGGCAGTCTTCGGAATCGAGCGCCATGCCGTCGGGACGTCCGGGAGAGAATGCCCGGCCGGACCAGTGCACGCGTCGCCCGTTTAAACGGCCCGAAGCCGGGCTGACGTCGAAGCACAGAATCCGGTGGCCGCGGGTGTCGGCCCAGTACAGGCGGCTGCCGTCGCGATTCCACACGGGCGTATTGCCCGTGATCACGTCGTCGGCCAGCCGCTCGAAGCCCGCGCCGTCGTAGCGGAACAGGCCGGCACGGGCGGCGTCCTTGGGGTCGTAGAGACTGCTGAATACCGGCTCGCCGGTCGGGCTGACGCCGGCGTCGTTGAAGCGCATGGTTTCGGCGTTGAATGGCGTGTCGATAAGCCGGGTCAGCGATTCGGTGTCGGGATGAAAGCGCCAGAGCGCTTCGCGGCCGCCCAGCAGCAGCCTGCCGTCGGCGTCCAGCAGCAGGGCGCCAGGCTCGTCGTTCACTGGCCAGTTTTTCCGCGTCTGGCCGTTCAGAGACCTGAAACAAAGCAACCGGGCATGGATATCCAGCCACCACAGGCCTTCACGCGCTGCATCCCAGAGCGTGCTTTCGGGAAACACGCCGGGGCCGGCATCGAATATCCGCCAGTTCACGAGTCGGCGTCCGGCATCAGGGGCGAGCCGCCGTGTTCCGCGTCGCCGGCCTGATTGCGAAACAGGGCGAACAGTTCGCGGCCGGTGCCGTACTGATCGGTCGGATCAGGCTGCCAGTCGCTTTCCCGCCTGGTGATCTCGCCGTTCGCAGGCTGGCAGCTCAGCTCACCGCTGCGCGCGTTGATGATGATGGCGTCGCCGGTACGTACCCGGCTGATCGGTCCGCCGGCGGCAGCTTCCGGGTACAGGTGGATCGCCGCGAGGACCTTGCCGCTGGCGCCGGATAGCCGGCCGTCGGTGAGCAGCGCAATGTTCACGCCCTTGTTCTGCTGGACGGCCAGGGTGGTGATCAGGCGGTGGAGTTCCGGCATGCCGTTGGCGCGCGGCCCCTGACCGCGGAGCACCACTACGCAGTCCTGATCCAGCATGCCGGCCTGAAAGGCGGTCTGAACGGCCTCGGCCGTATCAAACACAATGGCAGGCGCATGAATCTGCTGGTGGGTTTCGGCCACGGCCGACACCTTGACTACCGCCCGGCCCAGATTCCCTTCCAGCAGGCGCAGGCCGCCTGCGGCCTGGAACGCTGCCGAATGGCCGCGCAATACCGTGTCGTCGGGCTGGTGGTGCCCGGCTGACCACAGCAGTTCGCCATGATTATCCAGCGTGGGGCGCTGACCGCTGACATCGATCGTCTCGCCGGTAACACTCAGCACATCGGTATGCAGCAAGCCGGCGTCGGCCAGTTCGGCCAGAATCTGTTCGGTGCCGCCGGCGGCGTGAAAGCTGTTCACGTCCGCGCTGCCGTTGGGGTAGATGCGCGCCAGCAGCGGCGTGATGGCGGACAGGTCGTTCAGGTCGGTCCAGTTGAGCGTGATGCCTGCGGCGCGTGCGATGGCGGGCAGATGCAGGCTGTGGTTGGTGGAACCACCGGTAGCGAGCAGTGCCACGACCGCGTTGACGAGCGACTTCTCGTTGACGAGTTGCCCCAGCCAGAGGCGTTTGTCGCCGGATCGCGCCAGCCTGGCGGCCTGCGTGGCGGCCCGGTCAGTCAGTGCGTCGCGTAACGGCGTATTCGGGGGCACGAACGCCGCGCCGGGCAGGTGCAGGCCCATGGCCTCCATCATGACCTGATTGGTGTTGGCCGTACCGTAAAACGTGCAGGTGCCGGGGGAGTGATAGCAGCGAGCCTCCATGTCCAGCAGCTCATCGCGGCCGATATCGCCGCGGGCGTAGGCTTCGCGCGTTTTCGCCTTGTCTTCGTTGGAGGGGCCGCTGGGCATTGGCCCGGACGGCACGCCCAGGGCGGGCAGATGGCCGAAACTCAGGGCGCCGATCAGCAGCCCCGGCACGATCTTGTCGCAGATGCCCAGCAGCAGCACGGCGTCGAATACGTCGTGGCTGAGCGCAACGGCGGTGGCCATGGCGATGACGTCCCGCGAGGCCAGCGACAACTGCATGCCGTCGCGCCCCTGGGTGATGCCGTCACACATGGCCGGAACGCCGCCGGCAAACTGTGCCGTGGCGCCGGCTTCCCGCGCCGCGTGGCGCAGCAGATCGGGAAAGCGTGCGTAGGGCTGATGCGCCGAAAGCATGTCGTTATAGGCGCTGACGATGCCGATGTTGGGGCGGTCCTGGGCGAGCACCGCCGCCCGGTCACCCCGCGCCAGCGGCGCGGCAACATGGGCCAGGTTGCCGCAACTCATGCCGCCGCGCGGCCGGGCAGCGGCTTCGTCCAGACGCTCGAGATATCGTTGCCGCGCCTTGCGGCTGCGTTCGCGAATGCCGTGGGTGACGTCCTGCAGGGCCTGCTGGCGTTCCTGTCTGTTCATGCTTGGCCACCTCGCCGGCGGCGTGGAGTGGGTGTCGCTCAGGTTATCGGGTTATGCAATTATCGTGCAGAAGGTGTTCGGCATGGGCCTTGCAACGCGTTCGGTGCGACTGAACTACAGGAGTCTGAGCATGACAGGACCGGATGCTTTTTTCAGACCGCGCCTGGCAGGTGCGGCCCGGTCATGACGGGTGCTACCGAGGCGCTGCCGGATTTCGATCTCGTGCTGTTCGGCGCCACGGGCGACCTGGCGATGCGCAAACTGGTCCCGGCGCTGTTTGCGCTTGAGGCGCGCGACATGTCGCAGCCGGGTGCCCGAATATTCGCGATTGCCCGCAGCGAATACAGTACCGAAGGCTATCGCGATGCGGTGGAGACGGCCTTGCGTCGGCACCTGCCGGAGCGATTTGATCCGGCCATCGCCAATCGCCTGCTTGCGCGGATCGAATATCGGACCGTGGCCTCGGACAGCGCCGCGGCCATGCGGTCGCTGGCGGCGGAGCTTCGGCCTGCCGACGCCTGCGAGCGGCTGTTCTATCTGGCGGTGCCCCCCGGCGTGATGGTGGACATATGTGATGACCTTGCGGCAGCCGGGTTGAACCGGAACAGCCGGATCGTGCTCGAGAAACCGATTGGCCACGATCAGGCCTCCTGCCGCGCGACCAATGACGCCGTGGGCCGCTATTTCGACGAGGACCAGATCTTCCGGATCGACCATTATCTGGGCAAGGAATCGGTTCAGAACCTGCTGGCGCTACGCTTTGGAAACGCGCTGTTCGAGACGCTCTGGAACCGGCAGTCGATCAGCCATGTGCAGATCAGCGTATCCGAGACCGTCGGCGTGGAAGGGCGTGCACCCTATTACGATGGGGTGGGGGCGCTGCGCGACATGGTGCAGAACCATATTCTGCAGGTGCTGGCCGCCATTGCCATGGAGCCACCGATGCAGCTGGACGAGGGCTGCGTGCGTGACGAGAAGGTCAAGGTCCTGCGCTCGCTGGTGCCTATCACCGGGGGCGGGGTATCGCAGGCGACGGTGCGCGGGCAGTATCGCGGCGGCATCATCAACGGCGAACCGGTCTGCGGTTATCTCGAAGAGCAGGGCGTGGACCCGGCCAGCCATTCTGAAACCTATGCGGCCATCCACTGCGAAATTGCCAACTGGCGCTGGGCCGGCGTGCCGTTTTATCTGCGCACCGGCAAGCGCATGGCGCGGCGGCTCGCGGAAATCGTCATTTTCTTCCGCCCAGTGGCCCACGACATCTTCGGCACGGTGTCGGAACTGCCGTTTCCCAACCGTCTGGTCATCCGGCTGAACCCCGATGACTCGCTTGACCTGAACATGCTTGCCAAGATGCCGGGCGAGCGTATCCGTCTGGCGCCCATCACCCTGAACCTGAGCTTCGAGCAGGCGTTTCGCCAGCGGACGGCCGATGCCTACGAACGCCTACTCATGGACTTGATCAATAACCGGCTCATGCTCTTTGTCAGGCGGGATGAAATCGAGCAGGCCTGGGCCTGGATTGACCCGATCGAGCAAGGGTGGGCCGAGAGCACGGCGCCGCCGCGCGGCTACAACGCCGGCACTTGGGGCCCGCAGGCGGCATCGGCGCTGGTGGCGCGTGGCGGGCATTCGTGGAGCGAGGAGTTGTAGCTGCGCGCACCCCACGGCAATGATTCGATTCGGCGCCCGGTCTGATTCACAATAGCCGCCCGCCGGCCGTACGGCCGTCCTGTCCGAGATACTGGAATCAGCATGCCTCACACCGTCCGTTTCGTTCTGCCTCTGGCGCTGGTGCTGCTGCTCTGCGCCTGCGGAGAGCCCGCCGGCCAGGATCAGGCGCAGACTGCGCCGACAACCGAGTCCGGCGCCGATGCCGAAGCCACCATACGCGCCGCGCTGGGCAAACTGGGCGAGGTGGGCGATGTGCGCGAAACCGAATGGCCGGGCGTGTACAGCGTCATGCTGGACGGGCAGCCGGTGCATACCAATGCCGAGGGCGCCTACATTCTGGTGGGCGACCTGTATCGCGTATCGGACCAGGCCAACCTGACCGAGGCGCGTCGCTCGGAGCAAAGGCTGGCCGCGCTGGAAGCCATCGACGATCTGGACACCATCAACTTCGCGCCTGAGGGCAAGACCGAGCATGTAGTGTGGGTGTTTACCGATGTGGACTGCGGGTATTGCCAGCGTCTGCATTCGCAGATGGCGCAGTACAACAAGCTGGGCATCGAAGTTCGTTATCTGGCGTATCCGCGTGCCGGGCAAGGCTCGACCGCATGGCAGATTGCCGAACAGATATGGTGCGCCGACGACCGCAAGGCGATGCTGACCCAGGCCAAGCTTCACCGGGACGATTTCGAGGTCGCGCCCGCCAACTGCGACACACAGGCCGTTGCGCGCGATCATGATCTGGGCGGTCAGCTCGGCCTGCGCGGCACACCCATGATCATCGACGAGCAGGGCCGCACTGTGGGCGGTTACGTGCCGCCGCCTGCGCTCAAGCAGGTGCTGGAAGAGCAGGGCTGAGCCGGTCGATTGGGTTTCTGACCCGGCGTAGCCACGTTCATGCGCACCTCGGCCAAGCTCGGATTGGTCGGCTGTCTCTACATGTCGGAGGGACTGCCTTTCGGCTTTTTCACGCAGGCCCTGCCGGTGCTGCTGCGCGAGTCCGGCGTGTCGCTGAGCGATATCGGACTGACCTCGCTGCTGACGCTGCCCTGGGCCCTGAAATTCCTGTGGGCGCCGCTGGTTGATCGATACTGGGTTCGACGGCTTGGTCGCCGACGCAGCTGGATCATTCCGGTTCAGCTGGCGACCGCCGCGGTGCTTTTCGCGGCCGTGGCGCTGGACCCGGACACGCAGCTGGCCTGGCTGTTTGCGCTGGTGGCGCTATGCAACCTGCTGGCCGCAACGCTGGATATCGCCACCGACGGCCTGGCGGTGTCGCTGCTGCGGCCGCCTGAGCGGGGCCTGGGCAACGGGGTGCAGGTGGCGGGCTACCGGGTAGGGATGGTGATCGCCGGCGGGTTTTTGCTGGTGGTGTTCGAAAGACTGGGCTGGTCCGGCAGTTTTCTGCTGCTGGGCAGCCTGATTCTGCTGCTAACGCTACCGGTATTGCTGTTCCGGGAGCCGCCGGCCACACCCGGGCCGGCCGGCTACGGCGTCGCCTGGCGATATCTGTTGCGGCCCGGCGTGGCGAGCTGGCTGCTTATTATTCTGACCTACAAATTCTGCGAGGCGATCGGCGCCGGCATGACCCGCCCCTTCCTGGTGGACCGGGGTCTGACCCTGGCGCAGATCGGCTGGCTGCTGGGCACCGTGGGCTTCGGCGCCAGCCTGGCCGGCGCCCTGGTCGGGGGGTGGCTGACCTCGCGCCTGGGGTATTACCGCTGTGTATTGAGTTTCGGCCTGGGTCAGGCCATCGCGATTGCCGGCTTTGCGGCGATCAGCATACTGCCGGCCGGATCAGCCTGGCCCCTGTACGGCGTGGTGGCGGCCGAGGGTCTGGTCAGCGGCATGGTCACCGCCGCGGTATTCACGATGATGATGGACGCCTGCCGGCCCGCCAGCGAAGGCAGCGACTACAGTCTGCAGGCCTGCATTTTTGTCATCGCCATGGGCCTGGCCTCAGTGGCGAGCGGGTTTCTGGCCGAGTGGCTGGGCTACACCCGCTATTTCCTGCTGGGGGCCGTGACGGCCGTGCTTGCCCTGGTGCCCATTGCGCTGGCTGCCCGTCGCGGCGGGCTGCTGGCGCTGCGGCTGAATCGCGGTGTCGTGACCACCGCCAATTGAAAGCCTCCCGGCCTGCAAGCAGAATGCGCGGCCGCTCCTCAGTCTGCGTCCCCGTGTCCGACCCCGTCATAGAATTTGCCCATGTCGTCAAGCAGTACGATGGCCGCCGGGTGGTGGACGGCCTGTCGCTGCGTATCGAGCAGGGGCAGTGTTTTGGTCTGCTGGGGCCGAACGGGGCAGGCAAGACCACGGCGATTCGCATGCTGCTTGGCATGACGCATCCGGAATCCGGATCGATACGCGTGCTCGGTCACGCCGTGCCGGAGCAGGCGCACCGGGCGCGTGCCGGCATGGGGGTGGTGCCGCAGCTGGACAATCTCGACCCGGATTTCTCGGTGCGCGAGAATCTCAGCGTCTACGCGAGCTTCTTCGGGCTGCCGGACAACACTCTGGATGACCGGGTGGACTGGCTGCTCGAGTTTGCCGAACTTACGCACAAGCAGCACGCGCGGATTGGCGAGCTGTCGGGCGGCATGCAGCGACGGCTCACGCTGGCTCGCGCGCTGGTGAACAATCCGGGTCTAATCGTGCTGGACGAACCCACCACCGGTCTGGATCCGCAGGTAAGGCACGTCATGTGGTCGCGCCTGCGGGATCTGCAGCAGTCCGGCAAAACGCTGCTGCTGACCACGCATTATATGGAAGAGGCGGAACGGCTTTGCGACGTGCTGGCCATCATGGATCACGGCCGGATCATCGCGCACGGCTCGCCCGCCGAGCTGGTGCGAGCGCACTGCGAGCGCAACGTGTTCGAGTTTCCGCGCCTGGACGCACCGCAACAGGCGGCGCTTGACGCCCTGCCGGAGGTGCGCCTCGAGCGCTCGGGGACGAGCTGGTATGCCTATACAGAGCAGGCCGATCCCGTACACGACTGGGCGGCCGGTCATCCACAGCTGCGAATGCTGCACCGGCATCACAATCTCGAAGATGTCTTTCTTCGACTAACGCGGCGGGATTTGCGTGATTGAGCTGACGGCCAGTGATTTCCGGCCCGGGCGCGGCAGTCTGGCCGTGTGGCGGCGCAACGTTCGTGTCTGGCGCAAGCTCATCCGCGTGAGCATCGTGCTCAATTTCGGCGAGCCGGTCATCTACCTGCTGGCGCTGGGCTACGGGCTGCAGCGCTTCGTGGGGGCCATGGACGGCTTGCCGTACATGGTTTTTCTGGCCAGCGGGCTGCTCGTGTCGGCAGTCATGCATACCACGGCGTTCGAGGCCATGTATTCGGTCTATACCCGCATGGAGCCGCAGAAGACCTATCAGGCCATTCTGGCTACGCCGCTGCGAGTGGCGGATATCGTGGCGGGCGAGCTGCTGTGGTGTGCCACCAAGGGCGTCATCGCGAGCACCGCCATTCTCATCGTGGCCGGCTGCATGGGGTTGATCAGCTTCCCCGGCGCGCTGGGGGTCATCCCGGTCGCCTTCCTGACCGGACTGGCCTTTGCCGGCTTTGTCATGCCCCTGGCGCCCTTCGCGCGCAGCTACGACTACTTCAGCTATTTCTACACGCTGGTGATCGTGCCCATGTTCATGTGCTCCGGCGTGTTCTACCCGATCGACTCGCTGCCGGCGGCGGGGCAGTGGGCCGCCAGCCTGCTGCCGCTGTATCACGCGGTGGAGCTGGCGAGGCCGCTGGCGACGCAGGCCCCGCTGTCCGCGCCGCTGGTGCATGGGCTGGTATTGTTGCTCTATGCCGGCGCCGGTTACGCGCTGTCGGTGCGTTTTTATTCGCGGCGGCTGCTGCAATAAGGCGGCGAGGGCGGCCGGCCGGTCGCCCGCCATTCAATTGACCCTTGCCTGACGGCGGACTTATCATCCGCGGCCGCTCGCCGGCGCTCGGCGATTTCACGAGTTCACGCGGCCCCTCGTAGCGGCCGCCACTGGAGCAGACATGCCCGTAATCACGCTGCCTGACGGTTCCACCAAGTCTTTCGACCAGCCGGTCACGATCATGCAGGTGGCCGAGTCCATCGGTCCGGGCCTGGCCAAGGCCGCGCTGGCCGGGCGCATCGACGGCGAGCTGGCAGATGCCTGCGTCGAGATCGACCACGATGCCCGCGTGGAGATCGTCACCGCGCGCGAGCCCGACGGCGTGGATATCGTGCGTCATTCCTGCGCGCATCTTCTGGGTCAGGCCCTCAAGACGCTCTATCCCGATGTGAAAATGGCCATCGGTCCGGTGATCGATGACGGCTTCTATTACGACGTGGCCATCGACCGCACGCTCACGCCCGAGGATCTCGAGACCATCGAGAAGCGCATGCTCGAACTGGCGGAAAAGGACCACGACGTCATTCGCCGGGTTGTCACGCGAGAGGAAGCGATCGAAGCGTTCGAGGCCCGCAACGAGTCCTACAAGGTGGAGATCACGCGCGAGATACCCGACGGCGAAACCATCGCGCTGTACCACCACGAGGACTACGTGGATATGTGCCGGGGCCCGCATGTGCCCAATTCGCGCCACCTGCGTGCCTTCAAGCTGACCAGCCTCGCGGGTGCCTACTGGCGGGGCGACTCGAACAACGAGATGCTGACCCGCATCTACGGCACCGCCTGGTCCAACAAGAAGGAACTCAAGGCCTATCTTGCGCAGATCGAGGAGGCCAAGAAGCGCGACCATCGCGGCATCGGCCGCCGCCTCGACCTGTTCCACACGCAGGAGGAAGCGCCGGGCATGGTGTTCTGGCACGACCGGGGCTGGCGAATCTACCTGGAAATCACGTCCTATATCCGGGCCAAACTCCGCGAGCGTGATTACGAAGAGGTGCATACCCCGTCGATCATCGACCTGTCGCTGTGGGAAAAATCGGGTCACGCCGAAAAGTTTGCCGACGACATGTTCCTGACCGGCGCCGAGGAACGCCAGTTCGCGATCAAGCCGATGAACTGCCCGGCGCATATCCAGATATACAATCGCGGTTTGCGCAGCTATCGCGATCTGCCGCTGCGCATGGCCGAATTCGGCTCCTGCCATCGCAATGAAGCGTCGGGCACCCTGCACGGTTTAATGCGGGTGCGCGGTTTCACGCAGGATGACGCGCATATCTTCTGCACCGAGGCGCAGATTGGTCCGGAAGTTTCGGATTTCATTGACCTGCTGTTCGAGGTCTACCGCGACTTCGGTTTTGAGGACGTGCTTGTCAAGCTCTCCACACGGCCCGAGAAGCGCGTGGGTGCCGACAATATCTGGGACAAGTCCGAAGCCGCGCTGGAGCAGTGCCTGAATGACAAGGGGCTGGACTGGGCGCTGCAGCCCGGCGAGGGCGCGTTTTACGGGCCGAAGGTCGAGTTTTCGTTGCGCGACTGTCTGAATCGGGTCTGGCAACTGGGCACCATCCAGCTGGATTTCTC
Organism: Salinisphaeraceae bacterium; assembly: GCA_002683405.1. Taxonomy (GTDB): domain Bacteria; phylum Pseudomonadota; class Gammaproteobacteria; order Nevskiales; family Salinisphaeraceae. Next base: position 31,106 of record NYTH01000041.1, on the reverse strand, counting down.
CATGCCGGAGCGACTGGGTGCCGAGTACGTGGACGAGGACGGCGAGCGCAAGACGCCGGTCATGCTGCATCGCGCGATCCTTGGATCGGTGGAGCGTTTCATCGGTATTCTGATCGAGCATCACGCCGGATCGCTGCCCTTGTGGCTCGCGCCGGTGCAGGCGGTGGTGCTGAATATCACCGATCGCCAGGCCGAATATGCGTCCGATATCGAGAAAACTCTGAAAAAGAGCGGGTTTCGCGTTGAATCAGACTTGAGAAACGAGAAAATCGGCTATAAAATCCGCGAGCACACGATGCAGCGCGTGCCCTACCTCCTTGTTGTCGGCGATCGCGAGATGGAATCTGGCGAAGTAGCCGTTCGTACTCGTGACGGTCAGGATGAAGGGGCGCTCACTATTTCGGCGTTGCAGGACAAGCTGGGGACAGAAGTTGCCCGGCGTGGTTGAACCCGATCGTAGGCCGGCGACTGTCGGCGGACGCGGCGGGTTTTTCGTTGTTGGAGGACACTAATATCGCTTCTGGACAGAAGGACCGGCGAAACGACGAGATAGTCGCCCACGAGTTGCGGGTGATCGACCCGGAAGGTGAGCAGCTCGGTATCATGAAGCGCGACGACGCGCTCGAAAAGGCATCCCAGTTCGGGCTGGATCTGGTGGAGGTGGCGCCCAACGCCGAGCCGCCGGTAGTCCGCATCATGGACTACGGCAAGCACCTGTTCGAGAAGCGCAAGTCTCAGCAGACAGCGAAGAAGAAACAGAAGCAGACCCAGGTCAAGGAAGTGAAATTCCGGCCGGGTACGGAAAAGGGTGATTACGACACCAAGCTCCGCAAGCTGCGCGAGTTTCTGGACGAAGGCGACAAGATCAAGATCACGCTCCGATTTCGGGGCCGTGAGATGGCGCATCAGGAGCTTGGGCTGGAATTGCTGGACCGGGTCCGGGACGATCTTGAGGATCTCGCCGGCGTGGAGCAGCGGCCCGAAATGCAGGGCCGGTTGATGATCATGGTGATGGCGCCGCACAAGAAGGGCACCAAGCCGGGCAAACAAAGCAGTGGCGAATAATCAGCGAGTCTGACGACGCCCCGACAGGTGAGTTAAGGAACACGACATGCCGAAGATCAAGACCAACCGTGGTACCGCCAAGCGCTTCAAGCGCACCGGCAGCGGCAAGCTCGCGCGCAGCCGGGCCAATGCGAATCACATCCTGACCAAGAAAGCGCCCGGGCGGAAACGCCGCCTGGCGACCGGTACGACAGTTGCGCATTGTGACCAGCCCGGCATCGACCGGCTGATCCCCTACAAATAGCCTGTCGCTCGAAACCATCGAGCCGGCAGACGCATACACAGATGACAGGTAGATAGACATGGCCAGAGTGAGCCGCGGCGTAACCGCCAAGAAGCGCCACAAGAAGGTACTCAAGAAAGCGAAGGGCTATTACGGCGCGCGGAGTCGCACCTACAAGACAGCCCGCCAGGCCGTTTTCAAGGCCGGTCAGTATGCCTATCGTGATCGCCGGGCACGCAAGCGCGAGTTCCGCGCGCTGTGGATTCAGCGCATCGGTGCTGCTGCAAAGCTGGAGGGCCTGTCATACAGTCGCCTGATTCACGGTTTGTCGCGGGCTGGTGTCGAGCTCGATCGCAAGGTGCTGGCCGATATGGCCGTGAATGACAAGGCGGGCTTTGCGCAGGTGGCCGAGCAGGCCAAGGCAGCACTCGCCTCTGCGTAACGCCGGCATCGGGCCGGACTGCATCGGAAAGGGAAAGGCGTGGCGCCTTTCCCTTTTTTGTTGGGCGAATGGTAACGGGTTCCTGGAAGAGCGAGGGCGCTGATGGCAGCTGAGCATGCTCTGGAAGATATGGCACTGGCGGAGGTGACGGCAGCGCAGGATCTGGCGGCGCTTGACGCGGTTCGCGTGCGGTTTCTGGGCAAGAAAGGTCTGGTGACGGCCGAGCTGAAACAGCTCGGGGCACTGCCTGCCGACGAGCGCAAGGCAGCCGGCCAGTCCATCAATGCATCCAAAACCCGCATTGCGGACGCCATCGAGCGTCGCAAGGCCGTGCTGGAAACGGCGGCGCTGCAGGCTCGGCTGGCCGGCGAAGCCATTGATGTCACGCTGCCGGGGCGGGGCCAGTCGGCCGGCGCGCGACATCCGATCATGCGGACCATGGCGCGGCTGGAAGCGCTGCTGGGTCAGATCGGTTTCGAGGTGGCGGAGGGGCCGGAAATTGAAGACGATTATCACAATTTTTCCGCGCTCAACATCCCGCAGGACCACCCGGCCCGGGCCATGCAGGACACCTTCTATGTAGACGACGGGAAGCTGGTTCTGCGCACCCACACCTCGCCGGTGCAGATCCGAGTCCTGGAAAACCGGAAACCACCGGTGCGCATCATCGCGCCCGGTCGGGTCTATCGCTGCGATTCCGACCGCACGCACAGCCCGATGTTTCATCAGGTTGAGGGACTCTACGTGGCCGAGTCGGTCAGCTTTGCCGACCTGCGGACCGATATACAGGACCTGATGAATGCCTTCTTCGAGACCGAGCTGAAGCTGCGTTTTCGGCCCTCGTATTTCCCGTTTACCGAACCCTCCGCGGAGGTCGATATCGATGGTCGGAGCCTGGGTACGGGCAGCGGCTGGATGGAGGTGCTCGGCTGCGGCATGGTGCATCCGAACGTACTCAAGGCGGTGGGTCTGGATCCGGAGCGTTACAGCGGCTATGCCTTCGGCATGGGCGTGGAACGTCTGGCCATGCTGCGCTACGGCGTTGATGACCTGCGGCTGTTCTTCGAAAACGACCTGCGCTTCTTGCGTCAGTTTGCCTGATCCCCGCTTATGAAATTCAGCGAACAATGGCTGCGTGAATGGATTGATCTTCCCCTGAATTCGGAGGCGCTTTGTGAGCACCTCACGATGCTGGGGCTGGAGGTCGACAGCGTTGCGCCGGCCGCGCCGGCGCTGCCCGATACCGTGGTGGCCGGCCGCATCGAGACATGCGTGGCACATCCTCAGGCCGACGCGCTGAGCGTCTGTACGGTAGACGTCGGGCAGAGCGGGGCGCTGACCATCGTCTGCGGCGCGCCCAACGCACGGTCCGGTCTGACGGTGCCGGTGGCGCTGGTCGGTACGCGGCTTCCCGGTGGCCTGGTAATAGAGGCCTCGGACCTGCGCGGTGTCACGTCGCAGGGCATGTTGTGCGCGTCGGCTGAACTGGGTCTTGACGATGACGACGCAGGGCTGCTCGAACTGGATGAGGATGTGACTCCGGGCACGCCTGTCGCCGGTCACCTCCGGCTGGATGACCAGATCATCGAGATCGACTTGACGCCCAATCGAGGCGACTGCCTGAGCATCCTGGGCGTGGCGCGGGACGCGTCGGCCGGTCGCGGATACTCTTTAAAGTCGGCGGCTGCAAATCCGGTACCGGCATCAAGCCAGGCGGTCTGGCCGGTCTCCATCGAAAATCCCGACGCCTGCCCCCGCTACTGCGGCCGCCTCATCGAGGGTGTTGCCGCGGGCGCCCGCACACCGGACTGGATGCGCGAACGACTGCGCCGGGCGGGTCTGCGCAGCCTTGGCATTCTGGTCGACGTGACGAATTACGTCATGCTCGAACTGGGCCAGCCCATGCATGCCTTTGATGCGGATTGCCTGAGTCAGGGGATTGTCGTGCGAGACGCGCGAGCCGGTGAGCGGGTGCTGCTGCTCGACGGCACGGAAGTCGAGCTGAACGCCGGCACGCTGGTGATCGCCGATCACGATGGGCCGGTTGCGCTGGCCGGCGTCATGGGCGGCGAGACGTCTGCCGTCAGCCAGGCCACAGAGCGTGTCTTTCTCGAGAGCGCACACTTCTCGCCGTCGGCCATGGCCGGCATAGGCCGTGAGTACAAGCGACACAGCGACGCACTGCACCGGTTCGAACGCGGGGTGGATCCGGCCATGGCCGAGCAGGCGATCGAGCGCGCCACTGCCCTGATTGTCGACATCGCGGGTGGCCAGCCCGGGCCGGTCGTTGTGGAGACCGGTCGTGAGACCGGCGACCGGGAAAGCATTGATCTACGTCATGCTCGTCTGGTGCAGCTTCTGGGCAGCGACATCCCGCGAGACAGCGTGCCCGGCATCCTGCGCGGGTTGGGTATGGAGGTGAGCGAAGCGGCCGGCGACGGCAGCTGGCGTGTCCGCCCACCCAGCTGGCGCTTTGACGTTGAGCAGGAGGCCGACCTGATCGAAGAAGTCGCCCGGGTACATGGTTATGACCGCCTGCCATCGGCAGCTCGGCGTGTGCCGGTCGAGCTGGCGGGGCTGGACGAGTCTCGCGTGCCGGCGTACCGGATTCAGGAAACAATGCTCCAGCGGGGCTACTCGCAGGCGGTGACCTACGGGTTCGTCGACCCGCAGCTTCAGTCTCGATTGGCGCCCGGTGAGGCGCCGATCGATCTGGATAACCCGATCTCCGCCCAGCTGGCGCAGATGCGCACCACGCTGTGGAGCAGCCTGTTGCCGGCCTGGCAGCATAATCTGCGGCGCCGTGAGCCCCGCATCCGGCTGTTTGAAACCGGACAGGTGTTCTCGAGAGAGCAGGCGGCCCCCATGGGCATTCGCCAGGTGAAGCAGATGGCCGGTATTGCCAGCGGCACGGTGATGCCCGAAGCCTGGGACAACGACGCGCGCAAGGTTGACTTTTACGACGTCAAGGCCGATGTCGAGGCGCTGTTCAACCTGCAGGGGCTTGCGCCACGCGAACGCCTTGCCTTTGTGGCCGATACCCATCCGGCCCTTCATCCGGGGCGCAGCGCCCGCATCCGCTACGATGGCCAGCATGCGGGGTGGCTGGGCGAGATTCATCCCGAGTTAAAAAAAATACTAAACATCAAGGAAATACCTTACTTATTTGAACTGAAAACAGAGATTATTGTTGGCGGCTCGCTGCCGCGTTATCGAGTGGATTCGCCCTATCCGGCCGTTCGCCGGGACCTGGCGCTGCTCGTGCCGGATGATCTGCCTGTAGCCGGGTTGATGGAGAGTGCCTGGGCCGCCGAGCAGACTGATCTGCGCGACGTGGTGGTGTTTGACGTCTATCAGGGGGATGATATGGAAAATGGCTTTAAGAGCGTGGCTTTGGGCTTGATTTTCCAAGCCGATTCGAGCACATTAACCGACGGGGTGGTTGATGACTCGGTTGCCGCAATCACGGACAGACTGTCGCGTGATCACGGCGCCAGAATACGGGGACAATAAAAAAGTGGCACTGACAAAAGCGGATCTGGCCGACACGCTGTTCGAGCAGCTGGGTTTCAACAAGCGCGAAGCAAAAGATTTTGTTGACGCGTTTTTCGAAGATATTCGCGGCCGCCTGGAGGCGGGCGAGCAGGTGAAGCTTTCCGGTTTCGGGAACTTCGAGTTGCGTGACAAGAATCAGCGTCCGGGCCGGAACCCGAAAACGGGTGAGGAAATTCCCATATCTGCCCGTCGCGTCGTGACTTTCCGCCCGGGCCAGAAGCTGCGGGCCAGAGTAGAGTCCGCCGTTGAATCCAAGCACTGACACGCTGCCCCCCATTCCAGAAAAGCGCTACTTCACAATTGGTGAGGTCAGTGATCTGTGCAGCGTCAAACCGCACGTATTGCGCTACTGGGAGCAGGAGTTTCCTCAGCTCAAACCGGTGAAGCGACGCGGCAACCGGCGTTACTACAAGCAGCAGGACGTCCAGACCGTACGCAATATTCGTGAGTTGCTTTACGAGGAAGGCTTCACCATCAGCGGGGCACGGCTGCAGTTGAAAGAGCGCAACAAGGCAATGGCCGCCGTGCCGGCCGGCAGCGCCAGTGATTCACTCAACAAGATTCGCCGCGAACTCGAGAATATTATTGCGTCGCTGGATGGCTGAATATCCGCCGCAAGCATTTTCTCGCTCCGGTTAATCAGTTATCATTCGCCGCGTTCGGGGTATAGCGCAGCTTGGTAGCGCGTCTGCATGGGGTGCAGAAGGTCGTAGGTTCAAATCCTGCTACCCCGACCAATTCCGGCCCACCGCCACAGTTCCTACTCCAGCAATCAAGCCGGAATTTCCTCCTCCAGCACCGCATTTTCGCCAACGCGGTACGCGGACCGGGAGGAAAACAGAAAATGGCCGTCTGTGGAAAGCGTCAATGCGCCTCAGCCACAGTTCCTACTCCAGCAATCAAGCCGGAATTTCCTCCTCCAACATCGCATCTTCGCCAACGCCGTACGCGGACCGGGAGGAAAACGGAAAATGGCCGTTGGTGGAAAGAGCGAATCGGCCTCGCCGCAGTTCCTACTCCAACAGCCAGGCCGGAATTTCCTCCTCCAACATCGCATCTTCGCCAACGCGGTACGCGGACCGGGGAAAACGGAACATCGCTGTCGCTAGAGGGCTATGACGCGCCTCAGCGACAATTTTTACTCCACGAGCCGAGCCGCAATCAGCCCCTTACAGACCGTTTTGCCGCCAAGGCGGTACGCGCGCCGGCAAAGCAACGAAACTGGGTCGCCAGCGGCAAGCCTAAACCGGTCTAGCGGCGGTCTCTTCTACAGAAGGTAGGTCGGAATCCTCTGCTGAGTGGGCTGTTCCGCATATTGCCCGAGACGAATTCCGCCTGGAGAACAGTCAATGGCCCGATCATCAATGAATTGACGCCGAGCGCCGATAGCGCCCGCATCTTCTATCAAGTGGAACTTCTTCCCGCCTGACTCCAGGACCCGTGTGGCGGGCCTGTCGGAAATGAGCCGTTTCCTTCCGACGACCAATTTGCGTTCTGAGGCGCCCTTCAAATTCACCCGCACCTTGTTCAGAATATCCGCAGGAATCATCTTCGAGCGGGACCGGCATGCATTCACGTCGGTTTTCGCTGGATCACGACCGTGGAAGCGAACTTATCGTGTTGACCAGAACCGCTATTTCTCTGTCCCTCGTTCTCATTGCCGCGCTGTGTAGTCCGATCGGGCTGGCCGCGCCGGATGCGGGTGGACCCGTTGATCAGGTGACGGGACAGACCGCTGATGAATTACGCGAGGATGTAGAGCGGTTGGAATCCCAGATTCGGGCCCAGCGCGAACATCTGCTGAGCCTGCGACAGCGTCTGAGTCGCCTTGAACAGGCCCAGGCGGACTATGAGTCGGCGCAGGCCCCCGGCGAGTTGCCAGAAGCATCCGAGACGGCGCCCCGGGCGGAAGCGACAGCGCCAACGGGCATGCCAAAAATAGGCGATCGGGTCCGCACCGACTATCCGTCGGAGCGCTTGCGCGTGGTTGAGACCCGGCGCCAGGCCCGCGATGCGGAGACGTCGCAGGCGCAAACGGTGGAATTACCGCCGCAGCCGCCGGAAATCTGGGGCGAATCGCGGCGGGCGGAACTGGTGGATGACATGCGCGGAGATCTCGCGCGTTATTCGCCCGGAGAGGACGCCGAGGCTGCTGCGCGACCGGCATCGCAGTCCTCACCTGAAACGATCCCCACGAACGACCCGGCACCCGGCTCGGCGCGATCCGCAGGAAAAGCCGACGGGCGGCCGGAAACCGGTGCGGCAACTCCGGAGCGGTTCAACGTGGTCTATGTGGCAGGCAACGCGGAGGATGTGCTGGAGATGGACCGACGTTTGGCCGAAGCGGGCGTCAAGGACCGTTTCAAGGTGGTGGACAACGAGAAGGGGCGCTACCGCGTATATGTGGGCTCGTTCATGTCGCAGACTGCTGCAATATCGAGGCAGCGGACAGTCAAGGACCTGACGGGCCTTTCGCCGCAGGTCGAACAGTCGCGCTGATTTCTTCTCGACAGGTGCCGGATCGCCCGGATCGGCGGGGCGGATGCGTGCGCGGCCGGTTTGCGCCATCTCCGACCGGGCCGCTGCATCTGGGCTCGGTGTACGCGGCCATTGCGAGCTATCTGGATGTTCGAAGTCGTGATGGTCAGTGGCTGTTGCGTATCGAGGATATCGATCCGCCGCGCGAAGTAGAGGGGGCCGCAGAGCTCATCTGTCGCTCGCTCGACTCGCTGGCGTTGAATTGGGACGAGCCGCCCCTGTTCCAGTCCACGAGAAGCGCAGCCTATGCCGGAGCACTCGACACGCTGCGGCATCGCGGCCTGAGTTTTGATTGCGGCTGCACGCGCAGGCATCTGCGCGCCGAAGCCCGTACCGGCCCGGAGGGATTCATCTATCCGGGCACCTGTCGGGATGGTGTTCCCGTGGATCGCACGCCACGCGCCGTACGACTGCGCGTCACCCCGCAGGTTATTCGTCTGCACGACACGATACAGGGCGAGCAGTCTCAGGAACTGTCGTCCGAAGTCGGTGATTTCGTGATCCGACGCGCTGATGGGCCGTATGCCTATCAACTGGCAGTGGTGGTGGATGATGCCTGGCAGGGGATTACGCGTGTGTTGCGCGGCACGGACCTGCTGGGGTCGACCGCCCGCCAGGTTTATCTGCAGCAGTGCCTTGATCTGCCCAGGCCGGACTATCTCCACGTTCCCGTTTTGCTGGGGCCCAATGGCGAGAAATTTTCCAAGTCCGCCGGAGATACCGTAGATCACATCGGGCGTCGGGCGAGCGCCCTGTGGTGTTTCAGTCTGGACCTGCTTGGCCAGCGCCCCCCACCTTCGATGATGAAAGAGCCAGTGAGCACCATCAGCCAGTGGGCGATCCGTTACTGGCAACCGTCGGAATTGCCCTGTGGGAAAAGCATTGGCTGGTCCAGCGTGTCGCTGGCCATGCACCGCTGGGGGATTGCGTCGGACTGACAGGCCGGTAGCGAGAGGCCGCTGGACCGAGGCGGCAAAAGTCTTGTCAGTTTATTTCGGCGTGCACGGCAGACCGGGCATGGGCAAAAAAAAGCCCCGGTATGACCGGGGCTTTAATTTGCGTTCGCCTGGAACGTCTATCGCTGGTCTACTGCTCGATAACGTGCAGCTCCACGCGACGGTTTTGCGCACGACCGGCCGGGTTGTCGGCGCCGCTGGGCTTGGTGTTCGGCGCGATCGGGCGCGTCTCACCGTAGCCTTCGGACTGCAGGCGCGAGCGGTCGATGCCATGCGACACCAGATAGCTCACCACCGAAGCGGCACGTTCGCGCGACAGCGTCAGGTTGTACGACGCAGAGCCCTTGCTGTCGGTATGCCCTTCGACCCGAACCCGGATCTGCTGACTGGCCGCCAGCGCGTTGACCACATTATCGAGGCGATTCTGGGCCTGCGACGTCAGACGCGCGGAATCGTATTCGAAGTTCACGCCCTTCAGGACAATCGGCTCTTCCTTCTGGACAGGGCAGCCGTTCGCATCAACCTGCGTGCCGGGCGGAGAGCCGGGGCACTGGTCGCGGTTGTCGGGTACGCCGTCGCCGTCGGAATCAACAGGCGGTGCGGGGACAGGTACAGGTACGGGCACGGCCACCGGTTCCGGTGCCGGCGGGGGCGGGGGCTCGGCCTTGGCGCCCAGCGGGATCTGCAGGCCGAGGGAGGCGACGTAGCTACGGAACTGGTATTCCTTGTCGGAAAAGTCGCTTTCCACGTCATAGGAACGCCAGCGCACCTCACCGCGAATTGCGATGTCGTAGCGGTTGTCCACGCCCATGTCGGCGAGCGGAGCCAGGAAGCCAACGCCGATATCGACGAAGTCAGCGTCCTGTTCGCCCTCATCGAGAACGCCGCCGTTGAATTCGTATTCGCCCTGTCCGATACCGGCGACGCCGAAGACGGGGAAGATGTCGCGAATCGGGAAGAACAGCGCGCTTACACCGTAGCCGGTGGCGTCGATGTCTTCCACGTCGTTGCTGTTGATCTGGCTGTCAGCGCCATTGAAGTGAAAGCCGTAGAGCTCGAGCGCAAGATACTTGGTGAAGGTCTTGCCGAGTGCCAGCGTACCGCCGAAGGCATCGTCGGTATCGTAAGTGTCTTCGTCAAAGTCGCTGTAGCTCGCCATGGGTGCGACATAGAACCGCTTGTCAGTGGGGTCCCAGCGTTCGTATTCCGAGGCGTCGGCGCGTTCGGCCGAGTTCGCGGTTGCCGCCCAGGCCACCGTGATGCCGGCCAGCAAGGCTGCGATTTTCTTGAATTGCATTACTTCCCTCCCAAGGAAGAAGTTCTAAATGGCGAATGCGCTCCCTGAGCTCAAACTCGAATCAGCAAATGACTGATTTATATGGCTCGAGCATCCGAAGCCGATCATAGCGCAAAGGATTCACGCTAGCTACTCGGAAAGCCCGCAACCATCGCCCCTCGGCCCGGTTTCGGCATCGGGCCAGTTGAACAAAAAAGGCCAGCCCGAGGGCTGGCCTTGAATCAAGCACCCGGTCTGTCTACTGGTTTACGACTTCCAGTTCGACGCGACGGTTCTTGGCGCGGCCGGACGGGTTGTCCGCACCGTTGGGTTTGTTGTTCGCCGCGATCGGCTGTGATTCGCCATAACCTTCGCTGGTGAGCCGGTCGGCGGCAATACCCCGGTCAATCAGGTACTGACGGACCGATGCAGCACGCTCCTTGGACAGCTTCAGATTATAGCTGGCGCCACCGATGCTGTCGGTATGGCCTTCAATGCGAACTTCGATCTGCTCGCTGGCGCTGAGCGCGTTCACGACGTTATCCAGGCGATTGGTCGCCTCGCTGGTCAGCTTCGCCGAGTTGAACTCGAAGTTCACGCCCTTGAGGATGATCGGCTCGGCTTTCTTGACCGGGCAGCCCTGGGCATCCACCTGGGTGCCGGCCGGCGTGCCGGGGCACTGATCGGCATTGTCCGGTACGCCATCACCGTCGGTGTCCACGGGAGCCACCGGAGCGGGCTCGGGCTCGGGCGCGGGTTCGGGCGCCGGGGGCGGCGGCGGTGCAACCGGCTTGGCGCCCAGCGGGATCTGCAGGTAGAGAGAAACAACGTGATTGTCGTAGTTGTCCTCCAGGTCAGCGCCCGGAATATTGCGCGGGTTGTCGGCGTCGGTAATCCGGTAGCGGTACTCGCCACGAAGCGCGAGGCCGTAATCGTTCAGCTCGTGCATGTAGCCCAGGCCGACATCGATGTGGTCCGCATCCTCGTCAACGGCATTGAGTGCCTGGACGTTGGAGCCGCTCACGTCATAGTCGCCCACGGCGTAACCGGCCAGGAAGAACATGCGGAAGGCGTCCGGCACGGGGAAGAACAGGCCGGTCAGGCCGTAGCCTTCCAGCGTGACTTCGGGATCGCCCAGCGCGGCGGCTTCTTCAATGCCAACATCGTCGAAGCGGAAGTAGTACCCCTCCAGGTTGAACCATTTGGTAATGGGCTTGCCGATGGCCACGCCGTAACCAAACTCGTCATCAAGCTCGATATCATTCTGGTCATCAAAAAATCCCCAGCTCACTTGCGGCGCCACATAGAACCGGTCATCAAACGGCTCTTCCTGGGCACCAGCGGACATCGATAGTGCGAGCAATGCCGGGGCCAGCATCGCGAGAGTTTTCTTCATCGTCTCGTCTCCCTGAATTGGTTGTTTTTCGGCCGGGCGAGCATCCTCTCGGAATGCCTGCCGCGGCACATAATTAGCATGGAACATGCCGACGGGCAAAGACTTTTTCTTTGATCGGACGTGCGCCGAAGTCAAAAAAAAAGCCCGGTCACGAGGACCGGGCTTGAAGAAGGCTGTGTAGCCTGAAGGACTACTGGTCGGTCACTTCCAGCTCGGTGCGCCGGTTCTTGGCGCGGCCGTCCGGATTGTCCGACCCGTCGGGGTTGGTATTCGGCGCAATCGGCTGGCTCTCACCGAAGCCCTGCGTGGTCATGCGGCTGGCGTCGATGCCGTGCTGCGTGAGATAACGCTTGACGGCGTCGGCGCGCTGCTGCGACAGGCGCTGGTTGTAGGAAGCCGAGCCCTTGCTGTCGGTATGCCCTTCCAGCCGGATTTCGATGTCCTGGCTGGCCTTGAGGGCGTTGACCACGTTATCGAGCCTGTTTTCCGCTTCGCTGGTGAGCTTGTCGGAATTGAACTCGAAGTTCACGCCCTTGAGGATGATGGGCGCAGCCTTTTCGACAGGGCAGCCGCTTTCGTCGACTTCGACGCCGGCGGGGGTACCCGGGCATTCGTCGTCCTTGTCGAGCACGCCATCGTCATCGCTATCACGCGGCTCGGGCGGCGGCGGAGGCGGCGGCGCGGCCTTGGCCGGCTCGGCTTTCGGGCGCGGCTCGGGCTCGGCAGGCGGGCTGCCTAGCGGAATGTGGATACCCAGAGAAACGATGTGATCATCGAAGTCCAGGTCGCTGGCGCCATCGACTTCCACGTCGGCCTGACGGTAGCGGTACTCGCCGCGCAGCCCGAAGCCGTAACCGCCGAACTGGTACATGTAGCCCACGCCCAGGTCGATGAAGTCGGCATCGCCGGAGCGATCGACGTCAATCGTCTGACCCGTGGAAGGCGTCAGGATCGTACTCGCGCCCCCCGCGTCCAGATCATAGTCGCCGGCGGACACGCCGAAGATACCGAAGACCGGCAGCGTGTCGCGGAAGGGGAAGAGCAGGAAATCCAGACCGAAGCCTTCGATGTCGGTCTCGAATCCGGAATTGTCGTCCAGTTCGACGCCGTCAAACATGAAGCCGTAGGCCTCAACGTTGACCATGCTGCCCAGCGGCTTGCCGATGGCCAGCGTGCCGCCGACCTGATCGTCCAGATCGACTTCGAGACCGCCGGTCGCGTCGTCGCCAAAGAAGCCGTAGCTCGCCATCGGTGCGACGTAAAACCGCATGTCCTGTTCGGCGGCCTGAACGGCGCTGGCAGAAAGTGCCAGGCCCACGGCGCCGGCGAGGCCCGCGTAAGCCTTGGTTTTGTTTAACATGTGCAGAATACTCCCTTGAATACAGGTTTTGCTCTTCCCCCGGACACCGGCAGACAAGACGCTCGGATTCGTCCCGTGTGTGCGGCTGACCGGTGCAGCGCCGCTAGTATGGCGCCTAAGTTGGTGAATGCGCAACGTAAAGCCACGTAGCTGCTGCGGACTTGTTGTTGCTGCAAGGCTTTGTTCTAATCCCGCGCCCGGCGGACGAGCCGCCCGGACCGAGGAAGAGTTCATTCCTTCAAAGCGAATCGATATGGAATCCCATCAACTACTGGCACGCATGGACGCCCTGCAGAGTCGCATAGACGACCTGCGGGGCTATCTTTGACTACGCTGAACGCAGCGACAGGCTCGCCGAGATCAACGGCGAGCTCGAAAATCCGGATTTGTGGGCGAATGATTCCGACAAGGCGCAGTCACTGAGCAAGGAAAAGGCTCGGCTTGAGGAAATCATTGAGCCCCTGGACGAGGCGAGCCGTACGCTGGAGGAATCCGGCGAACTGCTCGAGCTTGCAGACGCCGAGGACGAATCCTCCATACTGGAAGACATTGCCGGCGAGTTGGACGGCGTTGAAAAACTGGCGCAAAAACTGGAATTTGCGCGCATGTTTTCAGGTGAAGCCGACGCCAACAACGCCTTTCTTGATGTCCAGGCCGGCTCCGGCGGCACGGAAGCGCAGGACTGGGCCGACATGCTGCTTCGCATGTATCTGCGCTGGTGCGAGAAGCACGATTTCGAGACAGAGATCATCGAAATGTCGGCCGGAGAGGTGGCCGGACTGAAAAGCGCCACGGTGCTGGTGAAGGGCAGCTATGCCTACGGCTGGCTGCGCACGGAGACGGGCGTGCACCGGCTGGTCCGCAAGTCGCCGTTTGATTCCGGCGCCCGCCGACATACGTCTTTCGCCGCGATATTCGTTTCGCCCGAGATTGATGACGATATAGAGGTGGAAATCGATCCGTCTGATCTGCGGGTCGATGTCTACCGCGCCAGTGGGGCGGGCGGACAGCACGTCAACCGAACCGAATCGGCTGTGCGTATCACGCACAATCCGAGCGGTATCGTGGTGCAGTGTCAGAACGACCGATCGCAGCACAAGAACCGGGCCACAGCGATGAAGCAGCTGCGAGCCAAGCTGTTCGAGCTGGAAATGCAGAAGCGCCGGGACGTGGCGCAGGCGACCGAAGCCGAGAAATCCGATATCGGCTGGGGCAGCCAGATTCGCTCCTACGTACTTGACCAATCGAGAATCAAGGACTTGCGCACCAGCTACGAAACCGGCAACACGCAGGCGGTGCTGGATGGTGATCTTGACCCGTTTATCGAGGAAAGCCTGAAACAGGGTGTGACATGACCGACCAAGCCGACGCTGAAGACGAACATCGCCTGATCGCCCGGCGCCGTCAGAAACTGGAGGACTGGCGGGCCGCCGGGCCGGCGTTCCCCAATGATTTCCGGCCCGATGCCACGGCAGCCTCGCTCCAGGCGCAGTGTGACGGTCTGGAAGACGAAGCGCTGGACTCGATGAATGAGGTAGCCGTGGCCGGTCGCCTGATGGCCAAGCGCGTGATGGGCAAGGCCAGCTTTGCCCAGCTGCAGGACCGGACAGGGCGTATCCAGCTTTTCGTTCAGCGCGACGCGGTGGGTGAAGAGGTCTACAAGCGATTCAAGAGTCTGGACGTGGGCGATATCGTCGGCGCAACCGGGGGCTTGATGCGCACGAAAACGGGCGAGCTCTCGGTGCGTACGACGCGCTTGCGGCCATTGACGAAATCGCTGCGGCCACTGCCGGAGAAATGGCATGGGCTGACCGATACCGAGTCTCGCTACCGGCAGCGTTATCTTGATTTGCTCATGAATGAGGAATCACGTGAGGTATTTGCTGCAAGAAGCCGACTGCTCTCGGTAATTCGAAACTATTTCGACGAGCGGGGCTTCCAGGAAGTCGAAACGCCCATGCTTCAGGCGATGCCGGGTGGCGCGGCGGCCCGGCCCTTTCGCACGCACTACAACGCGCTCGATCATGATTTCTACCTGCGTATTGCGCCGGAGCTGTATCTCAAGCGCCTGGTGGTCGGCGGCATGGATCGCGTCTATGAGCTGAACCGGAATTTTCGCAACGAGGGGCTCTCCACACGGCACAATCCCGAATTCACCATGCTGGAGTTCTATCAGGCCTACGCGCGGCATGATGATCTGATGGCGCTGATCGAGGATCTGTTTCAGGCTATTCGTGATGACGCCAGGATCAAGCCCGGGCTCGACCCTGCTTTGACGCTTGATGCACCGTTCGAGCGGATCACGGTGGCCGACGCCGTTTGTGCCCATAATGCTTCGGTCGACGCCGGGCAGACGCGCGATGTCGCCGCGCTTACGACCCTCGCCGAGTCGGTGGGTGTCGCCGTGCAGCCGGCCTGGGGCGCCGGTAAAATACTGACGGAGATTTTCGAGAAGACGGTCGAGCCGAATCTCAAGAAGCCGACGTTTGTTGTTGATTATCCTGCGGAAGTATCGCCTTTGGCTCGCAGAAGAGATGACGATCCGTTCATCACCGAACGTTTCGAGCTTTTCATCGGTGGCCGTGAAATAGCCAACGGCTTTTCCGAGTTGAACGATCCCGAAGATCAGGCGGAACGATTCCGGGAGCAGGTGGCGGCCAAGGAAGCCGGCGATGATGAGGCCATGTATTTCGACGCCGATTACGTCGAGGCACTGGAATACGGCTTGCCGCCCACAGCCGGAGCCGGGATCGGTATAGACCGCCTGTTAATGCTCCTGACCGGCCGCCAGGCGATCCGCGATGTGCTGCTGTTCCCGCAACTGCGACCGCGTGCGACTCGGGCGCAGGACGATTGAACGCCCTCAGGCCGCTGTCGGATACGGCAGCTGAGCCTTGTTCAGTTCGGCATGACGACAGGACAGCGGGCTGTCGACGGTCGTGCCGAGTACGGCGGTGGCGAACAGTCGATCATCTGCCTCGTTGCGTGCCGCTTCGAGTATCCGACCCACGGGCTTGCCGTCGGCTTCGATCAAGTCACCGGCCTGCAAGTCGACGTTCGCGGCGCTGCTCACGCGGTACAGGCGCCGCTTGAGCTTGCCGCGGTACTGCAGGCGGGCAACCACTTCCTGGCCGGGGTAGCAGCCCTTGCGAAAGTCCACGCCGCCCAGCCAGTGCAAATTCAACATCTGCGGCTGGTACAGTCCGGATACCGGGCCGGTCACCCAGGGGTGACCCGCGTTTATGCGCAGGTCCGATTCCGGCTCGAGCGGTAGCGCATTGGCCGCCGCCCAGCGGTTTACCGAGGCTTCCGGGCCCCAGATTTCCGTGTGCGAGGCCTCGGGCCAGCAGAACCCCACCATTTCGGACGCCTTCAGGGCTGCGGCGTCGGGCGTCCTGCCCGCCGGCCAGCAGGCATGACGCCAGTCCGGCAACGGCTCTACGACGACGCTGGCCCGGAGAATGAACATGCGAAGGCGCTTGAGCAGACCCTCCGCCAGATCACCCGGCAGCTTCAGAATGAATCGGTCGGCGTCACGGACCAGATGGACGATAGCCAGCACTCGCCCGGATGCGTCGCACCAGGCGGTGCGCCGAACGTCGCCCGAAATCATTGACTGTATGTCGACCGTGAGTTGCCCGTGCAGAAAGGCCGCGGCATCCGCGCCCGAAAGGCTGACGAACTGATAGGAGTCAGGGCCTGAACTATGCGTCATGTTGTTGAGTTAAGCGTCTTGCAAGGCGAATTCCGGCGTCTGGCCGGTCGGTGACCCGGCGGCTGGCGCGGTGTGTATAGCTACTGTTCATATTGCCTAGACCGCCGGGCAGAGGGTAGTATTTAGGTGTCATGAGCGCATCAGACAACCCCCGGAATCAATCAGAATCTTCGCATCCCGGCGAGCAGGACGTCTCGATCGACGATGCTGTGGATAAGCGGCAAGATACCTCCGTTCGGCGTAAGGAATTCGGTGGCCCGAAGGGCCCGGAGCCTACCCGGTATGGGGATTGGGAAAAGCAGGGCCGCTGTATAGATTTCTAGGGTGCTGGTCATGGTCCGGCCGCGCTTCTGCGGTGGCCCGTGAGCCGGGACGCGAATGCCGCCAACCCTGATGATCGGTGGCCATTAACCAGAACAAGTTCAGCCGCGGCGATAGACGCGGCCGGGAGAAATCTGCATGTCGACCAGTAGCAACCGACCCCTCTCACCGCATCTGTTCATCTACAAGCCGCAGTTGACGTCGATCATGTCAATCGCGCACCGGATAACGGGTGTGCTGCTGTCCATGGGCAGCGCGGTGCTGGCCATCTGGTTGATCAGCGCGGCGCTGGGAGGCAGCAGTTTCGAAGCCGTGCACGGCGTGGTGTCCGCCTGGTACGGCCTGGTTCTGATGTTCGGCTGGAGCTTTGCGCTCTTCTATCACCTGTGTAACGGCATACGGCATCTGTTCTGGGACGCCGGGATGGGGCTGGATATAGAAACCGCCTATCTCTCGGGCTATATCACGGCGGCCGCTGCGGCGCTGCTGACGGTGGTCGCCTGGGTGGTCGCCATTTTCTAGATGACGCGCGCCCTCGTTCGCGCCCGTCAACCGATCAGGCCGGCCGGAATGGCGCCGGCCAGTCACGGAGCAATTCTGACATGAGCATTCAATCTCCTCTCGCGCGTGCCCGCGGCCTCGGCTCGGCCAAGGACGGTGTCGGACACTGGTGGGCGCAGCGCGTGTCCGCCGTGGCGCTGGTGCCGCTGACGTTCTGGTTTGTCTTTTCGATTGCCGCGCAGGCGGGCAGCGGCGGCGACGCCATGATCGTCTGGATCGCGTCACCGGTGAGCGCTGTGCTGCTGGTGCTCTACATGGCGGCCGTGTTCTACCACTCACAGCTGGGTCTGCAGGTGGTCGTCGAGGATTACGTGCATCACGAGGGGCTGAAGCTGTTCACGCTACTGGCGCTGCAGTTCGCAAATATCCTGCTTGCCGCGGGCGCCATCTTTTCTGTGCTTTACATTGCTCTGGGAGGCGGCCGATGAGCCAGTCCTACAAGATTCAGGAACATCGGCACGACGTGGTCGTGGTGGGCGCCGGTGGCGCGGGCCTGCGCGCCACTCGGGGTCTTGCGGAAGAGGGGTTGTCCACCGCCTGTATCACCAAGGTTTTCCCGACCAGAAGCCACACGGTGGCTGCGCAGGGCGGCATCTCGGCGTCACTGGGCAACATGGGGGATGACGACTGGCGCTGGCACATGTACGACACCGTCAAGGGGTCGGACTGGCTGGGCGATCAGGACGCCATCGAGTACATGTGCCGTGAGGCGGTGCCCTCGGTCATCGAGCTAGAGCATGACGGCGTGCCGTTCTCGCGTACCGAGGAGGGCAAGATCTACCAGCGCCCCTTCGGCGGCATGACGACACACTACGGCGAGGGCACCGCGCAGCGCACCTGTGCGGCGGCCGACCGGACCGGTCACGCCATGCTTCATGCGCTCTATCAGCAGGCGCTTAAATACCAGGCTGAATTCTTCATCGAGTATTTCGCCCTCGACCTGATCATGGACGACGAAGGCGTTTGCCGCGGCGTCTGGGCCTGGGATCTGTCGGAAGGCACGCTGCACCGCTTCCGGGCGCATCAGGTCATTCTGGCCACCGGGGGCTACGGCCGCGCCTATTTCTCCTGCACCTCGGCCCACACCTGTACCGGTGATGGCGGGGGCATGGTGCTGCGCGCCGGGCTGCCGCTGCAGGATATGGAGTTCGTGCAGTTTCATCCCACCGGCATTTACGGCGCGGGCTGCCTGATCACGGAAGGCGTGCGCGGTGAGGGCGGTTACCTGACCAACTCCGAAGGCGAGCGCTTCATGGAGCGCTACGCGCCCAACGCCAAGGATCTGGCGTCCCGCGATGTGGTTTCGCGCTCGATGACGATCGAAATCCGCGAGGGTCGCGGTGTCGGGCAGGACAAGGATCACATCCACCTGCATCTCGAGCATCTGGGCGGCGAAGTCATCCACGAGCGGCTACCGGGCATTGCGGAAACCGCCCGTATCTTCTCGGGGGTGGACGTCACGAAGTCGCCCATCCCGGTGCTGCCCACCGTGCACTACAACATGGGCGGCATTCCGGCGAACTACAAGGGCGAGGTGCTGACCCTCAAGGACGGCGACCCTGATGCAGTTGTCCCCGGGCTCATGGCCATCGGCGAGGCGGCGTGCGTATCCGTGCATGGCGCCAATCGCCTGGGATCGAACTCGCTGCTCGATCTGGTGGTCTTCGGTCGCGCCGCGGCCAAGCATTGCGCCGACGTAGTCAAACCGGGTGCGACCCACAAGAGCCTGAAGGCCGACGCCGACGATTTCATGCTCAACCGCTTTGATCATCTGCGGCACGCCAAGGGGTCGACGCCCACGGCCGGTATCCGTGACCGTATGCAGCGGACCATGCAGAACTACGCGGCCGTGTTCCGCACGGGTGACACGCTCTCCGAAGGCGTCACCAAGCTCAAGGAGGTGGTCGACAGCTTCGGCGATGTCGGCGTGTCTGATCGGTCCATGGTCTGGAATTCCGATCTGGTGGAAACCTTCGAGCTGGACAATCTGCTGGGCCAGGCCCTGGTGACTCTTACCTCGGCCGAAAATCGCAAGGAAAGCCGCGGCGCCCACGCTCGCGAGGACTATCCGGACCGCGACGACGACGAGTGGATGAAGCACACGCTGGCCTGGCGCACGGCAGCAACCGATATCAAGCTGGATTACCGGCCCGTTCACATGGACACGATGACCGACGAAATGGAAACCGTGCCCCCCAAGAAGCGGGTTTACTAGGACCGGGTGGGGCGCTCGCGCCTTCGATACCGCTCGATCCTTTTGCTACGGAGCAACCAACATGGCTGAATTTCGCCTTCCCAAGAATTCCCGGGTCACCAACGGCAAGCATTTTCCTGCCGAGGGCAACCCCAAGAATCTGAAGACCTTTCGCGTGTACCGCTGGGACCCGGATTCCGGCGAGAACCCGCGCATGGACAGCTACGACATCGACCTGGACAGCTGCGGGCCCATGGTTCTCGACGCGCTGATCAAGATCAAGAACGAAGTCGATCCCAGCCTGACCTTCCGACGTTCCTGCCGGGAGGGCATCTGCGGTTCCTGTGCATTCAACATCGACGGCACCAATACGCTGGCCTGTACCAAGGGCATCGACGAAGTCAAGGGCGACGTGAAGGTCTACCCGCTGCCGCATATGCCGGTCGTCAAGGATCTGGTACCGGACCTGACCCACTTCTATGCCCAGTACGCGTCGATTGAGCCGTGGATCAAGACCGACACGCCGGCCCCGACCCGTGAGCGCCTGCAGACGCCGGAAGATCGCAAGCACCTGGACGGGCTGTACGAGTGCATCCTGTGCGCCTGCTGTTCCACGTCCTGCCCGAGCTACTGGTGGAATCCGGATCGCTATCTCGGTCCGGCCATTCTCCTGCAGGCCTATCGCTGGCTGGCAGATTCGCGTGACGAGCGCACGGGCGAACGCCTGGACATGCTTGAGGATCCGTTCAAGCTGTATCGCTGCCACACGATCATGAACTGCACCAATACCTGTCCGAAGGACCTGAACCCGGCCAAGGCGATTGCGGAAACCAAGAAGATGCTGCTCGAGCGCCGCGGCTGACCGAATGAGCGATGATCGCGAGGCGCGTCGGCTGCGCTGGCTCTGCCGCCGCGGCATGAAAGAACTGGACGTGCTGCTCGAAGCCTTTCTGGCCTCGGGCTATGACGATCTTTCCGCCGCGCAAGCCGGCGAATTCCGGGCTCTGCTCGAGCTGGAGGACCCGGAGCTGCACGCCGTGCTGCTTGATCGTCTGCCGCCGCCGCCCGGCGTGGGGCGTGGGCTGGTCGAACGCCTCCAACGGTTCCAGTCGGTCGGGTAGCGAATGACCGCCGGGCGACTCGAAAGGCTGGAATTGCGCCTTAGACCGTCTCGACAGCTCGCCTGGGCGAATACTCTGCTGCATGCCCTGACGGCCGCCGGGGCGCTTGCATTCACGCCTCGATTCATCTGGCCTGCGCTGCTGCTCATCCCCATTGCCGCCTCATTCCTGTACGCGCGGCGCAGCGTGAGCCTTGGCCGCGCGAGTTCCGTCGTGGGCCTGGTCTGCCGGCCTGACGGCAGCTGGCGCGTCGACCGGCAGGATGGTCAGCGCGACGAGGGGCGGCTCTTGCCGACCACCGTGGTAAGCGCCCGCCTGGTCATTCTCATGCTGCGCATATCTCGGACCCGGCGCACGGCGGCGCTCTACCTGCCTGTCGATGCGCTCGACAGCGAGCAACATCGGCAACTGCGGGCGCGGTTGCGCCTGGCCGGCCCGACACAGTTTGCGGCCGACGCGCAGCCCGTCTCGCGATCATGAACCCGCAGAGGGGTCGCTTTTCTGGCCTGGCGGCAGGGTGGGTGACGCTTTTTTACTGTGCATGCGCCGCCGGCACTGGGCTGCAGGTCGAGCCGCTGGGCCCGCTCGTCATTGACCGTCAGCGCGATTACGCCGAAGTCCAGCTGCTCAAGCTCGAGTTGCCATGGCAACCCACGACCAGCGCCGTGCCCGACCCGCAGGTCACAATTTCCGACCCCGGCGGGCGTATATATAACGGGCATTCGGGCGCCACGCGGTTGCCAATACAGCTTCGGCTGCCCGCCGGCAGCGGCATTGTCGAGTTGCGGTCGGTGGCGGATTTCGGCAATCAGGCCCTGGGCGCGGAGCGGCTCTCGCTGCTGCAGATAAGCCATGCGGGCAGGCAGCGAACGCTTCGCCTGCGGCACTGGCAGGACACCGACCGCAACGGCCGCATTGACTGGCTCGAGGCCCGGGTCGATGACATTCTCGCGGCCGCCCGGCGCAGCCCCGTCATGGCCTTGCGGGATGCCGCCAAGGCCGTGACCAACTGGCACGAAACCACGGATGTGGATTGCGGTGGTGTTCTGCCGCAGCTGCCCACCGTCATTCTCATTTCGCCCATGTGCGTCAATCAGCTAGGCGTTAACGTGCACCGCCTTGATCTGGACCGGGAGCTTACGGCCACTGTGCTGCACGAGGCTCACCACGCCTGGGCCTATCGTCAGCTTCGGCTGCGGGGCGGCGAGGATGGTCTGGCCAGTATTTACGGCGCCATGCTCGATTGCCTGTTCCACGGCGGGGGTGACTGTCGTGCCGGGCTACGGCCGGATGCGGCATTCATGCATGAGCAGGAGGCCCAGGCCGAAGCCTTTGCGCAGCGTCACAAGCTCGAGGTGTCCACCGCCGGCAGTCGTTAACCCTGCGCGCTGAGCGGCAGGCTGTCGCCCAAGCGGGCGGGTTCGAGAATGGTGTTTCGAGCGGTGTCCTGCAGGCCGGGGTAGTCCAGCACGTAGTGCAGACCCCGGCTTTCGCGCCGCTCGAAGGCGCAGCGCACGATCAGCTCCGCCACCTTGACCAGATTGCGTAGCTCGATCAGGTCGGGGGTCACCCGGAAGCTGCCGTAGTACTCGTGAATCTCCATTTCGAGCAGCTCGATCCGGCGCAGGGCGCGCTCAAGGCGTTTGGTCGTCCGCACAATTCCGACGTAATCCCACATGAAGCGGCGCAGCTCCTCCCAGTTATGCGCCACGACCACTTCCTCGTCCGAATCGGTGACCCGGGATTCGTCCCATTCAGGCAGACGAGACTGTGGCGGCGGCGGATGGCCCTGTCGGCGGATGTCGTCGGCGGCGGCCTTGGCGAATACGACGCACTCCAGTAACGAATTCGAAGCCATACGGTTGGCCCCGTGCAGGCCGGTGAAGGCGGTTTCGCCGATTGCGTAAAGCCCCGTCAGGTCGGTGTGGCCGGCAAGGTCGGTCATGACGCCGCCGCAGGTGTAGTGGGCGGCCGGGACGACCGGCAGAGGCTGGCGCGTCATGTCCAGGCCGAGCTCGGCGCAGCGGGCGTGGATTGCCGGAAAATGACTGCGCACGAAGTCTGGGTCCAGATGGGTGACGTCCAGCAGCACATGCTCGAGGCCGTGGCGCTTCATCTCGGCGTCGATCGCGCGTGCAACCACGTCCCGTGGTGCCAGTTCGGCCAGGGCATGGTAGTCGGGCATGAACCGGCGGCCGTTGGGCAGTTTCAGCTGGCCACCTTCGCCGCGGACCGCTTCGCTGATCAGAAAGGACCGAGCCTGTGGGTGAAACAGGCAGGTGGGGTGAAACTGCATGAACTCCATGTTGGCTACGCGGCAACCGGCGCGCCAGGCCATGGCAATACCGTCGCCGCTCGCGGAATGCGGATTGCTCGAGTACAGATAGGCCAGATTGGCCCCACCGGTGGCCAGCGCCACCGTGGAGGCGGCGAAACGACGCACGCTATCGGCCTTGATATCCAGTACATACGCGCCCAGCACCCGTCCGGGCGCCGGGTGGCCCAGATGGCGCTCGGTAATCAGGTCCACCGCCATATGGTGCTCGAACAGGCTGATGCCGCGGGTATGACGGGCCAGACTCTCGAGCGTTGTCTCCACGGCCCGGCCGGTCGCATCGGCGGCGTGAATGATTCGCCGATGGCTGTGGCCTCCCTCGCGCGTCAGATGGTAGGCGTAACCGGTGTCATCTTCGGCCGGTGTGAACGGGACCCCGCGCGATATCAGCCATTCGATGGCCTCCCGCCCGTGTTCCACCGTGAATCGCACCGCGGCCTCGTCACAGAGGCCGGCACCAGCCGCCAGCGTGTCCTGCACGTGCGAGTCCACGCTGTCGCCCGCGTCCAGAACGGCCGAAATGCCGCCTTGCGCGTACAGCGTGCTGCCTTCGGCCAGCGCGGCCTTGGAAAACACCGCCACTGAGTATCCATCCTGGGCCAGCCGCAGAGCCAGCGTCAGGCCCGCTGCGCCGCTTCCCAGGATCAGGACATCGAATGCCTGCTCGTTGTCGATACCTGCCATCGGAATTCCCGAAATGACGCCTGTGAACTCGGACGGTAAACTATGGCGGCGCGCCGGGCTGCGTCACTTGGGTAACCCGGCCGGCAGCGCCAACGGTCTAATATAACTCAGATTCCGTCGAGCCCGACGTGCAGGCAGTCCGGTGTGGACCGCGTGGCAGCAGGCCGTTCGAGGGAAACAGTCGTTTTGCCACCCATCGCGGTGAGCGCTTATTCCAAAGGGGTCCGGGCCCGCATGGGCGAAGAGAACACCGACGAGCAGCTGGTGGCCAGAGCGCAGCAGGGCGATCGCATGGCGTTCGACCTGCTGGTTCGCAAGTACCAGTACAAGTTGATAAAACTGGTGTCTCGCTACGTGAGCCCGGCGGATGCCCCGGACGTGGCGCAGGAAGCGTTCATCAAGGCCTACCGTGCGGTCGACGGCTTCAAGGGCAACAGCGCCTTCTACACCTGGTTGTATCGAATCGCGATCAATACGGCGAAGAATTATCTGGTGGCGCGTTCGCGCCGGCCGGCAAGTCAGGATATCGACGTGGCGGACGCCGAGGCCTACGGCATATCCGACCAGCTCACCAGTCAGGATACGCCCGAGCAGCTGGCGCTGAGCGAAGAAATTCGGGATACCGTGGCCGCCACCATCGCCGCGCTCCCGCCCGATCTGCGCACAGCGATCGTGCTGCGTGAGGTGGAAGGGCTCAGTTACGAGGAAATCGCCGAAGCGATGGAGTGTCCGGTGGGTACAGTTCGATCGCGGATTTTCCGGGCGCGCGCGGCGGTTGACGAAAAATTGACCGCGCTCGGTGAAAAATAAGGCCTGTAAATGATTTACTTGATCGAACCAATTGCCGATACAGCGGTCTGTACCAGCAGCAACCGCCACTTCGCGCGGCTTGACCGCGCGTTGAGGGGCGCACGAGGATGACCGGTATGAACGAAAAACTCTCCGCATTTGTTGACGGCGAGGCGAGCGCCCGCGAGACGGCGGCCGTGCTACGCCAGCTGGGTCGCGATGCCGCTTACCGGCGTGCGCTTTCCCGTCAGGCCTGGCTGCACGAAACCCTGCGCGGCGAGCAGCTTCCACTCGACGACGGCTTTGCCGATCGTCTTGCCGCGCGAATAGACGCGGAAGACGGCGCCAGCGATCGCGTCATCGAAATGCAGCCCCGCGCCGCACGGTTCAGACGCCACTGGCTGGGTCCCATGACCGGGTTTGCCACCGCGGCATCCATCGTCACCGCGGTCGTGCTGCTGACCAACGTCGGTCAGGATGCGCCGGAGACCCAGGGGCAGCTGGCCCAGCAGCAAACGCCGCCGCCGGCGGCCGTATCCGTTGCTTCGGCCACGCAGCGCCCCGTCAGCGTGAACGCCAGCGCAGGGCTGGGCGAGGCGGCTGCGCGGCTGGGCGCCCGGCGGGGCGACAGCAATCACTGGACGGTGTCCGACCCGGCTATCGAGGATCGTCTGAACGGCTATCTGCTCGAGCATAATGGCCTGGCTCGCGGTTACGGCTTGTCGAGTGCCACGCCGAGCTTCGTCCGGGTGGCCACCTACGGACAGGGTAGCGGCCGGTGAAATTACTGCTGGCGGTCACGCTGGCATTTGCGACCTTCGCCGTCTGGCCGGCCAGTCCGGATGACTGGCTTGCCCGGGCGTCGGAAGCCGTGCGGACCAGCAACTATCGCGGCGTGCTGGTCTATCTGCGCAACGGCAAGATGGACACGCTTCGCATCGTTCACCGCTTCGCCGACGGCCACGAGCGCGAGCGCCTCGTTTCCCTGACGGGCGAGCCGCGCGAGATTATCCGCGACGGTGGCGTGGTCACCTGCGTGCTGCCGAACAAGCGCATGGTGCTGGTGGCCCGTCATTCCATGAGCGGTCTGCTCAACAGCGTCGCCGAACTGGTTCGGGCCGAGGTTGGCGCCAACTATTCCATCGAGGACCGCGGCACGCAGCGGCTTGCGGACCGGAAATGCCGCTCCATCGCGGTGACCCCGCGTGACGAATACCGCTACGGCTATCATCTGCTGGTAGATGAGGAAACGAATCTCCCCCTGAAACTCGACCTGGTTCAGGGCGACGAGATACTCGAGCAGATGATGTTTACCCAGATCGAATTCCCCGAGACCATCACCGACGCGTCGCTGGCACCCACATTCGATACCGAAGCCTTCAAATGGGTGCGCCACCAGCCGGCCGACGCGCAGGCGGGCGCCGAGCCCCAGGAGGCCGAAGCCGCCGCCGCGAAGAGCAGCCCGCCGCTGGCGGTGCAGGATGTCTGGGAGGTCACTCAACTGCCACCCGGTTTTCGCCTGGCCGAATCGGGCGTGCGCCGCATAGGCAACGGTGACTATGCGCGGCAGATGCTGTTCACCGATGGCGTCACCACGATTTCGCTGTTCATCGCGCCGCCGGACAGCCGGCCCGAGTTCAAGGGCGCGACCACCATGGGTGCCGTCAACGCCTACGGGCGTCAGATAGACGGGTTTCAGGCGACCGCCGTCGGTGAAGTGCCAGAAGTCACGGTACGCTTCATCACCGAACATCTGCGGCGCCGGCCCACGACGGCCGCCGCCGAATCGTCAACAGAAAAATAGCGCCTGCAGGCGTGCCGCGATCCGGCCAGGGCCGGCCGCGCGGTGCTCGTTCGCGTGGCGGGCGCGGGTATCAACTTCGATTGGGAAGGGATTCAATGAAATCAGGAAGCATTGTCAAAGGCGCGCTTGGCGCGCTGGCTGGCGCGGGGCTGACGCTCGGTCTGGCCGGTTGTGGTGGCGACGACAGCGCCGCGCCGTCTGGCCCGGCACCGCAGGTCAATCTGCCGAATTTCACCGATCTGGTCGCCCACGCCGGGCCGGCGGTCGTGAACATCAGCATCTCCGCCGCCAGTCAGCCCGCTGCCGATGACAGAAACCGGCCCATGCCCGACATGCCGTTCGGTGAGCTGGAGGAGTGGTTCAAGCGCTTTTTTGACCAGATGCCGGGCCAGCCGGGCCAGGCGCCGCCGCAGCAGATGCCGCGGCAGTCCCAGGGGTCGGGTTTCATCATCTCCGAGGACGGCTACATCCTCACCAATGCCCATGTCGTGGGCCAGGGCGGCGACGTTGTCGTAAAACTCAGCGATCGCCGCGAGCTGGTGGCCGAAGTCGTCGGTCTGGACCGGCACAGCGACGTGGCGCTGATCAAGGTGGAGGCGGATGACCTGCCGGTCGTCGAGATCGGCGATCCCGACAACCTGAAGGTGGGCGCGTGGGTGCTTGCGATCGGTTCCCCGTTCGGCTTCGAAACCTCCGTGACGGCCGGCATCGTGTCCGCCAAGGGCCGGAACCTGGCGGGCGATCAGTACGTGCCGTTCCTGCAGACCGATGTGGCGATCAACCCGGGCAATTCGGGCGGACCGCTGTTCAATCTCTCCGGCGAGGTGGTCGGCATCAACTCCCAGATCTACAGCCGTACCGGTGGCTATCAGGGCGTGTCGTTCGCCATTCCAATCGATGTGGCCATGAGCGTCGTGAAACAGCTGCGCGAGAGCGGCAGCGTCTCGCGCGGCTGGCTGGGCGTGCAGATTCAGGAAGTCACGCGCGAACTGGCCGAATCATTCGACATGGACAAGCCCGAGGGCGCGCTGGTGGCGCAGGTGCTGCCGGACAGCCCGGCGCTGAAGGCCGGCGTGAAGCAGGGCGATATCATCATCGAGTTCAACGACAGTGCGGTGGAGTCGGCGGCGGGTCTGCCGCCCCTGGTCGGCTCGGTACCGCCCGGTGACGAAGTGGAGCTGGTGGTGCTGCGTGACGGCAAGCGCAAGAGCCTGGACGTGGAGATCAGCCGGCTCGAGACCGACGACATGGCCGCCGTCCCCGCGCAGGAACAACCCGGCACGGACGTGCTGGGTCTGCAGTTCCGCGATCTGACCGATGATGAACGCGACAGCGCGGGCGTCGATCGCGGCGCCGTGGTCATCACGGAAGTCGGACCCGGCCCGGGCTTTTCGGCCGGTTTGCGGCCGGGCGACATCGTGATGGCGGTCGGTAGCAAGCCGGTGCAGAACGCCCGCGCGCTCACGCGCACGCTGCGAAACGCCGATTCAACCGTGGCGCTGCTGGTTCGGCGCGACGGTACGCCGCTGTTTGTCGCACTGGATCCGTCCGGCAAATAGTTCGCATTCTCACATTGTCGACCCTTTTTGCGGGCCACCGGGCATGAAGCCGGTGGCCCGCATTGCGTATACTGCCGTGATTTTTCACGTCCGCCGGACGTGACCCACTCGAACAGCCACGCATGTCCATGCAATCGCGCATACGAAACTTTTCCATCATTGCCCATATCGATCACGGCAAGTCGACGCTGGCCGATCGGTTCATTCAACGCTGCGACGGGTTGAGCGACCGTGAAATGGCCGAGCAGGTCCTGGATTCAATGGATCTGGAGCGCGAGCGCGGGATTACCATCAAGGCCCAGGCTGTCACCCTGGGTTATCAGGCCCGGGACGGCGAAACCTACCAGCTGAATTTCATCGACACCCCGGGCCACGTCGATTTCTCCTACGAGGTATCGCGCTCGCTGGCTGCCTGCGAGGGAGCGCTGCTGGTGGTGGACGCCTCGCAGGGCGTGGAGGCCCAGAGCGTAGCCAATACCTACACGGCCATCGATCAGGATCTGGAAGTTGTGCCGGTGCTCAACAAGGTCGATCTGGACAGCGCCGATCCGGACCGCGTGGCGCAGCAGATCGAGGACGTGATCGGCCTGGATGCCACCGACCGGCTGCTGGTGTCCGCCAAGACCGGGCTGGGTGTGGATGACCTGCTTGAGGCCATCATCCGCCGTATTCCGCCGCCCGAGGGTGATCCGGACGGTCGTCTGCAGGCGCTGATTGTCGATTCCTGGTTCGACAATTACCTGGGCGTGGTGTCGCTGGTGCGCGTGATGCATGGCGCGCTGCGGCCCAAGGACAAGATTCGCGTCATGGCCACCGGACGTGATCATGAAGTTGACGAGGTGGGCATCTTCAGCCCCAAGAAGGTCAAGCGTGACGCGCTGACGGTCGGCGAGGTCGGGTACGTCATTGCCGGTATCAAGGAAATCGACGGGGCGCCGGTCGGCGACACGCTTACGCACGCGGATGCCCCCTGCGAGGCCCGTCTACCCGGTTTCCGGGAGATTCGCCCGCGCGTTTTTGCCGGCATGTTTCCCATCAGCGCCGACGATTTCGAGGATTTCCGGGATGCGCTGTCCAAGCTTCGGCTGAACGACTCGTCGCTGCAGTTCGAACCCGAATCCTCGGCCGCGCTGGGCTTCGGCTTTCGCTGCGGTTTTCTGGGCATGCTGCACATGGAAATCGTGCAGGAGCGGCTGGAGCGCGAATACGGGCTCGAGCTGATCACCACCGCGCCCACGGTGGTCTACGAGGTCCAGCGTCAGGACGGCGAAGTGGTGGCCGTGAGCAACCCGACCGAACTCGACATGAACGAGATCGAGGACATTCGCGAGCCCATCATCCGCGCCACCATTCTCACCCCGCAGGAGTACGTGGGGCAGGTCATGCAGCTGTGCATGGAAAAGCGCGGCGAGCAGAAGGACATGCGGTACATGGGGCAGTCCGTATCGCTGATCTTCGAGCTGCCGCTGGCCGAAGTGGTGCTGGATTTCTTCGACCGGCTGAAGTCGGTCTCGCGCGGTTTTGCCTCGTTCGAGTACGACTTTTCGCGTTTCGCGTCCTCCAAGCTGGTCCGGCTGGACGTGATGATCAACGGCGACAAGGTGGATGCGCTCGCGCACGTCGTGCATCGGGACAAGGCGTACGAGCGCGGCAAGGCGCTGGTCGAGCGGCTGCAGCGCATCGTGCCGCGGCAGATGTTCGACGTGGCCATTCAGGCTAGTATCGGCACGCGCATTATCGCGCGCACCACGGTCAAGGCCCTGCGCAAGAACGTGACCGCCAAGTGTTACGGTGGCGATATCAGCCGCAAGCGCAAGCTGCTGGAAAAACAGAAAGCCGGCAAGAAGCGAATGAAGCAGCTGGGTACCGTGGAAATACCGCAGGAAGCCTTCCTGGCGGTGCTGAGTACCGACGATAACGACTAGACAATCACCATGCGGCAATCCACAGGGCAGGCCCGATGAACGATGTCCACTTTGATTTCGAGGCAGCCCTCGTCCTGGCCGCCATCGGCACCGGTATCTTCTGGCTGATCGATCTGCTGTGGCTGCGCCGCCGGCGCATGGAGGGCGAGTCGGCGTCCTGGCTCATCGAATTCTGCAGCTCCTTCTTCCCGGTCATCGTGGCCGTGCTGCTGCTGCGCGCCTTTATCGTGGAGCCGTTCCGCATTCCCTCCAGCTCGATGGTGCCGACCCTGCTCACCGGCGACTTCATTCTGGTCAACAAGTTCGCCTACGGCCTGCGCTTGCCGGTGCTGCATACCGAATTCGTTGATTTCGGCGAACCCGAGCGCGGCGACGTGATGGTGTTCCGTTATCCGCCTGATCCGAGCAAGGATTTCATCAAGCGTGTGGTCGGTCTGCCGGGTGACGAGATCGTCTACCGGGACAAGCAGCTCACGGTCAACGGCGAGCCGGTCCCCATGGAGAGCCTGGGCCGCTACAACGGCGAGGGCGTCAGCGAATACCTCGACGTGGAGGCGTTCACGGAGGTGCTGGGCGAACACACGCACACCGTCTTGTCGGTCAACAGTCGCGGTGCGCTAAACTTGCGCGCGGAAGTGCCTGAAAACGAATACTTCGTGATGGGCGACAACCGCGACAACAGCGCCGATTCCCGGGTGTGGGGATTTGTGTCGGAACACCATCTGGTGGGCAAGGCATTCATGATTTGGATGAGTCTGGACACGGAGAACTGGGATCTGCGCTTCGCACGACTGGGGGAGATCATCGAATGACGCAATCTGCACACGCCGGCTGGCCGCAGCGCCAGCGCGGGCTGACGATATGGGGATGGATGTACGTGCTGGGCACGCTCGGCATGATTCTGCTGGTGCTTATCAAGGCCGTGCCCATCTACATGAACTATTACGATATCAAGAGCACGCTGGCCTGGGCTTCGAGCCAGCCGGAGCTGGCCAAGGCCTCCGGTGCCGAGATTCAGAGCCGTATCCAGCGCCGGTTCGACAGCGGCTACGTGACCAACATCAAGGGCCGCGACGTGAAGGTCAGGCGCGTAAAGAATGGCCGTGAGCTGTCCGTGGATTACGACGTGAAGGAACCGCTGTTCTACAACATCAGCCTGTTCTTCGACTTCAACGTCGTGTCGCGCATTCAGGCGCCGGATGACGAATAGCAGCCAACTGCCTGCCTGAATGGCGCTATCGCCGGACGAACAGCGCCTGTGCGACCGGCTTTTTTTTTTTTTTTTTT
>NYTH01000040.1 GCA_002683405.1 Salinisphaeraceae bacterium | reverse complement strand
GCGGCGTTGCACCTCCTCGCCATAGCTACGGCTATGACTCGTCGGCGCGCCTTGCCTGACGAAAAATGGAACTCGGTCTAATGTGCCATCAAATGTGACTCACTACACTAGCGTCATGCCCGGCCAAGCGTCATAGCCATGTTACTCGTGCTTGTGATGATGACGCTTGAATTCGGTGCAAACACCGCAATAAAGAATGGCATACCAGCTTGCCGAAGTCGGCAGGCGCCGCCAACCCTTAGGCTCCCGAGGCCGGGCATTTTCGCGAGGATTCATGAGCCAGCGCCAACCGTTTGATTTACCGCCCCGGACCGAAACCGAGCACGGCGACGAGCGGCGCGTGGGCGTCGAGTACGAATTCACGGGGCTGGGCATCGAGAAGATCGCGAAGATCGTCAAGGCCGCCGTCGGGGGCAGCATCGAGCCGGAATCGCCCTACGAGTACGAAATTCAGGACACGCCGCTGGGCGATTTCAAGATCGAGCTGGACTACGCCTATCTGAAGAAACTCGGGCGCGAGCCGCATGAGGGTCACGGCGGCATGGTGGCGCTGGAGAAACTGTCCGAGGATGTGCTCGCCGCCGTGGCGAAACAGGTGGTGCCCTATGAAATCGTCTGCCCGCCCGTGCCGGTCAGCCGTCTGCACGAACTCGAGCCGATTACCGAGGGTCTGCGCGAGGCCGGCGCGCAGGGCACGGGCGAGTCGGCCATCTACGCCTTCGGGCTGCATCTGAACCCCGAGCTGCCCGGCACCGATGCGACCACCATTCGCGATTACCTGCGGGCCTACGTCGTGCTCTACGACTGGCTCCTTGAGGTATCCGAAGTGGATATCTCCAGGCGCGTGTTCCCCTACATCCAGCACTACGGCCGTGATTATCTGAAGCAGCTCACGCGCGCGGACTACGGACCCGATCAGGCCGGCCTGATCAACGACTACCTGTCGCACAACGCATCGCGCAACCGCGCCATGGACATGCTTCCGCTATTTGCGCACCTGGACCGGGCCCGGGTGGACGAAGCCATTGACGATGGCCTGGTCAACGCGCGGCCCACCCTGCACTACCGCCTGCCCAACTGCGAAATCGAGCGCGACGACTGGAGCGTGCGCATACCCTGGACGCACTGGCTGGCGGTCGAGCGGCTGGCGAGCGATCCGCAGCGACTGGCCGCCGCGACACGCGAATACGCCGAGCATCTGCACAGCCCCGTAACGGGCCTGATCCGGGGGTGGACCAGCCGCGCCCGCGCCTGGGCCGAGGGCAGCGCCTGAGGCGCGCGGGCTTCACGTCATCCCAGTGGCTTCCCGCCCGATCATCGGGGTGACCGGCCCCACCGGCCGGTTCGTGCCTGCCTGGTGGTTCACCCGGTATGCGCTACGCCGGGCCGGCGCCAGGCCCGTGCGTCTGACGGCGGAAACGGGACTGCCGGCCATTAAACTTGACGGCGTGATCATCGGCGGCGGCGCCGACATCGCACCCGGTCTGTATGACGAACTGCTGGGCGCCAATCTGTCGGGCGAAGACCCGGAGCGTGACGCGTTCGAGATGAGCGTGCTGCGCGAGGCGCTGCGCGACGAGCTGCCGGTGCTGGGGATCTGTCGCGGCGCGCAGCTGCTGAATGTGGTCCTGGGCGGATCGCTGCATCGCGATCTGCGTCAGCGGCGTCGCCGCACCAGCCGCCGCCGCAACCCCTGGCCCTGCAAGCCGGTGGCGATCAGACGGCGCAGCCTGCTTGAGCGCATTACCGGGAAACAGCGCTGCCGCGTCAACAGCCTGCACAATCAGGCCGTTCGGCGTCTGGGCCAGAATCTTCAAATCACGGCGCGGGACCGCGACGGTATTGTCCAGGCCATCGAGTACGAGCAGGGGTTCGTGCTGGGCGTGCAGTGGCATCCGGAATACCTGCCCTACCGGCGCGATCAGCGGGCGCTGTTTGCGGCATTGGTAGCGGCTACTCGCGCGCCGTGATCCCGAAGCCGGGACATTGATTCGAGATGGTTGCCCTCTCGGCGGCCAGCGGGCGACTGCGCGGCTGCGTACAGAGTGTCGAGTACTGGCTGGCGGGGGAACAGACAGAGCTGCAGAAACACCGGGTGGCGCCGGACGCCGCCGAGATTCTGCTGCCGGCAATTGACGGCATTGACCGGGCCCCGCTCTCGCATGCAGGAGCAGGCCGACTTGCCGCGTCCGGCTTGGCAGCACGGCGCTGATCCGGTCGCCGGCAACGTGATTTTGGTCGCCAACAACGGCAACCGCGCCAACCCCCGAGGACCGTTACCATTTTGCCGTCCCCTACAGTTCCTGGCACGGCAGCCCGTCGCACCGCGATTCGGACATCCCGCTGATCCTGTCGCATCGGCAGCATTCCGCGGGCGAACTCGGGGCCCTTGTCAGCGATGTCTTTGCCGGCCGATCGAATCAGCGGCTCATTGCGGACCTGCTGCCCGGATTGCGCCAGGGCCTGGTGGCTGCGGCCGCGGGCAGCGCTCAGAGTGACTGACGGCCCGATGTTCGCGCTACCGTCGGTCTTTTGCCAACGGTGCGGTTCTGGGACAAACTGACGACACTCAGTATCGAGGAGCCCCCATGCCCCGCGGGCATCACAATCTTCTTCGCGCGTCGGCCGTCGCGCTGCTCGTGATGGCGGTGTCTGCCTGTGGCAGCAGCCTGCAATCAGCCGAGGATTACAACGAGTGTGTGCTGCGCGGTATTGCGGTGGCCGAGAGTCCGGCGGAAGCGGCCGACATCCGACGCCGCTGTCAGGAGCAGTTTCCCGGCCGCGTGTCGCAACAGCGGTCCCGCGAGCTGCCGCCGGTGGCGCTCAAGAAGCTTGACCTGGACGCCGATGTGGAATTCGATGAATACCTGAACGGCACGGCCTATAACGGCAATGCTGATCTGCTGGTGACCGAAATCACGATTGCCATCGAAGTGGGCGAGCCGGGACAGAGCGATACCCAGCTCTATACCGAACAGGTCAACATGGGCCCGCTGAGCCGGTCGGATATCGGTATTCTGGTGGAGGCCAAACGCCGCATTCTCAATTGGCAGATTGCCTCGGCTCGTGGTGTGGCGCGCTAGTCGCCCACTCCTGCTGGCCGTCTGCCTGTTGCTCGTCTGGCCGACCGGCCGGGCCGGCCTGCCGGATCTGTACCGCCTGGAGATCGTGGCGACCCACCCGCACGACACCAGCGCTTTCACGCAGGGGCTGCTGTTTTACGACGGCGCCCTGCTCGAGAGCACCGGGCTGATAGGTCATTCCTCGCTGCGGCAGGTGTCCGTGGAAAGCGGTGAGGTGGTTCGGCGCGTCAATCTGGAGGATCGCTACTTCGGCGAAGGGCTGGCCCGGGTAGGCGATCGCCTTGTCATGCTGACCTACACCGCCGGCCAGGGGCTGGTGTTCGACCTTGAGACTTTCGATATTGTCGACCGCTTCGAATACGAAGGTCAAGGCTGGGGCCTGGCCTTCGACGGCGAGCGTCTGTACATGAGCGACAGCAGCCATGTGCTGCGCATTCTCGATCCGGAGACTCTGACGCCGGTCGGCCGGCTGCCTGTCACCATCGACAATCAGCCGCTGCCGCGCATCAACGAACTCGAATTCATCGAAGGCGAGCTGTGGGCCAACGTCTGGCCGACCGACTGGATCGTGGTCATCGACCCGGACAGCGGCGTGGTCACCCGGCGCATCGACGCGTCGGCACTCAAGCGGGCGTTGCCCGCCGGCTATCGCGTGGACGTGCTCAACGGCATTGCCTACGACGCCGGGACAAAGCGGATTTTCGCCACCGGCAAGCGCTGGCCGAAGCTGTTTGAAGTTCGCGTTGTGGGTCCGCTGCCGGCGCCCTGATCAGCTTGGCCGCCGCGTGTCCACCGCGAAGTAGGTGCTGAGCAGGTCATACAGCGCCGGGTGGTGCGCCTGCAGGGCGTCGCCCTGCTGGAAAAAACTCTCCGTGGCCACCGCAAAGCACTCCGCCGGCTCACTGGCGCCGTACAGGTCAAGCACGGGCGAGCCGGTATCGCGCAGCTGCTCGAAGATTTCACCGAAAACGCGGGCCCACGTCTCGTAGTCAGCCAGGGGCGGCGCGCCATCCGCCTGCGTGGCCTCGTAGTCCAGCTGGTGGGCAAACTCGTGAACAATGACGTTGCCGCCGTCCCCGCGGGCGGCAGCCTCGCAATCCTCCCAGGAGAGAATCACGCGACCTGCGTCCCAGGCCTCGCCGCTGAGCAGGGCCGGCTCGTCACTGACCAGTCCGTCCGCGTCGGGCTGATCATGCTGCACCCAGAACCCGCCGGGATAGACCAGGATATGGCGCACCGCCGGGAAGCAGTCGGCGTCGGCCTGTAGCCGCAGCAGGCAGGCATTGGCCGCGATGATGCAGCGCATGTCGTCGGTAATGTCCAGGCCGTTGCAGCCATGAAACTGCTTTTCGTGCAGGAAGATGCGCAGCTGGTGAATCAGACGCTGACGCTGTGCGCCGGTCAGTGCCGGCCAGCAGGCGACGGCCTTCGGTAGCGCAGCCTCGATATGCTCGCCGGCGCTGCGCTCTGCCACGCGCGCCAGGTGGCGCCGGCGCCACAGCGGCTGCAGCACGAGTCCGACGGCCAGACAACACAGGCCGGCGACCACCGCCCAGGCAATCAGCGTCGCCAAGCCGGCTACTCGTTGGCCACGCCGTGGGGGACGTGTCCGGCCGCCACGTGTTCCGAGGCGGCGCCGATGTGCGTCTGCTGGTCGTCGAAAAATATATCGGCGCCAAAGGAGCGCAGGAATTCGGATTTGGACTTGCCGCCCAAGAACAGGGCCTCGTCGATACGGATGTTCCAGGCGCGCAGAGTGCGGATGACCCGTTCGTGCGCCGGCGCCCCGCGCGCCGTGACCAGCGCGGTACGGATGGGGCAGTTGGGCTGGTCGAACTCCGCCTGGATCCGGTACAGCGATTCCAGAAAGCCGCGGAAGGGGCCGCCGGGGAGCGGCTCGTTGGCCGCGTTCTGCTCGCTGCGCGCGAAGGCTTCCAGCCCCTGCTCCTTGAACACGCGTTCCGCCACGTCGGAAAACAGCACGGCATCGCCGTCGAACGCAATCTTCAGCTGGCCGTTGCCCGAGGCGCGCGGCCGCGAGGGCACGATGGTGGCGGCGGCGTAGCCGGCTTCCAGCGCCGCGCGCACGTCGTCCGGGTCGGCCGACAGGAATAGATGCGCGCCGAACGGGGCCACGTAGCGGTACGGACTTTCCCCGCTGGTAAAGGCCGCCCGATTGATGGACAGTCCGTGGTGGGCGATGGAGTTGAATATCCGCAGACCGGTGTCGGCGCTGTTGCGCGAAAGCAGGATTATTTCCACCCTCTGGCGGGATTCTTCATTCAAAGTCAATAACTTGCGCGCAAGCGTGAACGCTACGCCCGGCTCGAGCGGATCGTTCTCGTGATCGATCTGATACTGGCAGTAGGCCTCGCGGCCCTGCGTCATGAAGACCTCGTGGGACGCCTCCAGGTCAAACAGCGCGCGCGACGACAGCGCGATGACCAGTTTTTCCGGCCCCGCGCCGGCCGTGTCGAATGATGGCGTGCTCATGGCGCCGAGTTTACAGGGCCCGGCCCACGTAATACCTGTCTGAATGATTGAACTGACTGACAACGGCCTCTACTGCCCCGCCGGCGATTTCCACGTCGACCCCTGGCGGCCGGTGGAGCGCGCCGTCCTTACGCACGGTCACGCCGACCACGCCCGTCCCGGCAGCCGGCGCTATCTTGCCGCCGAATCCGGCCTGGGCATTTTGCGCAGCCGGTTGGGCCGCCAGGCGGATATTCAGGGACTGGCCTACGGCGAGGCGATCCGGATGGCGGCGGCGCGCGTCTCGCTGCATCCTGCCGGTCACGTGCTGGGCTCGGCCCAGGTGCGCATTGAAACCGACGACGGCGTGCTGGTGGCCTCGGGTGACTACAAGCGGGACGAAGATCCCAGCTGCGAGCCGTTCGAGGTGGTCCCCTGCGATACCTTCATTACCGAAGCCACGTTCGCGCTGCCGGTGTACCGCTGGCCGGACGGCGCCGCGGTGGCGCGCGACATTCTGTCCTGGTGGCAGGCGAACGCGGCCGCAGGCCGCAGCAGCCTGCTGTTCTGCTACGCGCTGGGCAAGGCACAGCGGCTGCTGGCCGAGCTTGCCCGGCTCACGGATGAAACCGTGTATATGCACGGCGCGCTGGTGCCGCTGGTCCAGGTCTACCGCGACGCCGGCATACGGATGTTGCCCACGGAGCCGGTCAGCCAGCAGGGCCGCAAGGCGGATTTCGCCGGCCGGCTGATTCTGGCGCCACCCAGCGCCGCCGGAACCCCGTGGATGCGCCGTTTCGGCAAGCATTCGACCGGCTTTGCGTCGGGCTGGATGCGTATCCGCGGCAATCGGCGCCGGCGCGGCTATGATCGGGGTTTCGTGCTTTCGGATCATGCGGATTGGCCGGCGCTGGTGCGCACGATCGAGCAGACCGGCGCCCGCCGCGTGCTGGTGACCCACGGGCGCAGCGACGTGCTGGTCCGTCATCTCAGGCAGACCCTGGGCGTGAGCGCCGAAGCGCTGGAAACCGCCTATGCCCAGACGCCCGAGGACGAGGGCTAGGCTGTGCGCGTACGGCCTGCGCTATCCTGTGCCCCCGCCGAGCGGACCAGGGCCTGTTTGACCCTGTCGCCATGAATCTCCCGACCGCCTGAAGCAAGCCCATGCAACAAGACCCGTTTGCCGTGCCCAGCATCCCGCCGATGATCAAATGGCTGCTCATTGCCAACGGCCTGGGGTTTCTGGCGCGCATGTACGCCATCGAGCCCACGCTGATCTACGGCGCCCTTTGGCCGCTGGCCACGCCGCCGGGCTGGCCCGAGTTCATGCCCTGGCAGCTGTTGACCTACGGCTTTCTGCACGCAGACCTGGGCCATCTGTTCTTCAACATGTTCGGTCTGTGGATGTTCGGGCGGATCATCGAGCAGGTGTGGGGCCAGCGCCGCTTTCTGTTCTATTACCTCGTCTGCATTGTTGGCGCGGCGGTGACGCAACTGATCGTGCTGGCCCTGACGGCCGGCGGCACGCCTACGCCCACCGTGGGCGCCTCGGGCGCGGTGTTCGGCATTCTGCTCGCCTTCGGCATGATGTTTCCCGAGGCGCGGGTCATGCTGCTGATCCCCCCCATTCCGATGAAAGCGAAGTGGATGGTGCTGGGCTACGGCGTCATCACGCTGATGTTCGGCGTGACGGGTACGCAGGGGGGCGTTGCCCAT
Source organism: Salinisphaeraceae bacterium (assembly GCA_002683405.1). GTDB lineage: Bacteria > Pseudomonadota > Gammaproteobacteria > Nevskiales > Salinisphaeraceae. The sequence continues at coordinate 3,354 of NYTH01000040.1, read as the reverse complement.
TTCGCCCACCTGGGCGGCATGGTCTTCGGCTTCGGCCTGATCTACTACTGGAAGCAGCAGGGTCGATTCATGCGCTGAGTCGGGTCCTCGCGGTCGGGTTGTGCCGCCGGCGTGTGGTTGTTAATGAGAATCATTGTCATTAGAATACAGCGCCTGCTCCGCTATTCATTGACCTATGTCGCGCTCGCATAAACTCTTTTCTCTCGTGGTCCTGACCGGATTGGCGCTGGCCTTTTTCTGGTGGGTCGGTCCCCGCACGCCCGTGGACAGTCCGGCGCCGCAGGTACTGACTCAGTACGCCGACATTGCCCACGCGACCTTCGGCGACGCGCAGGCGAAAGCGGTCGAGCTGCAGACGGCCATCGAGGCGCTGCTGGCCGACCCCGACCGCGAGACGCTGGCCGCCGCCCGTCAGGCGTGGCGGGATGCCCGCGTGCCCTACATGCAGACCGAGGTCTTTCGCTTCGGCAATCCGGTGGTCGACGAATGGGAGGGCGCGGTAAACGCGTGGCCGCTGGACGAGGGCCTGATCGACTATGTCGCGGCGGATTACGTGCACGAAGGCGGTAACATCGCCGCCAATGCCAACCTGATCGTCGACGGCGCATCAGGCTCGCTGACCCTGGGGAGCGACGCGCTGGACACCGGCACCATCGATGCCGAGCTGCTGACCCGCCTGAACGAGTATGGCGGCTCCGAGGCGAATGTGGCGACGGGCTACCACGCCATCGAGTTCCTGCTGTGGGGCCAGGATCTCAACGGCTATGACGATGGCGCGGGCGAGCGCCCGGCGAGCGATTTTGCGACCGGTGAAGGCCTTTGCACCAACGGGCCCGAGCCCGCTGCCGGCTCCGAGGCCTGCAAGCGTCGCGGCGCCTATCTGGCAACCACTGCGTCCAAGCTGGTCGAGGATCTGAACGAGATGACGCGCCAATGGGCGCCGGATGTGCAGGACAACTACCGGCAAACCCTGCTCGCGCTGCCCGAGGCCGAGGCCATGCGCCGAGTCTTCCTGGGGCTGGGCAGCCTGGCGCTGGGCGAACTGGCGGGTGAGCGCATGAAAGTCGCGCTGATCGCCAATTCGCCGGAGGATGAGCACGACTGCTTCTCGGACAATACCCACTGGTCGCACTTCTACAACCTCCGCGGCATTGCCAACGTGTATCGCGGCCGCTACGAAACTATCGCCGGCCAGACGCTGGAGGGTGCGAGCGTGCAGTCGTTGCTTGAAGCGCAGGCGCCCGAGCTGGCGGAGCAGACCAGTCGCGCCCTGGCAGTGGCCCGGGGCAAGATGCAGACGCTGGCGGATACGGCCGAGAACGGCATGCGTTTCGATCAGATGATCGCGCCCGGTAACGATGAAGGCGCCCGGACGATTCGCGAGACCATCGATGCGCTGGTCGTATTTGCCGGCCGTATCGAAAAGGCGGCCAGCGCTCTGGGGCTGAACGACGTCGAGGCCGATACGGCCGGACACAGCTTCTAGGGGCTGCTGAAATGCGAAGCATATTGGCAGTTTCCGAGCGGTACATGGATGTACCGCCTAAATCGAGCACGCTAAGTGCTTGATTTTGAGAGCAAGTGAAAACCGCGTTTTCGCGCAGCGACGCTGAAAAGAGCCAGGATGGCTCCTTTTCAGCAACCTCCTAGATGGCCGTCTTGTCGCGGCTGACTGTTCATCCGCGCGAGGTGCTTGGCGCTGCGCTGCTGATTCTGGCGGCGGGCACGACGGGCTGCGGTTCCGGGACCGGGCCGTCCGAGCCAGCGGGACCAGTCCAGGCCGGGGGCGACACCACGGTGCGGGCCACCGACGCCAACGCCTTCTCCCAGCCGGTCGGCAACATTCCCATGACGCAGCGGGCGCGGTTCTCGGTGGGCAACGCGTTTTTCAAGCAGCCCTGGGTGACTGCGCCGGCGAGCACGGCGGCTCGCGACGGGCTGGGCCCGCTGTTCAACACCAACACCTGTCAGAGCTGTCATATCAAGGACGGTCGGGGCCACGCGCCGGACGCGGGCGAAACCGACGTCATCTCGCTGCTGGTGCGGCTGTCTATCGCGCCCGGTGAAGCCGATGCCGACGTGCTGGGCAAGTTCGGCGCGGTGCCGCACCCGGTCTACGGCGGTCAGATTCAGGATCAGTCGGTGGCGGGCGTGCCGGCAGAAGCGCGGGTGTCCATGCGCTACACGCCGGTGGACGTCACGCTGGCCGATGGCAAGACGGTCCGTCTGCGGCGGCCGGAACTCGTGCTTGATCGTTTCGGCTATGGCGATCCCGGCGACGCCCTGCAAACGTCGGTGCGCATCGCGCCGGCCATGATCGGCCTGGGGCTGCTGGAATCGATTCCGGCCGCTGACCTGCGGGCCGCAGCCGATCCTGACGATGCGGACGGCGACGGCATATCCGGCCGCGTGAATACCGTGTGGGATTTCGACGCCCGCACCACCCGGATCGGCCGCTTTGGCTGGAAAGCCGGACAGCCCAGCGTGCGCCAGCAGACCGCCGCGGCGTTTGCGGGAGACATGGGGCTGACCACGACGCTGTTCCCCGAATCGGAATGTCAGCCGGCTCAGGCGGATTGTCGGAATGCGCCGGACGGGGGTTCGCCCGAGGTTTCCGACAATATTCTCGCCGAGGTGGTGTTCTACTCCCGGCACCTGGGTGTGCCGGCCCGGCGCGACGTTGACGCGCCCTCGGTGCAGCACGGCGAGTCGCTGTTCCGCTCGGTGGGCTGTGCCGCCTGCCATCAACCGCATCAGCAAACCGGAGACATGCCGGATGCGCCGCTGCTGAGCAATCAGCGTTTCATGCCCTATACCGATCTGCTGCTGCACGACATGGGTGACGCGCTGGCGGATCACCGGGCCGAATTTGCCGCCAGCGGGCGCGAATGGCGTACCGCGCCGCTCTGGGGCATCGGCCTGGCGAAAACCGTGTCTGAAAACGCCGGCTTTCTGCATGACGGCCGGGCGCGCAGCCTGCTCGAGGCGATCCTCTGGCACGGCGGCGAGGCGCAGGCAGCGCGAGACGCGGTCGTGAGCATGCCGACTGCAGAGCGCGAAGCGCTGATCGACTTTCTCGAATCACTCTGACCGCTGATGGGCTGACCGCCAATCAGGCGCAGCGTCCTACTCACGAGGGGCGGCCCATAAAAAGGATGTTCGCGCTTTAGGGTAAGAACTCAGTGAACGCGGCTCCGCGCTATTTCGCTTTGCTGAAAGAACAAGAGTTTCGCCGCTGCTGCGCAGCTGATGCGAGTACCTTTTTTTGCCAGAAAAAAAGGTACCCCCTGAAAATCTCTCGGGGAGCTGGTTCCGGCCTTGTTGCCCGTTTATCCGCTGCGCGGATTAACGGGT